>JADZFO010000050.1 GCA_020849855.1 bacterium | reverse complement strand
GGATGAGCATTTACTTACTTGCCTGCGGCTGGAGACTACACAGGTTTGCTCAGTTTTGCCGGGCTTAGCCCGGCGTAACCTGGACCGCGTCGAGCTTGCGAGACGCGGCACATCCGCAGGATAATGAGTGGGTTATGGACATCCGCATCTTTGATGTTGAACATGGTGACTGCATGCTGATTCTCAGTGAGGCTGGCGAAACAGTGTTAGTTGACTGCGGCTACAACCGCTCTACCGGCTGGCGGCCAAGTGATGCGCTGGTCGAACAGGGCTTTGGCAGTCGCCGTAGGCTCAACCACGTGATCATTAGCCATGCCGACCAGGACCACGTGGCTGATTTGGCAAATGTAGTTGAACAGCTCAAGCCTTCGCATGTTTGGCAGCACCCGCAGCTGCAGATCCAGCACTTCAGTGACCTCAAGGCGACACTGAGTAAGGCCCAGGCTGCCTACCTCAACCGCAGCAAGACCATCGGTGAGCTGCAGCCGCTGGATGCCAGCCGGCAGTTCAAGAGCCTGGCACTGCGGCTCTTCTATCTTCCCATCGGTTCAGTCCGCGATATGAACGACCTGTCTATGGTCGCCTTCATTAGTGAAGGCGGCTTCACAGTCTGCTTGCCCGGCGATCTGAACGCTCGCGGGTGGCGCCTGCATCTCAAGAATGATGCCTTTAGATATATGCTCAGGGAGACCAACCTTTTCCTGGCCAGTCACCATGGGCGCCCATCGGGCTATTGCCCGGAAGTGTTTGAGTACCTCAGCCCCAAGCTGATCTGCATTTCCGACAAGGAGCAGGCTTCGGGCAAGACGGTCCTGCAGCGTGTCCCCTACCGCGTCCATGCCAAGGGCATCAAAATGCCCGATGGGTCGTTTAGACGGGTCTTGACCACGCGCGGTGACGGCCGCATCCGGGTCGTGGTCAAGGACGGCAAATGGGAAGTTTCCACCAGCAAGTCTTCTGCAACAAGTACTTAACGCAGGTATACTAGAATGTTATGACAATTCCGAAGAACTACCCAAAGAGGTTCCAGCGCAATAGCAGCTTTAAGCTGACCAATGAGCCCACCGTAGAGCCCCGGTTGGTCTTTGTGGAGTATACGAGGAAGTCATCGGACAGCGACGAGCGGCAGATCCAGAGTATCCCTGATCAGAAGGCTTGGGCAGCTAGGGCGGAGGCGGAGCAGGGCCTGCGCGTCATCAGGAGGCTCGAAGAGAGCCAAAGCGCTAAAGAGCCCGGACGGCCCGTTTTCGGCGCAGCAATCGCCCTGATTGAGTCCGGAAGCGCTAATGCGCTTCTGGTCTGGGACCCATCAAGACTCTCTCGTAATCCCGTTGATCAGGCCAAGATCATCACTTTGATGGACGCAGGCCTGCTGCAGTGTGTAGTTACCGCCAGCATGACCTACTACAACCGCAGCACGGACAAGTTCATGCTGGGTTTTCTAATGACTGAGGGCAAGCGCTACTCGGACAGCCTGGGTGAAGTGGTACGGCGGGGCATGCAGTCCCGCGTGGACAAGGGTATCTTCCCTGGCCCGGCCCGTCTGGGATATGCTAACAACCCCAAGACCAAGATTGCCGAGCCTGATCCCCTGGTCTTCCCGCTGATCCAGGTGGCATTTGCCAAGTACCTGACTGGTACCTGCAGCTGTCGTGACATTGCTCTCTGGCTCTACCGCGAAGGTGTCAGCACTAGGCAGAGAAAGCCCTTCTCTCCCCAGCACATCATGGATATGCTGAGCGACCACTTCTACTACGGCGCCTTTATCTACAAGGGTGTCCTCTACGAGGGCATCCAAGAGCCTGCGGTATCCAAGGCGGACTGGGACAAGGCACAGCAGGTCATGAAGGAGCGTGGACGCAAGCAGGCCCAGTACAAAGAGGCCTTTGTCTATTCCAGCCTGCTGCGCTGCGCGGAGTGTGGCTGCGCTGTTACCGCTGAGCGGCATACCAAGCGCATGAAGAGCGGCAAGGTCCATTCCTGGGTCTATTACCGCTGCACCAAGAAGAACCCCAGAATGGCCTGCTCACAGCCCTATCTGCGCGAGGAGAGCCTTACAGCGCAGCTCTATGAGTTGATGCTCCAGGTAGCCCTGCCCGATGACTGGGCCATGCCAATGCTGGAGCAGATCGACAAGTGGAGCGCTGAGGAGAAAGAGCAGACTATTGGCCGCATAGCCGAGATTGAATTGGAAATGGAGAAGATCTCAGCGAAGCTGAGCAGGTTGAATGACTTGCTAGTGGATGGGGAAATGAATCGGGCAGATTATGCTGCCCGCAAGAAGCCGCTGGTAGAACAGCGGGTGGCTTTGGAGGCTCGGAAAGCAGAGATCGCCCACAAGGGCGCTGATTGGTGGCTCGAACCACTGCGTAAGCAGGTAAACGCAGTCTGGCTCAGGAATCTCCAGACTGCGGAGGGTGATCCCATGAAACTGAGAGAGCTTCTCTCTCAGGCCTGCTCGAACCAGAGTGTTGAATCGCGGAAAGTGCTCTCTGACTGGAATTCGCATTACGCGCCGCTAGCGCGGCGCGGGGAGTTTAAAGATTGGTGGGCGCTACTGGACTCGAACCAGTGACCACTACGATGTCAACGTAGTGCTCTAACCAACTGAGCTAAGCGCCCACGATTATCAAGTGCCGGCGGCGGGGCGTTGGAGGCGGCGGGCGGAATCGAACCGCCGGTGGAGGTTTTGCAGACCTCTGCCTTGCCACTTGGCTACGCCGCCGCATGCCCCTGGGCGGCGGGGGATGATTGTAACATCGCCCCCGGCCGGGGTCAACGCCGCCTCTGGCCACAAATGCCTGCCGCCTGCTGCTGCCACATCTGCCGCTGCTGCAGCCCTCCCCGGCGCAGGATCCGCGCTGGCCGGCCGGCCCGGGCCCACAGGCCGGGCGGAACCTGTGCAGCGCTGTGCAAGTCCAAAGCTGGCCCTGCGGCGGCTGGCCCGCCGTATCAGGGTGGTATATATAGTCCGTGAGGGGCAATTGAGGAGCGTATCGTTATGGAATACCTGAGCCTCGCCCTGCTGGCGCTGCGTGATTACGGCTGGTGGCCCTGGCTGGTCAGCGGCAATGTGCTTTTCGCCATCATCGGCTGGCTGCTGGGCAACAGCAAGGGCACCGGCTGCGCCGGCTTCCTGCTGGGCCTCTTCCTCGGCCCCCTGGGCCTGATCATCCTGCTGCTGTGGAAGGGCCGCAGCTAAGGCCCCGGCGCCTTTTGCGCCAATCCTGTTTAGCCCTGCCCCCTGCGGGTAAGACATACGGTTTCAACAAAACCGATCTTCGCAAAGGGGCAGAACATGGACCGCAAGAGCACAAGCAGCACAGGAAGCACAGGCAGGACCAGGCAGCCACTGAGCCTGCTGGCGCTGGCGCTGTCCGCCCTGCTCTGCGCCGCCGCCACTTCCTGTGGCGGGGCCCGGGACACAGCACTCAGCGGCCTCGACAGCGCGGCACCGCATCCTGCTGTTTCCGCCGCGCCGGGCAGCGTTGCTGCGGCGGCCGGCCCGCTGCTGCCGCACAGCGGCTCGGTGGTGGACATCCCCGACGAGTTCCTGCCCCCCGGCGACGGCTATGACGAACTGAACGGCCAGGATGGCCAGATCGACCCCGATGTGATCTGGGCCAGCATCCATCAGGCGCTGAGCCCAGGCAATAACGAGCTGGACACCCGGCGCTACACCGGGAAGAACGACCTGAGCCAGAAGGGCGAGCTGTTCATCGGCTATGAGGACGACGGCATGGGCGGCCAGACGCCGGCCTATGGCCCGGGCATGTGGCTGCTCTCCGAGCCCGGCGAGCTGGGCTTTGTGACCTATGGCCTGCGCAGCCTGCCCGAGGGCCACCGCATCGAGAGCCTCAGCATCAGCTGCGGCGGGCTGTATGTGTTTGACGAAAATCCCGACGACTTCTGGGTCGGCGTCTCGGACCGTCAGGCCGATGCCTGGCGCTGGTACGGCCCCTTCGAGCTGGGCGACCTGAGCGACCTCGACATCAGCGCTGTGGAGCTGATGAACGCGGACGAGGAGTATGGCTACATCACCATCGCCACCCACGACACCGATGCCCTGGGCATCGTCGGCCTGAGCCTTGAAGTGAACCCGGTGATCTAGCGCGGGCGGCAAGCTTAAATCTGGAATCAAAAGCCCGGGTCGCCCCGGGCTTTCTGCTGCGCCTAGCTAGAATCTGCATGATGCTGCGGTTCGTCCTTGTTTCTGTTGCCTGCCTGATCCTGCTGGGCCTGCTGCTTGGCGCCGGCCTGCGGCTGCTGGGCCGCGAGGCACTTGAGCCTGCGCAGCGCATCGACCTGAGCCAGACAGCGATTGCCGGCGCGGCCATCCACAGCGGCGCGGCCCTGCCGGATGGCGACATGCTGCTGGTGGAAAGCTGCAATGTCTGGCTGGCGCAGCCGGATGGCAAGCCCTACATGATGATCAGCAGCGGCGACATGTTCCCGCTGATCGTTATTGGCCCCGGCGGGGAGATCGCGCTGGTCAGGGGCAGCCTCAGACTTCACGTCGACAGGCCCAGCCCGCCCGGCCGTCTGGAGTTCTTCAAGCCCGGCGGCACGCTGCTCAGCAGCCAGCTGATCAGCGAGCCGGTCTACAGCGATAACCTGGCGAGCAGCGGCGACTGCTTCGCCTTTGGCCAGGGCAGGCAGATGCGCTGCTTTGACTTCGCGGGCAATGAGAAGTGGCAGCTGTCGATGCAGGGCACGGCCATGCTGGCGCCGCAGGCGACGCCGGACGGCAGCTTCATCTGCGCCGATAATGCCGGCGGCCTGAGCGCGGTCTCCGCCGCGGGTGAGCTGCTCTGGCGCGTGGACTGTCCCGGCGCGCTGTGGAACCCGCAGGTCTGCGATGACTGGATCGCCCTGCGCAGCCGCGACCAGCTTCTGGCTTTTGACCTGCAGGGCCGGCAGCTTTTCAGTCAGCCGCTGGAGCACGAGAGCCGCCTGAGCCTGCTGCTGCCGCTGCCGCAGGGCCTGCTGTGCTATGACTGGCAGCGCCTGACTGTGCTAAACCGTGAAGGGCGCAGCCGCGTGCTGGCGCGCATCGGCCCGGGCAGCGGGGCCAGGGCCATGCTGGACGCCAGCGGCCGGCTGTATGTGGCCCAGTACTCGCAGCAGACGCGCATGGAGAAGCTCAGCGACGACCTGCGGGTCTACGGCGGGAAGAACCGCACCCACCCGGGCGAGGGCCTGGAGCTTTATGCCTTCGACCAGAAGCTTAAGGCCCTGGGCCGCTTTGAGGCTGGCGTTCACGGCGGCCAGCTGATCCGCATGCCGGACGGCCGCGTGGCCATCGGCATCGCAGACAGGCTGCTGGTCTTTGGGGAGTAGGGTCACGTTGCGAACGGCAGCAGCTTGATGCCGCAGCGAGCGCAGAGGCGCACAGCGTGCGCCCCTACAGTGCCTCGCGGCTCATGACAGAGCGCGGGACAATGTTCCGCCCTCTCGAAGTCCTCAGGCGTTCTTCAGCGGAAGCTGATCACTCACCAGCTGCGACAGATCCGCGACCTTGCTGGCATGGTCAATGTCGAGGCCGACGAGGCGGCCGTCGCTGCTGAAGTCGGCGACTACACCCGGCGCGATCTCAACCACACTGGCACCGGGGTCGGAAGTCAGCTCGATGTAGAGTGAATCAGTTTCAGGATAGTAATTCAGCTTCATGACTCAGTTGATCCTCTGCAGGTAGTCGCGGTCAGGAAAGGCATTGTGCACTGTCTCTCCATCAGCGAGTGTTACGACCCTAAGGTGGTACCCTGCCTCCGGAACATAGTACCAAAGCTTGACTCTGCCATCGGCCTGCGTCTCCTTATGCTCAAAGTACAGGAGTGCAGCCTCAATCCAGCGGCGCTGCAGGTATGGCCGCTTGCGCATTACCTGCTCTTCAAAGTAGCGAGTAGTCTTCATTGGTCTTACCTGATCCAGAAGGGCGAAGCATGCTTCGCCCCTACAGGGCGGGCGCGCTCCACGCGCCCCTACCTGTCTTAGCAGTCCGCTCTACGCCACGGTCTTGTCCGCCAGCTTCTTGGCGTCCTTCAGGTCCACCGCCAGCAGGTTGCTGACGCCTTTGGGCCGGCCGACCACGCCGATCAGCTTGTCGGCGATCTCCATCGTGCGCTTGTTGTGCGTGACCACGATGACCTGCTCGGCCGGGGTCTCGCCCTCCTGCGCATAGCTCTCCAGCAGCTTGGCGAAGCGGCCGACATTGGCGTCGTCCAGCGCGGCATCGGCCTCGTCGAGCAGGCAGAAGCCGGGGCTTCGGATGCCGTGCACAGCGAAGAAGAGGGCGAGGAAAATCATGCTGCGCTGGCCGCCGGACAGGCCGCGCAGGGCATGCCGCCGCGCGCCCGGGAGCTGCACCTCAACCTCCACGCCGCAGGCCAGGATGCCGGCGGAGGCGATCTGCTCGGCCGGCGCCTCGGGCAGCACATCGAAGTTCTCGCCCTCGGCCGCCGCGCCATCGCCGGCGGCTGCGCCGGCAGCGCCCGCTGCTGCGGCGGGGGCGGATGCCGTTGCCGGCGGGATGAAGCGCAGGCGGCCCCAGCCGCCGCCAAAGAGGTGCTTAACCAGTTTGTCGAAACGCTCCTGGATGCGGTCGATCTGGCGCGTGTAACGCCGTTCGGTGCCGCGGTCGAGGTCCGCCACCAGCTGCAGCAGGTCGGCCGCGGCCTTCTCCACCTCGCTGGCCTGGCCGGAGAGGAACTCCAGGCGCTCGCTTTGCAGCTTGTGCTGCTCAATGGACAGCAGGTTCACCGTGCCGATGGCGTCGAGGGCCTCGCGCAGGCGCGCCTTCTCCTCGCGCAGCTTGCCGCGCCCGGCCTCGGCCGCATCCAGCTCGGCATCCGGCGGCGCGGCCACGATGGCCGGGTCGGAGAGCAACTGGGCCAGGCTGAGGTTGAAGCGCTCGCGCAGGTCCAGCAGCCATTCCTGCAGGCGCTCGGCCGCGCGCTCGCGGGTCGCCGCGAGGGCCTGCTGGTCCTGTTCCAGGCGCGCCACGGCCTGGGCGCAGCGGGTGATCTCCTCCTGCTGGGCATCCATGCCGCTGGCCTTCTCCTCGCGCTGCTGCTTGAGGCTGCCAAGCCTGGCGCCCAGCGCGCTGATGCTCTCTTCCAGCGCCGCGGACTGCTCTGCGGCATGCTCGCCAAGCTTCTGCGCCGCCTCGCGCTCGCGCTCCAGGTTCTGCTGGCGCTCGCTGAGGCCCTCAAGACGCCGCCGGGCGTTGTTATGCCGCTCGGCCAGGTCGAGGCTCTGCTGCTCCAGATGCCGCAGCTTCTGCTGGGCCAGCTGGATCGCGGTCAGAAGCTCGGTCTGCTCCTCGCGGGCCTGCTCCAGCCGGGCCAGCGCGCCGTCGCGCTGGGTCTCGAGTGCGTCGCGCTCGGCGGAAAGCTGGGCCAGGCGGCCCTGGCTGTCCGTGAGCTGTTTTTCAATCTCGGGCAGCGAGCCCGAGAGCTTTTCGCGCTCCAGCTGCAGCTCCTGGTTCTGGTGCTGCAGGAGGCTCAGCTCGGCCTGGCGGTCCTTCACCGCCCCGGCCATGCGCGTGGCCAGCTCGGCGCTGGCGCGCTGCCGCTCGGCCGCGGAGGCCAGGCGGCTGGAAACTTCGTCGCGTTCAAGCTGCCGCGCACTGTGGGCCGTGTGCGCGCTGGCCAGGGCCTGCTCGGCCGCTTCCAGCTCGCCGGCCGCCGCGCTGATCTGGCGGTCCAGTTCAGCCAGGTCCGACAGGCGGCTGACATCCCGGGCCCGCTCGGGCGCCGGCGCTCCCAGCCAGGCCATGCCGCGGCCCAGCAGGGCCGAGCCGTCCGCCAGCACGGCCAGCGCCAGCCTGGGCTCGCGCTCCAGCAGGGCCTCGGCCTCCGCCAGGTCATTGGCCAGGGCCACCTCGCCCAGGGCCGCGCGCAGCCCGGCCAGCACCTCCGGCGCGCCGGAAAGCTGACGCCAGAGCGAGAGCGGATGCGGCTCACTTGCCGCCGCCGCGCTGAGCAGCAGGGCCTCGGACTGCCGCGCCTTGAGATGCTCCAGGGCGGCGGAGCGCAGGCTGCCCGCCCCGGCCAGGCCATGGCTGAGCTGGGCCAGCAGGCGCGTGAAGGCCGGACGCAGCTCCGGCGCGAAGGTCACTTCGGTCACAGAGTGCAGCTGAGCGGCCAGCTCGCCATGCTCCAGCAGGGCGGCCCGGCCGGAATCGCGCTCGGCCTCGGAGTGCATCTCGGCCACGGCCTGGCGCCGGGCCCGCAGCTCGGCAAGGGCCGCGCGCAGGCCCGCGCATTCGGCCTCGCCGGCCTTCAGCTCCGCGGCCAGCTCCAGCAGGCTCTGGTTGTGCTGGTTCAGGGCGCTGCGCAGGGCGGCGGTTTCATCCTCCAGCGCCGCGCTGCGGGCGGTCTCCGCTTCCAGCTCTGCCTGCTGCTGGGCCAGGCGTTCGGCCACCGCCTCGCTGTAGCGCTGGCGGGCCTCAAGCTGGCCCTCCAGCTGCTGGCCGTGGCGGCGGATGGCCTCGGCCTCATTGTTCAGGCGCGCGATGGTCTGGCCCAGCTCAAAGAGACTGCGGCCCACCTGGGCCTGCTGGGCGCTGATCGCCTCCACGCCGGCCTTGGCCGCGTTGAATGCCTCGGCCCGCTGGGCGCTCTGCGCGCCGGCCAGGCGGTGCTCCTCGCGCGCCGCCGCCAGGGCGGCATTCACCTTGCTGTTTTCTTCATCCAGGCCCTGCAGGCTGGCGCTCAGCTCGACGCGGTCCTTGTCAAGCTGGCTCAGCGCCGCCGTGGCCGCCTCCGCCGAGCGGGCGGCCACCGCCGCCTCGCGGCGCAGGCGCTCCACCTCGGCCTGCTGCTGGGCCTGCTGCATCGCCGCCTGGTTGATCTGCTCCTCCAGACGCCGCAGCTCGCTGTGGCCCTCATGGGCCTGGCCCTGCAGGGCTTCAAAGGCCCGCCGCGCCTCTTCCAGGGCCTGATCAACATCGCCCAGGGACTTGCCGGCGTTCTCCAGCTGCTTCTGGGCGAACTCAATCTCGCGGCGGATCTCGTTAAGCTCCACCGCCCGCAGCTGCGCCGCCAGCTTCAGGTGCTGCTCAGCCTTCACACGCTGCTGGGCCAGGTCGGCGACCAGGCTTTCGGTATGCGAGAGGATGTCGCGCAGGCGGGTCAGGTTCTGCTGCGCCCGCTTGAGCTTGCCCTGGGCACGGTCCTTCTGCTGCAAAAGCAGAGCCACGCCGGTGGCCTCGGCCAGCCACTCGCGCAGCTCCTGCGGGCCGGCCAGGATCTTGCGCTCCACTTCGCCCTGGTTCACGCTGAAGGCCGCCGAGCGGCCCAGGTTATAGCGGTCGAAGAAGGCGTCAACATCTTTCAGGCGCACGGCCTCGCCGTTAATGAAATAGCCGCCCGAGCCGTCGCGGAAGACGCGGCGGGTTACAGAGATCTGGTCCCCCGGCTGCACCTGCTCAAGCTGCTTCATCACCGCCGGGGTGGGGTCCTTCATCTGGGGCGGGGCGACCGGGACATGCCGCGTCAGGCGCGTGCCGGGCAGGGCGCCCGGGCCGCTGGTCAGGGCCTGGCCCTGCTCGCTCTCCGGGTCGGCGCTGGCCGCGGTGACATCCGCCTCTTCCAGCATCTCCTGGGCCCGCATGGACAGCCCGTCCAGGGCCTCCTCCTCGGCCAGCTCGCGCTCGCGGCCCGGCCGCGGCGCCTGCACCTGGAAGTGCAGGGTCACGGAGGCCAGGTTGAGCGGGCGCAGATCCTCGGTGCCGGCGAAGATCAGGCCGGCCATGTTGGAGGTGCGCAGTTCGCGGCTGGACTGGCCGCCGAAGGCAAAGAGGATCGCATCGGCGATGTTGCTCTTGCCGCTGCCGTTGGGCCCGACGACGCAGTTGACGCGCTCGTCGAGGTCCAGCACGGTCTTGTGGGCGAAGCTCTTGAAGCCGAGCAGCTCGATCTGGGTCAGCCTCAGCATGCGCGGCTCCAGTCAGCCGCGCAGCCGCGCTCCAGCCCCGTATAGATCACTTCTGTTTCAGGCGCGTCGTCAAGCGCGCGGGCCCGCAGGCCGGTGAAAGTCACGGCACACGCCGTCAATGCCATTCCTCCGCGGCGCAGCCGAGGGGCGACTGCGCGAGGGAGAATTGTAGCAGCGCGGGCCAGGCGCCAGCGAAGAGCCAGCGCGTAAGTTCCAGGGGAGAATCGGCGCTGCCCAGGGGTCGCGGGAATGGAAAGCTGTCCGGCTGCAGCGGCTACAGGCCCCTTTGACGGTACAATCGCTATATGAGCACCGTCAGAGTAAGGCCCGAGTTTCTGACCGACAGCGAGGGACACGAGATCGTGAAACTCAGTCTGCGTCAGTACAAGAAACTTATGAAGTATGTTGAAGATCTGGAGGATGCGCTCAAGCTTGACGAGCTGCGCCGCAACGCGAGCGGCTTTCGCAGTTACAAGGAGATCCGTGAGCAGCTCAAGGTCACGGGCAGGCTTTGAGCTATGAGCTTGTCCTGGAGTCGTCCGCTGAACGAAAGCTGCTGAAGCTTCCGGACAAGGTGCTACTTCGCATAGACGCCAAGCTGCTCTTGCTGACTGAGCAGCCTCGCCCGACAGGAGTTCGCAAACTGGTCGGGCAGGAAGGTCTTGGATACAGGCTGAGGGTGGGAAAGTACCGTATCCTGTACGCAGTAGATGACATAGCCAGGCGAGTTACTGTATACGACATCGACAATCGCGACAGCGTCTACTAGGCATGCGGTTGTACTTTGTATCTGCCACAGGAAGAACGACTCTGTCGCGACAACAAAAGGGCGGGACATGCCCGCCCTTGCTGGAAGCTGCAGATTGCCGCAGCGGCCTGCTTCCTGAAGCCTAGCGGCTGGCCACCAGCACCTCGCCCTTCTTCCAGTTCGCCGGGCAGAGCCCGCCGGACTGCAGGGCGTCGATATTGCGCAGCAGCTCGTCGATGCTGCGGCCGATGCTGTTGTCGTGGATCTGCGCGAAGCGCACCTTGCCCTCGGGGTCGATGATGAAGGTGGCGCGGAAGGTGAAGCCGGCCTCTTCATCCAGCACGCCGTAGGCGCGGCTGATCTCCTTGGTGATGTCGCCCAGCAGGGGGTACTGCAGGTCGCCAAGGTCGCCGCGCTCCACCCAGGCGCGATGGCAGTGGTGGCTGTCGATGCTGACGCCGAGGACTTCAGCATCGCGGGCCTTGAACTCATCAAGGCGATCGTTGAAAGCCGTGATCTCCGTCGGGCAGACGAAGGTGAAGTCGAGGGGGTAGTAGTACAGGACCAGCCACTTGCCCCTGTAATCACTGAGGCTTATATCCTGGAAGCCGCCCCAGCTTCTGCAGTATGCCTTGGCCTTGAAATCCGGTGCTGCCTGACCCACCAGGGTACCGCGGTTGATGAAGAACTCGCCCATCCCTAACCTCGCAGTGGTTTTGACAAAGCGCGCAGAGCAGCGCAGGGCGGCTCTGGCGGACGGGGAATATACCGTATGACGATAGGTTTTGTCGCATTAACAGCAGAGATTCCTCGCGCAAGTTTCAGCCCGGCGGACTGCCCCGCGACAGCGCCTGGCTACGGCGCGCTGCGGCCGGTCGCGGCCTATTCCCCGCTGCTGAAGTAGCCCTCGAAATAGGTCCAGCCATCCAGCTCTGGCGAGTCAAAGACCCGCAGGCTGAGACGCGGCGCGAAGGTGCTGGTCCCGGCGCTCCAGCTCAGCTCGTGCCCCGCGGGGAAGTCCATGCTGCTCTTTGCATGCTTGCCAGGCGGCACCGCCTGGTCCATGGACAGCGGCCCGCCGCCGGCGCTCAGCGCTGTGCGCAGGGCGCTGAGCACATCGCTGTAGCTGCCCTTCAGCACGCCGGCCACGGGATAGGCGCTGAGATAGCGTCCGTCGTTGCTGGGCTGGTCAATGGACTCCACAGTGATCTGGCCGTCCTGAGCCAGATAGACGCCCTCCGGCAGGCGGATGGCGGCCGGCCAGCCAGCGGGATAGCGCCCGTCGAACTTCTTGAAGGCATTGCCCTCGCCAGCGCCGTTGATCTGCAGCTTGGCGAAGTGCTCGGCCAGATAGCTGCCGCGGGGCAGGGTCAGGTAGGGCCCGGTGGCCTTCATCCGCCCGCCGCTGCAGGAACTGAGCAGCAGCGCGGCGCCAAGGCCCGCGGCCAGCAGTACAAGGCGAATGAAGCTGATCATGCCGATCCTCCGCTGTGATTGTATTACCGCGCCGCCCTGAACAGGCACTGCCTATACTCTGTCCGCATGTTGATGTCCACCGGTTCCTTCCCCCGTCTGCGCGCCGCCTGCGCCGCCTGCCTGCTGGCCCTGGCCGCGGCCCTGCTGCTGCCGTGGCCGGCCCGCGCCGCCAGCATTGTGAATGCCAGCGCGGCCGAGGCGGCCTATCAGCGCGGCCTGCGCGCTGTGGACAAGGAGGGCCTGAAGAAGGAGTTCTCCGCCGCCCGGGCCGGCTTTGAGGAGGCCATCCTCAGCTTCCGGGATGCCTCCAAGGACTCCGCCGACTTCAAGGTCTACCGCGAGGCGGAGTATCTCTATGACCGTCTGGTGGACTGCTGTTTCACCCAGCAGGACTGGGCCGGGATGAAGCTGTATCTGGACGGCCTGCTGGTGGTCAGCATCTCCGAGCGCAACCTGTGCCAGAACCAGCTTGCCGGGGCGCTGGACTCCGGCGTGGCCGTGCCCACCGCCGGCTATCTGAAGGACAAGCTGGACGAGAGCCTGCGCTACAGCAAGATCATCGAGATGAAGCGCACCCTGGGCCTGATACTGCTGGACAGCGGCGGCGAGGGCGAGACCGCGCAGAAGGCCATCGCGCAGTACCAGGCCCTGGCCGGCGTGCTGACCGCGGTGATCAGCGTCGAGGACGGGGCATATGTGATCGACTTCGGCCAGCTCACCCGGGCCCTGCCGCGGGTGGACGAGATCATCAGCGCGATCGAGGAGATCGGCGGCGTGGACGCTCTCTGGGAAAAGTACCCGCCCAGCGCCGGCCAGACCTGATGAGCTCTGCCCCCTGAGGCCGGATGCCTGCGGATTGTTACAATCCTGCTGCGGCTAGTTTCAAGCAGAGGTGGGGCATGCGCCTCGGACAATTCAATCGCAGTGGCATCGCAGCAGCGCTGCTTATGGCTGTGCTGCTGGCGGCCTGCTCCGGCGAGCAGCCGGCGGCGGGCCTGCAGGGCAGTGCGCTGCCCGCGCAGCCTGAGAGCCTGGCCCAGGCGGGCCTGCCAGAGCTTACGCAGCTTGCCCCGCCGCAGCTCCAGCGCAGTGCCAGCGATACTGTCTATGACCTGCTGCCTTTCGCGCCGCAGCAGCAGAGCTCCGAGGGCGTGAGCTGGAGCCCGGGCAGCCTGGTGCTGAACGGCGCGCTGGCCTCCAGCGGCCAGGCCTGGGCCCTGTATGCGCTCTCAGGTTTTTCCACCGACGGCACGATCATTCCAGCGGCGGTCAGCATTGCCCGCAGCAAGCCCGCCTGGCTGGCCATCGCCGATTTCTCCGCCGGGCGCTGGCGCATCCTGAGCAAGGCCAGCCAGGGCGTGATCCCCTTTAACGACGGGGCCAGCCTGGTCTCCCCCGGCGGAGCCTTCTATATCGCGGTGCTGGCCCATGAGAACAATGTCTCGGTCTCGGCGCTGAGTGTCAGCTCCAACCTCGACCTGCCGGGCGGGCCGGTCGCATTGCTCACCGTGCCCGACCCGATCTATGCCGGAGTCAGCGCCGACTTTGACGCCAGCGCCAGCGCGGGCGGCGGCGGCAACATCATCGAGTGCCGCTATGACTTTGGCGACGGCAGCCCGGTGCAGACCAGCAGCTCAGCCTCTGAGCCCGTGAGCCATGTCTTTGACGCGCCCGGCAACTACACGGTGAACCTGCAGGTGAAGACTGACACGGCCCGCATGGGCGAGGCGGACTTCATCGTGCCCGTCGGCCTGGATCCCAGCCTGCCGGTGGCGCAGCTCAACCTGCTGAGCAGCAGGCCCACCGCCGAGTGGGCCGTCAGCTTTGACGCCAGCGGCAGCACCGGCGGCAGCGGCAGCATCACCTCGATCACCTACAACTGGGGCGATGGCTCCCCGGACACAGTGGTCACTGAGCCCGCGGACAAGGTTGAGCATGTCTACGCGGCCCCCGGCGACAAGACCGTGACCCTGACGGTGCTGAACGACCTGGCCAAGAGCAGTCAGGACAGCCAGCAGCTGGACTGCGCCATACCCATGCGCGACCTGCTGGTGGTTTACAACACGGACGACCCGGAGAGCGTAGAGCTGAAGGATTACTACATGAGCCCGGAAAGCGGGCGCGCGATCGACCCCGACTATGTGCTGGGCCTGCCCTTGGGTGCAGCAATTGGCGATACCGTCGCCCGCGATGATGGCGCCGGTGGGGCCAAGGACTATGTGAACGACATCCGCGAGCCCGTGAAGCTGCACATTAACGGCAGCGGCTACAAGGACAGCCTGAAATACATCCTGCTGCTCAGTGGAGTCCCGCACCGGATCAGCGGCACGGTCGACCTCAACACCGGCACCTCCTCGTCGGTAGATTCCGAGCTGTGCACACTCTTCGAGGATGGCAGCTACCCCATCGAGGGCTATCTTTGGAATGAGTCGGTCTATCAGGGATTCCAGCAGCCGAATTTCTCCGCGAGCAGTTTCTTCATGGGGGTTGAAAACAACAACACGCGTCAGGGTCTGGACCGCAACTACAGTTTTTCTCATGGTCAGTACGTGCTTACTGACAGCAGCAACAACCAGTACGATCTGGACTATCTGGTCGGTCGCCTGGATGCCTATAACCTGGCCGACGCCAAGGCGATGGTGGACCGTTCGCTGGCGGCGGACAAGAGCGGCCTGGGCTGGGTGATCTACGACTCCAGTCCCGGCAGCACGGTCTACGACACCATGGCCGACCCGGTATGGCCCTATACCGACGACGACGCCGCCCTGTGTGGCGACGAAGTGCTGACCCAGGTCGGCCAGAACCATTTCATGGACCTGACCAATACGCGCATCCTGGGGCTGGAGAGCGAGGGCGTGCCGGCCGCGGCCATCGCCAACGTGATTGCCTATGCGGGCTGGGGCGTTAACCACTCCGGCGGGTCATGGCCCAACGGACCTGAATACATCCTTGACGACCTGCAGTTCAGCTGGCTGCCGGGCTGCGCCTGGATCAGCTATGAGAGCTTTAACGCCACCGACTTCGCCAGTGTCGATCCTGACACAGACCGCTCCGACATTACTCGCAACGGCCAGGGACAAATCTGCGACTTCATCCATATGGGCGGTACCGTGGCCATGGGCCATGCCTGGGAGCCCTGGACCATCGCGGTGGGCGACGAGCGCGTGGCTTTCTATCGCTATGTGGTCAAGGGCGACCGCTGGATCGAGGCGGCCTACAAGGCCGTACGCTGCATGAGCTGGCAGGACGTGGTTATCGGCGACCCGCTGTGCACAGTCAGATAGGCCGGGTTGGCGGCAGCCATGGACGCCGGTGCTGAGCGCCTTCTGCTGCCGCACCGCAGCTAGGGTTTGTCCACCACTTCCCCGTTCTTGATCAGGCAGGCCACGCCGTCGGGCTTGCCGTCCGGGTTCAGGCCCGCGTTCTTCAGCGCCTTGCCGGGCTTGTAAGGGAAGGGGCTGATGTTGTCTATGTAGTACTTCAGGTCGTCGGGACGCATCACGTCAAGGCCCTGGTCCGGTTCACGCAGGAAGACCAGCAGGTAATAGCCCACGCACTCCTCGGGGTTGTAGGAGGCGATGCCGGAGCCGGAGCCCATGATGATGTTGCCCGCGGAGTCAGTCTTGAAGACCGGCAGGTAGCCAAAGCCGCCGGCTTCGAAAGTCGGGTTACCGCGGGTCTTGGCGCCGGGGTCGGCCGTCAGCAGGGAGCTGGGGTACTGGCCCTCGGCGGTCTTGTAGCCGTTGATGGCCGCCAGGATGTCCTTGATCTGCGTCTCGTGCTCAAGGAAATAGTACTTGCCATAGACCAGCCAGCGGTCGTTCTCGCCCATCGCTTCCTTGCCGCCGGTGCTGCGCAGGAAGAGCGTGGCCACAACGCCCTCGCGTGCGTTCAGGCCGTCCAGATAAGGCTGCATGGCGTCGCGGAAGCTCTGGCCCCCGCCTTCACCGGCCGCCGCATCCGCGCCCTCGCCGCCCAGATAGGCGGTGATGCTGATGCTCTGGCTGATGCCGCGGTCGGTCTTTTCCAGCACGCCATAGCGATAGGCGTAATAGCCGTCTGACTTGCTGCGCTCGTTGGCCAGCTTGATCGCTTCCTCAAGCTCGCCATAGAAGAAGTCGTCAATCACATAGGGCTCCAGGCCCACAGGGGCCTCGCCCTCCACATCGCTGCTGGCCATCGAGCCCTGGCCGGCGGTTCCGCCGCCGGTGGCCGGGGTGTCCTTCTTCAGCAGGGACGGCAGGGTGAAGAAGCCGACGACTATTAGCAGCACGACCGCCAGGCCGATGATGATCGGAGTTGCATTGATGCCGCTGCCGCCGGTCTCGAAGGGCGGGGGGTCATCGGCTGCTGTTGCGGCTTCCGGCCGCTTCAGCGGCTCAGCGTCGCTGTAGCGTACCGAGGGTTTCAGCGGCCGCGGGGCGGCCGCGCCTTCGGCCCCTGGCGCTTCCTCTTCCCCATCAGCAGGCAGCTCCCCGCCGCGCAGAATGATGTTCAGGTCCGGCGGCGCCTTGGGACTCCAGTCCGGGCCGCCTTCCTGCTGCGCTTCATCCCGCGGGTCAATGCTCTTCGGATCGTCCTGCATCTGCTCTCCCCGGGCCGCTGCTGCGGCCTGGGCGATTCTAGCAAAGCCTGAATCTGAACATGCGTCTAGTTGTACTGCGGATTTACAGGAAAAGCGCTCTGAACAGAAAATCAGCCTACTATGTCCTATGGTAATTCTAACTGGACTGATTACATGTCTAAGGAGGCGGAGATGGGAGGAACAAGGACACTCAGCGGCCTCGCCGCTGCAATGGCCTTTGTGGTTCTGGCTTCATGCTGGACCAGCGCCGCGGATGCACACCAGGGAGCTGCCCCCAAGCCCAAGCTGCCGCCGCTGCCGGCCCCGGTAAGGGTTGGCGATGCGGCCCCGGACTTTGAGCTGGCCGACCTGAATGGCCAGACGCACCGCCTCAGCGACTACACCGCCCAGGGCAAAACCGTTGTCCTGGAGTGGTTCAGCCCGGCCTGCCCGGTCTGCGTGGCCTATTACACCCCCGGCGCTGATGCAGAGGCCCCGCCGCCGATGGTGGCGACGCATGAAGCCCTGGGCGCGGATGTCGTCTGGCTCTGCATCAACTCCTCCGCCCCCGGCAAGCCCGGCAGCGACCTGGCTGAGAATGCCGATTCCGTGAAGGGCCTGAACATCCATTTCCCGCTGCTGATGGATTTCAGCGGCCGCGTCGGCCAGGCTTATGGCGCGCGCCGCACACCGCACATGATGGTCATCGCGCCGGATGGGCGCCTGGTCTACCGCGGCTCCTGTGATGAAGGCGGCCGCGACGCCCCCGGCACGGGGCGCAATTTTGTTGTTGAAGCTGTTAACAGCGCACGCGAAGGCCGTCTGCCCCTGATCATGGAGACGCAGGCAGTCGGCTGAGGCGTGAAGTACGCGGACTAGTTAGTCCCCCGGCTCTAAAGAAACTTCCCGGGCCGGGAGTATTGTCAGACCCCGGCTCAGGAGAAAAGAGAAATGCTCAGCATTCGCAGGATTCGTGTGCTCACCATCACAGCGCTTGCCGCTGTGCTGCTTGCCGGCGTGGCCGGACGCTCAGCTGAGGCTGCGCCAAGCGGTGCCAGGGTGGGCGAGCAGGCCCCGGCCTTCAGCCTGACAGACCTCAGCGGTAACACCGTCTCGCTGGCCGACTATGCCGGCAAGACCGTGGTGCTGGAGTGGTTCAACCCGGGCTGCCCTTATGTGGTGGCCTACTATGAAGGCTCAAGCGCCATGCAGGACCTCAAGGCGCGGATCCAGTCCCCCAGCGTGGTCTGGCTGGCGATCAACTCCGGGGCGCCGGGCAAGGAAGGCGCGGACCCCGAGCTGAACCGCGAGAAGGCCGGCGCCTGGGGCATCCAGAACCCGGTGCTGCTGGACAGCGACGGCAAGGTGGGCAAGGCTTACGGCGCCCGCCGCACGCCGGAGATTGTGGTGATTGACCCCAGCGGTGTGCTGGTCTACCGCGGCGCCGCCGACGAGGGCGGCATCAACGGCGAGCCCGGCAGCGGCCGGGCCTTTGTTGAAGAGGCCGTCAAGGCGGCCCAGGAAGGCAACCCGCCCAGTATTGTCGAGACCCGCCCGGTGGGCTGCGGCGTCAAGTACGCCAACTAAGCATGTGTCACTGCGGCCGGGCGGGCCTGTCCCGTCCGGCCACTTTCCTTTCTTTGGAGGATGAGATGAACAAGGCTTGTTTCGTTGTGAAGGGGCTGCTTCTGCTCTGTTTCGCCGCGCTGCTGCTCAGCACCAGCGCCGCCGCGCCGGACGCCCGGCTTGCCGTGGGCGCCAAGGCCCCGGACTTCACACTCAAGGACCTGGACGGCAAGACCCACAAGCTTTCCGACTACACCAAGGCCGGCAAGATCGTGGTGCTGGAGTTCTGGTCGCCCGAATGCCCGGTAGTGACGAGGTACTACGTCAAGCCCAAGGGCAAGGACCAGGGCGCCATGCCCGCGACCTATGCCCAGGTCAAGGGCAAGGACCTGGTCTGGCTGGCGGTGGATTCGCTGCCGGAGAGCACCGAGGGCAACAGCCGCGAGGATATGACCAGGATGTCCAAGGCCCACGGCGTCGCCTGGCCCCTGCTGCTTGACGGCAAGCAGGAGGTCGCCAGCGCCTATGGTGCCCAGACCACCCCGGACATCTTCATCATTGATGCCAAGGGCAAGCTGGCCTACAGCGGAGCTGTGGACCAGGGCACCTTCAAGGAGATCCCCAAGGGCACCAACTATGTGGTTGAAGCGGTGAAGGCCCTGCGCGCCGGCAAGACCCCGGCCAGCCAGAGCACCCAGCCCTTCGGCTGCAGCATCTGGTAAATGCAGGCGGCTGAACAGGCCCGCCTGAAAGCCGTCCTGCCTGTGTCTGTATGAGAAAAGGCCCGCCCCGCGGGCCTTTTGCTTTTGCTGCGGCTACTGCGGCTCAGCCTCGCCGAGTTGCGGCTCATAGACCACGGTGAGCTCCATCTCGCCGATCTGCACCGCCTGCTTGACCACGCCGGTGACGGTGATCTCACTGCCCTCGGCCGGCAGGCCGCGCTCGGTGATCACCTTGATGCTGCCGCTGCCGTCGTCGAGGTCGTAGTACTTCAGGCCGAAGATGTTCGTCGGGCTGAGGGCGCGGCCCTTGAGCGTCACGCTCTGGCCGTCGTAGGTGCGAAGGTCCGCCACGATGGTGGCCACGCTGACCGGCTCCTCACGCGAAGCGCGCAGCACGAAGAAAAGCAGCAGGCCGCCCAGCAGCAGCACCACGACCAGGCCCGCCAGCAGCGCAGGGGAAAGCGCGGCGCTACGCCTGCCCCCAGCCGGTGTCTGCGGCCCGTCCATAGCTTCAGTCTAGCACTGCCGCATCAGGGCTGCGCGATGCTGAGGCTCTCGAGGGCCAGCTCCGTGCTTTCAGAGCTGCTGCCATCGGGCCAGGTGACGACCAGCTTCTGGGCGGTGACACCTTCCGGCAGGCCGAAGTGTTGCGGGCCGAGATATGAACCCAGATAGCCCTGGCCGGCCTGCACAAAGCGGGTCAGGGTGGAGCCATCGCTGAGGCTCAGGCTGAGCTTCGCGCCGATCGCGCCGGTGTTGGGCGCCTTGCCCTGCAGGCTGACGCTCAGCGACTTGCCCCCCGGGCGGCCCAGCAGGATCTGGGCCGGGGCGTTGGAGCAGGAAACCAGCACGTCCAGCGCGCCGTCCTTGTTGACGTCAGCGCTGATCGCCGTGCGTGCATCCTGCCAGATATAGCTTCCGCTCTGCCAGGGCTCGCTGACCGTGAAGGAGCCGGCGCCATCGCCCAGCAGCAGGGTGCCATAGCCGGTGGACCAGTTGCCGGTCTCGGGCTGTGTATCCGTGAAGTTGTTGGCCATGAAGGCGTCCAGCTTGCCGTCGTTGTTGAAGTCGCCGGCGGTGATGCCAAAGGCGGGGGCGAGCTGGGCATACCTGGGCAGCGGGCTGAGGCTGAAGCCGCCCTTGCCGTCGTTGATGGCCACGACGTGCTCCACGGCCGTGACTTCATAGCGCTGGGCCGTGGCCAGGCCCTGGCCATAGACATCCTCCAGGGTGGCATCTGCGAAGGAGGCCCAGGTGGGGAAGCGCTGCGGGATATAGCCCACGGCATAGCCGCTGCAGGAGCGGCCGCGCCCGGGCAGCATGCAGCCGTCCTTGCGGTACTTCACCTCGATCAGGTCGCGGGTGCCGTTGCCGTCGAAGTCGTTGGCAAAGAGGGTCACCGGCGCGCCTTCCTTGGGGCTGTACTTGCTGTTCTTGCCGTTGTTGCCGGCGATGAAATCCGGGTCGCCGTCGCCGTCGAAATCGCCGATGCAGAGGCTGCGCCACCAGCCCTTGTCTGACAGGCTCATACGCGTCCTGAAGACTCCCTGCTCATTGCGCAGCAGCTCCAGCGGCCCCCACTGCCGCGCCAGCAGCAGGTCGGGCCAGCCGTCGCCGTCCACATCGCAGAACTGCGCCTCGGCGATCTGGCCGTTTGTCTCCGCCTCGTCCACCAGTGCGGGCACGCGGGCCGCCAGGGCCGGGCGCAGGCGGCCCTGCTCGTTCTCATAGAAGTCCGAGGGCGCGGTAGCGGCAAACTTGTGCGGCTGCAGGTGGCCGGCGACAAAGACATCCACATCGCCGTCGCGGTCCACGTCGGCGGCGCACATCGAGCCGCGGCTGTTGCGCAGGCCCGGCAGGGCGATGCGCGCGAAGCTCTGGCCGGTGTTGCCAAGCAGGCTGCCTTCAAACTCGCGGCTGCTGGGCATCGCCTCGGTTCCGCCGGCGGAGACCAGCAGGTCCGGGCTGCCCGTGCCGTCGCTGTCCAGCCACAGGGCGCTCATCTCCTCGACGTTGGGGTCCATGTCGCGGATGGCCTCATCCTGGGGCCGGAAGTCCGGCCGCTCGCCGGGGCTGGCCCCGGCATTCTTCAGCAGGGCCCCGGACTGGCCGGCGGGCCCGGCGCAGTAGACATCCAAAAGGCCGTCGCCGTCATAGTCGGCCACGCCAAGGCCGGTGCCCAGCGCGCTCTGCTGCAGGGGCAGCAGGGGCTCCTCGTCAAACTCGGCCACCAGGGTGTTGCGCTCGGTCTGCTGGAAGGGCAGTGTCTTCTGGGTGAAGAGCGGGGCTTCGCCCGGCGCAGCCCAGTCCCCCAGGCGTTTGGCGCGCTTGATCACATAGCGCTTGTTCACCTCCAGCCCGCTGTAGGACTGGGTCTTGTGGTCGGGCCAGCGCACGGTCAGGCGGTCGATCCTGTCGGCGGCGCCCAGGCCGATATGCAGGCGGCTGGACTCGCCGGTGGCGAAGCCGCGGGCCAGCACGACCTCCTGAACCACCTGCTGGCCGGCGCATTCAACATAGACCTTCGCGCCGACGGCCTCGGGGTTGCGGCCTTCCTGGCGCAGGTCCAGCAGCACGCAGTTGCCGTTGTCCATGTCGTTGCGCCAGACATCCACCGGCAGGTTGGTGTTGTTGACGATGATGTCGATATCGCCGTCGCCGTCGTAGTCCGCCAGCGAGGCGCCGCAGGACATCGCGCCGTCCTTGATGCCCCAGTTGTCCGGGGCCTTGTCGTACTTCAGCGGCTCCGAGGCGGTGAAGACCACATCGTCGGTCATATAGCCCGGCATGTTGAAGAAGTATTCCTGGATCTGCTTGATCGGCACGCCGCGCTCGCGCATCTTGATGCGCTCGTTGAGGTTGTCAACGTCAAAGGTGTCGTGCAGGTTGCCGTTGGTGACGAAGAGCTCCGGCAGGGTGTCGTAGTTCAGGTCGGCGATGCGCACCGACCAGGTCCAGTCGGTGGCGGCGACGCCGGAGTACTGGCCCAGCTCAGTCATATAGCCCTGGCCGCGGTTGAGGAAGAGCATGTTGCGCATCTGGGGCTGCGGGCGGATGTTGATCAGCTCCCAGCGCCACTGGTTCATGTCGCCGCTCTGGCGCTTGGCCCGCTTGTAATCCGGGCTGAGCATGTCAGATGTGTACAGGTCGATCAGGCCGTCGCCGTTGAGGTCGCCGCTGTCGGCGCCCATGGAGAGCAGGGGGCTCTTGCGGGTCATCTCCGGCGCCTTGTTGGTGAAGGTGCCGTCGCCGTTGTTCATCCACAGGCGGTCGGGGAACTCGAAGTCGCTGGAGACGTAGATATCGATGAAGCCGTCGTCATTGAAGTCCGAGGCCACGGGCTGGAAGCTCCAGGCCGGCTGGTCCAGCCCGGCCTTGGCGGTCACATCGCTGAACTTGCCCTTGCCGTCGTTGAGCAGGAGCTGGTTGACATGCGGCTTCATGTGGGCGAAACCGGAGTCGTCGACATAGAAGTCTTCCTGCAGGTCCTCGGGCAGGGTGGCGCTGATAGAGGCCTTGCCCACCTGCGGGCGCTGCTTGGTCAGCTCGATCATGTACCAGGGCTTGATGTCGCCCAGGCGGCCCTGGGTGTAGGCATAGGTCAGGGGGTTGGCGTCGTTGCTGTCGCGGTAGTTGGCCAGGTAGAGGTCCAGGTCGCCGTCGTTGTCAGCGTCAAAGACCGCGCTGATCACGGTGCTCTGGTCTGCGGCCACGCCGCGAGCCTCCGCTTCGTCCTTGAAGCGGCCGTCGCCCTGGTTGATGAAGAGCTGGTTCGCGCCGCGGCGGTTGCAGACGTACAGGTCCATCTTCCCGTCGGCGTTGTAGTCAGCGAAGATGCCGCCGGAGCTGAGCTTGTCCGGGCTGTCGAGGCCCTCGCCGCTCTCGGCCGTGACATCGCTGAACTTCAGCCCGCCCTCATTGCGGTAAAGCTTGTTGGGGCCGTTGATTGAGCACAGGTAGAGGTCCAGATCGCCGTCGGCATCGTAGTCGCCGCTGGCCATGCCGGACTGGGTGAAGATCTCCTCCAGCACCAGGCGCTCTTCGGTCACATCATTGGTGAAGTCGAGGCCAGTATCGGCAGCGCCCAGGCGGGTGAAGGTGCTCCCCAGCGCGGTTGCCGGCGCCAGATCAAAGGCCTGAATGCTCGGGTCGCCGGCCCCAAGTTCCGGTGTCTCGGCCCGGCGGTTCGCCCCTTCCCGGCAGCCGGCCGCCAGCAAAGGCAGAAGCGCAGCCAGGAGGCTTACAACCAAGCAGCGGGCTGAACCCAGCCCAGATCCACGTACTCCCATGTGTCCGTCCCCTACTGAAACGCATGGCGCTCCGCGCCAAAATCATCATAACTCAGTGCGCGCCTGAGCGGGATTGGCCAAATTAGAACATGCTGAATATTCGCTAGTAGTTCTAAAGCTCTTCCACAAACATGGGGCTCAGGGGGCCGTCCTGCTGCTCACGCATTGAGACAACTGCGCGCATGCCGTTGGCGGGCCAGATGACATCCAGCTGCGGGCTTTGCGGGCCGCTGGCGATGCCCTGCAGCAGCTCATCGTTCTGCAGGAAGGGCATGCCGCTGAGGGGCGAGTAGAGCCGCAGCAGACGCAGCTGCGCAGTTCCGTCGCCGTGCTCGGCCAGGTAGGCCAGGCTGTGCTGCTTTGCGGAGTCCGCGTGGAAGCTCAGGCCGCGCTGGCTGTCACCCTGCAGGGCAGTGCAGTGCAGCAGCTCAAAGCTCCACTCGCTGGCGCTGAGCGGCTGCAGGCTCAGGCTGCTGGCCTGCCAGATATCGGCGCCGCCGGGAGACTGCAGGAAGAAGCCCAGCTCCAGCCGGTTTGAAAGCGCATTCAGCTCCGGGCGCTGCAGGATCTGCGCTCCGGGCATGGGTTCATAGACACTGAAGTCGCCGGCGGAATCGGGCTGCGGGCTGGAGGCCACGGCCAGGCGCATGGCGTTCAGCTCCAGGTCAGCCTCATCCCGGTCCACGCGGTAGGCCAGGATCGGCCGTCCGTCTTCCACGAGCAGGCTGAGCTCGTCCCCCAGCTTTCCGTCTGTGTCGACCACAAAGCGTGTCCAGTCCGAGCTGAGCAGCGGGCTGGCGCCTGAAGCCCGCGCCAGCACCAGCTCGTCCGCGGAGTTGACATAGGCCAGCACGGGGATGCCGCCGTCGGCGGCGAGCTGCACACCGCGGCCCTCCGCGCTGTCCACATCGCAAAGGTTCCAGTCCTGCGCCGCCGCCGGGCTGAGGTTCTTGGGACGCATGAAGGCCAGGCCGCCGGTGGGACGCGCCAGCGCGAGGCCGTACCAGGCGGCCAGCGGAGCCGCAGCGCTGTAGGAGCCGCCCTGCAGGCCATCAGTCAGCAGTTCCTGGAGGGTGAAGTCCCCGGCTTCCTGCGGGTTATCGGTCAAGGCCCAGGCCAGCTTGGGGTTGCCGCTCTGCGCATCCCGCCAGCAGGCGATGCTGCGCTCAGTGCCGCTGACCTGGAACTGCGCAAGCTCCAGTGCTGCGGAGTCCAGCTCGCTGGCCGGGTCAAGCAGGAAGCTGGCAAAGCTCTGCACGCGCCCAAGGCCAATGCCCTGCCCGCTGTTGCCCTCCGGGCCCATGGCCTCCACCCGGTAGTAATGGCGGATGCCGTCCAGGATCTGCGGGTCTGTGTCCGTGAAGCTGAGCTGGCCCGGCCCGAATTCCAGCATGGGATCGGTAGTGCTGTCGCGGTAGAGGGCATAGCCCGTCGCATCCGGCACCGCGCTCCAGTCCACACGCAGGAAGCTGCTGGAGAAGTCGTCGCTTACCGAGACTTCAGGGGTCTGAAGCACGCGGCGGCCCGCCAGGGGCTCAGCGCAGTCCAGCATGACCGCGCCGCCCAGCAGGGCTTCGATCCTGTATTCATAGGGCGTGTCCCAGACGCAGGGCTTTCCCTCGGGCTGGCTGAGGCTGTGCTCAAAGCTGAGCTGCTGCGAGGGCAGCTCGATCAGGGTGCTGAACTCGCCGGCGTCCGGCCCGAGCTGCCGGTACAGCAGGCGGTAGCCAGCGGCCCCCGGGATGCTGTTCCAGCTCAGGCTGAGGGCGCTGCTGCTGCTGCTCAGGCTGAGTTCAAAGTCCGCGCAGTCTGACTCAAGCAGCAGATCACCGGTGACCCACTGCGCGTCGCCTTCCGCCACCAGGACCAGCACATAAACATAGCCGTTTGGGCTGACTGCCGCGCTGCCGCCGGGCAGAGTGATCTGCGCCGTGCCGCTGCCGCTGCTGTAGCCCTGCAGTTTCCAGGCAGAGTCTGCATAGTCGGCATAGCCCAGCCAGAGCCGCGACTGCGCCTCAGGCGCTGACTGCGCGGTGTGCTGCAGCGTGACCCTGGCATTTGTCAGCAGGGGCAGCAGCTGGCTGCCCAGGTTGAAGCTGTAGATCGCCCAGCTGAAACCTTCGGGCGCCGGCCCGAGCTTTATGTGGTGCAGGGGCTCAGTGCCCGGCTTCGCGTCGTCGGAGCTGGCCCAGGGGAAGCGGGACTTGGCGGAATGGCTGAAGCTGCCGCTGGCCTCGCGCTCCTGCAGGCCATGACCCGGCATCAGGGGCAGGGCCGCATCGGCGGGCGTGTTCGCGCGCACAGAGGCTGCGGGTGTAACACTCTCCCTTGAAGAGCTGCAGGCGCAAAGCGCTGTGCCCAGCAGGACCATTAACAGCAGTGCAAAAGGCCGGCAGCTATAGCTGCCCTGATTTCCACGCATTTCCCACCTCCGGTGGATTTCGCCGATAGCCCCCGGTGGTCTGTAGTCCAGACTTCCGGGCACAGAAACTTTAACACCCCGCGGTGCCAAGTTCAAGTGGGTTTTGCGGGCTTTGGGGCCTAGGCTCCCGGCGCGGGCTCAGCCGGCGGGGCCGGGGCCGCGGGCGCCGCGAGGCGCTCGGTATAGCGCATCCCGCCCCAGCGGCTGGTGATCTCGTCGTCGCTCTCGTCGGAGGTCCAGATCACCGCCATCACCATGGCGCGCAGCTCTTCCTTTTCCATGGTCGAGCCGACGATGGTGTGCTGGAAGAAGATGTCGTTCTCGTCGTCAATGCCGAAGGCGCCAAAGCGGACGTTGTAGTTCTGCTTGAGCAGCCATTCAAGCAGTTCGGCCCGCAGCTCGGCGCCAGTCACGACATAGCAGCGGGTGCGGACAATGGCGTCTTCCTTGCCGTCATGGTTCCAGGGCAGGCAGATGGTGACCACAAAGGCGCTGCCGTACTGCAGGTCCACGCGCGGATAGTCGGGGTGCATCGAGCAGTACTCGCCGAAGAGCTCGCGCATATTCTCGACCATCTTCTCGTAGATCTGCTTGTGGGTGTCGTTCTCAAACGTGATCGGCATGCCCTTCCTCCCTTGGGGTCTCATCGGCTGCAACTGTCAGCGCCCCGTCGGCGAATTTTACAACCAGTGAATCGCCTTCACCAGCGCCCTGGCTGAGCCTTTCGACCAGCAGCGGGCCGATTTTTTCGTCCAGCAGGCGCTCCCAGTTCTGGCGCCGCGTCTCGGCCTTCTCCTGGGCCAGCAGCCATTCGACCAGACTGGCGTCAAAGCGCACCGGCAGGCCCTGGCGGGTGTAGCGCGCGGCCAGCTCCGGCAGGAGCTGGTTCTCCAGCCAGCCGCGGTGGTTGTCCTCCACCTCAGGCGCATCGCCGGCGACGATGTCGATCTGGCCCGCCAGCGCCGGGCCCAGTTCGCGCTCAATCAGGCCCGCCAGGCCCAGGGCCTCGGCCTGCTGCACGCCGCCGGGCTTGAAACCGATGCTGCGGCCGTGCTGGGGCTCGATCCCGGCCGACAGCACCACCACGCTTTCGCTGAAGACGATGTTGCGCCCGCGGCCGTCCAGCATGCTGCCATCGGCCAGGGCCTGGGAAAAGACCGAGCGGATGGTGGGATGGGCATACTCAATGCTGGTGCCCAGCACCACGCTCCAGGGCATCTGCAGCAGGGCGTGAATCGGCAGCTCGTCGCTGTAGCCCACATAGCCCGGCGGGGAACCGATGAGCATGGAGATGTTGTGGTCCTCGGTCATGCGCGAGAAGTCCAGCTCCACCACGCGCTCGCCGTTGCCAAAAAGCTGCTGGGCAATCAGCTCCGCCAGCTCGGCGGCCTGGGCCGCCGCTTCGCCCAGCATCAGCACCACGGCATTGGGCCGCTCCTGGCGCACATCCAGGCCGCGCAGGGTTACCCCCAGGCGCGCCAGCAGGGCCTCGCGCTGCTCCTCGGCCAGCAGGCCGCTGGCGGTCAGCTTCTCATCCAGAAGGCGCAGGCGCTCGCCCAGCTCCAGGGGCATGCCCACCAGGCGCTGGGCCACGATCTCCGCGCTCTGGCGCGTGATCTCAGCAGCGTCATGCGAAACGGCATAGGCCAGGCACTGCTCATACAGGTCCACAGCCTTGTCCGGGAAATGCCGGTTGTAAAGGAAGCGCCCGGCGAAGTCCACCAGCCACTTCAGCACGGAATCCTGGCAGGCGATCCCGCGCTCCTTCTGCACGCTGTCGCGCAGGTTCTGCACGATGACCAGCGAGGCCTCCGGGCTGAGCTCCTGCACGCGGATCGGCTGGAAGCGCCGCTCCAGCGCGGCGTCGGACTCGAAGTACATGCGCCACTCGTTGTCGGTGGTGGCGGCGATGCAGGCGATGTCCCCGCGGGCCAGTACCGGCTTGATCAGGGAGGCCATGTCATCAGAGCCGCGGTTGCCGCCCATGCCGACCAGGGTATGCACCTCGTCGATAAACAGGATGATCCCCGGCTGGCTGGCCTCGGCCAGGATGGCGTTCATCTTCTCCAGGAACTGCGCCACATACTGGGTGGCGCCGACCACGGCGCTGGGGGTGAGGGAAAGCAGGCGGATGCCCTGCAGGTACTTCGGCACCTGGCCGCTCACGATACGCTGGGCCAGGCCTTCCACCAGCGCGGTCTTGCCCACGCCCGCGGGGCCGAGCAGGACGGGGTTGCGCTTGATGCGGCGGCACAGCACCTCGATCATCACTTCAACTTCAGTCTCGCGGCCCAGCATGGGCCGCAGGCGGCCCTCCTGGGCCATGCGGGTCAGGTCCTGGCCATACTTGTCCAGTGTCGGCGTCGGCCGCCCGCCGCGGGGTGTGTAGACAAATGCACTGCCGGCGGCCGCAGGGCTGTCCGCAGTGGCCGGCGGCTGCACCGGCGGGGGCTGCAGCTTGGGGTCGACCGGCGGCTTCGGGATTACCAGCGGAGGCCCGGCCTGCGCCGCATCGGCCTGCTCTGCGCCGGCGGACCCGCCTGCACCTGCGGCCGGGCCTGGCGGGGCAGCGTCCTTTACGCCGCCGGCCTGGGGCGGGCTTTGCAGCACAGCCACAGTGCCGGCCTCAGGGATATCGACGTTCACCGCATATCCGGCTGCACGCAGGATCAGCGCCGCCAGGTCGCGCTCTGCTATGTCCTGGCGGCCGCGCGATGCGGCCAGCAGCATGGCATGGGCCAGCAGGCCGGCAAGGTCCACGGCCGTGCCGATATCGCCCTGCGAAAGCTTGCCCTGCAGCCAGGTCAGCAGCTCGGGCGGGTTGACGCCCTGCGCCAGGTCCTGGGCCATCGGCCCGTGCCGCTGGGCCAGCGCCAGCAGCAGGTGGTAGCTGCCCAGCTGGGGGTGCCTGCGGGTCTGTTGTTCCTGCAGCGCCGCGCTCACCAGCCGGGTCGCGCCAGGGTTCATTGGCGGCCCGGAAGCCGCAGCGGGGTTGCTCTGATCCATCAATCGCCTTCTGCCACAGAGATCGCTGCAATCATAGCAGCGCAGAGCTTGGTTCTGGGCAGCACCGGGGCTATAGTAGGCTGCCTTGAAGAGCCTCCTCTCCCGCCTGCAGGACATGCTGCCGCCCGGCCGCGGCTCGGCTCTGGGCATCAACAGCCTGCTGGGTGTGCTGGGCGTGGCGATCGGCGTGGCGAACATCATCGCCCTGATCTCCGTGACCCAGAGCGGGGACTACCAGGCCTCGGGCAACCTGCGCGACGCCGGCAGCGACACGGTCTTCGTCTTCCCCTTCGTGGACACCGGCGACGGCATGCAGCGCTCCAACGCCAACGCCTGGCTGCCGGCTGGCTATGAAGAGGCCGCCCGCACGCTGCCGGAGGTGGACGCGGTGGCCAGCGTGCTGATGATGCCGGGGCACATGGGCCACGGCGCGCAGCGGGTCTTTACCACCATCCAGGGCGTGTCGGGGGAATACCTTTCGGTGCGCGGGCACGCCATGGAGCGCGGCCGCTTCTTCACCGTGGAGGAGACGCGCCAGGGGGCGGACCTGTGCTGCATCGGCTCACAGGTGCCGGGCCTGCTCTTTCCGGACGGCGAGGACCCGATGGGCAAGGAGATCGTGGTCAAGGGCCGCAAGTTCACCGTCATCGGCATCATGGTGGAGAAGGGCATGATGGGCTTTGAGACCATCGACAACCGCGTCTTCCTCCCCATCACCACCGCCCGCGAGCTGTACAAGCTGGATGGCAGCTCCAGCCTGCTGATCCGCGCCGCCAAAGGCACAGAGCCTTCAGTCACGCGCAAGGCGGTGATCCGCGAGCTGCGCAAGGTGGCCGGCCTTGGCAAGGGCGAACCCTCGGACTTCACGGTGACCACCGTCGAGCAGCTGACCAAGATCGTGGCCTCCATGCTCAAGGTCTTCAACTACCTGCTTTACGGCGTGGGCTCGGTGGCCCTGATCGTGGCCGGCATCGGCATTATGAACGTCATGCTGATGCAGATCATCGAGCGCACCCGCGAGATCGGCGTGCGCCGGGCGCTGGGGGCCAGGCGCCGCGACATCTGGCGCCAGTTCCTGACCGAGGCTATCCTGCAGTCGGTCTTTGGGGCAATCCTTGGCACCGGCCTTGGCATCGCGGCCACGGCGACCTTCTGCGCCATGGTGCAGTGGAAGACCTTCGTGGCCCCGCAGACGGTGCTGATGGCCTCGGCCTTCAGCCTGATAGTCGGCCTGCTCTTTGGCCTCTACCCCGCGGCCCACGCGGCACAGCTCAAGCCCATCGACTGCCTGCGTTACGAGTAGGCTGGGCATCCGCTACCGCCTGGCCTCCGGCCTGAGTGATACCCAATGATGATGGCGCAGGCAGGCATTTGTGCGTATAACCTCCAGGCAGCGTGAATCCCTGTCCCTTTGCTGCTGCCGCAGATACAGCCCGGCCCAGCGTGGCCAGCCAGTGAGGTCTAATGATGCGCACCCGCCGCCCTGCTGCTCTATTTGTCCTGCTGTTCTCAGCTTCGCTGCTGCTGGCGATCCTCAGCGGCTGCCGCGGCAGCGCGCTGCAGCCGCAGGATGCCGCCGACCCGGCGCCCCAGGGGCAGAGGCCGACGCTTCCGCGCCTGCCGGCGCCGGCCAGCCTGACGCGGGAGGCCTCAACCATCAACTACCAGTTCTTCCACCCGGCTTCAAGCCCTTATGGCGTGGTGCCCAAGCAGAACGTCGATTCAATGAACTCCAGCTTCGCGGTCTTCAGCCCCGGGAGCGTCAGCCCGGGGCCGGCCTATGCCTGCTACGAGTTCTTCAACCGCGGAGCAGTGAATGGCAGCGACACGATCTACTTTGACTGGCTCAGCCCGCCGCCGCAGACGGGGCAGTTCTGGGTCGCCCTGGCCAATTTCAGCCTGAACCGCTGGGACTGGCACCCCGGCCCTGCGGCAGGCGCCAGCCTGGATATCAGCGCTGGCCACGCCGACTATGTCGCCCCCGACGGCTGCCTGTATGTCATTGTGCTGCTGCAGGATGGACCGCCCTGCTCGCTGCGCTATCTGCTGCTTGGCGACAATCCAAGCACAGTGACTCTGCAGGCCACACCGGCCAGCGACAGCATCGAGCTTGAGACCACGCTGAGCGCAGCGGCCTACCTGTATGGCCTTACGTCCAGCAGCATCGACTGGGACCTGGATGGTGACGGGACCTTCGAGCTCATCGCCGCGAACACCAGCATCATGCCCGCGCTCTACAGCACACCGGGCGTGTATGAGCCTGCGGTGCGCTACAACCTTGAAGAGGGCGGCAGCCTGCAGGCCAGCACGACAGTGACCGTCTATCCCTTCGGCAATACTGGCCCCTCAGCCTTCCTGCAGGCGGATGTCAGCAGCGGCAACGCCCCGCTGAAGGTGGAGCTGGACGCCAGCGCCAGCTCGGACTTCGACACCGAAGACCCCCTGGAGTACAGCTGGGACCTGGACGGCGACGGCGAGTTTGAGCTTCACACGGGCCAGCAGCCGCAGGCCAGCGTGACGCTGGGCCTGGCGGGCATGAATACGCTCAGGGTCAGGGTCAGTGATGTGGAGGGCTTTACGGCCACAGCGCAGCTGGATGTTGAAGTGCTGCAGGGCTTCCGCAAGGAACTCATCACGGGCAGCAACAACGCGAACGCGGATTTCTCGCTGGCGAACATCGGCCTGCAGGGCGGCCTGCCGGCGCTGGCGGCCAGCCAGGATGGCCAGCAGGCCCTGCTGTATTTCCGCGCAGGCAGTGAGAACGGGGCCGGCTTCCTGAGCCCGGTTGAAGTCATGCCGGGGCACAGCGTCTATGACCCGCGCCTAGCAGAGGTGGAGGGCAACCCGGCCTGTGCCTACAAGGCCCCGGGTCAGGCACGCTACATGCGGGCCGAGGACGCGGATGGGGCCGCCTGGGCCGATTCCGTGCTTATCGAAAGCGGCCTCAGCCAGATCGGCAATCTGGCCGTGATCGGGGGCAAGCCCGCAGTGGCCTGCGCGCACCAGAACGGCAACATTTACTACTTCCGCTCCCTGGATGCCCTGGGCACGGTCTGGGCCAGCGGCAGCATCGCCGCCACTGTGCCCTCCGAACTCAGCCTCGGTCTGCCCCGGCTGGACTCGGTCTCCGGCGGGCCGCCGAAACTTTACTTTGGCGCCCGGGGATACAAGGGCCTTGTGCAGGATCTGGGGACCTTTGTCTGCAAAGCAGAGGATGTCCAGGGCAGCAGCTTCAGCCAGCCCGAGCGGCTTCTGGACATTTACAGCTTCTACATCGCAGTGGCCCATTCCGGCAATGACGACTACCTTGTGGCCGCAGACCGCTGGCACCCCCTGGACGGCCTCTTCTTCAGGCGCGGGTTCAGCAACTCAGATGTCTGGGGCCCGGCGCAGAACCTCGACAACAGCAGCGGGGCGGGCAAGTCCTTTGATGTCGTTGTGTTTGAAAACCGCCCGCTGGTGGCCTTCACCAAGGCCGATGCCTGGGATGGCCCGCCGCGGCTGTATCTGCAGCACGCAGCCGATAACCTGGCCAGTTCCTGGCACGCGCCGATGGCCATAGACGTGAGCGAAGAGATCTCCGAGTACTGCCGCATGCTGCGCACGCCGGCCGGTACGCCGCTGCTGGTCTACCGCAGCCTGGCCGAGCAGAGCCTGGTCGCCGTGCGCTACGAATAGGCCGCCTGGCGGGCTGCGCCCGCGGCTGCTGTCCTACAATCTGCCTGTGCCGGACTACTACGAGAATGTGCCTGCCCGCGGGAAGCCCTACCGCTTCCTGCCTCCGCGCCCGCGGCCGGGACTGATCCGGCTGGCCAAGCGCTTCTCGGGCCGCTTCCTCTGGGACATGCTGCGGGTCAGCGCGGTGGAAGTTGAGGCCGAAAGCCTGGAGCTGATCCGCGGCCTGCGCGGCCAGCGCGCGGTGCTGACCCCCAACCATCCAAGCTGGGAACCCCTGGTGCTTTTTGATCTTTCGCGCCAGCTGGACATGGAATTCAACTATCTCTGCGCCAAGGAAGTCTTCCTGGAACCGCCGGCGCTGATCCGCCCCTGGTTCCTGCAGAGCATGGGGGCCTACAGCGTGGCCCGCGGCACCATGGACCGCGAGGCGCTGAAGATGACCCGCGAGCTGCTGGTGCGCGGCGAGCGCTTTCTGGTGCTCTTCCCCGAGGGCGAGGTCTGCTGGCAGAACGATGTGCTGCTGCCCTTCCAGCAGGGGGCGGCCCAGATGGCCTTCTGGGCGCTGGACGACCTGGCAAAGCAGCAGGGCGCGGACAAGCTGCCGCCGCTTTACTTCATCCCCCTGGCGGTCAAGTACTTCTATGGCAAGGACATGAGCGCCGAGATCGAAGCCTCGCTGGCGCGCCTGGAGCGCCAGCTGGGGATCAGCCGCACGGATGCGCAGCAGGCCCGGCCGCAGCTGGACGCTCGCTATGCCCGCCTGATGGCGATCGGCGAGTGCGTGGTGGCGGGGAATGAGAAGCGCTATGGCCTGAAGCCGGCGGCGGACAGCGGCATCGAGGCCCGCATCGCCGCCCTGCGCGAGAAGATCCTCGGCCGCATCGCCGACAGCCTGGGGGTCAGGCAGAACCCCGCCGAGCCGCTGCGCGACCGCATCCGGGCCCTCTTCAACGCCATCGACAACGTGATCACCGCCGGCAGCGAGGAAGGCGGCTATGCCGGCCGTCTCAGCCAGGCCCAGCAGGACGAGGCCGAGCGCCTGACCCATGAGCTCTGGCGCGTGATGCACTTCATCGCCGTGCAGGGCGATTATGTGGGCCGCCTGCCCAGCCCCGAGCGCTATCTGGACACCCTGGGCCGCCTGGAGCTGGAGGTCTTCCGCCGCCAGCGCCTCTGGGGGCCGCGGGTCGCCAGGGTCAAGGCGGGGAGCCTGCTGGACCTGCGGGACTATTACGCCCAGTACTGCAGCGACAAGCGCGGGGCCCTGGCCGCCCTGACGGCCGAGCTGGAGCAGCGGGTCAAGGCCGCGCTGGACAGCCTGGGCAGCTCCAGCCGCCGCCTGCATGAGCTGCCCCAGGCGGGCCCGGCGGCTGCGCCGGAAGAACCTTCCAGCGGCTCGCTCTGAACATGAAAATCCCCGCCTGCATCTGTCTTGACACCTTGTTATAATCTTCGCTCGCCATCTGCCGGCTACCGGCTTCGGCATCGAGGGGTCTCAACAATGACTTTCATGGAACTCATCCGGCGCAAGGGCGCATGGTTCCTTGCGATTTTTCTGGGAATCTTTGTCATCAGCCTCGCCTACGGCCTGACCGTTGGCGGCTTCAGCAGCGCCATTGGCAACCGCCAGGGCCAGCAGGACGTGCCGGACGGCAGCGCGGCCGGTTCCCCCCTGCTGATCACCAGCGGCGACTGGGCGGATACCGCGCTGAAGGTCAATGGCCGCAAGGTCTCGGCTGAGCAGTTCAATGAGACCTACGAGATGATCCTCTCCGGGTCGAGAATGCCCGGCAGCCAGGCCGATATTGCCCTGGACGCCTATGGCTATACCGCTCAGTATCTCGGCGAGCAGGAACTGATTCTGGCTAAGGCTGAGGAGCTGAAGGTCGAGGTCAGCGCCGCCGACCTTGAGAAGGCCCGGACTGACGCCGCGGCCGCCTACATGAAGAATGCGGGCGAGTCCAAGGGTAATGTGCTGAGCGACGCCCTAGGCAAGCTGGAGGCCCGCAAGCAGCAGAAGGCTGCCTTCGCCGCCTTCCTGCAGGCCAGCGGCATGACCCCCCAGCAGTGGGAGGTGGAAGCCCGGCGCAACCTGATGGTCGAGAACACGCGCAAGAAGATCCAGGACGAAGCCGACGCCGCCCTCAAGAAGGAAATGGAGGGCAAGAAGGCGGAAGTCGACACCAAGCTCAAGGAAGGCAAGAAGTTCGCCGACCTGGCCAAGGAGTACAGCGACGACGACCGCAAGGCCGAAGGCGGCGAGATGGGCTGGATCGGCGCGGGCCTGCTGCAGAAGGATGCCGAGTATTACGAGGCCCAGCGCAAGGCCCTCTTCGACACGCCGGTGGGCCAGATCAGCGAGTGGGTCGATATCCCGGCGGGCTTTGTCCGCTATGAGGTCTACGACCGCAAGAAGGCCGAAGGCCCCGACTTTGAGAAGGAAAAGCCGAACCTGATCGAGCAGATCAAGAAGGAGCATCCGGAGGACGCCAACTACACGCCGACGGATGAGGAGATCAAGGAGCGCTATGACCAGGTGGCGGCGCGGCAGATCATGCTGCGCACCAGCGCCCCGGACAAGTTCGGCGAAGAGATCAACAAGCTTAAGGACAGCGCGAAGTACGAGTTCAACAACCTCTATGTCCTGGCCAACCAGGCGCTGAATGAGGCCAAGCTGCAGCCGCCGGCTGAAGCCACGCCCGAGCAGCTTGAGGAGATCGCCAAGCGCGCGGCCATCGGCACGGGCTACGACTTCCAGCTGATCAAGGACAAGCGCCAGGCCGGCCAGGCCGAGACCGAGCCCGGTCTGCTCAAGCCTGAGGGCGCCGAGACTGAGGATGCTGACGCGGCCGCTGAGACTGATACCGCCGCGGAGGATGCCGCCGCAGAGACTGCGGCCGCCGAGGGCGAGACTGCTGCCGAGGGCGATAGCGCGGCAGCGGACGATGCCGCCGCCGATGCGGAGGCCGAAGCCGCCGCCAAGGTGGACATCCCGCAGGCCGACATCTCCGCGGATGCCGGCAGCGCCCCGACCCCGGAGGTCTACAACCTGGCCGATACGCCGGTCTATGCCCTGGCCATCGGCCTGCTGGAAATGGCGGCCCAGAGCGAGGGTGCGACTTCCTCCTCCCTGCCGCACTACCTCATCGCCAAGACCTATAACGAATGGCTCGAAGATGAGGAGATGCTCAAGCTGCAGCCCATCGAGCGTGAGAAGGCCCGCGAGCTGATGGAAACCGCGCTGGCCCAGGTGGTCGAGAAGGACAACTACAACGCCGATGCCTATGCCATGCGCGGCCTGAACCTGGCCTGGCAGGACAAGAAGGAAGAGTCCTACAAGCAGCTGGACCTGGCGATCAAGTATGCCCGCCAGGAAGAGGGCCCGACCTGGGAGATGATCCAGAAGGCCTACGAGGTCTTTGACGACCAGGCCAAGATCGACATGGTCGCCGACAAGCTGGCCGAGTTCCGCCAGAAGCAGCTGCAGGAGATGATCGAGCAGGCCCAGGCCCGCCAGGAGAACGCCGCCCCGGTCATGCCGGACGGCACGCCGATCCCCGGCGCTGATGGCGCGCCGGTTGAAATCCCGCCGGCCACGCCGCCGCCGGCCGGCGATGTCCCCCCGGTTGAAGGCGGCCAGTAAGCCCGCGGCTTGCTAAGCCGACAGGTTGAGCCTAGAATCTGGCCGCATGTCCTTGGGCCGCAAACAGCCGCGCCGGAAAGGCAGCCCGGCAGCGGGCATCACCGTCGCGGTCGTCGCGGTGCTGCTGGCCGGGGTGGTGATCTATCTCGGCTGGCGCCTGATCAGCGCCTATACCGGTGACCTGCGCGCCAGCCGCGGCAATGTAACAGTGGTTCCAAAGGTTGAAGGCCTGGAGGAAACGGCCGCCAGCAAGCTGCTGGAGGGGGCCAGGCTAAAGCCCCTGGAGCCGATCCGGGAGAACCACGACACTGTCCCCAAGGGGCATGTCTTCCGCCAGGACCCCGCGGCCGGGGAGCGGGTGCGGCCCGGCAAACCGGTGACGATCTATATCAGCCTCGGTCCGGCGCGCTTCATTGTGCCGGAGCTGCGCGGCATGCAGCTTACGGAAGTCACCGAGGTGCTGAGCCGCGCCGGCCTGATCCTGGGCACGGTGACCAAGCTTTACGACCCCGAGGGCGCCGACGGCCTGATCGTGAACCAGAACCCCGTTTCCGGCACGGAGTTCGGCTCGCCCGCCGCGGTCGACCTGTATGTGACCGCCAGCTCCAACCTGCCGGAGATCAGCATGCCCCAGCTCAGCGGCATGCTGCTGAAGGACGCCGAGTCCCTGCTGGCCGCCCCCGACGCCAACCTGCACCTCAGCCTGGTGGAGTATGTCGTCAACGACGCCGTGCAGCCCGGCACAGTCGTGGAGCAGAACCTTGAAGCCGGCAGGATGGTGCGCCTGGGCAGCCGGGTGGAGCTGAAGGTAGGCATCCCGGCGCAGCTCATGCTGCTGCCCGTGCGGCGACTGACCCTGTCCCTCACCGTGCCGCTGGGCCCGCCGGAGCAGCAGGTGAAGATCAAGGTCTATGACAAGCTGGGCGAGAAGGTGGACTACGAGAACACCCACATGCCGGGCGACCTGCTGCAGCGCAGCATTGATGTCGAGGGCCCGGCCAAGGTCCTGGTCTTTATTGGAGACATGAAGACGCCCTTTAGAGAGGAGCGCCTGTAAGCATCGCCTTTGGCGCATGCCCGGGAGGAAGCAGATGGAGATTGCCCCCTCAGTACTGGCCGCGGACCTCGCGGACCTCAGGACGGCCATGCAGCTTGCCGGCGAGGCCGGCTGCCGCATGCTGCACTTCGATGTAATGGACGGGCACTTCGTGCCCAACCTCACTTTCGGCCCGCCGGTGGTGCGGGCGGCCCGGGCCCACAGCAGCCTGGAGTTTGACGTCCACCTGATGGTCACTGACCCGGGCCACTACATCGAGCCCCTTAGCGGCCTCGAGATCGGCCTGTTGAGCTTCCAGGTGGAAAGCACGCACTTCGCCCCGCGCCTGCTGAACCTGATCCGCCTGCGCGGCATGCGCCCCAGCCTGGTGCTTAACCCGCAGACGCCCCTGAGCAGCATTGAGGACATCGTGCACCTGGCCGACAACGTGCTGCTGATGAGCGTGGACCCCGGCTTTGCCGGCCAGGTCTTCATCGAGCGCAGCTGGGACAGGATCCGGCGGCTGGCTGAACTGCGGCGCCGGCTGCAGGAAAACAGCGGCCACAGCTTCAGCATCCAGATTGACGGTGGCGTGAACGCTGATAACCTTGAGCGCCTGCGCGACAGCGGAGTGGACATTGCTGTGATGGGCAGCGCCTTCTACAGCGCCAGCGCAGCGCAGCGCGAAGCGATGGTCAGCGCCGCCCGCGGCTGAGCATGCTGACTGCGGCTACTCCAGCACCAGCAGAGTAGCGCTCATGGCTGGCAGCTCAACATTGAAGCTGTTGCCGGCCGGCAGGCTGATTGTGCTGCCCGGCTGCACCTGCGCGCCGCCGGCGCTGCTCAGCGTATAGGGCTGGGCCGCGCTGAAGCCGCTTAAAGCGCCGCTGAGCTCAACCAGGGCTGTACGCGCCTGGTTCTGCTTGTTGATCAGCAGCAGGCTCAGCGCCCCGCTGTCCGCGCTGTAAGCCGCGCCGTAGGCGCTGTAGCCCGCATAGTCATCCCAGATCACAGGCAGCGAGAGGTCACCAAAGCTGCCGCCGCTGCCGTCATGGTTGCGGTAGAGGCGCAGCGCGGCATGGATATAGCTGTTGTCGGCGCTCAGCGGCCAGATGTTGGCGGCGTAAACGCCCTCGCGGCCGAAGGCCCCCAGCGCATCGGCCTGCGCCAGACCCCCGCTGATGTGTCCGCCTGCGCCGTAGTTGTACTCAGTAAGCGCCAGCTTCGTGCCGGGGTAGTGCTGCGCGATCTTCTGCTGCAGGCGCGGCAGCAGATAAATCGGCCCGCCGGTAGACCACTGGGTGATCCATGAGTCCTCGGTATAGCTGCCGTCCCAGAGGCTGCGCGGGGCCTGCAGCCGCGCTTCAACGACGGCGGCGGAGGTGTCATCGCCGGTGATGCGCACGCCATTGCCCTGGGCCTCGGGATACCAGTGCACATCCAGCACGTTTAGCAGACGCTGGCCATGTGTGCTTTCGGCGGCGGCCATCTGCTGCAGGTAATAGTCCAGGAACTGGCCGTGCGCGCCGGCATCCGGCGCATCCTGCAGGGTCTCATAGCCATACCAGCCGTAGTTCACCGCGCCGAAGAACTGGACCTCTGGCACCACCGCGCGCATGGCGAGCATGGAGGCGATGGACTTGCTGATCAGGCTGTCATAGCTCAGCGGGTCTGGCTGGATGCGCACATGGGTGGAGTGCCAGAGGTCCGGCTCGTTATCCAGCGAGACCAGTATCTGCGGCTCCGCTCCGCCCAGCTTGCCGGGAAAGGTAGTGTCAAGCCAGTTCAGGAATTCGTCCTGATAAACAAAGGCATCCAGGGGCTCGGGCGTGAGGCTGAAGGCGCTGCCCTTGGCCGGCAGGTTCTGGCGGAAGCGGACATTCAGATAGTCCGGCGTCTGGTTCACATCGCCGCCGCCGTTCTTGTCCGCCGCCACATAGCCCTGGATCGGCATGGTCACCAGCGCGGCGGCGCCGGCGCTGAACGCGGCCTCCACGTTCTCCCGCACGGCCTGGCCCGGGAGATTGCTCTCGCTGATATAGCCGTCGTTCTGGTGGAACCAGTCGCTGCCGGCGTTTGAGGCGTTGGTCTCCCAGTTATAGGCCGTCCAGCGGTTGCCGCCAAAGCGCATCAGGCTGGGCCGCGCGGAGGCGGCTTCATCCGCGCTGATGCCGTTGACGCCATAGATCAGCGGGCTGATCGGCTGGCCTTCGGCGCTGAGGTCCACGGTGAACTTGATGTCGCCGGGCAGCAGGCCCTGCGGACTGCCGATGAAGATGCGCTCCAGCAGCGGGTCGGGAGCGCTGGCCGGGCCAAGCAACAGCACGGCGGCATAAACCGCCCCGTCAGCGCGCAGGTGCTGCGCCAGCGGATCCAGGCTGGCCGTGGAAGCGCTGCCCGGCAGCAGTTGCCAGTCCCAGCGGTCAGCAGTGAAGTTGGCCAGGCCCAGCCAGACCCGCAGGGCGGGATCCGGCGCGCTGTCCCACTGCAGCCCCAGGCTGGGCAGGGAGTCATAGCCTGCGAGGCTCCAGCCGTAAACGGCCAGCGCGACATCCTGCATTCCGCTGCCGGACGTGGCCGTGTCCCAGTCGGGGCTGAAGCGCAGGGCGCCGCCCTCGGCGCTGACGGCGCTGCTGGGCAGACCCGCCTCGAAGGCCGCCGCGTCCTTAAAGCGATCGCTGTCAGCAAAGGCTGCGCTGCGCACGGCATCGGGCGCAGGCAGTGAGGACGGCGCAGGCAGGCGCTCGGCGGCTTGCTCTGCCCGCGCAGGCGTTGATGCGCCTTGCGCTGAACCATGCTGTTGGGCATAGCTGGCACACCCACTGCAGGCGCCGAGCGCCAGCAGCCCAAGCAGCAGCAGCACCGGCAGTAGCAGCCAGGGGCCGGCGGCGAGACCAGCTTGATCCACACGCAGGGGACGATCCACTCGCATCATTAGAGATTAAGGCCCAGGCAAGGCTGTGGGTCCAGCGGCAAGGGAAATTCACCGCTACTTAACCCAGCCTGATCTTGGCCAGCAAGGCCGGAACAAGAGCGCCCGGCGCGAGTCCAAAAGATGCTGTAGGAACCTGGAGCGCGGGATGCGTCGACGACCGATCCTTACCCTTCTTCTGGCGCTTGCACTGGCGTCGACCGCCGGCCTGCTGAGCGCGCAATTCCTAAACCTGCAGCGGAAGCGCCTGCTGCGGGAAGGCCTGGGCCAGATTCAGCTGGCGCTGGAGCGCTACGCTGTCGACAGCGAGGGCAGTTATCCGCCGGACCTCAAGGTGCTGCTTGAACGCGGATATCTGCCGTCTATGCCGCGCAATCCCTACAGCGGCGCAAAAATGCAGGTCCTGGCCGTCACTGACCCGCCCAGCCCGGGCAACCTCGTCTACGTCTCCTGCGGCCCAATCATCGCCCTTGGCAACGAGAGCAACCTGGACACTGACATTCTGCCAGTGGAGGCCGACCAGTATCTGCTGGCCGCCTATGGACCACTGTCCGCCCGCCAGCGGGCTGCCTTTGGGGCGCAGCTCAGCGCCTGGCAGACACGGCTGGGCGGAGCGCGCTCGTCGCGCTACCTCGCAGTGCTAGCCGGGCACCCGGTGCACATGCCTGTCAGACAGACGCAGTCCGGCGAGCAGCTTGACTATCGCGATCTTGTGCCGGCCTGGGGACTTTTTGCTGTGCGCCTGACTGCCGGTGAAGACGCCAACGCGCAATAGCCGCGCCGAGACCAGGGCCCCGCTCAGGCCCGCCAGAGCGCGAAGATCAGATAGGCCAGCGCGCCGCCGATGGCGCAGAGCAGAAGCACTGCGCGGCCCGGCCGCGGCCGCAGGGCCAGCCAGATGCCAAGGGCCGAGGCGCTGCCCCAGGCCAGGGCCACCAGCGGGCGCTTGATCCAGGCGTTGGCAAAGCCCTCCGGCCAGCCATGCTTAAGCAGGTTCAGGGCGATGATGTGGGCGATGAAGGCCACAAGGAAGCTCAGCAGGGCGCTGCCCAGCCAGCGCAGCCAGGGCGTCCCGGCGTCGCCAGTCTGGCCATTCCTCGCGCCGTTAGCCAGCCACAGCGCCGCGCCAAGGCAGAGCAGCTGCAGCCCAAGCATGATCAGGGCGTCAAGAAGTCCGAAGCGTCCCACGCAAGCAGTATGGCATGCGGTTACAATCCACAGCTCGACGCCCCGGATCCAAAGGTACTTTTCGCGCGAGGTAGACATGAGAGAGGCACATACTGCTTGCCTGGCTTGCTGCATTCTCGGACTGCTCCTCCTGAGCGCTTGCAGTTCGGCTGAATCCAGGTTGAAGCAGGCAGAGCAGAGCGCGGCCAGGCAGCAGCTGCCGCAGCCGGCTCCCGCGGACGGCCTGCCGCCACTGCCCCGGGAGCGCGTCGATGCCCCGCGCCAGTCCAGCTATGTGGTCTCGGCCTACTACGACGGCCTCGGCGCCTTCAGCAGTTCCGCCGGCAGCTTCATCGCCGGCAACTCTCTGGTGATCCCCGCCAGCCCGGACAGCCTGGGCTATGCGGTCTATGCCTTCAACACCAACGGCTTTAACCCGTCAAAGCTGGAAGTCGCCCTGCGGGTCAGCAGTAATGACCGCTGCTGGGTGGCCATCGGCGACTATGGCCTCAAGGCCTGGCGCTTCTATGGCCCCTACAGCTCCAGCACTGTCATCAACCTTGGCGCCAACCGCTTCCTTTCCGACGGCGGACAGTTCTTTGCCGCGGTCGTACCCACGCCGGGCGCAGAAGTCTCCTGCGACTATCTGGTGCTGAGCTATGAGAACGCGCTGCAGGCCCCCTTCAGTATCAGCGGCACTGTCACTGACGAACACGGCGATCCGGTGGGCGGCGTGCGGGTTTTGTCCGACCCGGAGTTCGTTGAGGTCAGCAGCGATGCCGCCGGAAAGTACTACCTGCCGCTGAGCAGCGCCGGCACCTTCTTCCTTTCGCCCAGCTCAACAGCCGGCTACAACCTCAGCCCCCTCAGCCCGACGGTGGAGGTCGACGGCCACGAGAGCGGCGTTAACTTCAGCGCCAGCCGCGTTGATGTGCGCGGCCGCATTGTCACCAGCAGCGGTGACAGCCTCAGCGGCGTGACCCTGACACTCCAGCCCGGCGGCCTGCTGGCCATGAGCGGTGCCGACGGCGTCTTTGAGTTCCAGGCTGTCGCGGCGGGAGCCAGCACGGTGGAGGCCCAGCTGGCGGGCTACACCTTCGAACCCCTGGGCTTCAACATCGTGGTCGGCAGCTCGGACTTTGAGCTGGACGACTTCATCGCCACAGGCGGCGCGCCGACCTTCGCCGTCCGCGGCCGGGTCATCAACGCGCTTAACGGCAATGGCGCGGCGGGGATCACGCTGCTGCTGAACCCCGGAAACCGCCAGGCCGTGACGGCCGCCGACGGGAACTATGCCTTCTTTGGCATCGGCAACGGCAGCTACAGCATCGAGCCGCGCTTCAGCCTGAACACCTTCAGCCCGGAATCCCGCACTGTTGTGGTCAGCGACGCCAGCTCAGTGGGAAACGACTTCTTCTCCACCCCGCCGCCGGTGACCTACCAGCTCAGCGGCGACCTGATTGACGGCAACTATGCCCTGCCCATTGCCGGCGCAGTGGTCCGGATCGCGCGGCAGCAGAGCGGAAAGCTGCTGGATGTTGCCGAAATGGTCACCGGCGCCGATGGCCGCTTCTCGTTCAATGTCCCCAACGGGACTTATTACATCCTGCCCGAGAAGAGCTATTACAAGTTTCAAAGCCCGGCCTGGAAGATCGAGAACGATGACTATGACTACATTGTGGCCGGCACGCTCTACAACGATGTGACCTGGCAGAGCTTCATCGAGGGCTATGTCTACAACAACTGCATCCAGTGCCACCGGCCGGATGCAAGCGTGCCGGCGACGCCTTACCTGCGAACCTACCAGGAGGTCATCACCAGCGGCACGCTGTGCAACACGACGGTGCAGGCCGACGCCATGCCGCCCCAGGGCGGCAACCCGGAGCTCTTCCAGCGCTACTGGACGGAGTGGACGAACAACAACTATCCGTTGAAATAGGGCCCGGGCTAAAGACGCTGAGGCTGCCTCGGACTGATCGGCGCGAGATAAGACTAGCGCTTCTTCAGCTCAAGCTCGCTCCACTGGGCATCGTCGATCGGCGCAGGTGCGTCTTTGTACTCCAGGCTCAGGCTGAGTTACGGTGTTGCGCTCAGGGCAATCTCGAGCAGTGCTTCAAAACTGGGTTTCAATGCCGGCAGCTTAAGACTGGCCGTGTCCCAGATGACAGCCTGGTCTATGCCCTTGTACTGGTGGATCACTATATTTCGCAGTCCAACTATGCGCTTCCATGGAATCGTGGGTGCCTGGGCTCTCAGTGCCTCGGGTACTCGGCCGGCAGCTTCACCGATGACTTCGAGATTCCTTTCAACCGCGTCCCGCATCAGCTTGGATGCCAGGAACTCGGACTCTGTCATTCCGTCGAGATACTCCTGCAGCCGCTCTATTCGCTCAATGATGTCCCGCAGGTAGACGCTAGAGTCCTTCAAGGTAGCGGACCTCGCCCATAACGAAAGGCGACAAGCGCTCATGAAGCGCATCCTTCATGACCAGATCTATTTTGCATTCGAAGAGCGCTTCCAGGAACTCAAGCAAGTCAAAGTAGCTGTCAAATGTCCTTGGCTGCATATCGACCAGGAAGTCCAGATCACTGTCGGTCCTGGCCTCTCCCCGTACTACACTGCCGAAGAGCCCGATGCGCTTAACGCCCAGTTCACGCAGCTCCTGGCTGTGCCCAGCCAGCCTGGCGAGAATAAGCTCCGCGCTTTGCGCAACATGCTGCGTCACCGGGAGATCATACCGCAGCGAAACCTGCGCAGACTTTGTATCTGTTGCGACCCCTAGCGCGACTTGATCCCCAGCTCACTCCACTGGGCATCGTCGATCGGCGCCGGGGCGCCGGTCAGCGGGCACTGCGCGGAGGCCGTCTTCGGGAAGGCGATGACCTCGCGGATGTTGTCCAAGCTCAGCAGGCTCATCACCAGGCGGTCGATGCCCTGGCCAAAGCCGCGGTGCGGCGGTGCGCCGTACCTGTAGGCCCCCAGGAACCAGCCGAAGCGGTCCTCGATCTGCTCGTCCGACAGGCCGATGCGGCGCAGCACCTTAAGCTGCAGGTCCGGCTTGTTGATGCGCAGGCTGCCCGAGCTCATCTCCACGCCGTTCAGCACCAGGTCATAGTTGTCGCTGCGGATGCTCAGCAGCTCCGCCGGGTCCTCGCTCTCCAGCTTGTGCTGGTCCTCGGCCACCGGCATGGTGAAGGGGTGGTGGCTGGGGGTCACATAGGGCGGCTCGTCCGAGGCCTCATAGAGCGGGAAGTCGACCACCCACAGGAAGGCCCACTTGCCCTCGTCGATCAGCTTGAACTCGCGGCCCAGGGCCAGGCGCAGCTGGCCCAGCACCTTGTAGTTGCTCGGCGTGTCGCCAACGACCATGAACCAGGTGCCATGCGCATTGCCCTCGGCGCTCTCCGCCGCCTGAGCAAAGGCCAGGCTGTCGGTGAGGAACTTGGCCACCGAGCCCTTGGGCTCCTCGCCGGAAAGCTCGATGGTCATCAGCCCGCCGGCGCCAAGCTCCTTAGCCTGCGCCGTCCATTCGTCGTACTGCTTGCGGCTCAGGCTGGCGCCGGGGATGAAGATGCCGTGCACGCACTTGCCAAGCTCAAGGTCGCTCTTCAGCCAGGCGGCGTCGATGCACTGGGCCTGGCCGGACAGCTCCACGATGCGGCTGCCAAAGCGCAGGTCCGGCTTGTCGCTGCCATACAGCGCCATCGCCTCGCGGTATGGCAGGCGCGGGAAGGGATGCGGCAGCTCCTCGCCCAGGCACTCGCGCCAGACGGCGTGCATCGCGCCCTCGGCGATGCTGAAGAGCTCGTCGCGGGTGGCGCAGCTCATCTCAAGGTCAAGCTGGGTATGCTCAGGCTGGCGGTTGCCGCGCAGGTCCTCATCGCGCAGGCAGCGCGCGATCTGGTAATAGCGGTCAAGCCCCGAGCACATCAGCACCTGCTTGTAGAGCTGCGGGCTCTGGGGCAGGGCATAGAACTCGCCTGGGTGCACGCGGCTGGGGACAACGTAATCCCGCGCGCCCTCCGGCGTGGCCCGGGCCAGCATTGGCGTTTCGATTTCAAGAAAGCCGTGGCTGTTCAGATAGCTGCGGATCGCGGAAACGCACTTGTGGCGGATGGTCATCGCCCGCACCATCGCCCGGCGCCGCAGGTCGATATAGCGGTACTTCAGGCGCAGCTCCTCGCTGGCCTTGACGTCCTCCTCCACGTTGAAGGGCAGGGGCTCGGCCGCGGTCAGCAGCTCCACGCCGTCCACCAGGAACTCGCGGTCGCCGCCGGGGTAAGCCCGCACTTCCTTCTCCGGGCGCGGGCGCGTCGCGCCGCTGAAGGCCACCACATACTCGTTGCGCAGGCCCTCGGCCAGGGCGTGGGCGGCCTCGCTGTGCGCCGGGTCGATGACGCACTGCATCTCGCCCCAGCGGTCGCGCAGGGTGATGAAGATCAGCTGGCCCAGGTCGCGGCGGTGCTGGACCCAGCCGCACAGGCGCGCGGTCTCGCCGATCGGCGCATGGATGATCTGCTCGATGTTATGGGTGCGGATGGCCGGGGCCGGCTTGATCGAATTCACGCTTGTCATGTCAGTTCACTGCCTTATCTAGTCCGCCGGAAGCGCTGCCCTGCGGGATAGGGATTGTAGCGCCGGACTGCGCCGGCCGAGCCCCTTTCGGCTGACGCTTGACGCGCAGGGCAAGTAATTCCAGGCGGGCTGAATCAGTGGCCGCCGGGCGGGGGTAGTTTCTTCTTTCCAAAGTCCAGGATCAGCGAGGTTGCAGTCATGATTCTTCTCTTCGGCGCCACCGGCAAGAGCGGCGCACCAATCGCCGACGAACTGGCCCGCAGCGGCGCCAGCTTCAAGGTCTTTGTGCGCAAGGCCGGGGATGCCGCCGCCTTTGAGGCCCGCGGCATCGCCGCCGCCCGCGGCGATATCCACGACCCGGCCAGCCTCAGCGCGGCCATGCAGGGCATTGAAAAGGTGCTCTATCTCTCGCCCGGCAGCCCCAGCCTGGTGGAGGACTTCCGCCCGGTGCTGGAGGCGGCCAGGGCCGCCGGAGTGAAGCACTTCGTGCGCCTCTCGGTCATCGGCGCAGCGCCGGACAGCTTCTACATCCTCGGCCGCTGGCACGGCCAGGCCGACCAGCTGCTGAAGGACTCCGGCCTGAGCTGGACCATCCTTAAGCTGACTTTCTTCATGCAGAACTTCCTTGGCATGGCCGGCAGCATCCGCGAGCAGGGCGCGTTCTATGCCCCGGCCGGGGAGGGCCGCGCGGCCTTCATCGACACCCGCGACATCGGCGCGGCGGCCGCGGCGGTGCTGGGCGTGCCGGAGGCCGACGGCGGCGTGCACAAAGGCCGCGAGTACACCCTGACCGGCCCGGAGGCACTGACCCACGGCGATGTAGCGCGGCTGCTGTCCGAGGCCACCGGCAGGCAGATCAGCTTTGTGGACGTGCCCCTGGAGGCCATGCGGCAGAACCTGCTGGGGGCCGGCCTGCCGGAGGCGATGGCCGAGGCCCTCGTGGACCTGATGCAGAACGTGCAGCAGACCTCCCGCTCGGCGGAGATCGGGCCGGATCTTGAAAGGCTGATCGGCCGTCCGGCGCAGAGCTTCGCTGCTTTCGCGGCCCGGCATGCCGCGGACTTCAGCGCCTGAAGCCAGGCAGGAAAGCAAAAGGCCGGGCGGCATGGCAGGGCCGCCCGGCACTTCAGTCAAAGAGGAGGCGGGCGGCCGGCGCTGCTCCCGCCGGCCGCCCCGGAGGCAAGCCACGTGTGCGGCTTGTGAGATATCAGGGTTCAAAACGGCGCATCAGGACGATGCCGCCGTCGTTCTCAACCCAGCCGTTCCAGTCGACAATGTCGCTGTCGGCTGCAAAGGACTCGGCGTCCCATTTCGAGGCGCCGCCGTCATAGACCAGATAGTCATAGTCCGGCGCTTCCAGCAGGGTCCAGGTGCCGGAGGGCGTGCTGAAGGCGCCGCTGTGAAACTGGGACAGGCCGCTGAGATACAGCGCGCCATCCCCCCCGTCCAGGATGCCGCCAATGCCGGCCGCCTGCGAGCCGGAGCTGTAGGTCTGCTCACGCAGCAGGTCGCCGGAACTGGAGACCAGCAGGGCCAGGGCATCCGAGAGATTCCCGGCTGCCGAGGCGGTGCCCCAGAGAGCCACCCCGCCCTGGTATGGCGTCACACCATGGAATTCATCAAAGTTGCTGTCAGCCGCATGGCTGTAGTCGGCGGCCCAGCTCAGCGCACCGTCGCTGCCAATGCTCAGCAGCAGGCCGCGCTCGGCCGCGCCGGGCTTGCGCTTGCCGGCGGCATAAAGCTGGCCCGCGCCAAGGCAGATCTGGCGCAGATCATCCGGCCCGCCGCTGTCAAACTGATGCGCCCAGCGGCTGCCGCCGTCCTTTGTCAGGCTCCAGACAAAGCCATCGTCGTCGAAGTCGCCATTGATGCTGCCGGCGCCATAGATATTGCCGCTGTCGTCGACGGCCGCGCCGGAGATGCGGATATCCAGCGGGGACTGCCAGATGGCCTCCCAGCCTGGGACCGCGTCTGTATCCATGTTCAGGACGATCACGTTGGTCTCGCCCAGGCCCTGGATCTCCTCAACCATCAGGGTCAGCTGGTCGGTGCTGTCGATCAGCAGCTCGACCCTCGGCTGGTACAGGCCCAGCCACTGGCGGCGCCAGACCGGGTTGCCGCTCAGCGGATTGATCCGCAGCAGGTCCAGCATCGGGAAGTCTTCGGGTGACCAGCGGCTGTAGCCGGCGGCGTAAAGGTTGCCCTGGCTGTCCAGCGCGAGGTCGGCCAGCATCTGGTTGCCGCTGCTGGTGAAGAGCTTCTGCCACAGCAGCTCGCCATCCGGCGAGTACTTGCAGAGATAGCCGTCCCCGGCGCTGCTGGGGCCGGCCAGGTTCATGCCCTCGCCGCAGACATAGATATTGCCGGCGGCGTCCATGACCAGGCTGTATGGCATCAGGTAGGAAGCCGGGCTGTTCTTCAGCGTCCGCGTCCAGCCGATATGGACCAGCTTGCTGAGCGAGGCGAAGTTGGCCTTGTCGTCGGTGATGCGCAGGCTGGCGTAGATCTCGCCGCCATCGCTGTAGCTGTAGACAAGCACCGGGTCCGTGCCGTTGTCCACATAGCTGCCATCACCTTCAGGGTCGAACTCGTATTTGACGATGGTGCCGGCGGAGTCCAGGCTCATGGATGCATCGAAGACCACAGTCTCGCCGGGGTTGGCGCTGCCGGGAGTCACTGTGAAGGCCGGGACCATGCCGCTGCCGCCTTCCTGCACGGTCAGCTCGATGCTGACGCTGGCCTGCGCGCCCTCGTTGTCGGTCACGCGCAGGGCCGGGTTATACACACCCGGGTCGGCATAGATATAGTCAAGGACCTCAGCCCCCAGGCTGTCAGTGAAGCTGCCGTTGCCAAGGGGGTCGAACTCCCAGCGCACGATCGAGCCGTCGATATCACTCGAGCCGGAGGCGTCAAGCTGCATCGCCGTGCCCGGCGCCACCGGGTTCGCGCTGGGGACCAGCACGGGCTCGGGCAGCTGGTTGTAGCCCAGGCGCAGGCTGGCCAGGCTGCACTCGTTTGTGCCGCGCAGCAGCAGCGTGCCAATGCAGAAGCCCTCGCTGTTGAAGTAGCGCGGGTCATAAGGGCCAAGCTGCAGCAGGCCGCTGGAGGGAATCGCGTACCAGTCGTACTGCAGGGTCTCGAAGTCAATCAGGGCCAGCCAGGCCTTGCCTGCAGGCGGAGCCAGGGCCCAGTTGAACTGGAAGTCCATGGGCGCGCTGTAGCCGCTGGCGGCGATGCTGTAGCCGGCGTAGCTCAGGCCACGGATACCGCGGCCTGTCTCCTGCGGCTGGAACAGCAGGTTGTCACCGCTGGGGCTGACCCTGGCGAAGGGCAGCGCGGTGTCGTACTCCCGGCCGAGCAGCAGAAGCTGCATGGCAGAGCTTGAACGGGTGTAATCACTGAAGTCAGCTGGGTTCGCCAGTTGGGCCTGGCTGTCGACAAGCTCAGGCGGCATGTTCTGCAGTTGGCTTTGATCCGAACCACAGGCCGCCATAACCAGCGCGACCGCCACAGCTGCCACTATGACGCCGGCGCGCAACATGGGCCACCTCCCCGGATAGTCGTCCGACTATCCTGCCATATCTGATACCACTTATCTGCAATATTTGTGTGACTCAAGAACAAATGAGAGCAGGTAGCAGTTGCAGGCAGGCCAGGGCCGCGCCTCCCGGCGTCGACTAGAACTCAGGGCAGGGCCAGCAGGCTGGCGGCAAGGTTGTTGACCCAGTGTGCAATCACGGGCGCCAGCAGGCTGTTGCTGCGCTGGCGCAGCCAGGCACAAAGCAGGCCGATGGCCAGGATGGAGAGGCTCAGCGGCAGCCATAGCGTCGGCTGAGCTAGCTGGCCCTGGAAGTACCAGCCCGGCAGGTGCAAAGCCACAAACAGCAGGCCGCTGAGCGCGATGGCCGCGCCGCGCCCGTAGCCACGCTCAAGGCGGGGCTGGAAGAAGCCGCGCAGCAGCAGCTCTTCAAGCAGGGGCGCCTGCAGCGAACCCAGCAGGGCCACAGCGCCAAAGACTTCCGGCCACTGGGAAGACAGCACACGCAGGCCCAGGGGCAGGCTCAGCCAGTACAGCCCGGCAATCAGCAGCGCTGCGGCCAGGCCCCAGAGCAGACCGCGGCGTAGGCTGCCGGGGCCAAGCCCCAGATCTTCCAGCACAGCAGCCCAGGGCCGGCCGGAGCTGCGCTGCTCGCGCAGCAGCACAAAGGCGCAGGGCGCCAGCCAGATCAACAGCTTGGCGCTCAGCCACCAGACACGCTCTGGTGTTCCAGCAGAGAGCGCGGGCCAGGCGTGTTGCAGCGCCAGATACAGCAGCCAGGCGCCAGTCCATGCCAGCAGCAGAAGCGCGAAGTGCAGCAGGGCCCTGGGCGCAGAATTTTCTGCCGCTGCAGCTCCCTTCGCCGCCGGCATCTCTAGGGCCGGGCCGTCTCGCTGGCCCGCACCTGCTCAGCCAGGCGTGCCGCGATCACGCGGAAGGCCTCGGCCAGTTCGCTGCGCGGATGCTGCAGCAGCACCGGGTGGCCGGTATCGCCGCCCTGGCGCATGCGGGTGTCCAGGGGGATCTCGCCCAGCACCGGCAGGCCATGCGCCTCGGCGATGCGCTGGGCGCCCCCGCGGCCGAAGATGTCGTGCTGCTCCTCGCAGGAAGGGCAGATGAAGTAGCTCATGTTCTCGATCAGGCCCAGCACCTGGATGCCCATGCGCTGGAACATCGCGATGCTCTTCTGGGCCACCGAGCTGGCCACCTCCTGCGGCGTGGTGACGACGATCGCGCTGGTCAGCGGCAGGGCCTGGCTGATCGAGAGCGGTGCATCGCCGGTGCCCGGCGGCAGGTCAATGATCAGATAGTCCAGGTTGCCCCAGTCAACATCGCCCAGGAACTGCTTCATCACGCCGTGGATCATCGGCCCGCGCCAGATCACGGCCTGGTCCGGCGCCAGCAGCAGGCCGATGGACATGACCTTCATGCCATACAGCTCCGGCGGGACCAGCTTCTCGTTGTCGTTCACGTAGGGCTGCTCGTTGATGCCCAGCATCAGTGGCACCGAGGGGCCGTAGACATCCGCGTCCAGCAGGCCCACCTTGAAGCCATTCTGCAGCAGGGCCAGGGCCAGGTTCACGGCGACCGTGCTCTTGCCCACGCCGCCCTTGCCGGAGCCGACGGCGATCACATGCCTGACGTTCTCAAGCTGCGGCGCCGTGGCCGGGCCATGCGCCGCGTCAAAGCGCGCAGAGCGCATCTCGGCGGCCTGCAGGCTGGCGCCGGAGACCTGCGCCGCGCGCACGCCGCCGGCAGCGCCGGCGCTGTCATCGCCGATAGCTGCGTCGATCTCGCTGTTCACGCTGCTCTGGCGCGCGGGCATGCCCGCGCCGGCGGCGGGTCCGCCAAAGGGGATCTGGCCCCCGGCCGGCCCCCCGGGCGCGCCCAGCATCTCCTGGACGATCCCGCCCGGCGGCGGCCCGGCCAGAAAGCCCAGCTCGCATTCCTGGATCCAGCTCAGGTCGCCCAGTTCATCGGCTACCCGCTGCTCGACATAGTCCTCAATGTCGAGGCCGGGCTTCTCCAGCACCACGTTGAACTTGACCAGGCCCTCGGTGATGTTCAGGTTCTTCACCAGGCCGGCGCTGACAATGTCCTGCTCCATGCCCGGCAGCTTGATCCGCTTCAGCTGCTCCAGCAGCTGCATGGTCTTGGACCCGGCTTTCATGGCCGGCGGCTGGCCCGGCGGCGGGGCGGTCTGGTCCAGGCCCAGCGCCTCGCGCCCGGCGCCGCCGCTGGCAAAGGGCGATACACGCCCCTCGGAACCGTTTTCAGGCGTGTTGTGGCCGTTAGTGTCGTTTGTTGAGTTGTCCATAAGGCTGTCCCCGGATCAGGCCCGCTGCGGCCCCGCAGGGTGCTATCTCCGCGCGGCGGCGATTATCTCACGGAAAGGGCTGCGGCTGATGCATAACGCTACTGGCGCATCGGCGGCGGCGGGGCATCGGCGCTGGCCGGCGAGCCTGGCTCATCCCCATCCATGCCGTGGGCGCCCTCGGCGCGGTAGATGACCGTCTGCGTCGGGATGGCGATGCGGATGCCCAGGATGTCCAGGCGCCGGCGGATCTCCAGCAAAAGCTCTTCCTGGATCTTCAGGTAATCCTCCCAGCGCGTTACCCGCGTAAAGCACTGCACCAGGATGTTCTGGCTGGAGGTGCCGAACTCCGTCAGGTGCACCACCCAGGTATCGCTCTCAATCCCGCGCTGCCAGGCCACCACTTCGCGGATCACCGCCAGCGCGCTGACCAGGTCCTCGGCCGCGGTCTCGTAAGGCAGGCCGATGACCATCTTGATCCGGCGGTGGGTCATGGCGCTGAAGTTGTGGATCTTCTCGCCGGCCACACTCTTGTTGGGGACGGAGACCATGCTCTTGTCGAAGAGGCGGATGCGCGTGGAGCGGATGCCGATCTCTTCCACAATGCCCTCAACATCGCTGACGCGCACCCAGTCGCCCACCTTGTAAGGCCGGTCGGAGTAGATCACCAGGCTGCCAAAAACGTTCGCGATGGCGTCCTGGGCCGCGAAGGCGATGGCCAGACCGCCGATACCCACACCGGCCAGCAGGGCGGTGGTGTCATAGCCCCAGGTCTGCAGGATCAGCAGGATCACCAGTATGCCGACGGCGAACTTGGCGATATCGCGGATCAGCGGGGTCAGCTGGCGGTCGAAGATGCCGGAATCCAGGCCCGGGCGCTCCCGGGTGAAGACCCGCAGCACCAGGCCAAAGAGCTGGAACAGCAGGGCCCCGGCGAAGACCAGCAGCAGGCTGGTGTAGATCTGCCAGGCGCTGCGCTCCCAGTTGGTGGGCTCGGTGGGCAGGTCCAGCAGCGAGAGGGCGAAGAAGAGGCCGCTGAGCAGGATTACATAGGTCGCCACCCGCAGCAGGCGCTCGACGGCGCGCTTGCGTTCCTCCTGGGCCTGGGCCGCCGCCGGCGAAATCATGAATGGCCCGGGCCGGGGCGGGCGGATGGCGCGGTTGTAGAGCCGGGCAATCACAAGCACGACCAGGCTGCGCAGGGCGAAGGCGACGATAATGACCGCCAGCGCCAGGCCGATCTGCAGCGGGTCCAGCTCATGGGGCCGGCGGTCCTTCTGCAGGGATTCCGGCAGGAGCTGCTGGGCCTGCTCCTTGATCACCTCGCTGGCCTCGCCCAGAGCCTCCGGTGCCTGCGCGACAGCGCTGTCGGAGTCGCCGGCGCCAGCGCCGTCCCTTTCCGCCTTGCCTTTGCCGCCCTGCAGCCACCAGATGATGCCTGGTTCAAGCATGAGCGAGGCATTGTAGGGCAGGAAAGCGCGGGGCAGTCGCAGCTCTCCGGTTCAAGGGCGCGGGCGCAGGACTTCATGTCGATAGTCGAAGGTCGAAAGTCGAATTCGTGCCGCCGGCGGTGAGGGGATACACAGCGAGCCCCAGGCTTGAGCGGGACAGCCGAGCATTCGAGCATCGACCTGCGACCATCGACTTTGGCCATCGACCATCGACCTTGGTCCCTCCCGCACCTGCTAACATCCCCGCGCCATGCCCAGCACGACTGCTCCTCTTCCGCCGCGCAAGCCCCGCCTGATTGGTTTCGACCTCGACGGTACCCTGCTGGACAGCCTGCACGGCCTGCGCCCGGAAGTTGGCGCGGCCCTCGAGGCCCTGCGCGCCAGCGGGATCGAGCTGGCCTTCCTCACCGGCCGCCGCGCCCGCACCTGCCGCATCGGCCTTGGCGGCGGGCTGGTCGGCGAGCTGCACGACCCGCCGCAGAACCACGACGAGCATGAAAGCGGCAACAAGCCAGGCGCCGGCGCCGCATCCACCGCCGGCAGCCGCGAAGGCCTGGCCAGCGGGCATGCGCGGGCCGGCAACGACTATCCCCCCCTGGCCCCCGGCAGCAGCCTGGCCGCCTATGCCCAGCCGGCCTGCATCGCCACCAACTCCGGCTGCCTGCTCTGGGACTACCCCGCCTGGCAGCGCCTCGACCGCCGTCTGCTGCCGGAAGAGCTGGTCGCGCCCCTGGTGGAGCTGCTGGCCCCCTGGAGCGTGAACCTCTATCAGGACGCCAGCGTGGACGAGACCGGCGTGCGGCAGATCGTGCGCCTGCACACGCCGGAGATGGCGCTGTGCACGCAGCGCTTTGGCTATAACCGCCACCAGGCCACGCAGCTCAGCGAGATCGATCAGGCCAATGTGACCCAGCTGTCCATGCCGGGGCCGCCCGAGCTGGTGCTGGAGATGCGCGACAAGGTGCGCCAGCGCTTTGGCGAGCGCCTCTTCGCCATCGCCGTGAAGTGGCCTCTGGTGCCCTGCCTGGCCCTGGAGGTCTTTGATGCGCAGGCCAACAAGGGCTCGGCGATGGACTTCTTCTCCCGGCGCCTTGGCATCCCCCGCGAGCTGACCATGGCGGTGGGCGACGATACCAACGACCTGCCGATGTTTGAGTGGTGCGGTTTCAGCGCGGCAATGCCCCAGGCCGCGCAGGAGATCGCCGCGGCCGCCAGCGTGCAGCTGGCCTTCGACCAGGGCGCCGGCGAAGCCCCGCCTCTGGTGCTGGCCCGTTACCTTGAGGCCATCGCCGCGCTCAAGGATTAAGTGCTGCGGCGCCTGCCGCGCCGCGCTCCGGCGCGCGAGCCGGTGCTAGACTCTGGCGGCAGTCAAGCTGCAGCAAATTACTCGCAAGGCGGAACAGCATGGACAGCTCAATGCAGGCCAGCCCGGCCATGACCATCGGCGACCAGATGCCCTGGGTCGGCATGACCCTGAGTTATCTCGAGAAGATCGCGGCGCTGATCCCGGAAGACAAACTGGACTGGCGGCCCGCGGACCCCAGCGGCAAGTGGAGCTTCAGCCTTGGCGAAATCGCCATGCACTGCGCCGACTCCCGCAGCATGTTCGCCCGCACCCTGTCCGGGGATGCGAGCGAAGAGGGCTACTGGATGAAGTACCCCGAGGACGACAGCGGTGTCTGGACCCGCAGCCGCGAAGCCGCCAACCTGCAGGAGATCCTGGACAGCCTGGTGGCCGGCCGTGAAGCGCTGGAGGCCTGGCTGGCCCGGCCCTACAACGAACTGCTGAACACCACCCCCGGCACCATCGCCGGCTTTGAGAAGCACCTCGCCTCCCTGCGCGAGGCCGGCAAGGACACGGCCGATGCCGAGCGCCGCGGGCCCACCACCATCAACCGCGTGCTGGTCGCGGCCGCCTGCCATGAAGCCGGCCATCGCGGCGCGCTGCAGACCCTGCTGCGCCAGATGGGCGTGAATGCCGGCAGCGAGTAGAAAAGGCAGGGCCTGGGAGCTGTGCCTCGATAGTGTGCTGATTAAGGAGCTGCTAAGTGGATCATTCAGCGCCGGCTGCGGCTTTAAGCATTGGCGACCAGCTCCCCTGGCTTGCCCGGACCTTCAGGCAGACAGAGCAAGTCGCGGCTTTGATTCCGCCGGAGCTTATGGACTGGCGCCCGCCGGACCCCAGTGGCAGGTGGAGCTTCAGTCTTGCCGAGATCGCGATGCACTGCGCGGATATCCGCCTGATGTTCGCCAGGCAGCTGCGCGGAGAGGACAGCTCGGTGCTGTACTGGCTGGACAGCCCGAAAGACAGCTCCGGCATCTGGACCCGCAGGCGCGAGCCCGCGGGGCCGCAGGAGATAGTGGCCAGTCTGGCAGCCGGTCGCGAGGAACTGGAGCCCTGGATGGCACTGCCCTATGAGCAGACCCTGACCGCGACCGCCGGAATGCAGCAGAGCTTTCTCCAGTATCTGGCCAGCCAGCGCGAAAAGGGCCAGGACACAAGCGAAGCTGAACGCCGCGGGCCTTCCACTCTCAACCGGATCTTCTTTACTGTCGCCTGCCATGAGGCCGGCCACCGCGGAGCCCTGCAGGCCCTTTTGCGGCTGCATGGCCTTGGTATCGGCAGCGAGTAAGCTCTATCCATGGATCAAAGCGGCGCTTCCGGAGCAGCACTCAGCGTCGGCGACGGGCTGCCGATTGTCGCGCTGTGCCTTAGCGGCAGCGAGCGCGTCTGCAAGCTGGTGGACGACAGCCTGTGGGCCCTGCGGCCGGCGGACCCCAGCGGTCGCTGGAGCTTCAGCCTTGGCGAGCTCGTGATGCATATCGCTGACGCGCGCTGGCTTTTCGCCGGCCAGCTGGATGGCGCGGATTACAGCCCGCGCTACTTCGTGACCAATCAGCCGCGGGATCCGGGAGCCATCTGGACATTCAGGCCAGGGGCTCCTGAGGCCGCACTGGAAAGTCTGCAGGACGGCCGGGCCGCCATCCAGCGCTGGCTGGAGCAGCCGCTTGAGAAGCTATGGCAGCCCACATCCGGCACGGAGGACTTCTTCCACAGCTATCAGCAGAAATTGCGCGCTGCGGGCGAAGAAGAAATGGCGCAGGCTTATGCGAGGCGCGGGCCGGCCAGTCTGGCGCGGACCCTCTCGGGCCTGGTGGCGCATGAAAGCGGGCACCGCGGCAGCCTCCAGACCCTGCTGCGCCTGCAGGGCGCGAACACTGCCGAAGCAGACTAACGCCTTCGCCGCTCAGTCCTGGCCCGGCGGCAGGTGCGTGCCCAGCACTTCATAGCTTCCGATACTCGCGTGCGCGTCGTGGCGGGCGAAGATGCCCCAGACCCGCTCGGCCACAGCCGCGTTCTGGGTGAAGCCCTGATAGGCCTCCTGGGATTCCCACTGCGCATAGTTCAGGCAGCCGGGGGCGTCCGTGCGGCGGTGGAAGCTGGCGCTGATAAAGCCAGGCAGCGGCGCCACCACCTCATCCACTGCGCGGCGGATGTCTTCAAGGAAGGCCTCGCGGCGTTCGTCGTCAACCTGGATCGTGATGAGCACGGTCAGGCAGGGCTGGCTGGCATCAATGCGGGCACTTGGCATGCATCCATTTTAGATGCGCCGCCGGCCGGCAAGCGGATACGCGGGCGCATGCACGGCGACTGCGGCCGCGCGCGCGCGGCTGCCGCGCCTACAATAAGCCAATGCTTGCCCTTAACCTCGTCGTCCGCGCGGTCATCGTCCACCAGGGCCGCCTGCTCAGCAATGTCATCGCCGACGGCCAGCGCCCGGCTTTCCACAGCCTGCTGGGCGGGCACCTGAAGCTGGACGAGACCCTGACCCAGGCGGTGGTGCGCGAGGTGCGCGAGGAGATCGGCATCGAAGTGCTGCCCAGCCGCCTGCTGTATATCGCCGAGAACTTCTTTGCCCGCGGCGAGCGGCGCATGCACGAGATCGGCTACTACTTCCTCTGCCATCCGGCCAGCCCGGTGGAGGGCGACTTCCTCGCCTCGCTGAGGCCCGACCCCAATGAGCTGGTCAGCCCGGAGCTGCTCAGCGCGGAAGAGCTGCTGGCGGCCGACTTCCAGCCCGCGGGCCTGAAGAAGGTGCTGGCCCAGGACATGCAAAGCAAGTTTAAGGACTGCCCGCGCCTGGTGGTGATCAACGAGCTGCCGGGCGACGCCGCCGTCCAGAGCGGCGTGTTCGGGCTGTAGGGGGCGGGTCGAAGACCCGCCCGGGAAGTGCTGATTGCTGATTGCTGATTGCTGATTGAGAAGCACGCCACGGATTTCAGTAGCAGCGCGGCCCCGTCCGTGCGTTCTTCAGTGAGCGGGCTCCTGCTGCGCAGGCAGCCCGCGCTCCGCGCCCGGTTCGCTGCGTCGAGGCAGCCTGAATACTCTCTGTGCCTCTGCGTCTCCTGTTGGATCTGAAGCAGCGCATCATTTCACCGGGCCGCAGCGGACTTGCCGATTCAGACCTTCGACCTGCGACATCCGACCTTCAACAGACAGTCAGACGCGCGGACAGGGCCGCGCTGCTACTGGCCGAGGCACCCTCGCCCAGCTCTGTGCCTTTGCGTCTCCTGTTGGATCGAAAAGCAGCGCATCACTGCACCGGGCCGCAGCGGACTTGCCGACTCAGACATTCGACCTTCGACTTTCGACCCACCACCTGCGACATTCAACTATGAGAAGGACGTCAATCAAGCCCGCCTCGGTAAGATCCACTCATGCGCTTTCTAGTAACAATTGAACCCGAAGAAGACGGCGGTTTTGTTGTCGAATGCCAGGCGCTGCCTGGCTGCGTGTCGCACGGAGATACTGAGGAGCTGGCGCTGGAGAACATCAGGGCCGCGATTACGGTGAGCCTGAGGACCCGGGCTGATACGGCGGAGATAAGCAGAGGCATGTCGCCGAACTGGAAGTGAGTCTGTAGTTGATTCTATCTTTGGTACTCTATCCAAATGAGGCATGACCATCCTGGTCTTCTTGGAGCTGACCTGCATTGATACATCGAGCTAAACCCCCTGCAGCTGCGAAGACGCCGCGCAGGCGAGCGAAAAGACTGCTCACGCTGATTGCCGCTACGCTCCTTTTCGCCGCTTGCATTGCTGCGTTGATACTCCTGCCGAACCATGTTGAACGCAGCCGGCGCAGGCTCAGCACGCGCAGTGCCAGCACAGCGATGATCCCGCTGGAAAACTGGGCGATAAGCAGCGAGCTAAGCCGCTACCCCTTCCTTGAGTACCCCGCCAGCTTTGATGCTGCAATCAGTGACTATGACTGGCAGCCCGCAAGGAACCCATACTCCGGCCTGCCTGTGCGTTGCGTTGAGCCAGGCCATCCCAGCCCCGGTGACTTCAGCTACCTGACACGGGCGAGCTTTGTGAAGTACGCCGACGGCTCCACCCGCGAGGGGCTTGGTGGGTATGTGCTGGTTGTCTGGGGCCTCAGGGCGCTGCCTGAAGACCTGCGTACAAGGGGCCATAGCCTTCGTTTGCCGATTGCCGGCATCATCTCAAGCGGCAGCAATGTCCACTGGACAAAGGAGGCCTTTGGGAGTCCTGCGCCAGTAGAAGAATACCTCGAGACAGCTAAAGAGGCATTCAGCAGGGCGGGCCTGGGCGAGATGCCGCCAGCCGGGGGCTCGAGTGCGCCGCGCCAGCGACCTTAAGTCTCACGCTCCATTCTATCTGTGTAACAGAGTTCTCCGCCATTGCTCGCCGCAAAGCAGTACACTCTGAAACGAGGTGCATCCATGCAGTGGCGGCTTGTCCTGGCATTTGGAATCCTTTTCGGTCTGGCTCTGGGCATTGGCGGTTTGCTGCATTGGCCACCGTGGCTGGGCTACCCTACGGCAGCAGCAACGGTCTTCTTTACTGTGCGGGCCATGTCGCAAACCCGCTTTATGTCTTTTGCCAACGGCTTCAGTTCCGACGCGTTGATCGCGTTAGTGGAAAATGGCCTCATCATGCTGCTTTGGAAGCAGTTCTCAACCATCAACCCTGAGTTTATCGACTTTATGGTCCGGCACATGGATCCTGATCCACGTAGATTCGTTTTGACCTTCCTACTGCCCGCCAGCGTGGTGTTGTATGGATTGCTGATTGGAGTCCTGTCTTACCTCTTCAGCATTCCGCGTGGAGCTCAGTCCACTGCGCATGTCTAGCCTGGATTCACAAAGAGCCGCTGAGACCGAGTGCAAGTGTCTGGGTTGGTATCCCAGGCCGTTGCGTCGAGCAAGTGACCTGCAGCCGCCGGTAGCGCAGCGCGCATACCGGCCCCACCGGCCTCAATGCTGACCGGCAACTCGCCCGTACCCAGCATCGAGGCATCCTCACGAAGCTCTGTGCCTCTGCGTCTCCTATTGGATCGCAAGCAGCGCATCATTTCACCGGGCCGCAGCGGACTTGCCGATTCAGACATTCGACCTTCGACCTTCGACCTTCGACAGTCAGACGCGCGGACAGGGCCGCGCTGCTACTGGCCGAGGCACCCTCACGAAGCTCTGTGCCTCTGCGTCTCCTGTTGGATCTGAAGCAGCGCATCATTTCACCGGGCCGCAGCGGACTTGCCGATTCAGACCTTCGACCTTCGACCTTTGACTTTCGACCTTCAACAGACAGACAGACGCGCGGACAGGGCCGCGCTGCTACTGGCCGAGGTACCCTCAGTAAGCTCTGTGCCTCTGTGTCTCCTGTTGGATCGAAAAGCAGCGCATCATGCACCGGGCCGCAGCGGACTTGCCGATTCAGACCTTCGACCTTCGACCTTCGACCTTCGACCATCGCTGCTGGACGGGGACAAGCCCGCGGTCAATCCCTCGCTTCCTGCTGCCGTCTGCCGACGCGCCTAAAGCTGGCCCAGGCCGCCCAGGCTGGGCGCGCCAAGGATGATCTTGAAGGGCAGCTTGTTGGTCTCCTGCGTGCTCTTGTAGACCCAGATGCCGTTGGGGTCGTTGGACACCGCGCCGGCCGGGACATTGCAGACGATCTGCGTGTTGTTCCAGCTGGTCACCGTGGCCTGCTCCACAAAGCCGCCGGCCCCGTTGTTGAAACGCACCTTGCCGTCGCCCTGGCTCGCCCCGAAGCCGTTGCCGGTGATGGTCACGCTCTGGCCGATCTGACGCCGGCTCGGCGAAGCTGAAGTGATGCTGAAGGGGTCGCCCGTGACTTCGAAGTCGTCAAAGGCCATGCCCACGCTGGGCGTCAGGCCGCCGACGAAGAAGAAGCGGATGTAGACATCCTGGTTCAGGTAGCTTTGCAGGCTGACCGTGCGCTGGGCGAAGTTGCTGAAGGTCGGGTCGCCGTCCCAGATGCCGGCGTTGTAGGCCGGCGGCGGGCTGTTGGGGTACCAGGAGAGGCTCTCCAGCTTGTTCCATGTCGCGCCGTTGTCGCTGCTGATCTGCGTCACCAGGATGGCCTCGCCGGTCCAGTAGCTGCGCATCGCCACCTTGTACTTGAGCTGCAGGTTGTTGTAGCCCGAGAGGTTGATGCGCGGGCTCATCAGGTACTCGCGGTCGTTGCCCTGGTAGATGCCGACATTCGGGTCGACCTGGCCCGGGTCGTTGGGCGGCGCGGCGAAGCTGGTCTGGGCGAAGGCCAGCACCTTGCCCGTCAGGCCGGTCTTGATGCTGCTGGCATTGAGGCACTGGATATCCAGGCCCATCGCGTCTTCACGCAGGTTCCAGGCGCCCAGCAGGGTGTTGTCGCTGTCGCTGGTGTAGGAGTTGAAGTTGTCGCTGTAGATGACGCTCTTGCCAGTGCCGGCGGCGTTATTCACCGTCACAGTGCGGTCGATCACGGTCACGGTCTGGCCGCTGTTGACCGCGATGGCCCGCAGGCGCGCCGTGCCGTTGAGGGCTGTCAGCGTGTCCCAGGTGAAGCCGTCGAAGGTCGGCGCGGTGTCGACATGCTTCAGGCAGTCGTTGATGTAATACTCCACCTTGCCGGTGGCGCTGGAGGCCGCGTCCACCAGAACGTTGCCGCTGACAGTCGCGCCGGCGTTCGGGCTTTCCCAGCTCACTGTGGGCGGCGTGCCGGTCGTGTTGGTCACGTCCATGGTCATGCTGGGGCCGCTGTTGGCCGATGTCGGGTCGATGACCACGCCCGTCGTCGCGCCGGCATTGTCCCTGGAGTTCGGTGAGCTGGTGTCGTCGAAGAAGTCCTTGCCGTCCGGGCCGTTATAGCCGCTGCGCCAGGGGGACTGGCTGGAGAAGGGGTCGTTGCCGTTGTCCGCCACTTCCAGCCAGACGCGCTGGGGGCTGAAGGCATTGTCCGTGTTGCGGCCGCTTGAGCGGTTCTCGTCCACATGCCAGATCAGAAGGCCGCTGGTAGGCAGGCTGTCGTCATAGCCATGCGTGCTGTCGCGGTACTCGACAAGGAAGAACTCCTTGCCGATCGCGCCATTGCGCCAGATGCGGTAGACGGTGTTGTCCGGGCTGGCGCTGGTGGCGCGGTTGACCGTCAGACTGGTGGCCGAGCCCAGTGAGGCGACCTCCACCGGGTCGACCCAGCGCATATGCATGCGGCTCCAGGCGTCGTGGAAGGGCGGCTTGACGCCCTGGCTAGTGCTCCAGCCGCTCATGATGCACCAAAAGCCGGTGCCGGCCTGCGAACCGCCGGAGCTGCCGTTGGTGTCGTAAAGGTCCGGCAGGCCCAGCTCGTGCCCCATCTCGTGGCAGAAGAGATAGAAATAGCCCTGCTCGGAAACCCACTGGCCGCTTGAAATGCGCACGTTGTCGGCGGTCACCAGCTGCGGCGAGTAGACCCAGCGGAAGTACCAGAGCTGGTTCGCGCCGCCGCCGTCGGCGCCGGCATAGATCGTGATCAGGCCGTCCAGATAACCATCGCCGTTGGAGTCGTAGTTGCTGAAGTTGACATGGGGGTCAATCTGGCTGATCGCGTTGGAGGTCACCTCATAGAAGCTCTTGTTGCCCGAGACGACCTGCGCCCGCGTATAGGCGCTGGTGATCCAGCCTTCGCTGTCGGCAACGGTATTGCCCCCGGCGCCGAAGCTCTGGTCAAAGCAGTCGCCGGTCAGCTCCAGCTTGCCATAGCTGTTCTGCTTGTAGAAGTGCGCCACCGATGCGTCTTCCAGCGCACCCGGGGTAGTCAGGTCGAACCAGCGGTCCTCGGCCCAGGCGCTGTCATGGTTGACGTCATTGGCCGCCCCCTGGTTCTTCTTGTCGGTGGGTGCCTGGTCGGTGAACTTGATCAGCAGGATCAGGCACTTGGGCGCGTTGTTCTGCGCGACGGTGCCGATTGGCAGGGTCGTGCTGGCGCCGCGGCTGTTCAGCCCGGCTTCATTCAGCGCGGCATCGCGCTCCAGATCGCCAAAGCCCAGGCCCAGGATGTCGCGCTCGTCGATCACATCATTGCCGTCAAAGTTGACCCGCAGGTCGCCGCTGGGCTGGGTGGGCGTGCTGATCTGGGTCGGCAGTCCGTAATGATCAAGGATCAGGTCCAGCACCTCGCCTTCATGCAGGTGCTGGTGCGTGAGATCTTCCATGCTCAGCAGGTTCTGGTACACCGGCTCCCACTGTCCGGCGTTCTTGAGGCGCTGGATCTCTTCCTCGTTGGGCAGCTGGTGTGCGGCGGCCGGAATGGCGAAGGCAAGCAGCGCTGCCGCAACAAGCAGCTGCAGGGCCAGGCTGAGGCGCAGGGGGCTATTCATCGCCGGCCCCCGTCAGGACCTGCAGGTCCTCGCCGCTGCGGTCGCGGGCCAGCAGGAACTTCTCATCGCGGATCAGCTGCAGGCCGGGGTCGCGCCCGCTGTCGAGGACCTCAAAGCGCATGCTCAGCAGCTCGCCGCTGCTGCCCGGGATCACTTCGCCCGGGTGATAGGTGAAGGCCACGGGCACATAGGCCGCTTCCCGCGCCGCCGGCTTGTCCGGCGCCGAGAAGAAGACGGCGCGCTCGTCAATCAGCGCTCCGCGCTCGACATCCACCGGGCGCACCGCGCGGGGGTCATAGGCCAGGCGCAGGCTCATCTGGTGCAGGCTGGTGGCGCCGCTGGCGCTGATGCTCAGGCGCAGCATGCCATCTCCCTCGGTGGCAGTGCTCAGGGCCAGGGATACGCCGCGGCCGGAGCTGTCGCTCTGGCCCGCGTTCTGCCCGGAGGAGCCCGCCGGGGCGGCCTTGCCGCCGCCGCCGCAGGCTGCCAGCAAAGCCAGCAGCATCAGGGCCGCAAAGAGGATCAAAAGGCGCATAGTTGTGCTCGTCTCCGTCTTGAACATCCCGCCGCAGTGGGCAACCCCCGAACCCGAAAGCCACCCGCAGCCGTTCGGGCGCACCTATATATTTTACCCGGACAAGTTCTCAGGGGCAGCCTGCCAACAGCTTAGATTTCATTCAAGTGTTTAACCGTTTCTTGCCGGCTCCCGGGGCAGACTTGCCAGCGCTTGCGCAGGGTATCATCCCCGCGTGCCCCTCTATCCAGCAGCAATCGCCGCCCTGCCCGCCGCTGAAGTGCAGAAGATCTGCGCCGGTGAAGTCGTCGAGCGGCCGCTGAGCGTGGTTAAGGAGCTGGTGGAGAACGCGCTGGACGCCGGTGCCAGCGAGATCAGCGTCGAGCTGGCCGAGGGCGGCAAGCGCCTGATCCGGGTCATCGACAACGGCCACGGCATCGCGGCGGGCCAGCTTGAGCTGGCGATCCTGCCGCACCACACTTCCAAGATTCGCAGCCTTGAGGACCTTTACCACCTGGGCAGCCTGGGCTTCCGCGGCGAGGCCCTGGCCAGCATCGGGGCGGTCAGCAGGCTAAGGATATCCAGTTTTGAGACCGCAGTGGCGGAGCATGCTCCGCCCGCAAACAGTCCTGAGTCCTGGGTCCTGAGTCCAGACGAGGATCTACCCCCGCCAACTCAGGGAGCCAGCGGAGAAGCGGTCAGACTCGACGGACCGAACTCGGCTCACGGGACTCAGGACTCAGGACACAGGACGGCCGCTTCGGCCAGCAGGACGCAGGACTCCGGACTCAGGACCGTTCTCGGGGCCTCGATTGAAGTTCATGGTGGACAGTCTCATGGGCTGGCAAGTTCGCAGCTCCGCCGCGGCACTGAAGTTGAGGTCAGCGACCTCTTCTTCAACGTCCCGGCGAGGCTGAAGTTCCTGCGCTCGGCGCAAAGCGAGTCCAGCCAGGTGGCCGGCCTGCTGACCGCCTATGCCCTGGCTTATCCCGAAGTGCGCTGGAAGCTGATCAGCACTGACGCCAAGGGCGGGCCGCGGACCCTGCTGGCCTCCGACGGCGACGGAGATCTGGCGGCGGTGCTGCGCGACCTGCTGGGCAGCGAGCTCAGCGAGGGCATGGCCCCGCTGGGCTTTGAGTTCCCGCCCATGTCCCTGGGCGGCTATGTCAGCGCGCCGCACCGGCACTGGCATAACCGCACCCGGCAGTGGTTCTTCGTCAACCGCCGCCCGGTGGTCAACAAGCTGCTTTACCGCGCGGTGGATGACGCCATGCGCGAGTTCCTCAGCCCCGGCAAGTTCCCGGCCGGGGTCTTTCTGCTGGAGCTCCCGCCGGAGGAGATTGACGTCAATGTCCACCCGGCCAAGACCGAGATCAACTTCGCCCAGCCCCAGGCGGTCTACAGCCTGCTGACCAGCGGGATCCGCCGCGCCCTGGGGGCGGCGGCCGCGGCCCGGCAGCGCGAGCTGACCCGCGGCATGAGTGTCATCATCAGCCCGGTGGACCCCCGGGCCGGCTCTCCCCCCCCTGCCGGGGATATTGCCCCCATCAGTGGCGCCGGGCAGCAGGGGTACCTGCTCTCGCCGCCCCTGCTGGAAGAGGAGGCCCCCCCGGGGCATCGGGCTATTCCGGTCTTTGACCCCGGCTCAGCCTTCGCCAGCACTCCGGCCGAGCGTCGGATGTCGGAAGTCGGAGGTCTTACCCGGCAATGGACTCCCGGCGAGCAGCTGCCTCCCCAGGCTGGAGGAGCCAGCTCCGGCTCAGACATTCGACATTCGACCTTCGACTCCCCAGTCTCCAACCTCCGACCTTCGACCTTCGACTCTTCATCGACACTCGACTCATCATCGGCCTTCGCCCCGGTCCCGCAGCACATCGCCGGCCCGGTGCAGCAGATCGCCGACAGCTATCTGCTGCTGGCCACCGGCGATGAGATCTACCTGATCGACCAGCATGCGGCCCATGAGCGCGTGCTCTTTGAAAGCTTCTGGGAGCGCCTGTACCCGGAGGGCCGCAGCGAGCCGCCCCAGCGCCAGCGCCTGCTCTTCCCGATGCTGATCCCGCTCAGCCCGGCCGAGGCCGAGGCGGCCAGTGAGGCCCTGCCGGCCATGGCCAGCCTGGGCTTCGCGGCCCAGCTTGGGGTGGGCTCCCAGCTTGTGGTTGACGAGGTCCCGGCCCTGCTGGCCGGGCGCATCGCCGCCCCCCTGCTGCAGGCCGTGCTCTCTGAGCTGGCCGACCCCCTGCGAATGAGCGGCGAAGCTTTGGAACTGGCAGGGGCCGAGCTAGCGTCGGCCCACGGCGAGACAGCCCAAAGCGGGCCGAGACAAGCGCGGCCCCTGCAAACATCAGCCGCCTTCGCCGACCGCATGAAGTATCTCGCGGCCAGCCTGGCCTGCAAGGCGGCGATCAAGGCCGGCCAGCCCCTGCCGCCAGACGAGCGCGCCAGTCTGCTGCGCCTGATCCTCAGCCGCTGGTCATCCCTGACCTGCCCGCACGGCCGCCCGACGGTGATCCGCCTCGGTCCAGGAGAACTCGAGCGCATGTTTTTGCGCTGATGCAGTCGGATGTCGAAGGTCGGATGTCTGAATCGGTTTGTTGCCTTGCCATGCCTCTGACAATGGAAAGCCATTCCGTTGTGTTGGATCTTGGAGCTTCCGACTTCCGACTTCCGACCTCCGACTTCTCTTGGCCAATTGAGACAATTTTGAGACAACTGGGGTATACTGCTGCGCCATGAGCGCTACACCTGTTCTGGAACGAGTCAGAGAGCGCAGCTACAAAGCCCTGATGGAGCGCGGCCTGAAGCTGACCAAGCCGCGCAAGGCCCTGATCGAGATGCTCACCAGCCGCCCCGGCTGGCACTTTCAGGCCGAGGAGCTGCTGGAAGCGCTGAATAACGAGCAGCCCGGCGTGGTCTCCCGCGCCACCATCTACCGCACCCTCGAGCTGCTGGTCGAGGCCGGTGTGCTGACCAAGACCCGCCTCAACGAGAACTCCTTCCGCTATGAGCTGGCCGATATGCAGGGCCACCACCACCACCTGATCGACACCGGCTCCGGCCGCGTGGCGAACTTCACGGGTGACGAGGAGCTGCATTCAATGCTGCGCCGGATCTGCGCCGAACACGGCTTCAAGGAGCACTACCACGTGCTGGAGGTCTACGGCGAGTTCACGGATACCAAGCAGCCCACCGAGCCCCTGGGCCGGCCGCGCACCCGGGTGCAGTCGCAGGTCTGGGCCAAGGCCGAGGCCAGCCGCCGCATCATCGCCGAGCTGGAGAAGCAGGATAAGGGCGGCCCCCGCGACGAGGATTAGCCTGCCGGCGCAGCTGGCAGCGCCTGTCCCCCCGGGCGGGGTTATCATTGCGCGGTGGCCATGTGGTGGCGGCGTAACTGGATCTGGCTGTGGCTGGCGCTCTGCGCCCTGCTGATCCTCTGCGCCCCGCTCAAGCGCCAGCTGGACTGCCGCCTGCTGGCCCGGCAGCTTGGCGCGCGGCTGGAGCAGGCCCGCCAGAAGGACAGCCTGCTGGATGCCTACCTCTGGGGCGACTGGAGCAGCGGCAGCAGCGATGCTGTCCAGGGCCCGGCGATCTGGCTTTTGCGCCAGGGCTTCCGCGACCCCGGCCTGGAGCGCGGCCTGCTGCTGGCCGAATCCCAGCGCCTCTATGACCATGTCTACCTCTATCCCCTGGCGCGCAATGCCGACCTGCGCGCCTGGCTGCTTTGGCGCTACAGCGAGGGCCACTTGCCCCCGGACCTGGACCTGGAGTACGCCGCCGGCAGGCTGGCGCTGGCCCTGGGCCGGGCGGATGCCGCCCTGCCTTACCTGCAGCGGGCCGCGCAGGCCCTGCCGCGCTGGGAGCTGCCGGGCTATGCCAGCGGGGGGAAGGTGCCGGACGCGCGGCATGTGCTGGGCCGCCTTGGCGCCGCCCTGACCCTCTGCGACCGCGACAGCGAAGCCGGCGAGCTGCTGCGGGCGGGACATGAGCGCCGCAGCCGCGACAGCGACTATGCCTGGGCCTATGCCCACTGGCTGGCCGACCAGGGCCGCTGGGAGGAGCTGCTGCCGCTTTGCACCAGCTTCCGCGAGCGTGACCCCCGGGGCGACTGGGCCTGGCTGGAGCGCAATGTCTGGCTGAACAAGGGCCAGCCGGACTATTACCTTGCCAGCCTGGACCGCGACATCGCCGCCCTGGAAGAGCAGGCCCTGAACGCCGCCGACCAGTGGAGCGCCGAGAACCTGCAGTTCCAGGCCGCGGCCCTGAAGCACGCTGCCGCGGAGCTGCAGGCGGCGCTCGAATCCGGCGGGAGCAGCGACCCGGACAGCCTCTGGCGGCTTTACCTGCTGGGCGGCGGAGCGGCTGCACTGGCCGCCCTTGACGCGCTGAAGAGCAGCCTGGACGGCGCCTGGCCCGGGCCGGAGGCGGACTGGCAGGTCCGTGATGACTGGCAGCGCCGGCGTTTCGCCTGCGGCATGTGGCTGGCCATGGGCCTCATTCGTGAAGGCCGCTGGAACGAGGCCCAGGCTGAGCTGGCCCGCATCGGCCCGGAGATGTTCTGGGACGAAAGCGCTGACCGCGACTGGCAGGAGCAGGAGCTGCTCTGCCGCATCGCCCTGGGCCAGTCCCTCGATAAGCCCTTTAAACTGCGGCGCGGGGTCGACAACCGAGAGCAATGGGACCCGGCCTGGGGTGCGCCTGCGCAGGATCCATCGGCGGAGGAGTCATGGGGCGGCACAGGCGGCGCGGAGTATGGCAGCGCAGGCCTGCAGTCCGCCGGCCGCTTCAGCGCCCTGCGCAGCGGCGACCGCCTGACCGCCCTGCTGCGCAGCCCGGCCCTGCAGGCCGCGCTTGAGCACAGCGGCCAAAGCCTGGAAGCCCTGCTGCCGGGCCTCGAGGCTGCCTGCCGGCCCGGCCTGGAGGCTTACTATGACTGGTCCAACGGCCCGCTGCCGGAGGGCTGGATGCAGACCACGAAAATTGCAGCCGGGCCGAGTGCAGCCGCCTCGCCCTGAGGCAGATGCTGCGCTGCACGAGAATTGCGGTGACAATTATTGCCACTTGTAAAATAAATGCGATCATGCGATGGTATGACTCGGCGGGATGCTCTGCTCAAAACCCGGCCACGGTCTCATCCAGTCTTCATTGCGGTCTGTCTTTCTCACTTCAGTATCCGTGAAACTCACTTTGTCGCAGTTTCACAGCGGCAAAACGACGCTCCGCCCAGACATCCGCAAAAACATCAATTGCACAGCGCGCATTTTTGAAACGGCCATTCTCGGTGCAAAAAGCGCCTCCAAAGTTAAATTCGACGCCCGCGGCCGGCTGCAAGAGCTGTTTGACCTTGCAAAAGGCCCCCGCAGGTTAAATAGCCCGCGGCCGGCTGGCCCCTTCAATGGCCGCACTGGCCGCGCACCCAAAGCGGCGGCTGGCGCTGCGTACTGCGACTGGCGCTTTGCATCCGCGGGCCGGCTTTGTTACTATCTGCGCCCGCCGGGGACGCCCGGCAGGATGCTTATGCCCACCGGTTTCTGGTCAAGTCTGCCGCGGCCCTGCTTTGTCCTGGCCCCCATGTCCGGCGTCACCGACGCCGCCTTCCGGCGCATCATCGCCAAGTACGGCAAGCCGGATGTGACCTGGACCGAATTTGTCTCGGTGGACGGCCTGCTCTCCCCCGGGCGCTTCCGCCTGGAGCCCGACCTCTGGTTCACCGAGGCCGAGCGCCCGGTGGTGGCCCAGATCCATGGCCGCCGGCCGGAGAACTTCCGCCTCATCGCCCGCCAGTTGAAGGAAATGGGCTTCGACGGCATTGACATCAACATGGGCTGCCCGGCCAAGGAGGTCGAGCGCCACGGCTCGGGCGCCGCGCTGATCAAGAAACCCGAGCTGGCCCGCGAAGTGATCCTGGCCTGCATTGACGGCGCCGAGGGCCTGCCGGTCTCGGTCAAGACGCGCATCGGCTACCGCACTAATGAAACCGAAACCTGGCTGGCCGGCCTGCTGGAAACGGGCATCTCCGCCCTGACCGTGCATGCCCGCACGCGCAACGAAATGAGCCGCGTGCCGGCGCGCTGGCAGGTGGTGTCGCAGCTGGTGGCCCTGAGCCGCGAACTGATCCCCGACCCCGCGGCCCGGCCCCTGATCCTGGGCAATGGCGACGTGCAGAGCCTGGCCGAGGCTAAGGCCCGGGTGGACGAGACCGGCTGCGACGGCGTGATGATCGGCCGCGGCATTTTTGGCAACCCCTGGTTCTTCAACCGCGAAGTGGAGCGCGAAGAGCTGCCGCTGCGCCGCGTGGTTGAAGTGATGCTGGAGCACACCGCGCTCTTCATCGAGCTGCTGTCTGAGTACAAGCAGCTTGAGTTTATGAAGAAGCACTACAAGGCCTACGTTAACGGGTTTGAGGGCGCCGCTGAGCTGCGCAAGCATCTGATGGAGGCGGCCGATTTCGAGGAGATCTGCGCGCTGGCGGCGCTGGTGCCGGAGAAGCGCGGCCGCCGCAGCGAGGCAGAGGATCTGCAGGACGCAGTGGCGCTGCCGGACTGCGTCTGAGCCGCGCGGGCCGGCCACCTATAATCCTGCCAGGCGGAGGTGCCTATGCTGCGGCGCAGTTGTACTGACATTCGTGTTTCCTTTCCCGGCCGGCGGCTGGCGCCGCTGGCGCTGATCCTGCTTCTGATTGTCAGCGCCTGCAGCGGGCAATCCGGCGGACTATGGCCGGCGCAGCGCGGGCCCGGGGGCCTGCCCGGCCTGCCCCAGGATGAACCAGGCCTGGCGCCGCGGGCCGCCTCGGAGCTGCTGCTCAGCCGCAGCGGCGCGGACTACAGCCAGATGCTGCACGGCCTGCTGCAGCCGAACCAGAGCCTGCGCCTGAACGCGCCGGGGATCGGCATCGCCTATGCCGTCTACAGCTTCCCCTGCAGCGCGGCAGACCAGGTCTCGCGCCTCGACTTCTTTGTCTCAGATCGCCAGGATGAGCAGACCCCCGTCTGGCTGGCCATCGCTGACTACAGCACGGGGCGCTGGGAATGGCTGGAGCCGCAGCTCAGCGACAGCGGCACCTTTGCCCTGGATGCCGCGCCCGGACGCTATGCCTCGCCGGGCGGACAGATGCGGGTGGCCGTGGTCAGCGCCGGCGGCAAGCGCTTCCGCCTGCTTGGCCTGAACCTGCTCTTTGACAACCTCAGCCTGGACCTGCGCGGCGACTGGGCCCTCGCCGGCCGCGGCAACTCGCATGCCCGGCGCAGCGGCCTGGCCTGCGTCACTCAGCGCAATGTGGACGGCATCTATCAGCTCGACAGCGGCTTTGACCATGGCGAGGCGGTCTTCGACTCGGCGGGCAACTGCTATGTGGGCTCGCGCTCGGCCGATGACGACGGCGTGCTTTATGCGATGGACCCGCAGGGCGGGCTGCTGTTCAGCACGCCGCTGACAGGCTATGTGCAGGCCGCGCCGGCCATCGCGCCGGATGGAAAGATCTACCTTAACGACATCGACGGCCAGCTCAACTGCATCAGCCCGGCCGGGCAGATCCTCTGGGAATTCGATACCGGCAACGGCCTGGATAACGCGCCGCTGCTGAGCGCTGACGGCTCAGTCATCATTGCCGGCCTGGATTCAAACATCTACAGCGTCGGCGCCTTCGCCTCGCTGAACTGGAGCTACCAGCACAGCTTCGGCTTCCACAGCACCCCGGCGCTGGACAGCAGCGGCAATATCTATGCCGCGGATGCCGGCGGCGACCTGCTGGCCCTTGACAGCGCAGGCGGCTACCTGTGGACACACAGTGGCGAGGGCGAGGCGCTGGGCTGCGTGGCCCGCGGGCCCGACGGCAGCCTGTATTACGTTACGGATGCCAAGGCCATCTATGCGGTGAACAGCGACGGCAGCCCCCGGGCCTCGGTGACCGCCGCCTTTGCCTATGCCCGCTCCGTGGCCATCGCCTCGAATGGCGATGTTCTGGCCGGGCGCGGGGACGGCATGCTCCTGCGCTACAGCGCCGGGCTGGAAGAGCTGGACTCTTTCCAGGCCGACAGCCCGGTCACCACGCCGCCCCTGCTGGACAGCGCGGGCAACATCTTCTTTGGCTGCCTGGATGGCAAGGTCTATGGGCTCAGCCCGCAGCTGGATCTGCTGTGGCTTTACAGCGGCACGGATGAGCTGCGTGCCCCACCCAGCGTGGGCAACAGCGGCGAGCTGGTCTTCCCGACCCGCAGCGGCCGCCTGCTGGTCTTTGGGCCGGATGACCCGGTCGCGCCGGGGACGCCCACGGGCCTGAGCGCCAGCGACGGGCTTTACGCCGGCAAGGTGACGCTGAGCTGGGACACGCAGTACGACGCCCTGTCCTTTGAGGTCTTCCGCGATGACACCTCTGTGCCACTGGCCACGGTTGACGGCTTCAGTTATGAGGACAACCCGGGCGACCTGCTGGAGCACAGCTATTACGTACGGGCGCTGAACGACTACGGCGCCAGTGAGCTGGCCGGGCCGGACAGCGGCTCTCTGGGCGAGGCCAGCCTCTCCGACTGGTGCATGTACCGCGGCAGCCCGGGGCGCAGCAACCTGTCTGCGTGGAACGGGCCGCAGGCCGAGCCCGTTGTGAGCAATATCGACTATGACCTCAGCCATGTGCCCAGCGGGCCGGTCTTCGGCAAGGACGGCTCCTACTATGTGCGCAACTCCTTCAGCCGTATCTATGCTTATAACCCCGACGGCTCGCCCAAGTGGGACCGCGCGGTGGAGGACTGGAGCAACCCGGCGCCGCTGCTGATCGGCCCGGAGGGCAACATCTACGCGGCCGAGTCCTCCAGCATCCACATCTTCAACGAGCAGGGCGATGACCTTGGCAGCTACAGCCACAGCGGTGAAGACGGCCTGCGCCTGCTGGCGATGGACGAGCAGGGGATCCTGTATGTGGCCTTCTACCAGAGCGGCAATGTCTATTCAGTCAACCCTGACGGCACGGAGAACTGGGACCTCTACCTTGAGCAGAACCACATCAACACCGAAGGCGCGGCGCTGAACGGGACGCTTTATGTGGGCAACGACGGCAACAACAAGTTCTACTGGATTGACACAGAGCTGGGGACGATCCGCGACTCGATGGCCGACTCGACCATGGCGCACCCCTCCAACCTGCCAGTCATCCTTGAGGACAGCGTGAACGGCGACCGCCTGATAATCAACACCGAGAGCGGGGCGAAGGCCTTTGACAACGCGGGCAACGAGGTCCACAGCTTTGTCGATGCAGCGATGGCGCCGTCCTACGGCCTGGCGACGCTCTGCCCGGATGGCAAGCTGCTGCTGGACGACGGCTATACCCTGCGGCTTTACGCCGCGGACTTCAGCTTTGTGGATGAAGTGGCGGCGCCAGCCAGCCACCGCGCCAGGGACAGCGTGATGGGGGCCGACGGGAAGCTCTACCTTTTCTGCCAGAACGACCTGTTCTGTTATGGGCCGGACCTGGCGCCGCTCTGGGACATCAGCCTGCTTGGCAACTTCTTTGAAGGCTCAGCGGCCATCGGACCTGACGGCAAGCTGTACATGGATGACACCACGCGGCGGCTGTGGATTTATTCAGCGCCGGCGCCCTGACGCCGCATGGCCAGCAGGTCGGAGTCGCCCGCGCCGCTGTCGGCGGTGGCGAAGCTGAGCGCTGCCCAGCTTCCGCCGGGCTCGCGCACAGAGCCGGGGATGGGGCCGGAGCTGGCGCTGAAGTCCGACTGGCTCAGGCCGCTGACGGTAGTGCTGCCGCTGATGACCTGCCAGTCCCCGGCGGCCTTGCGGGTGTTGCCATAAAGGTACAGGCCGCCGCCGAAGTCGCAGGCCACCCGGCCGGACTGGTCGTTTGACGCGCCCCAGGCTTCCTGGCTCAGCAGGGCTCCGGCGGGGCTGAGGCTCAGCAGCAGGAGGTCGTCGCCGCCATGGCCGAAGGAAGCGGTTGAGCCGGCGGCCCAGAGCGTGCCATCCGGGGCGAGAGAGATGGAGTAGAGGTACTCCGGGGAGCTGCCGCCATAGAAGAGCTGCCAGTCCAGCACGCCGCTGGCCGGGTTGACCGCCAGCAGCACCGCATCGTTCTGGCCCGCGCCGGCCGAGTTGGAGCTGGCGGCGATCCACAGCGCAGTGCCGTCCGGGCTCAGCGCCAGCGCGCCGGCTTCCTCATTCAGCGCGGCGCCATAGCGATAGCCGGCGCTGAAGCTGCCGTCTGCGCTGAGCTCATAGAGCAGCACATCCTCGTCGCCGGGAGGGACATTCTCAGTGAAGCCGGCCACGAAGATCCGGCCCTCGCAGTCGATGGCCAGGGCCCGGGCGCTCTCGGCTCCGGGGCCGCCGAAGTGCTGCTGCCAGCGCAGCTCGCCGGCGGGGCTGAGCTTGACCACCGCGGACTGCTGGCCGGGGCCGGCGGCATTGCTCTCGCCGGCCAGCAGCAGGTCGCCGGCGGCGTCGATCTCCAGGTCAAAGGGGTAGTCGCTGAGCGAGCTGCCCCAGCTGAACTCCTCCATCAGCTGGCCGTCCTGGGCCAGCTGCAGAACCGTGAAATCCACCTCGCGGGGCGGGGCGCTGACCCGCGACTGCAGCAGGACAAAGAGCGTGCCGTCGGAGGCCAGCTCGATGTCGCGGCCATAGTCCTGCTCGCCGCTGCTGTAGGTCCGTATCCAGCGCTGCGCGCCATCTGCCGCATAGCTGGTGACGACGGTGCGGATCCCGCTGGAGTCGTCGATGGTGCCGCAGAGATAGAGCGCGCCGCTAAGGTCCATACATGCCGCAAAGCAGGTGTCATAGCCCGGGCGGCCGATGGAATGCTGCCAGGCGCCGGGCGCCGGGGCGTCCGCCGCAGCGCCGGGGTCACTGGCGCCGGGCAGTGAAAGCAGCCCGCCGCGCGCAAGCTGCAGACGGTAGTGATAAGCCGCGCCGGGCGCGAGGCCCGCGCCAGCGCCGTCGTCGCAGCAGGCAAAGCTGCCGGCCGGGATCTGCGCGATCTCGGCCCAGGGTCCCGCAGCGCTGTCAGCACGCTGCACCGAGACGTAGTCATAGCTCAGGCCCTCAGGGAAGTCGGCGCTGTAGCTCAGCGCCGGGTCCTGCCAGCCCAGGCGGATCTCGGCAGCCCAGGTGCCGTCGCTGGCCTGGAGGCCCAGCGGTGGGGGCAGGGAGCTGAGTGAGTGCAGGCTGACGCTTTGCAGGGCCCCGCTGTCCGGAGCTGCGATGGCCACGGCCACGAAGAGGCTGCCGGCGGGGCTGAGCAGGCTGGTCTGCGGGGCAGGGAAGCCGGCGCTGTTGGCGACGGGTTGCGCGCTTTGCCACTGCCAGGCCCGGGCGCTGTAATCGGCGAAGGCCAGGCTGACGCTCTGGGGCGCCTGCCCGGGCGCGAAGCCAAGCTCGATGCTGAAGGCGGAGTCGGCCTCCAGCGCAGAGTTGAACTCATAGATGGCCCAGGCGAAGCCTGCAGCGGCGGGGCTGAAGAGCGCGCGCTGCAGGGGGATATCAGCCGTCACTGTGCTGGACGCTAAGTAGAAGTCGCTGCCGCTGTGGCTGCGCAGAAGCGGGGCCAGGGCTGCATGGCGAGCTGCAGGAATGCTGCCAGTCGGAACTGTCGCTCGCTCTTCAAGACCGGGAAGCCGGGAAGGGAACTGCGGATCATTGGTGGCAGCGTGCTCGTCCAGGGCAGGATCGGCGCCCTTGCCGCAGGCGGCCAGCAGACACAAATGCACAAGCACGACAATCAGCAGGATGGCAGATCTCACATTGGCTCCCTTCCCAGCAGCTTAAGGCATGATTCTAGCTTCATGCCTGCAGGCTGCTGCAGCGCAGCGCGCGCGGGCCCTTGAAGTAGGCCGCGCCGGGACTAAAATACGGCGCCGTGGGGCCTGCCTTTACTGGCGGCCCGGGAAGTTACATGCACTGCATTCAAATTGTTGCGGGCCAATGCGCTGTCAGGCGCAGCGGCACGCTGCTTGTCTGCCTGGCCGCAGTGCTGCTGCTGGCAGCCTGCAACGGCCCGCGTTATCAAAAGCAGGCCAATGCCGAAAGCCCCCGGCCGCGCGCTGTGCGCACCGTGCATCCGCGCCCCGGCGGCAACGCGAATCTGTCCGGGCCGCTGACGGGCAGCGTGGCCGCCCTGCAAAGCAGCCCCCTGGCCTTCATGGCCTCCGGGCGTCTGCTGCGGGTGCATGTGGATCTTGGTGACAGCGTGCAGGCCGGGCAGCTGCTGGCTGAGCTGGACAGTGCAATGCAGTCGGCGCAGTTGACCCAGGCCCAGGGCGCACTGGCACAGGCCAAAGCGAACCTGGCACTGCTTGAGGCCGGCTCGCGGCCGCAGGAGATCGCCGGCGCGCAGGCCCAGCTTGACGCTGCTCTGGCCGTGGAAAAGCAGGCGCAGTCAGACCATCAGCGCGCGCTGCAGCTTTTTGCCGAGGGTGTGATTGCCAGGGCGCAGCTGGACCAGGCTGAGAGCGGTCTGGCGCAGGCCCGCCAGGCGGTGGAGGCAGCGCGGCAGGCGCTGAGCATCGCCCAGCAGGGGGCGCGGCCGGAGCAGATCGAACTGGCGCGGGCCGCCGTAACCAGCGCGGAGGGCGCACTGGCCGCTGCGCAGACGCTGCTTGGCTATACGCAGCTCAAGGCGCCGGCGGCAGGTGCTGTCAGTGCCCGCCTGGCCGAGCCCGGGGTGGTGCTGGCCGCCGGAACACCGGTGCTGCAGCTGGCGGCGGGCGGCGGGCTGGAGATCCACAGCACAGTGCCCGAGGGCCAGCTTGGCGCGGTCAGCATTGGCCAGACGGCGCAGGTGGAGTTCCCGGCGCTGCCTAGCCAGAGTGCCCGCGCCAGGGTGCTGCAGATCAGCCCGCAGGCCGACAGCCTGACCCGGGGCTTCCCGCTGGTGCTGGAGCTGCTGCCGGCGGGAGGGCAGTCTGGAAGTACAGAAGCGATCAAACCCGGCATGGTGGCAGTGCTGACCCTGGAGCAGGGCAGCGCGAGCGAGGGTCTGCTGATCCCCCGGCGCTGCGTGATTGAAGGCGCCGTCTTTGTTATCCGCGAGGGCCGCGCCGCCCGTCAGGCGGTCAAGGTGCTGGCTGAGGATGGCGAGCTGCTGCGGGTCAGCGGCCTGAGCCTGCAGGATGAAGTGCTGCTGAACGGGCAGGAATATGTCAGCGAGGGCGAGGCAGTGCAGGCGGTAGCGGCGCTTGGCATCGACGAGCTGAGCAGGCTGTCGGAAGATGAGTAAGCGCTCTGACCTGACCAGCCAGTCCGTCCGCTATCCCTCCCTGACCCTGATCGCGGTGCTGCTGGTGCTGGCCTGGGGCCTGTTCTACTACTTCACCATGAGCAGGCGCGAGGACCCGGATATCACGATCCTGGGCGCGCAGCTCACCACCATCTGGCCCGGCGCACTCAGCGAGGATGTGGAGCAGTACGTCACCGACCCCCTGGAGCAGCTCTGCGAGGAGCTGCCCGAAGTGCAGGAGATGACCAGCTTTTCGCGCAGCGGGATCAGCCAGATCTGGGTGGAGCTGGACAAGGACACGCCCAAGGACGATGTGCCGCAGATCTGGGACCGCCTGCGGGCCAAGATCCAGCGCCTCGCCGCGACCCTGCCGCAGGGCTGCTTCCTGCCGGTGGTGGACGACGAGTTCTTCGACACCGCCAGCCATATCTTCTGCATCAGCGGCAGCGCCTACAGCCCGCGCGAGCTGGAGGCAGCCGCGGAGAGGATGAAGGAGCGCTTCTCGGAGCTGCCGGCGGCCGGACGCGTGAGTGTCATCGCGGCGCAGCCCGAGCGCATCTATCTCGACTTTGATCCGGCGCGTCTGACCCAATTTGGCCTGCACCCCAGGCAGGTGCTGGACCTGGTCCGTGCGCAGAACGCGCTGCTGCCGGGAGGCTCGATTGACGCCGGCGGCGACACATACGCCATCACCGCCAGCGGGGAGTTCACTTCACTGGAGAGTATGCGCGGGATGCAGCTGCTGGCCAGTGAGAGCGGCCAGTCCCTGCGCCTGGGGGATCTGGGCCGTGTGCGCTATGGCTACCTGGACCCGCCGGAGCTGCTGTGCCGGGTGGACGGCAAGCCGGCGGTGGCGGTTTCCATCGTCATGCGCCAGGGCAAGAACGTGATCGACCTGGGCCGCCAGGTGGACGGCGCGTTGGAAGAGATGCGCCGCGAGCTGCCAGAAGACCTGCAGATCACGCGGGTCCAGGACCAGCCCGAGCAGGTCGAGGGCCGTGTGCATATCTTCATCGAGAACCTGCGCGACGGTGTGATCCTGGTCTCGCTGCTTGTCCTGCTGTTCATGGGCTGGCGCGCCGCTATCCCTGTGGTGGCGGCTATCCCGCTGACTCTCGTAGGCACCTTCGCCCTGCTCAGCATGCTGGGCACTGACCTGCACCAGCTTTCCATCGCCGCGCTGATCATCTCGCTGGGCCTGGTGGTTGACGATGCGGTGGTGGTGAACGACAACGTCTACCGCTACCTCGAAATGGGCTATCCGCCGATCCGCGCGGCAATCGAGGGCACCCGCGACATCCTTGTCCCCGACCTCACCGGCACCCTGACGACGATGGTGGCCTTCATGCCGCTGCTGGGTCTGCGCGGCGATGCCGGCCAGTTCGTGCGCGACATCCCTATCGTGGTCTGCTGCGCGCTGGCCATGAGCTTCCTTGTATCAATCACGGTCACACCACTGCTGGGCGCGCTGCTGCTGAAGCCGCGCAGCAAGCCGCCGCGCGAGGCGCTGATGCTGCCCCTGCTTGCGGCGATGCAGCGGGCCTACCTGCCACTGCTGGCGTTCAGCCAGCGCTTCCGGGCCCTGAGCCTGCTGGCCATGCTGGCGCTCTTCGTCTCTTCCGTGCTGCTCTTCCCGCGGGTGGGCATGCAGTTCTTCCCCGGTGCTGAGCGCAACCAGTTCGTGGTGGAGATCGAAGCCCCCACAGGCACGGCCATCGGCGAAAGCCTGGAGCTGGCGGCCTATGCTGAGCGTTATATCGCGCAGCAGGAGGGGGTGCGCAACTTTGTCACCTGGGTCGGCGGCAGCGGGCCGCGTTTCTATTACGCCCTGCTCAGCGAAAGCAACCTGCCCTCCTTCGCCCGCATCGTGGTGAATACCGAAAGCGTGGCCGACGCGGCCCGGCTGGCCAGCCTGCTGCAGCGCGAGCTGCCGGCGGAGGTGCCGGGCGCGCGGGTGCGGTCCAAGCTGCTGGAGCAGGGACCTCCGATCGGCGACCCGATCCAGATCGAGATCGAAGGCGAGAAGCTGCAGGAGCTGACACGCCTGGGCGAAGAGCTCAAGGCCCTGCTGGCCCAGGTGCCAGGGGTGGTGGACATCCACGACAACTTCGGCCGCCCGAGCCAGCAGATCCGCCTGCAGGTGGACGAGGCCGCGCTGCGGCAGACCGGCCTGACTTCGGCAGACATTGCCGGGGCCACGGCGACTTCCTTCAGCGGCGAAGTGGTCAGCATGTTCCGCGCGCCGGGGCGCGAGATTCCGATCGTCGCCCGCCTGGAGCCGCGCTTCCTGAGCAGCGCGGCGAGCCTGGAGCGCGTGTTCCTGCACAGCCCGGTTTCCGGCCGGCCGGTAGCGCTGAGCTCGCTGGTGCGGATAGAAAGCGCACAGAGCATCTCGCAGATCCAGCGCTCGAATGCGCGGCGGCAGTACATGGTGCTGGCCGGCACGGATGTTGGCGTGCTGCCTTCCAGCGCGATGCAGCAGATCCGCCCGCTGGCGGAGGCCCTGGAGCTGCCTCCAGGCTACAGCCTGCGCTTCAAGGGTGAAGCCGAGGAAAGCGGCGAGGCCTTCAGCGGCCTGGGCCAGGCGACGATCGTGGTGCTGCTGCTGATCATGCTGATCCTGGTGGCGCAGTTCAAGAGCGTGCGTATCGCGCTGGTGATCTTCCTCACCATTCCGCTGAGTCTCATCGGGGCCTTCCTCGGACTCTATCTGACTGGCTGGCCCTTCGGCTTCATCGCCGGCCTCGGCCTGACCAGCCTGGCGGGCATTGTGGTGAACAACGGCATCCTGATGATCGACTTCGTGGTGCTGCGCCTGCGTGAGGGCCTGCCCTTAGCCGAGGCGATCAGGGACAGCGGTACCGAGCGCCTGCGGCCGATCCTGCTGACCTCGCTGGCCTGCGTCTTCGGCCTGCTGCCGCTGGGTCTTTCCGGCGGCTCGATGTGGGCCCCACTGAGTTTCACGGTAATCGGCGGCGTGCTGGTCTGCACCGTGCTGACTTTGATCTTCGTGCCTCTGGTCTTCAGTCTGATCGGCGCGCGGCGGGCGGTCAGCCTGGCGGCTCTGGAGGCGCAGCAGGAAGAGGACATGCACAGCCTGGCTGCTACTGAGAGCAGGGAGTAAGTCTCTGCGGCTGCCGCGCCCCTGGGCCTAGCTGTGGCCGCCAAACAGGTTATTCAGTGCCGGAAGGCGCGATGTGGGTGGCAGATGGCCGATAGCACTGTGTGGTCGAGTGGAATTGTATCTTGAACAATAACTCTTCAGGGCTTCACATCTT
>JADZFO010000049.1 GCA_020849855.1 bacterium | reverse complement strand
GGATGAGCATTTACTTACTTGCCTGCGGCTGGAGACTACACAGGTTTGCTCAGTTTTGCCGGGCTTAGCCCGGCGTAACCTGGACCGCGTCGAGCTTGCGAGACGCGGCACATCCGCAGGATAATGATCGGGTTATGGACGTCCGTATCTTCGATGTTGAACATGGAGACTGCATACTGATCCTCAGTGAGGCGGGTGAATCGGTATTAGTAGACTGCGGCTACAACCGCTCTACCGGCTGGCGGCCAAGTGATGCGCTGGCCGAACAGGGCTTTGGCAGCCGCCGCAGGCTTAACCACGTGATCATCAGCCATGCCGACCAAGACCACGTGGCTGACTTGGCGGATGTAGTTGAGCGGCTCAAGCCTTCGCATGTTTGGCAGCACCCACAGCTGCAGATCCAGCACCTCAGTGACCTCAAAGCGACCTTGAGCAAGGCCCAGGCCGCCTACCTCAACCGCAGCAAGACCACGGGTGAGCTGCAGCCGCTGGATGCCAGCCGGCAGTTCAAGAGCCTGGCCCTTCGGCTCTTCTATCTCCCAATCGGCGCTGTCCGCGATATGAACGACCTTTCCATGGTGGCTTTCCTCAGCGAAGACGGCTTCACGGTCTGCCTGCCCGGCGACCTGAATGCCCGCGGCTGGCGCCTGCATCTCAAGAATGAGGCATTCAGATACATGCTCAGGGAGACCAACCTCTTCCTGGCCAGTCACCATGGCCGCCCTTCCGGTTATTGCCCGGAAGTATTTGAGTACCTCAGCCCCAAGCTGATCTGCATTTCCGATAAGGAGCAGGCTGCGGGTAGGACAGTCCTGCAGCGTGTCCCCTACCGCGAACATGCCAAGGGGGTAAAGATGCCCGATGGTTCATTTCGACGGGTGTTGACCACGCGCGGTGACGGCCGCATCCGGGTCGCGGTCAAGGACGGCAAATGGGAAGTTTCCACCAGCAAGTCTTCTGCAATAAGTACTTAACGCAGGTATACTAAAGTGTTATGACGATCCCGAAGAACTACCCAAAGAGATTCCAGCGCAATAACAGCTTTAAACTGACCAATGAGCCCGCCGTAGAGCCCCGGTTGGTCTTTGTGGAGTATACAAGGAAGTCATCGGACAGCGACGAGCGGCAGATCCAGAGTATCCCTGATCAGAAGGCCTGGGCGGCGCGGGCCGAGGCGGAGCAGGGCCTGCGGGTCATCAAGAGGCTCGAAGAGAGTCAAAGCGCCAAGATGCCAGGCCGTCCCATCTTCGGCGAAGCCATCGCCTTGATTGAGTCAGGAAGCGCTAATGCCCTCTTGGTCTGGGACCCGTCGAGACTGTCTCGTAACCCCGCCGACCAGGCCAAAATCATCACTTTAATGGACTCAGGCCTTTTGCAGTGCGTTGTGACATCCAGCATGACGTATTACAACCGCAGCACAGACAAATTCATGCTGGGATTTCTGATGACCGAGGGTAAGCGTTACTCAGACAGCTTGGGAGAGGTAGTCAAACGAGGTATGCAGTCCCGCGCGGACAAGGGCATCTTCCCTGGCCCAGCCAGGCTAGGCTATGTCAACAACGCCAAGACCAAGATCGCCGAGCCAGATCCCCTGATCTTCCCCTTGGTCCAGGAGGCATTTGCGAAGTACCTGACCGGCACCTGCAGCTGCCGTGACATTGCTCTCTGGCTCTACCGTGAAGGAGTTGCTACCCGTCAGGGAAAGCCCTTCTCTCCCCAGCACATCATGGATATGCTTAGTGACCACTTCTACTACGGCGCTTTTATCTACAAAGGCGTCCTCTATGAGGCTATCCATCAACCTGCAATGTCCAAGGCGGACTGGGACAAGGTACAGCAGGTCATGAAGCAGCGAGGCCGCAAGCAGGCCCAGTACAAGGAGGCCTTTGTCTATTCCAGCCTCTTGCGCTGCGCAGAGTGTGGCTGCGCCATCACCGCTGAGAGGCACACAAAGCACATGGTCAGCGGAAAGGTCCACTCCTGGGTCTATTACCGCTGCACCAAGAAGAACCCCAGAATGGCCTGCGCGCAGCCCTACCTGCGCGAGGAGAGCCTTACAGCGCAGCTCTACGAGCTGATGCTCCAGGTAGCTCTTCCGGACGACTGGGCCATCCCGATGCTGGAGCAGATCGAGAAGTGGAGCGTTGAAGAAAAGCAGCAGACGGTCGGCCGCATGACCGAGATTGAACTGGAAATGGAAAAGATCTCAGCGAAGCTGAGTAGGTTGAATGACTTGCTGGTGGATGGGGAAATGAATCGGGCAGACTATGCTGCCCGCAAGAAGCCGCTGGTGGAACAGCGGGTGGCTTTGGAGGCTCGTAAATCAGAGATCGCCCACAAGGGCGCTGATTGGTGGCTCGAACCACTGCGTGAGCAGATAAACGCAGTCTGGCTCAGAAATCTCCAGACTGCGGAGGGTGATCCCATGAAACTGAGAGAGCTGCTCTCTCAGGCTGGCTCGAACCAGAGAGTTGAATCGCGGAAAGTGCTCTCTGACTGGAATTCGCATTACGCGCCGCTGGCGCGGCGCGGGGAGTTTAAAGAATGGTGGCGGGAGACGGACTTGAACCGCCGACACGGGGATTTTCAGTCCCCTGCTCTACCAACTGAGCTATCCCGCCAGGGGGGAATACGGGGACGACGAGATTCGAACTCGCGACCTCCTGCGTGACAGGCAGGCATCCTAGGCCACTAGACCACGTCCCCTTAAATTCGCTCCGCCTGACGGCGGGACCCCTGCAGCCCAGTAGGGTAACTGGGCGCTAGAGGGCTCGAACCTCTGACCTCGTGCGTGTGAAGCACGCGCTCTGACCAGCTGAGCTAAGCGCCCTCGTTCAGGGAGAGTGAATATACCATGCAATATGCATCCCTGCAACAGATTTAAGCCCTCCGCCGGGGCGCAGATTTCAAGCTTTCCAGCGTTCCGTCAGGGAGGCCTGAGACTGCCCGCCCTGCCGTCCCCAGCGCTGTTATACTCCGGCCATGAAGGCCTCCGCCGCAGGAATAAGTACGGCATTAATTGCAGCGCTGAGTGTGCTGGCTGCTCTTGTCCTGCTGCTTGTGCTGCAGCCCGAACGCCGCAAGCCGCTGCGGCTGGTCAAGGCATCTATCCTGCAGAGCAAGGAAGGCTCCTGCCGTGAGCTGGTGCGCCTGGAACAGTCCTGGGCCTGCCGTGTTGCTGACTGGTTTCCAGCCGGCAGTGTTATGAAGTGCCAGTGCTCAATTCTGTCGCTGCAGGATGACGGGAGCAGCGCCTGGAAGCAGGCACTGGACGGCACCAACGACTTCACAACACAGGTCTATCCGGGCCGGCCCGGGGAGACCATCATCAAGCAGGGCGATAAGAGTGCCAACGCTACGGGCTCAGTGCTGTCGCTGGACTCTGCAGGCAGGCAGATATGGCGCTGCGACTTTCCGCAGAAGCTGGCCCGGAATGTTGCCGTGGGCCCTGATCTGGTCTGCGTGCTGCAGCGCGATGGCCTGCTGGTGGCACTGGACTCGGCCGGAAAGGCGGTCTGGCACTACCAGCTTCCGGCCCGGTCCAGCCTTTGCGCCGACTGCGGCCCGCAGGGCGAGATGTATATCTCCGGCAGCGATGGTGTCCTTTACTGCATTTCTGCCACCGGCAGACTGGGCTGGAAAAAGAACATCGGCGTTCACAACTGGAGCGGACCGCTGCTTGCCGGCGACTGGATCTTCGTCAGCGACGAGCAAGGCAGCTGTATCGGGGTGGACCTGCAGGGCAGCACGATCTGGACCGGCCCCTGGCAGCCGCATTGGGGCCATGTTGGCAGCGCGGCGGCGCAGGACGGGCGCCTGTACCTCTGCTGCAGCAGCGGCCTGCTGACGGCCTTTGGCCCGGTGGGTCACGAATGGACGCGGCGCTGTGGCTTTACTCACCGGCCGCTGCTGGCAAGTGGCGGCCGTCTGTATCTGGTGCCCGACAGCAGCCGGGAGGCTTCCAATCCCGCCTCAGGGACAAAAATTCAAAAGCAGCTCAGCAAACTGAGTTACAGATTCAGAAGGCTGTCCAGAAGTCCCGGCCGCCAGCAGCGTCTGCTGTGTCTGTCCTCGGCCGGCAAGGTGGAGTGGGCAGCGGATCTGGGCCGGGTGCCTGTCTCGAACCCGGCTCTTGGCCCGGACGGCCTGGTCTATGTCGCGGTCGGCAGCCACGAGCTGCAGGCCTTCAAGCCTTAGGCCAGCAGGGCGTCTGCTTCAGGCCTTGCCGCGCGACGGCAGGGCCGCTGTCCCAGCCCGCCGCCCAGGGCCAGCAGCAGAAGCAGCGCCGCCGGGGCGAAGACCATATGCAGGCCGTGGCTGGACGCGGCTGCCGCATCGCCGGCCGCCGTTTCGCTGGCCAGGCTGTAGAGCAGGGTGAACACCGCAGTCCCGGCCGCCAGGCCCAGGTTGCGCGACAGGTTCAGCATGGCCGCTGCGGCAGCCCGCAACTGCGTTCCAGCCTTGGCCATGACCGCTGTGTTGTTGCCGGTCTGGAAGAGCGCATAGGAGAAGGTCAGCACAGTCAGCGGCAGCAGCCAGCCGCCCAGGCCCAGCGCAAGCGGCAGCAGGGCAAAGAGCAGGGCCGCCAGCGCCAGCCCGGCCAGCCCCAGGGCCGCGGTGCAGCGCGGGCCAAAGCGCTCTGTCATTGCGCCGGCCAGCGGCCCGCTGAGCATGACAACAAGCGGGCCTGCGGCCAGCAGCAGGCCGGATATCGCGCTGCTCAGGCCCAGTCCCTCACTGAGGTAAAAAGGCCCGACCACCAGGCTGGCCATCAGCACGGCTGAGACCAGCAGGCTCTGCCACAGCGAGCTGCGCATGCCGCCGGCCTGCAGCAGTTCTGGCGCAAGCAGCGGCCTGAGGCTGCCGCGCTGCAGCAGATAGAAGAGGCCTGCACAGACAAGGGCGGCCAGCAGCAGTGCGCCGACCGCCGGGCTCAGGGATCCGCGGCTGAAGCTGAGCGCCAGCATCAGGGCCGTCAGTCCGGCGCTCAGCAGCAGGGCTGGCGGAAGATCGGCAGCCCGCAGCGCCGGGCGGTCCAGCTGCGGGTCCGGGGCCAGAGCGCGCAGGGAGAGCAGGGCGGTGCCCAGGGCAAGCAGGGCCAGCAGCGCAAACACAGCCCGCCAGCCGGGTCCGTCCAGCAGAAGCCCGCCAAGCGCGGGCCCCAGCGCGGTGCCAAGGGCGGAGCTGCTGGCCAGCAGGCCCATGCTGCGGCCGCCGCTGCCGCCGGAGCTGCTGTCCGCGGCCAGTGCCAGGCTGAGGGCCAGCATGGCCGCCGCGCCACTGCCCTGCACGGCCCGCGCCGCCAGCAGCCAGCCCAGTCCGGGGGCCAGAGCGCTGGCCACTGCTCCCAGCACATAGAGCCACAGGCCCAGCAGCAGCACGCGGCGGGTCCCAAAGCTGTCGCCCAGGCGGCCGATGATGAGGATCAGCGCCGTGCCCGGCAGTAGATACGCCAGCACAGCCCACTGCAGCTCCGGCAGCCCGGCATGGAAGTCGCTGGCGAGCCGGGGCAGGGCGATGTTCATGCTGCTGCTGCCCAGGCTGGCCAGCGCGGTCGCAAGGGCCAGGGCTGCTGTGGCCTGCCAGTGGACGCTGTTTCTGCTGCTGCCACTCATGCTCAGATCCTCCTCAGCAGGCGACAGAGCTCGGCGGCATCGGCTTCGCTCAGGCGGCCCAGAAAGGCGCTGATGATCTCGCCGCGCAGGCGGCCGGCTGCCGTGGCCTTCCTGCGGCCCTCGGCCGTCAGTCGCACCAGCTTGCGGCGCTTGTCCTCGCCGGCAGAGCGCAGGATCAGACCCTGCTGCTCCAGACTTTTAAGAGCGCGGCCGCTGTTGCTGCGGTCTATGCCAAGGCCGGCCGACAGCTCCTCCTGCGCAGCCTGTCCACCCGCCGCGCTGAGAAGTTTCAGCAGGCGGGCTTCGCTGTGGTTCAGGCCCAGGCGGGCAAAGCTGCTTTCGGCGCTCTGGAAACGCCGGCGCGCCAGCTCGCCGAGCAGCTCAAAAAGCTCACTGTGGCTGGCCGCTGATGTTGAATCCCTTGCTAATTGCGTGCGCACGCAACTAATATAGCACAGGCTGCATAGCTGTGCAGCTGCTGCCGATGAATTGCACTGCGGCGACGCCAAAGCTCAGCCGCAGCTGAGACTGGTTCTGCTTTCGACAAGCAGTGCCGGGCGGTGGTAACCTATTGTCCGCGGCAGAGGCGCTGCCGCGACCGGCAGGCGGGGTTAAGCCTCCGGGTTTCAGCAAGCCAAGATCATCAGAGGTGTTGACATGGCCGGTGCGCGGCAGGAACGTAAGCAGAACAAGGTTGAGACGGCGCTGAACAAGCAGCTCAATGAGGAAATGTACTCCTCCAACATGTACCGCAGCATGCAGGCGCACTTCATGCATGAGAACCTGACCGGCTTCGCCAAGTGGTGCGATGTGCAGGCCCAGGAGGAGAACTATCACGCCCGCCGCATCTTCGACTTCATCATCGAGCGCGGCTGGAACGTGCAGATCCAGCATATCCAGGGCCCGCCGACCTCATGGGACAGCCCCCTGGCGGCCTTTGAGGCCGCGCTGGGCCATGAGCGTTCGCTGACCCAGGCCTTCTACAAGCTGTATAAGCTGGCCGAGGACGAGAACGACATCGCCACCCGCATCTTCCTGCAGTGGTTCGTCTCCGAGCAGGTCGAGGAAGAGGCCATGCTGGAAGAGGCCTGCGCCAAGATCCGCCGCGTGGCCGACAGCCCCGCCGGCATGTACATGCTGGACCGCGAGTTCTCCGGCCGGGCAGCGGACACCGCCACCGCTTCCGCAGAGGGCATCTAGGCTATACTCCAGCCTCTGGCTGTTTCCTGGAGGGTGTATGGCGCGCTGCCCGCAGTGCGGAACTGAGAATCCGGACGATTCCTATTTCTGTGGCTCCTGCGGCCAGCAGCTGCGTTCGGCCATGGAGCGCGATCCCGGGCCGCTGAGCGTCAGTGCTGCGCCGGAAGTGCCGGCCACGGGCCCGGACAGCGCGGCAGGCTTCACGCTAAGCCCGCCGCCTGCCACGCCGCCGGCTGAGAGCAGCCCCAACCGCATTAACCTGGCTCCACCGCCGCAGAGCTCCGCGCCGCCCGCCGGCCCCTATGTACCCGGCCCGGGCCAGGCGGAAGGTCCGGTGACCGGCGACCCTGGCGTGTCCTATGTGCCCCCGCCGGGTTATGTCCCGCCGCCTTCCCAGGTGCCCCAGCCCCCACCGGGCTACAACCCTTACCAGCAGTTCATGCCCCAGGACGGCAATACCAGCGGCATGGGCACGGGCTACCAGGCCCCGCCGCAGGCGACGGGCTGGACCTTCGCCGGCTTCGTGCCCTGGGGCCTCTTCAGCTTCTTCAACGGCAACAACACCTGGGGCGCGATCGGCCTGGGCCTCTCGCTCTTCGGCTTTTACATCGTCTATTCGATCTACATCGGCATCAAGGGCCGCGAGATGGCCTGGCAGGAGCGGCGCTTCGAATCGGTGGAGCAGTACGAGGCAGTGATGAAGGCCTGGAACTCCGCCGGCCTGGCCGTACTGCTGATCGGTGCCGGCCTCATTGCGCTCTATATGGTCTTTGTGTTTGTAGTCATGTTTGCTGGTATGAGTGGAGCTTTCGATTAACAGACAGGCCCACAGCGGCCGCAGGCCTGAATGAATGGGGCTGCCGGCGCGTCTGGATAGCGAAACTGAGGGTTGAAGATGGGGACTGATCCAAACAGCACAAACGGACGCCGCGGCGCAAAGGTGCCCTACCGGCCGGCAAGCGGCCGCGCCAAACCCGCCGGCACTCCTTTCCAGCGCTTTATTGCCCGCGCCGCCCTGGTGATCGGCTATGTCGCGCTGCTGGGCCTGCTGTTGCTGGCCGTCGGCCTGTGGTTCCTCAACGAGGCCTACCGCGAGGTGCGCAGGAACATCAACTCACTGGTTAATACCGACCTGCCAGAGGGCAGCCAGGCCACCCGCATCTATGCCCGCGACTACAACCCGCAGAACGGCCACGGCACCCTGCTGGGTGTGGTGGTGGGCCAGGAGAACCGCCAGTCCGTCAGTTATGACCAGATCCCGCCACTGCTGATCGCCTGCCTGCTCTCCACCGAGGACAAGGACTTCTTCTATCACGGCGGCGTGGACTTCAAGGGCACCACCCGCGCGCTGGTGCGCATCCTGCGCCGCGGCGGCGAGGTGAAGGGCGGCGGTTCCACGATTACGCAGCAGCTCGCCCGCAATGTCTACCTGCCCTCGATCAAGAGCGAGAAGACCCTCAACCGCAAGATCCAGGAGGCTATCTTCGCCTCGGCCCTGGAGCAGCGCTTCACCAAGCAGGGCCTGCTGGAATCCTACCTGAACTACTCCAACCTCGGCGGAATGACCTATGGCGTCAAGGCCGCCGCGCGCAAGTACTTCGCCAAGGACCTGGCCTCGCTGACCCTGGCGGAGTGCGCGCTGCTGGCCGGCATGCCCCAGGCCCCGACCAGCTATAACCCCTACTACCATCCCGAGGCCGCGGAGTCGCGGCGCAAGGAAGTGCTGCGCCTGTTGAAGCGCCGCCTGGACAGCGACTTCTTTGAGAAGCTGGAGCAGGCCGACCCGCAGAAGTTCAAGAACCTCAAGATCACGGCGGAAGAGATAGACGCCGCCATCGCCAACCCGCCGAAGTTCAAGAAGTGGCGCGATGAGACCATCATGCATGCGCCCTACTTCACCACTTATCTGAAGGACATCGTGCTGCCGCGCTCCTATGACGAAGACCGGGTGATGAACCAGGGCCTGATCTTCCAGACCACGATTGACCCGCAGATCCAGCAGTGGGCCGAGCAGATCCTCAAGGAGAAGATCGACAAGTACCGCAAGGGCAGCCGGGTCAGCCAGGGCGCCGTGGTGGTCATGGAGGCCCACAGCGGCGAGGTGCTGGCCTGTGTCGGCGGTTACCAGTGGGACTCACCGAACGCGAAGGGCGAGCCCGACAAGTACAACCGGGCCATGCTGGCCAGCCGCCAGGTGGGCTCCAGCTTTAAGCCCTTTGTCTATGCCACCGCCTATGAGCAGGGCTTCCCAACCAGCCTGCTGCTGCGCGACGCACCGCTGCGCAACGTGAACGGCAAGCCCTGGCCCACCAACTCTGGCGGCGGCTACAGCGGCATGGTCAGCATTTTCTTTGCCTTCCAGATGTCGAAGAACGCTGCCTGTGTTGACCTGGCCAACAACTTCACCGGCATCCCCGCGGTGATCGAGACCGCCAGGCGCATGGGCATCTCGGCCGAGTTGCCGGAGGTGGAGTCGCTGCCCCTGGGTGTGGCGGATATCCGGCCCGTGGAAATGGCCGAGGCTTTCACAACCTTCCCTAACATGGGCCGGCATGTCAAGCACAGCATGATCCGGCGGGTTTACAGCAACAACGGCGTGCTGCTGGAATCCAACGATGGTGAGACGGCCATCGCCGCGCGCTCCAACCAGGCGATCTCGACCGAAACTGCCTGGATCATGATCCAGAACATGCAGCGCTGCGTCGAGCGCGGCACCGGTGGCCGCGCCCGCGTCGACGGAATGACGATATGTGGCAAAACCGGTACCTGCGAGGACTATTCCGACGCCTGGTTCGTCGGCTACAGCCCGGAGCTGGTGATCGCGGTCTGGGTCGGCAACGACGACTATAAGAAGAAGATGAACCGCATGTTCGGCGGCAATTGTCCGGCCGAGACCTTTGGCGCGCTGATGAGCAAGATCCACAGCTCGCATGCGAAATACAAGAAGGGCAAGTTCGACAAGCCCGAGGGCGTGAAGTTTAGCGGCTTTGGCAGCGCGGTCACCGGCGGGGCACTGCCCGGAGCCGAGAAGACCGAAGAAGAGAAGGCCGCCGAAGAGGCCAAGAAGAAGGAAGAGGCCGGCGGCGGCGGCGACGACAATGGCTTCTATGAGCAGTGGCAGCCGCCGCGGGAAGGCGATGTCTTCTTCTAGTTTTGAATGCCAGGCCCGGGTCGGGGGGTATTGAAAGGATGCCCAGTACTGACAGCGGGCCCGGTCCCCGTTTGCCCGCCAAGGGCGAAGCCGGCCCGCGTGGCTGGCCGCTGGGCCGGATCCAGTCCGCCCCCCAGCGACTGCCCATTGAGTATGAAACCCCCCCGGCGGCCAGTGGCCCCCCCTGGTACAAGCGCGCCCTGAGCTGGCTGCTCTTCCGCGAGCAGCAGAAGGCCCAGAAGGCCCCGCAGCGCCATGCGCTGCGCGAAGGCATCCTCTGCCCGCAGTGTGAAAGTCGCCAGAGCAGCGCCCAGTCTGTCTGCGGCAGCTGCGGCTTCCCCTTTGTCTGCAGCCTGGACCAGCGCTTTGAAGAACAGCGCCAGCAGCGCCGCCTGGCCGGCAGGGAGCGCTGGCGCCTGCTGCTGGCCGGCGTCACCCTGGTCTTTGTACTGACCAACGGCATTCTGGTGGCCGGCTCCAGCGCACTCTACGACGGCCATGACACCCGGGTTATCGCTTCCATCAAGGCCGCCGACAGCTCGATCGAGATTAAGGGCCCCGACAGCTTCAAGCTGCGCACGCGTCTGGCGCTGGGCCTGCTGAAAGAGCGCGCCCCGGCCTACTACTACCGTCTCGACAGGGAAGTCGAGCTGATCGAGTACCAGCCCAAGCGCGTGCTGGTCGAGCCGGATGGAACCCGCCGCAGCCTCGAGGGCATCGGCGCCCTGGCCATCCCCTCCCAGCGCCGGGTGCTGGTGCTGCTTGACACCGCTTTCCCCAGCGGGCTGGACGAGCTCTGGGACCGCGACGTCTTCACCTATGCCGGTGTGCTGGTGCATGAGCTGCGGCATATCGAGCTGCACTACAACGGAACGGTGATGGAGACAGTGGAGGAAGAGATCGCCTGTGAACAGGCGGCCTACGACGCCCTGAAGGCGGCCAATGCCCCCGGTGGCGTGCTGGCCCGCTATGACCTTTTCTTCGCCAATCCCAATGCGAAGCGCTACCAGCGCTGGTATGACTGGTACAAGGAATAGCCGCGTCCGGGGCAGCTTCGCGGTATGATTATGGTACTCAGCGGAGGGAATCGTATGTACAGCAGGATTGTCGCAGCAGGCGTCTTTGTGCTGCTGCTGAGCATGAGCGCTCAGGCCGCGCCGAAGATGCAGGATCGCCCCGATCTGGGGGCCACCTCCACCTTCGGCCGCAATCTGGTGGAGAAGGTGCGCAAGGGCGCGGTCTATATTTCAGCCATGGCCTCGCAGGGCGGGCCGCTGCAGGAAGCCTGGATCGGATCGGGCTTCATCTTCCAGGCTGTGCCGGAAGAGAATGCCGCCTACGTCCTGACCAACCACCACGTGGCCCAGGAGACCGCGATCCTGCAGATCGAGACCTGGGACCACAGCACCTACAAGGGCCAGCTGGTCGCCACCGAGCCCGGCATCGACGTGGCCCTGGTGAAGGTCTTCGACATCCCGCCGGATGCCTATGAGGTTAACGTCATGGGCGATTCCGACAAGGTCCAGATCGGCGACGCCGCCCTGGCGATCGGCGCCCCCGGCAGCGCGGACAGCGCTCTGAGCAACCGCTCCGATCCGTTTATCACCTTTGGCCTGCACCAGACCACCACCATGCGTGTGGTGATGGGCAAGCATGCCGAGCCCTTCGAGTACATTGGCGCCTGGGCCTCATGGCGCACGGACCTCGGGCAGCAGGTGATGACCAACTGCCCCTACCGCTTTGTCGTGCAGAGCGCGATCAACGGCGGTAACTCCGGCGGCCCGCTCTATAACGCGGACGGCGAGGTCATCGGCCTGAACCACGCGCACTTCGGCGCCGGCTCCGTGATTACCCAGAACGAGAACTACACCATCCCGGTCAACTTCGCCCGCAAGTTTGCCTATGACATCCTCAACAACGGCAAGCACGAGATCCCCTGGTTCGGCATGGACATGATCTTCCCGCCGGAGTACATCCCGCAGTCCAGCGCGGATGGCGGCGCCGCGGCCAGCCAGGCGATGACCGAGTGGGTGGAGAAGCACTATGAGCCGGATGTGCTGCGGGTGCTTTCAGTCCGCGAGGACAGCCCCGCCGAGCGCGCCGGCCTGAAGAAGGGCGACGTGATCCTGGAGTTCGACGACAGGCACTTCGACACCATCATTGACCTGCGCCTTTACATCTTCGAGATGCCTATCGGCAAGCAGGTACCGGTCAGCGTTCGCCGTGGCCGCGATAAGGTCGACCTGACCCTGGAGGTCGGGGTGAAGCGCGGCTACAACTCAGAGTTCAGCCTCTAAGGCTGGGCTGTACACAGCAACAAAAAAGGGGCGGCCACGGCCGCCCCTTTCTATTACCCCTACATTGCGGCTGCCGCCGGCAGACGGCTAGTGCTTGTGGGCCAGCTGGCCGGTCTTCGGCGCAGCGCAGGTCTTCAGATGCAGCGGCAGATACAGCGGGCACCAGCCCAGGCCGGCCGTCAGGAGCAGAACAAAGCCGAGCAGGCCGATGTAATTGCGAGTGTTTACCATCCATAGCCACAGGGCCAGACCCAGTACCAGGCGGATAACACGATCAAGGGTCCCCAGATTGCTGCACAACATGGAATGCCTCCGCAGAGCAATATCAGCTATCTACGATAGCCGATATATATTATCGTGATTCGCGCGGTTTTGTGCAGTCCGGGGCGGATTTTTGCAGATTTTTTCAGGAATGGCGGCGGAAGGCAGGTCCGCGGGCAGCCTTGACCTGGATTGTGGCGGAGCTGAACAGCAAAGGGGGCAGCAGGCTGCTGCCCCGGCTTTTAGATGGGAGGTAAGAAGATGGGCTAGTTTGTCTTGCAGGTGCTCAGCTTGAATGGCAGGTAAAGCGGGCACCAGCCGATGGCGGCGGTGAGCAGGGGGACCACACCTATCAGGCCCCACCACTGCCTGGTGATGACGGCGAAGGCGATCATGCCGAGGCCGATGACGATACGGATAATGCGGTCCACGCCGCCCACGTTGCAGCTCACAATACACCTCCGGTGCCCGCATCGCTATCAGCGATGCTATTTGTCTTAATATCATGCAGTTCGGCCTTGTAGTTTTGTCCGGCCGGAAAATGCGACAAATCTCCAGAAAGCTATCCCGCTTGAAGAGTCAACAAGCTCAGCCTGGCGCTGCGCAGCAGGCGCGCCAGTCAAACAGCGGTGGCAGGCCATTCACAGGCAGACCGCTGCGGCTGCCAGACCGCGGTCCCACACTGCCGCGGATAGCTAGGGCCAGCGTGTTTCGATCACGGTGCCGCCATCCAGGATCTGGCGCAGGCCCGGGTTGTTGAGGAAGCGCATCGGGAAGCCCGGGTCCACCTTGCTGGCCTCGCTGAGGCGTTCACAGTGCTCCTCCGTCAGCGCGGAGCCCTCGGAGGCCAGGGCCAGGGCGCCCAGGTTGTCCTCCACCTGCGCCAGGGTCCGCGCGCCGATGATCGGGCTGCTTACCCCCGGCTGGCGCAGCAGCCAGGCCAGAGCAACCTGGCTGGGCGTCGCCTGGGCCGTCCCGGCCGGGGCGTCAGGATTGAAACCCAGCTCGGTGGCGATGTCCAGCGCGCTCTGCGCAATGCCCAGGCGCCGCGGGCCGTCCTCGCCGGACAGGCCGTCCTTCAGGCGCTGGGCCCGCGTGCCCTCCTCCCACTGCATCTCCTCGCCGGCGGCCTGGGCCCGCGCCTTGGCCAGGTTGTACTTCCCGCTCAGCACGCCGCCGGCCAGCGGCGACCAGGGCGTTACCCCGATGCCCAGCTCGCGGGCCATCGGCATCAGCTCGCGCTCCACGGTGCGCTCGATCAGCGAGTATTCGATCTGCAGCGCGCAGAAGGGCGTCCAGCCGCGCAGGGCGGCCAGGGTGTTGGCCTGCGCCACCTTCCAGGCCGGGACATCCGAGATGCCGATATACAGCAGCTTGCCCGCGCGCACCAGGTCGTCCAGAGCGCGCATGGTTTCCTCCACCGGGGTGCGGAACTCCCAGACGTGGATCCAGAACAGGTCGATGTAGTCGGTCTTCAGGCGCCGCAGGCTGGCCTCCACCGATTGCACGATGTTCTTGCGGTGGTTGCCGCCGGCGTTGGGGTCGCCCTCGCGCATGTTCAGCGTGCACTTGGTGGCGATGACGAAGCGCTCGCGCCCGCCGGCCCAGCGCTCCTCGCGCACGAAGTCGCCGACATACTCCTCGCTGGTGCCCTGGGTGTAGCGGTTGGCGGTGTCAATGAAGTTGCCGCCGCGCTCGGCGTAGGCCGCGAAGATCGCGCGCGAATCGTCCTTGTCCGCGCCCCAGCCCCACTCGGTGCCGAAGGTCATGGTTCCCAGGCACAGCGGGCTGACGCGCAGGCCGCTGGAGCCCAGCAGCACATAGTTGTCGAGGGCGTAGGTCTTGGGGTTGGCGGGCTTGCTCATGGACAGATTGTAGGCCGCGGCGCCAGGCTATGCCCGTCCGAAAGACAACTTTGAAAAGCTCAATTTTGATAGCACCTTTCGCAGGCCGGTCTTGTTAGCATTTAAGGCAAATGTATGTGTGGGTGGTCAGGTGAGTCTTGGCAGGCTGTTCCTGGCACTGATTCAGCCGTCTATTGGCGGCTGTGGGCGGGGGGAGGTCACTACTCATTATTCATGGCACCCCCGCCTGTCTGCCTGCGGCGGGCATGATGAACCATGGCGCCATTGAAGTGTTACACCGCCTTGAGTACGGACGTTGTGAGCCCGCCCTGGTGTGGCGCTCAACCAGTCATAAGCGCGGCGGATCATCCCTGAAAGATGCATAGCGACACAGGTCATGAAGTTAAGCCGGTTGATCGAGCCATCTGAGAGACGTCCTACCTCTCCGTCCGCACCCCGCTCTTGTCGCGATAGGCTGGCGGCGGTGTCTCCCGGAAGGGCTCTTCATCGGCCAGCCTGAGCGCTTCCGCAATTGCCGCGTCAAGCTGCGGGTCGTAGCCGCGGCTGACGCTAGTCGGGTCGTTGACCACCTCGATGTCCGGGTCGACGCCATAGCCCTCGGCGATCCAGTCGCCGGCGAGGCTGTAGACGCCAAGGCTGGGCACCACCGCGCCGGAGCCGTCGAGGTAGCTCTCCCCGCCGGACAGGCCGACCAGCCCGCCCCAGGTGCGCACGCCGATCAGCGGGCCCAGCCCGGCCTGGCGGAAGAGGAAGGGGAAGAGGTCACCGCAGGAGCCGGCGTACTGGTTGATCAGCATCACCTTGGGCGCCATCGGCCGGCGGCTGGGCGCGCGGCCCGCCGCGCCGTAGTGCGTCTTCACGTAAACCGGCGCCGGCTCGCGCAGCAGGTCGATGAAGCGCAGGGGCAGGCTGCCGCCGCCGTTATAGCGCTCGTCGATGATCAGGGCCTCGCTGTTGCACTGGCTGTTGAGCTGGCGCTGCAGGTCGATGCGGCCCTCATTGCTGGTGTTGCGCACATGGATGTAGCCCAGGCGGCCGCCGGACTTCTGCGCCACATAGCGCCGCTGGTCCTCGACCCAGGCGCGGTGGCGCAGCTCGCCATCCCAGCCCAGGGCGTTGATCAGCAGCTCACGGGTCGAGTCGTCGCGCACCGCGCTGTCTCCAACGCTCAGCTTTACGGTGCGGCCGGCCTGGCCCAGCAGCAGGCGGTAAGGGTTGTCGCCGGCCTGGACAGGCTGCTCATTAATGGCCAGCAGGAACTGGCCTTCGCGCACATCCACACCGGGCGTGAGCAGCGGCGAGCGGGTATCCAGCTCGCCATCCGCGCTGCGGTAGATCCGGCCAAAGCGGATGCCGGGGCGGCCGGCGCTGTCGCTGGCGCGTTCGAAGTCGCAGCCCAGCAGGCCGAGGCCGTAGCCGGATGCCCAATCGCTGCCGGCGGACCAGACATAAGTGTGACCGACGTTAAGCTCGGCGTTCATCTCGGCCAGCACAAAACCAAAGTCTTCCCTGCAGCTCACATAGGGCAGCAGGGCCAGGGCGCGGTCGCGGGCGCCGTCCCAGTCCACGCCGTGCAGGCCGGGGTCGTAGAACTTCTCCTTGAAGGCGCGCCAGTTCTCGAAGATCACCTGGCGCCACTCGCTGCGCGGGTCGATGCTCTTGAGCCGCTCTGGCAGCGGCACGGGCTTGTCCAGCGCAGCCCCTGGCGCGGCGGCGGTGATGAAGAGCCCGCCGTTTGCGCTGACTGCCAGCAGGCTGGCATCCGGCGAGAGCTGGTAGCCCCAGACCCCGCTGAGCAGGGTGAAGTCCGGGCCGCCCGGCCGCCCATCCGGGCCGGGAAGGCCGGTTGGCGTGCCGCTGCGCAGCATGGCGATGTCCAGCATATGCAGCTCCGGCGGGCCCCAGGTCCCGGCGTTCGGCCAGCGCAGATAGAAGAGCTTGTCGCGGCCGGCGGCCAGCGCGGAGATGTTGCCGGCGGGCAGTGGCAGGGCGATGATGCGCCCGGCGATGCCTTCAAAGTCGATCTTCAGCGGCTGCGCTGCTTCAGGCGCCGCAGGTGCGGTATCCGGTGCGGCAGGCGGATCGGCAGGAGGCGCGGCAGTCGGCGCAGGCGCGGTCTCTGGAGCTGCTGTTTCCGCCGGCAGGCGCTCTTCCTCCTGGTTGATCGGCAGCAGGGGCGACTTCACATCCCGGCGCAGGGTCAGGGCCGCCAGGCGCGAGGAGTTGGCGAAGACATAGTTGGCGTCGTAGTCCTCCTGATCGCTGAAGACCGGGCTGTAGGACTGGTCGGTGCTGAAGTAAAGCAGCTCGCCGTTCTGGTCAAAGGCCGGGAAGGAGCAGGGCACCAGCGGGCTGGTCACGGCCTGCTTTTCCAGGGTCTCGATGTTGACCAGATGGATCACGCCATTGCGGGTGGTCACATCACTGAGCACCAGCGCGACCCAGCGGCTGTCCGGGGCCCAGGCCGCCGACAAGCTGGCCCAGCCGGTCCAGGCGTTGATGGCGCCATAGTGGTCAGTGGCCAGCACGGTCTTCGCGCCGGTTTCGGCATTGACGACGAAGTAGGTGCTGGAGCGGTCGAGGCAGAGCAGGTACCTGCTGTCCGGCGACCAGTTCAGCCAGAACATGCGCTGGGGGCTGCCCTGCGTCAGCTGCCGCGCCTCGCCCTCTTCATCCGCGGGCCGCAGCCAGATCTCGTACATGCCGCTCTGGTCGGAGACATAGGCGATCCACTTGCCGTCCGGGGACCAGTGCGGGTCGCGCTCGGCAAAGCCGTCAGTCGGGGTCAGGTTGTACTGCACACCCTCGCGGCCGGGGATGGACCAGATATCCCCGTGCGACTCGACCGCCAGGCGCTTGCCGCCCGGCGACATGCTCCAGGCCTGGGGCATCCCGGCCTCGCTGTGGGTATAGGGCTGCAGGTGCCGGCGGTCGCCGCTGAGGCTGATCTCCACCCTGCGCGGCTGCAGGCTGCTGAGCGGCAGCAGCCAGAGCCTGCCCGCCTGTTGGAAGACGATGTCGCTGGGGCCGATGGCCGGCCAGCGCACTTCGCCATTTTTGAAGTGCGTGATCTGCGTGTGCTTCTCGCCCCGCAGATCGCAGGACCAGATGTTGCGGCGGTGTTCGGGGCCGCGGTCGGAGAGGTAGAACACCGTCTCGCCGTGGACCATCGGCACATCGTCGGTGCCCGGCCAGTCGGCAATCGCGCGGCTTTCCAGTGTCTTGAGGTTGAAGGTCCACACGTCCGCGTCCTGGCCGCCCTGATAGCGGTTCCAGGAGCCGTCCTGCCAGATATGCCGCCAGGGCGTGTAGGCGATCCACTCGCCGTCGGCGCTGAAGGAGGCCATGTCGCCATACTTAAGCGCAAGGCGCTCGGGCAGCCCGCCCTGCGGGTCGGCGTACCAGAGCTGGCTTTCGGCAGTGGCGACATCCCCGGTCTCGTAGACCACGCGCCCGTCCGGGGCATAGTCCACCACCCGCGCGCCATAGGGCTGGTAGCTCAGGCGCCGCGGAGTGCCGCCGCCGATGGGCAGCTCGTAGACATCCGTGTTGCCTTCATAGGCGGCGCTGAAGGCCACGCGCCGGCCGTCGGGGCTGAAGCGCGGAAAGCTCTCGGCGCCGGCAGGGCTGGAGAGCGGCCAGGCTGACCCGCCTTCCTTCGGCGCGATCCAGACATCGTTGTCGTAAACAAAAACGATGTGCTCCGCGCTGACATCCGGATAGCGCAGCATCGCCGCGGGGACTTCAGCGGCGCGGGCCGGCTGCAGGATGCAAAGCGCGGCGGCGCAGAGCAGGGCGGCGTTAAGCGCATGGGCTGCGAAGGGGAAGGCTGCGCGGAAGCTGGGCATGCGGACTCCAGACGGGAAGTCCGCTGAGTATAAAGGCAGAAGCTGCATGCACCGGCGCAGGCCCTGGCGTGTAGCGCGGGCCGCCTGCCAAGCAGGGGCCCGCTTGATTGAGCGCGCAGCGGAAAGCGCGCTCCTGCATCGCAGGCAGCCCGCGCTCCGAGACTTCGTTCACCGCTGATCACACAGCGTGGAGTACCTGCGTCGGCTTCTAGCGGTCTTCCGGCTTCACCCCGCGTCCGGAGCGGTCCGGGTAGGTCGGCACGGGAGGAATGCGCACCGGGTTCGCATCCGCTTCGGCCAGAGCCACCTCAATGGCCTTGTCCAGCTGCGGGTCGAGGCCCTTGCTGGTTGAAGTCGGGTCGTTGACCACCACGATATCCGGGTCGACGCCATAGCCCTCGATCATCCAGGTGCCGTCGGGCTCATAGCCGTACCAGCCGGGCACGGAATACCAGGTGCCGTTGAGCAAAGGCTCGCGCCCGCCGATGCCGATCCAGCCGCCCCAGGTGCGCACGCCGATCACCTTGCCCAGGCCGCGCTTCCTGAAGAGCCAGGGGAAGCCGTCGCCACCGCTGCCGGCGTACTGGTTCACCAGCATCACCTTGGCGCCCTGCGCAGTGCGCTGGGGGAAAGTCACGGGCTTGCCGTCGCGGGTCATGTCGTACTCCACTACCGGCCGGTCAAGCAGCTCGATGAAGCGGTGCGCGATGTTGCCGCCGTGGTTGTAGCGTTCGTCGATGATCAGCGCATCCATATTGTGCTGGCCAAGGAACTGGCGCATCAGATCGGCGATGCCCCAGTCGCCCGTGTCGGTGACGTGGATATAGCCTACCCGTCCGCCGCTCTTTTCCAGCACGTACTGGCGGTTCTTCTCGACCCAGTCGTAGTGCCGCAGGTTGCCGTCATAGCCACGGGCTGTGACCAGCACTTCGCGGCTCTGCTCATCGGCCGCGGCCTGCGGCCCGACCTTCAGCCGCAGGGTCCGGCCGCCCTGGCCCTGCAGGTAGTAGTAGGGCGAGCGGGCCGGGTCAACTGCCACACCGTTGACCGCCTGCAGGAACTCGCCGGCCTTGATGTCCACGCCGGGTTCATCCAGCGGCCCGCGCATGTCCAGCTCTGCCGGGTGGCCGCGATAGACACGGCTGATGCGGATGCCGCTCTTGCCGGCGCTGTCCTGGGCGCGCTCGAAGTCGCAGCCCAGCATGCCGACGCCGCCGAAGTTCGCATAATCGCTGGGGGTCGGGCTGACATAGGTGTGCCCGGAGTTCAGCTCGCCCACCATCTCGGAGATTACAAAGCCGATGTCCTCATTGGAGGCGCAGTAAGGCAGCAGGGCCAGGGCGCGGTCACGAGCGGCGTTCCAGTCCACGCCGTGCAGGCCAGGGTCCCAGAACTCCTCCCGGAAGGCGCGCCAGACTTCCCAGATCATCTGCTCCCATTCGTGGTAAGGGTTGATCTCCTTGCGCAGGGCCGGCAGGGGCACCGGTTTGTCCAGCGCGGCCCCGAGCTCCGCCCCGGTGACAAACATCTCCCCCATGGCATAGACCAGCAGCTTCTGGCCGTCTGGCGTGATCTGGTAGCCGTCCACGCCGGGTATCAGGGTGTAATCAAAGTTGCTTTCCATGCCGGGCACGCCGGGCTTGTAGCGGCCGCGGGGGAAGCTCTGCTCTTCCTCTTCTTCTTCAGCTCCCTCCTCTTCGCCGCCGTAATCCTCCATGCCCCCGGCGCCGTCTTCACCGGCCGCGGCCGCAGCGAGGTCAAAGACCTTCAGGTCGCCGGCCGCGGGCAGCGCCCCGGTGCGCGGGGTCTGAACGTAGTACAGGCGCTCATGGCCGCCTTCCAGGGTGTGGAAGTTGCCGGCCAGCAGGGGCAGGCCGATGGCGCGGGCCCGGATGCCTTCAAAGTCGATCTCGACCGGCGGGGGCCCGGCCGCCTCTTCAGCCTCGGGCCCGCCGGCCTTGCCCTTTGCAGTGGCCTTTGCACTTTCCTTTGCGTCCTGGCTAGCGTCCGCTTTGGCCTCCGGCTTGGCGCCTGCTTCCTCCGCGCCAGCTTCAGGGGCCGGCTTCTCTTCATCGCTGCGCGGCAGGAAGGGCGACTTCACATCCCGGCGCAGGGGCAGCGCGGCCAGGCGCGTCGAATTGGCGAAGAGGAAGACGTCGTAGTCATCCACATCGCCGTACAGCGGGCTGAGGTCCTGGCGTGAGGAGAAGAAGAGCCACCTGCCGCTGAGGTCGAAGCAGGGCGAACCAGCCGGGAAGGCGGAATCAGTTACCTGCTGCGCCTTGCCGCTCTGGACCTCAGTAATCCAGATCACCGGGTTGGTGCTTTTCTCGTCAAGCAGCTCATAGGTCACCCAGCGGCTGTCCGGGGACCAGTGCAGCGGACCGTGGGTGTAGTTGTAAGGATCAGTGGCCAGCAGTTTCTGACCGCCCTTCTGCGCATCAAGCACATAGTAGTGGCCCTGCACATCCTCATAGGCGATCCAGCGGCTGTCCGGCGACCAGCGCAGGTGCTGCATGCGGTACTCACTGCCCTGGCTGAGCTGGCGCGCCTCGCCGCTGCCGTCCGCCGCGCGCAGAAAGACCTCATAGCGCTCGCGGCCGCTGTCGCTGATGTAGGCAATCCAGCGGCCGTCCGGCGACCAGGCCGGGTCGCGCTCAGCCACGCCGTCGCTGGGCGTCAGGCAGACCGGGTAGCCCTCGCGGGCCGGGATGGTCCAGATATCGCCGCGCTTCTCGATGGCCAGGCGGCGGCCCTGCGGTGAAAGGCAGGAGCGGTCAGGCTCGCCCTCCAGCACTAGGGTTTCCGGCCGCGCATAGGGCCGGTCGCCGGAGAGGCTGATGCGCAGCTCCTGGGGCGTGAGGGTGGCCAGGGGCATGCGCCAGAGCTTGCCGCCCTGCTGGAAGACGATGTCCTCGGGGCCGATGGCGGGCCAGCGCAGCTCGGCATCCGCGAAGTGCGTCACCTGGCTGTGGGTTTCTGAGGCCAGGTCATAGACCCAGATATTGCGGCGGCCCTCGGGGCCGGCATCGGAGAGATAGAAGATTCGCTCGCCGCTGGCCATCGGCAGGTCGTCGGTGCCGGCCCAGCTGGTTATCTGTCGGCTCTCGAGGGTGCCAAGGTTGAAGGTCCAGATGTCGGCGGCCTGGCCGCCCTGATAGCGGTGCCAGGAGTCGTCCTGCCAGATATGCCGCCAGGGAGTGAAGGCCACCCAGCTGCCGTCGGCGCTGAAGGAGGCCATGTCGCCAAACTTCAGGCTCAGGCGTTCGGGCAGCCCGCCGGCCGGATCAGCGAACCAGAGCGTTGTTTCATCGGTGCTGATATCGGATGTCGCGAAGCACACGCGCCCGTCGGGGCTGTAATCCAGCACGCGGGCCCCGAAGGGCTGCACGGTAAGGCGCCGCGGGATGCCGCCGGCCACCGGCAGTTCATACACATCCTGGTTGCCGTCGTAGGCCGCGCTGAAGGCCAACCTGCCGCCGTCAGGGCTGAAGCGCGGCGCGCCTTCAGCACCGGCCGCGCTGGTCAGGCGCTGGGCCGCCCCGCCTTCCTTTGGCGCGATCCAGATGTCGTTGGCATAGATGAATGCCACCTGGCCTGCGCTGATGTCAGGGCTGCGCAGCATGGCCTGGGGCAGCTCATCGGCCTGGGCCCGGCCGGCGTTGGCAAGTCCCAGCGCCAGGCAACTGCAGGCGGCGAGCAGGATCAGTCTGAGGCTGCGGCGATGACGGGGGTTGAAGCGGGCTGAAACCTTCATGCGTGCTCCGCGGGTGAGAGTGGACTGGAGTATACAGTCGAACAGGCAATGTGATGCCGTTTCGGCCGCCCGCGTAACGCTGCCCCCGGCAGGCGCTAAAGTGCTGGCATGAGTGAAGTTCAGTGGAACGAAGTTGAGAGCTATATCGCCGGGCGCATCATTGGCGAGGATGCCGCGCTCAGCGGCGCGCTGGATGCTGTGGAGGCCGCGGGCATGCCGGCCATCTCAGTGGCCCCTCCTGAGGGCAAGCTGCTGCACTTGCTGGCCCGCATGCTGGGGGCCAGGCGCATCCTCGAGATCGGCACTCTCGGTGGCTACAGCACGATCTGGCTGGGCCGGGCCCTGCCCGAGGACGGCCGCCTGATCAGCCTCGAATACGAACCGCGGCACGCCGAGGTGGCGCGGGCGAATATCGAGCGAGCGGGCCTCTCGGACCGTGTTGAGGTGCGTGTCGGGCTGGCGCTGGACCTGCTGCCGCTGGTTGAGGCGGATGCCGGAGGCCCCTTCGACCTCGTATTCATTGACGCCGACAAGGCCTCCATCCCGGAGTACATCCGCTGGTCCAAGCTGCTGACGCGCCGCGGCAGCCTGATCATCGTGGACAACGTCGTGCGCGGCGGCCGGGTGACGGACAGCAACAGCGAGGATCCGAGCATTGTGGGCACACGGGCCATGTTTGACCTGCTCGCGGCGGACCCGGACCTGGACTCCACGGCGATCCAGACAGTCGGCTCAAAGGGCTATGACGGGATGGCCTTTATCCTGGTCAAATAGCCTTCTCAGTCCAGCGCCGAGCGCTGCAGGCCGTTATACTTTGGCTGTATGCGCAGCGCCGGACTGGTGTGGAGTTTGATCGTTATTCTGCTGCTGGGCGGATGCTCTGGCGCGCCTGAAATGGAAGTGCAGGATTCAGGCTGGCTGCCCCGGCTTCCAGACCCGGCTTCCCTGTCGCAGCTGCGCGCGGCCTCCCTGACCCGCACCGTGCAGGCTGTGGACTTTGATCCCGCAGTTGTTGAAGCGCAGCGCGTCAGTCAGACCGAGGACTTGCTGTTCACCCCGGACCCAGCGGACCCCTCGCTGGCCGGGGCGGCTTACGCCGCGTATTCCATCAGCGCGAAGGGGCTTGAGTCATGTCTGTGGAGCGCTGACTGGGCGTCCACAACACCAGGCAGCCGCATGTTTCTGGCCTGGGCCAACTTCCACGACGCGCGCTGGGACTGGTTCAGCCTGGAGCCGGGCCAGAGCATGCAGCAGCCTTCGCTGAGCGGCTATGTCTCCCCGGCTGACAGCATCATCCTGATCATCCTGATCTATGGGCCCGGCGACTGCAGCCTCAGCAGCTTCAGCCTTAAGTCAATGGAGCCGCCGCACTGGGACGTGGTGGAGGTTGACTGGCGCATCCCGACCGGGACGGGCGGGGCGCAGGCACCGGAGCTGGCTGTCCACGATGGCCGGCCGATCATTCTCTACAACTGGACAACAGAAGATTCGCAGCAGCGTGGCACCTTCTGCGCTTACAGCAGCGACCCGGAAGGCGGTCTGCAGGAGCACTGGAACACGGTACGGGCCACTGGCCGGCTGCTGGCCACGGACAAGGCAGGGATCCTGGTTGAGGAACAGATGCTGGCCTTCAGCCTGCTGGTCAGCGGAGGGCCGGGCTCGGCCTTCAGCGCCATTGAGTACTACACTGCGCCTGAAGCCGCGGGGCCCTGGGAAAGGATAGAGATTATTGATGAGAACGGGAACGGCCTTGAGTATGGCCGCCCCTGCGCCCCGGTGATGATCGACGGGCACCCGGCCCTGCTGTACGGCTATTCGGTGAACGACCAGGAAATGCAGGTCTATGCGCGGGCGAACGGACCGACTGGCACTGAGACCTGGGATCTGTACTTTTCCAGCCCCGGCGTGGTGGCTAGCGGCCTTATCGAAGTTGATGGGCGTCCTGCCTACATGGTGCGCCAGGATAAGCGCCTGTACTGGCAGCTTGGCACCAGCGGCACGCCGGTCGATGAAGACGGCTGGATTTCGCTGCAAATGCCTGACACGGGCAACAACGTGGCCTTTGGTTACTTCCGTGACCTGCTGATACATCAGGGCAATATCTACTTCGCCCTGGACTATGACAGCCTTAATATCTGGCACTGCAGTCTGGAGTCCATGGGGCTCAGCGGCTGGCAGTACCTGGATGATTCCGGCGAGGATGGCCTCCCGGCCCTGGACCAGGCTTCGTTCCACGAGTTGGACGCCGTCGGCAGCCGACTGGCGGTCAGTTGCTCGGATTTCGGCCCGATTGAGTACTGGCTGGGCAGCGGCGACCTCAGCCAGGCGGCAAGCTGGGAATATCTCGACCCCGCTCCGGACAGGCTTAGCCCATCCGAGAGCAGCGCGCTCCAGAAGGTCTCTGCCTGCGAGGTGCTTGGGCGACCGGCCGTGGCCTACTGCGAGCAGAAGTATGACGAGAACCACCAGCCGGGTCATTTCAGGCTCTTCTATGCGATTTACTCAGAGCTGAACCAGCCTTAGAAGGACGGCAAACATGGAGCTGCCTGCCCGGCTCAGCCGCCGCGGAGCAGAGAGCTGAGCGTCGGTTCCAGCTTGGAGTACTGGAACACATAGCCGCTTTCCAGCAGCTTTCTTGGCACTACATGCTGGCTCGCCAGCAGCAGTTCATCCGCCATTTCGCCCAGCACCAGCCTCGCCGCGAAGGCCGGCAGCGGCGGGCCGACGCGGCGGCCGATGGTCTCTGCCACGGCGCGTGTCATCTCCGCGTTGCTCACCGGCGCCGGCGCGGCGAAGTTCACCGGCCCGCTCAGCTCTGGATGCTCCAGCACATGGCTCAGCGCCGGGGCGATGTCATGGATACAGATCCAGCTCATCTCCTGGCGGCCGGAACCCACCACGCCGCCAATGCCGCGCCTGATCACGTCAACCATCTGCGCCAGCGGGCCGCCATCGCTGGCCAGCACGATGCCAAGGCGCATGTTCACCACGCGGATGCCGGCCTCAACAGCGGGCTGGCAGGCGCCTTCCCAGGCGCGGCAGATCTCCGCCAGGAAGCCATCGCCGCTGGGAGCGCTTTCATCCTGCTGCGCGCTGCGGGGCCTGGTGCCGTAATAGCCCACCGCGCTGCAGCAGACAAAGACGCGCGGCCGCTGCTCCGCGGGCAGCCTGGCCAGGGTTGTCGCCAGCAAAGCTGCCGGCTTCACGCGGCTGTCAATCAGTTCCTGCTTGAGCTGGCGGTCCCAGCGCCGCGCGGCGATGCTGGCTCCGTTCAGGCAGACCACCGCCTCAGCCCGCTGCAGTATCCCGGGGTCAAGCAGGCCCGCGTCCGGGTCCCAGGCTGCCACAGCGCCCTCAGCCTGTGACTCGGTGCCACTGGCCGGGCCAAAGCGCAGCAGGCGCGTCACGCTGTGGCGCAGGCGCGGCAACTGTGCGCAGAGTGCCTGGCCGACAAGGCCGCTGGAACCGGAAATGAGCAGCTCCATACTCCAATTCTAACGAGGGCGCATTGTGCAGCCGAGCGAATCAGCGGGTTATACTTTCTGCGGCGAGTACGGGAGGTCGGGATGAACCGGCGTTGTCTAAGCTTATTGCTGGCCCTCTGTCTGGCGCCTCTGTGCGCCGCGTGCGGATCTTCTGCGCAGCTTGGCGCGCAGGAGCAGCCACAGCAGGCGCGCTTTCGCAGCCTGCCTGACCCCCTGAAAGAGGCTGGCCGCGCGGCAGAACTACCGGCACTGCCTCCGGACAGTGCTGTTGGCTCCGCGCAGCTGGCCCTGCGCCGGGCATCGCAGCCCCTGCAGCTGGTCCTGCGGGGCAGCGAGATCGCGGATATCTCCAAGCTGTGGCAGTACCCCTACACTGGCCCCTGGGAGATAGATACATCCCGCTATAAGCTCAGCTTGCTGCCGCAGCCCGGTCAGCTTTCCTGGGCCGTGTACGCCTTTCGCAACCTGCTGCCCGAAGACCAGGCCAACATGCTTACCGTCGACATCAGCGGCAAGCTGCCCTCGCGCTATTACATCGGCTTGGCGGATTACGACAGCGGCCGCTGGCAGCTGCATTCCATCACGCGCAGCCAGGGCCGGGATGTGCTGCCGCTCAGCGCGCCGGACGGCAGCCCGCTGCAGCCGCTCTCGCCTGACGGCAGCCTTTATGTCATGGTCGCCAGCTACGACTCGGTCCAGCTTGACATCGACAGGCTGGAGCTGAGCCTCGATACACCCCTGCCGCCCCCCGCCGGATTGACTGTGGTGCAGGCGCCAGGCGTGAACAACTTTGAGATCAGCTGGCAGGAGCCGGACTTCCCATACGACGCGGTGGAAGTCGAGCGCAGGTCGAGCTTTCTGGGCTGGGATAACTACAGCTTCACGGTGGCCGCCGGCAGCAGCTCCGTGATCGACCATGCCGTCAGCCCATCCGGCACAGATATCGTGCCGCCCGGGGGGCTGATCAGTTATCGCCTGCGCACCATCGTCGGTGGACGCAGCGGCCCGCCCTGTGCGCCGGTGGACCTGTATCGCCAGCCTGAGGATGCCTCTGACCTCAGCGCCAGCAGTGATATGCCTTTCAGTGTCACGCTGAACTGGAATCCCGGAGGCAGCCAGGGCGCCCTGATCTTCAGGGACAGCCTTGAGACACCGATCGACGACATCTTTGGTGCCAGCAGCTGGACAGACGATGCAGTGCCGGACCACGAGGACCACCAGTACTGGATCCGGCCCTACATCGTGCTGCCCTGGCTGGAGGGTACACCGCCGGTCTACCTGCCGACTCTCGGCCCGGTGACTGGGACGCTGCGCAAGCGGCCCTACATCACCTGGGTCAGCCTCTCAGATGCGCAAAGTGGCCAGAGCCTCAGCGCGGGGGCAACGGTTTATGGGGCCGGCTCATACAGCTATGCCTGGGACTTCGACGGCGCGACCACGCCGGAAAGCAGCCCGGATGCGCAGCCGACTGTCAGCTGCGGGCCGCCCGGCTATACCCGGGGGTCGGTCACCGTAACCAATGCGCACGGCAGTGATGTCTACTTCTTCGACCTGCTGATCACCGCCGGGCCGCGGCCCTGGATGCAGTTCAAGTACGACGCGGGCAACACCGGCTATGTCCCCTGGGCCGGCACGAGTGTCGGCGAGGAGCTGTGGGTCTATGCGACCGGCGCTGCGATCAATGGCGATGCAGTGCTTGGCCTTGACGGCACGCTTTACGCCGCGAACGTGGCCGGCGAGCTGCACGCCGTCAACCCTGACGGCAGCCGCAAGTGGATGCTGGACCTGGGGGCGCAGATTTTGTCAGCCCCGCTGGTGGCGCCTTCCGGCGACATCTTCGTGGCCTCGGATGCCCTCTACTGCGTGGCGCCGGATGGATCCCTGCGCTGGTCCAATCCGGAGGGCAAGGGTGGCTATGGCGGCCACCCCAAGATCCTGCCTGACGGCAGCATCGCCTGCGAGGGCCAGATCATCTCGCCAACGGGGCAGATGCTTGGCAGCTTCAAAGCCGGGAGCAGGTTCGCAGGCGGCAAGCTGATCTCACCTGAGGGACGCCTGCTGACCGGCGGCAGCCAGATGCGCTGTTACGATGAGGTACAGCGGGCGCTGTGGTTATACGTGCCGGGGACCAACGATTCCGTGCCTTCCCTGCGCAGCGATGGCGCGGTGCTGGTCGGCAGCTATGAGGGCCTGCTGCACTGCATCAACGCAGATGGCGAGAAGGTCTGGGACTATGACGCCGGCTTCTTCCATTCAATCTATGGCTCGCCCGCCTGCGCTCCTGACGGCACGATCGCCTTTGGCGCCTATGACCACTGCGTTGTGCTGGAGGGCGATGGCTCACTGCGCTGGTCGCTGCCAGTGCAGGGCGAGGTCTGGGCCGGGCCGGCCATCGACGCGGAGGGCAAGATCTACTTCTGCACCTATCACGACGGGCTGGTGCTCTGCAACCAGGCTAGCGGCAGCGCCGTCTGGAGCCTGGACATCGGGTCCTTCATCACCGCTTCGCCCTGCATCGGCCTGGATGGGACGGTCTACGCCTGCAACCGCGCCGGCGAGGTCTGGGCCATCGGCGATGCGCCCTGATCAGGTTCCATCCGCAGTGCAGATTGTTCCCGCGGCGCCCCAAATGAGAGCGTGAACCCTGCTGCTGCGCCGGGGTCTGTCAAGCGCGGTCCGCAGGGGCCAGCTGGAGGAACAAGATGTACAAGTTACTTTCTTTACTGCTGGTGCTGTTGCTTGGCTGCGGCTTGTGCAGCTGCCTGGTGACGGACGACGACGCGGTGCCTGACACCGTGGTGCTGGAGGACAATCCGGATATCGTCGTCGAGGACACCACCCCTGACGTTGTCATTGAGGACAAGACGCCTGACGTGGATGTCAACGTGGACACGGACGACAGCACGAACTAGGCGCAGCATTCCGGCGGGTGCCGGATGAGTCTGATTCAGCTGCAGGCTGTTGAGAGCGGCCTGCAGATAATCTGCCCGGCCCTGCGCCGGGCATTCGCTTTCTGGTGCATTGCACTGTACTTGTGAGCGCCTGTGATTCCACAGGCAAGCCGGCCCGAATGGGCTCATCCTGCTCCAAAGGCTATCATGGTTGCGGCATCGAGCCGCGGAGCCCCAACATGCTGAACACTGCGAGAAAGTCATTATTGGCGTTCTGCCTCCTCAGCCTGCACCTCATGGCTGCGGTGCTGCTGGGCGCCTGTGCTGCAACAGCACGCACTGACATTCAGCCTAGCGCACCGCAGTTCAACGCAGTGCTGCCGGCCCCGTCGGCACTGCGCGCGGGCATGGACACCTTTACTCTGCTGGATGGCAGCGACGCCCTGGTCTTCTCGCCATATGGCAACCGCGTGCTTAACGAGTTTGCCGAGACCAGCCTGCTTTTCACACCCAATGCGGCCAGCATCAGTGTGCTGAGCGGCTGTGCTTATGCGACCTTTGTTCGCGAAGTCGAGGAAAGCGAAGGCGCCCTGCTGGTGACGCCGACCTGGGACCCGGCGGCCACTCCGGCTTCCGGAACGGCCTGGCTGGGTCTGGCCAACAGCAGCAATGATCGTTGGGACTGGACTGCTCTGACCAGCCCGGGCGCGCAGCAGCGCTTTGAAGATATCTCGATCTATCTGGATGCAAGCAATCAGGTCTGGCTGATGTTGCTGCTTACGCCGGACGCCGGCGAATCACTGGCGCTGGACAGCATTGATGTACGCTGTGAGAGCGGCAGCGGCTGGCGCCAGTTCGAGCTTGACAACTTCACCACGCCTTATGACGAGAGCGGCGATTGGCCGCGCTCTTACCTGCTGGGCACAGCGGAGGTGAACGGCCTGCCCGTCGTGTATTACGCCTTCAGCAGCTGGGATGCCGGCGTGCAGAGCATTAACTACAAGCTTGCGGTCAGCTCTACTCCCAGCGGCGCTTCCGCGGACGATTGGACTGCCTATGACCTCGGCCCACTGGGCTATAACCCGGCTCCGGTCTCGGGCGCTGAGCACGCCTACTTTTACCTCAGCTTCCCCAGCGAGACAGAGCTTGAGCTTCACTACGCAGCCGCCAGCAGCCCGGACGGCGACTTCACCCCCGAGCTGGTGGGCAGCCTGACTCACAGCGGCGAAGGCTGGTTCACGCTGGTCAGGACAGCGCGCATTGCCGGTCAGCCGGCGGCCAGCTTCGCAGTTGATCTGGACGACAACGGCAGCACTGCGCCTTTGTCCCACTACGCCAGCCGTGACGACCAGGGCGCCTGGAGCCTGACGCAGGTCAGCGCCGAGCCGCTGTCAATTGTCACCGGAACGCCCTCGGGCATCATGGAGTTCGGCGGCCGTCCGCTGCTTGTAAACGAAGGCATCTCCGGCTTCGGCGGGACATTTGCCAGCTATCCGGGCGTCGCGCTACCACTGCTTGACAGCGACTGGAACACACAGAAGATCAGCGACCTTGAGGGTAACTCCTACAGCATCCTCGTCGGCAGCACGCCAAGCGTGGTGACCTACGACGTGTTCACCGGCGGGATCGGCAGCCTCGACCTGCTGCGACTGAGTGGCGCCGATCCACTGCAGGCCGGGGACTGGACGGCCTCGGCGCTGGACTTTCTGCCAATGCCGAACACCGGCGGAGGATCGGCGGGCTTCAGCCTGCTGGACATCGCTGGCAGCTTCGGCCTCTTCGTCCCTGGTGCCGCCGACAACATGGATGAGCCGCCTACGCCAGCGGCGGTGCTGCACACCAGTGCCAACCCCGATGACCAGCCGGCCTCGTGGCAGACGCAGCGTGTTTATCAGCACGACTACGACAACTCCAGTGCCATGGACCGGGAAGTGGTGCGCGCGATGGCTTCCGGTGGGCAGCCGGCCTATGCCCGGGTCTATACGAGCACCCCGGATGGCGTCAGCGGCCGCTCGGTGCAGCGCCTGTTCTGGGCAGTGTACGAGCCATAAGGCGCGTTCGGGCAGGACCCTGCAGTAGTTGAGGTGGTCTTCCCGCAGCTTGAAAGCAGGCCGTATGACTGTATTATCTAGGAGTCTGCTCGGGCTGGTTCCGCCGGCCCGTTTACTCCATTCTCGGGGGAGATCATGACCGTAGCCCAAAAGACCCGCTGGCCGGCCGTAAGTCTGCCTGCTGGGCTGTTCAGCCTGACGCTGCTTGCTTTGGCGCTGAGTGCCTGCTCCGGGACGGCCCCGGCGAGGCTGACCGCCGCCAAGGGGCAGCCGTCCGCCAGCCCGTCATCCGGACCGGGTGCTGAGCTGCTCGCAGCCCTGCCGGGCCTGGACAGCTTCAAGGCCCCGGACGGCCCGGCCCGCGGGATCTCCGCCAGCGACCAGACTCTCAATGGCTCGGCCTTTGAATCGGCCAACGACGGCGTTACGCTGGTCGATACCAGCGCGGTCTTCAACACTGCCGCCAGCGGCTTTGGCTTTGGCATCTGGCGCTTCAATGCGGACAACGATGATGTGCTGGAACAGCTCACGCTTAACCTCTCCAACGTGTCTTCTGGCGGCACGATCTGGGTCGGTCTGACCAACTACGCCCAGCAGCGCTGGGAGTTCTATAGCGTCAGTGAGGCGGCTAACACCGTCGACCTGCAAAGCCAGGCCGGGGTCTACAGCAACGGCAGCAACTTCCGCGTGGCGATCATCGCCTTCGACGACGTGGCCTTCACCCTGGATACGCTCGACCTGACGGTCGGCGCTTCGGCATTCCCCGGCTGGCAGCAGCACTGGGGCCCGGCCTATCCCCGGGCAATCTGCATGGACAGCACTGCCAGCACTTATGTTGTCAGCTCCTATGAGGGGACTGACGGGGCGGGGGACGGCGACTGCCTGGGCCTGATCAAATACTCGCCCAGTGGCGCCCTGCTGGCCTCGAAGACCTTCTTTCTTAACGCGGATGACAGCGGCTTTGGCACTCCTGGCCTGACCCCCAGCGACATGACGATCGATGGCAACGCGAACCTCTATATCTGCTGCAATCTCTCCTACTGGCCCGATAACGACGGCTTGAACAACAACGATCCGGTTGTGGTCAAGTTCGATTCCGCCCTGAACCTGCAGTGGGTGCTGCGCCTGCGCCGCGACCAGTCCGAGGGCTTCAGCGCAATCACGCTGGACGGCGATGGCAACCTGGTGCTGGCCGGCTCCTACAGCGTCAGCCCCGGCGGGCCATCGTTCACTCCCGTCTATGCACGTCTGACACCGGCGGGGGCCTTGATTGATGCGAAGTACATCAGCGGCGTCGATGGGCGCCTGTTCCATGCATCTGTTGAGCCGAGCTCCGGTGACATCTTTCTTTCCGGCCAGACGGCAAACAACTTCGGCTCGCCCTACATGGCCTGCATCTCCGGCGGAATCCTGGTCTGGAACTACGAGTGGAGCAACGCCGGGGGTGAGAAATCTCGCGGGATCATCCATGACGGCGGCGGCGGCGCCACGGTGCTCTGCGACGAGGTCCCGAACAATCAGTTTGGCAGCGCCGAGCCTGAGCCGGTCTTCCTGTCGATCGATTTCCAGGGCAGTCTTTCCAATGCCCGGATCTGGACTTCGCCGAGCGCCCGCGCCGTGGTTGATTATGCTGTGCTCAAGGAGTTTGAAGGCACGGCCCATCTCTTCCTGCCCTGGCGTAACACCGCCACCTCGCTCGTTGGCGGCATGGTTTATGAGTTCCCGGTGGGCAACCTGTCCGCCCTTGACGGCACGCTCTGGCAGCAGGGCATCGGCGACCTGACAGACTTCGCCACGAATGGCAGCACCTGGTCATTCATCAGCGGCTCGGGCTGGGCCCTGGACCAGACGATGGTGTCGCCGCAGGCGATGCAGTCGGGGTCCTTCGTAGACATCAGCGCAAGCGTCACGCTGGGCAGCATCGCCGGAACCCTGACCGACTTCGGCGGTACCTGGAGTTCGGAGGCCAGCTATGTCCTTGAGGATACGCCGGGCAGCACCGGCCCAGCGGACGACTTTGACCTGATTCGCATCATCGGTTATCCCGCGCCCTGAGCGGCGGGAAGCGGAGAAAGCTCATGCGCCTGAAAGTCATCACCTTTCTTTCAAGCCTTGCTGTCTGCCTTGCGCTGGCAGCCTGCACAGCCAGCCCCGGCCTGCAGCATGGTCCTGGACAAACCCAGGGTAATGAGGTCGATTCCGGCGCAGCGCCGACGGACGCATTTGGCGGTCTGCCGCCGCTGTCCAGCCTGCCGCAGGCCGACGGGCCAGCCCGCCGCAGCTCGGCCAGCTTTGAGTCGCTGAGCGGATCTGACTTTGTCCAGGCCAGCACGGCAGTGACGGTCGTGGACAGCTCCGCGCAGTTCAGTCCGGAGGCGGACAGCCTCGCTTATGCCATTTACCGTTTCAATGTTCAGCCCGATGACTACCTGGCTGCACTGACGCTCTATATGAGCAACCGCAGCGGCAGCGAGCCGGTCTGGATTGGCCTGAGCAACTTCACAAGCGGACGCTGGGACTTCCTTTCATCCGCCGCCAGCCCGGCGCTGTTTGATCTGCATAACGTCAGTCAGGACTACAGCAACGGCCAGGATTTCTTTGTCGCTGTGCTGGGTTTTGGCACCGGCCCCTTCAGCCTTGATGGCCTCACACTGGACTTCGGCACGCCGCCCTTTGAAGGCTGGCAGGGTGTCTGGGGCAGCGTCGACGGCTTTGAAACCCCCATCGCAGTGGCCTTTGATTCCGCCGGGAACGTGCTGGTGCTGGGCAACTATGACGCGCCCAGTGCTGCCAGCGAAGGTGAGACCTGCGCACTGCTGAAGTACAGCTCCAGCGGCAGCCTGCTGCAGGCCCGCACTTTCCACTTTGACGCCGATGACTCATCTTTCGGCACTCCGCATGTGAGCCCTTCCAATATCCTTCTCGACAGCTCGGACAATGTGTACATCAGCGGCAGCTATGCCTACTGGCCTGACGACAGCGGGCTGAACATGAATGACGGCTCCATGCTCAAGCTCAACTCAAACCTTGAGGTCCAGTGGGCCCGGCGACTGCGCCGCGCATCCTCGGACGGGCTGGGCCCCATGGCCTTTGACGCCAACGGCAACCTGCTGGTGCTGGGCTTCTTCTCCGGCGATACCGGCGGCGGGGACTTCCAGTCCTTCCTGTTGACCGTCAGCCCCTCCGGCGATCTGGTCTCCCAGAAGCTGATCGGCGGCCAGCTTGCAGGACTGCTCAACCAGCTGAGCCTGGAGGACTCCAGCCAGGACATTTACATGTCCGGCTATTACGGCAGCGTTTTTGATGGAGTGCCTTACTGGGCCAAGTTCAACGCCGATGGCAGTCTGGCCTGGGCCGGGCACCTGACAATCGACGGCAGCAGCTATGCCGCGGGCATCATCGGCGATGGCAGCGGCGGCGCGCATGTGGTCTGCACTGAGGGCTTCCCGGGCTTCGGCTCCAGCAGCGATGACGGTGTTGTTTACCTTGGCCTGGCCGAGGACGGCACGCTCAGCTCCGCACAGCTCTACGAGATCCCCGGCATCGACCTGAACCCCGAGCAGGGCAAGCAGGCCGGGGCGGAGCTGCAGTTCTATGCCAGCTTCTTCGACTCGATCGCCAGCGAGGTGGGAACGGTAATCATCAGCCTCGGCCCGGCCGGGCCGGCGAGTTTCGATGCCGAGTTCTTCCGCGCTGATTACCCCGCCATCCGCGACTGGGCTTTCAACGGCTCGGCCTGGGCCTTTACCGACTCCGTGCTGGGGTCGGTCCCTGGTACGCAGCTTTACCGCAGCCTGCTGCCCGGCGGCAGCTTTACCGACATCAGCGAGAGCCTCAGCATCAGCGACGACCAGGGCAGCCTGAGCAACCTGGACTGCAACTGGACCAGTGAGGGCGGTATACACCAGGCGGATACGGTGGCCGAGGTGCTGGGCCCGGACGAGTTTGGCGAGGTGCCCGGCTTTGAGTTCCTCACCACCTACCTGCCGGTCAGCAACTAGGACAGGCTGCTCAGAGCTCGCCGCGGTAGGCCGCCTCCAGCGTAGCAATATCCAGTTTGCCCATCTTCATCATGGCCTCAAAGGCCCGCCGGGCGCCGGCCTCGTCCGGTCCGTCGACCAGCTGGCCCATGTTGGCCGGATCGATCTGCCAGAAAATGCCGTAGCGGTCCTTCAGCCAGCCGCAGGGCAGATGCTGGCCGCCGCCGGCTGCCAGGGCTTCCCAGTAGCGGTCGATCTCGGCCTGGTCAGCGCAGTCCACGATGAAGGAAATGGCGCCGCTGAAGCCGAAGTCATGCGGGCCGCTGCTGTCCATCACCATGAACAGGTAGCCGGCGAGCCTGAACTCGGCATGGCTCAGCTTGCCCGCCTGGGGGTCGCCCTCCGGGTAGCGGTGCGGTTCATCTAACTGCGAATCAGGAAGCACCGAGGCCCAGAAGCGCATGGCTTCCTCGGCCTGGCCGAAGTGCTCGCCGGTGAACATCAGCTTGGGTGTGATGCGCTGCCTGCGGCTGCCCGTGAAGAGCTGCCATGAGATGCCGAACTGGTCCGTGCACCAGCCATACTTCGCGCTCCAGGGATAGCTCTTCAGCGGCATCAGCACCTGCCCGCCGGCGCTGAGGGCATCCCAGAGCCGCTGGGTCTCCTCCTCAGTGTCCGAGCAGACAAACAGCGAGATTGCCGGTGTCTGGGCAAAGTGCGCGCCGCCGTCCAGCGCGAAGAAGCGCTGGCCCGCCAGCTCAAAGATCGCGGTCAGGACCTTGCCTTCCATCTTGCGCATGAAGTCCTGCTCCATGCCTTCCGGGTAGCGCTTCAGGCGCTGCAGGCTCGAGCCTTCAAAGAGGCTGGTGTAGAGGGCAACGGCTTCTTCGCAGCGGTCCTGAAACCAAAGACAGGGCGTGATCTTTTGCATACCGTGGAATTTAGCGCATGGGGCGGCAGGAAGACTGTGACTGCCGAAACTCGCGGTCCGTCTCAGACAGCTCAGCCCGGCGCGACAGCTCTGAAGACCTCTGCAGCAGCGCGGATGGCCTGAACACACTTGCGCGGTTCAGCAAGTATCATTTTGCTGATCCTTTTGTGGGGGTACCTCATGCTGCTGCGAATTCTGGGTCTGCTGGCCCTGCTGATCTGTGTGGGCTGCGGCCGGACTGCCGGCCTGCAGTCTGCAGCACCGCCGCAAGGGCTGCCTGCGCCCTCAGAGCTGCGCAGCGCCTCGGACAGCCTGGGCTACTTCACGGGCTATGAGTATGACCCGGCCAGGCCCTCCTGGGGCACCAGCAGCTCGGAGACGAAGATCTTTGAGCCCTCGACCAGCGGCTCGCCGAAGTTCTGGGACAACGCCCTCTCGGTCTTCCACCTGCCGGTGGAAGATGAAGGCCCGCTGGCTATCCGGCTGAGCTGGAATCTCGCGCCGCCTGCTGGGGCGATGTATCTGGCCCTGGGCAACCTGAGCACTGACCGCTGGGACTGGCGGCAGCTCTCCGACCCGGCGGCCGAGATCACGGCCGAGAACTTTGCCGACTACATCAGCCCCGAAGGCAGCGTGCTGCTGACGCTGCTGCTGCCCGCTGCGCCATCGGCCGCCGGGCCGCACAATCGGGCCGAGCTGGACTACATCAGGCTGGAAACCCGCCCGCAGAGCGGCTGGCGGCATCTGGAGCTGTTCAGCGCGGAGATCCCGGCGGCTGAGTTTGCGGCTTCCCATGTAGTGGAGCCCTTCACCTATCAGGGCAGGCCGGGAGTTGGACTGGGTCTGTACAACTACGTTGAAGGCAGTTATGTCCTGCAGGCTGCCTATCTTGGCATTGCCGACAGCGTGTCCGGGCTGCAGCTCTCAGATTGGCAGTCTTATCCTGCGGAAGTCATGGGGAACTGGCCGGTCACTCTTGCGGGCATGGGCAGCGGACTGGCGGCAGCCTGGTTTGAAGAGCCGGGGCCGGGTGAGACCACAGAGCTGCACTACGGTTACTGCAGTGACCCGCAGGCTGGCTTCGGGGACGAGCTCATTTATACAAACACCTACCAGATGGGGCAGGCCCGGTTGGCGGAAATTGGAGGTCTGCCGGGCATCGCCGTCGGTGTGGCAGACATCGAAAGCAGCAGCTACTGGAAGCCTTTCTATGCCGCGAGTGATGCCCAGTCAGGCGGCAGCTGGACCATCGCGGCGATAGATAACGACATCGAGATGTCAAAGGGCCTGTCTGACAGCTTCAGCGATCTGCTGGATTACCAGGGCCGGCCGATCATCGCCTGCGACAGCGGTGCTTCAAATCTGGTGGTGGCTGCCGCGGACATCCAGACGCCGCTGGGGCCTGATGACTGGACCAGAACCCCGCTGGAGTACCACACAGATAACATCCTGGCCGGCGTCATTCTTGATGACAAGCCGCTCTTCGCAGCGCTTGACTATATAGTCTTCGCCCCCGATGAGATCACCTTCTGGACCTATGCCTTCAGCGGGAGCGACCTGGCCAGCCCGGCTGACTGGACGGTTACTCACCATAACGACCTTGGCCTGGGCTCCTACCTGCTCCAGTACAGTTTTGCTGCGCATAACGGCGATCTGCTTTTCCTGGGCGGTGGCGCGAATGAATCCAACGGCCTGCTGCGCAGTGGCAGCGAACCGATGCGCCTGTGGCGCAACAGCGATCCGCTCACTACTGCGGGCTGGGGCAACGAGACAATCAGCAGTGACCCCAAGCGCCGCTGCGACTTCCTGGTCATCGACGGCCAGCTTGGCGTGCTGAGCATCGTCAAGCAGCCTCTGGGCTACTTCGAGGGCAAGGACACCCTGAGCTGCAAGCTGGTCTGGTCGGTGCTGGTCCCCTAGGCCCGCGCCGCCGCCTGTATAATTTCCGCTGGCCCCGCGGGGCCGCATCAACACGCACTTCAGGGGCTTCGGCCCAGAGGCACAAGCATGGACGTCATGACCGAAAAAGCGCGCGCGAACTGGGCCGATGTGGCCGCCAGGATTGCTGCAAGCAATGCCGCTGCCAGCGGCGAGCCGCTGGGCCTGAGCGTGCCCGAGCTGCGCAGTTTCTGCCGTGAGCTGCGCAAGGACGCGGTGATGATGACCAACGCGGCCAACTCCGGCCACACCGGCGGCCCCTTTTCCATGGCGGACTACATGGGCGCGCTGGTCTGCAACCACCTGCGCTGCAAGCCCGCCGACCCCTTCTGGGAGCGGCGCGACCGCATGATCATCAGTAACGGCCATGTCAGCGCGCTGAACTACAGCCTGCTGTCACGCCGCGGCTACTTCAGCCCCGGCTATCTGCTGACCTTCCGCTCCACCCCCAGCCGCCTGCAGGGCCACCCGAACCACATCAAGCTGGCGGGCATTGAGATCGGCACAGGCTCTCTGGGCCAGGGCGTCTCGGTGGCGCATGGCATGGCGCTGGGCGCGAAGCTCAAGGGCTGGGACGATGTGCGCGTGCATGTGAACGTCGGCGACGGCGAGATGCAGGAAGGCCAGATCTGGGAAGCGATCCAGCATGCCGGCCACCGTGGCACCGACAACCTGATAATGAGCGTGGATTACAACGACATCCAGATCGACGGCCCGGTCAGCGTGGTCAAGCGCCTCGACCCGCTGGATGACAAGCTGCGCGCCTTCCACTGGGATGTGCAGTGGTGCGACGGCCACGACTTCGACGCCATCAACGCGGCCTGGAAGTGGAGCCGCACGCCGGAAGGCAAGCCCAAGTGCATCATCTTCAAGACGATCATGATGGAGGGCGTGCCGCAGTATGAGAACCAGTTCAAGTGGCACGGCAAGGCCTGCACCGACGAAGAGGCCATGAACTGCCTGACCGCCCTGGGCTACGACTACCCGGATGTCGCGGCGGCGAAGGCGGACTATGGCGCGGCCTCCTACGACGGCACAGTGCCGAAGATCCTGGCCAGCCCCTGGGCCCGCGTCCTGCACATGGATACCCTGGAGATCACCAGCGGAGAGCACAATAAAGGGCATTAGCGCCCCATTAGGTATGAGTCGCTGCGGCCAGTGTCATGGTAAAACGAATGGGGCGATTTCTAACGCGCGCATCTATAGATGAGCCAGACGATTACCATGAGCGCTATGAGGATGGAACAAGTGGGAACGCGGCGTCGCGAAGGTGCAAGACCAAGGCCCCTGTCCATCTCTTCGCTCTTGCCAATAAAGAATCTGAAGTGGAAGTAGGCGTTCGCCGCGCCTTCTTCCTTTGCCTCGAGCAGTATCTTCCTTTCGTTGTCGGTCCCATAGCCAGGAGCGGTGTCCCAGAAACCCAGCAGATCTTTAAGGCCTAGATCTGTCTTGTCATATCCGAATCCATGAATGACGCTGATTTGCCTATCTGGAGTGACGGTCGAGTTCAGCTCGTCAATTTTGTCAAGCACGAGCATCGCATCCTCTGAGCCCCACATCCAGCAGTCGCCAAAATCGGGTTTCGGGTCTAAGTCCGAAGCCCGGACTGCCCGGCCCAGCAATTCCTTTCCCAATGCAAGCGGAATACCTCCCTCAAACCATGGGGCGTGGGCATAATCTTCTTCCCATCCCTGAGTTTGGTTTGTCTTCCAGTTCGCCAGACTTTCCAATTCGGACTTCGCCTGCTTGGCGTACGTGCCGTGGTAGGACCTAACCTCAATGTTGTTTGGAGATTGAGCTATGCGCGTCTGACGAACAAGCGTCTTGTTGATCCAAACGAATTCACCATATGGTGAAAGCGTAGGATCATCGGCGTGGGCAATCCAGCTTTTGACCGTTTGTAAGTTGAGCCGCTCGGCCACTGCCACCAGGGTTTCCTGTAACAACCCTACCGTCAACTCGCTTGCTTGAGCGCTGGACAAGACGGCCTCAAATCCTTCCGCCAGTTTCAAAGTAAAGCGAGCACCAAGACCTGATGTCCCGCGCAGCAGCAGCTCGAATCGCGGTTCTCCATCGCCTTGCACAGCCAAGTAGAACTCCGCAGCCAGTCGTCCAGACATGTGATCCTTGACCGCGAAGTGAGCCTCCACCTCTGGTACTGCGGCCAGAATGGCTTGTACAACTGCGGCCAACTGGGGATGTAACTCAGTTGGCGAAGTGAGTTTGTGGAATCCTTGCGGGATGAACACAGGCTGAGTATATGAGCAAGAACCGCAGAATCTGTGGCGCTTCCATGATTACTCAAGTCCAAGGTTGATGTTGCGTCCTACGAAGGCGTGGTGCCGAGGATCCTCGCTTCCCCCGGGGCCCGCGTCCTGCACATGGATACGCTGGAGATCACCAGCGGAGAGCACAACAAGGGGCACTGAAGCTATAGACCGGCACGCCAGGCAGCGAGGCTTTCCTCAACCGTGAGTCCGGCCTCTTGAATGAGTTGACGTAGGGTGCCCCGCGGGACTTCGCGGCGATTCGGTATGGTCAGGCAATTGAACGCACCGCCCTTCTTCCGGCTGTCAGGAGATACAGCCGTGTTGCGTCCTTGATGTTTGCTTCGGCTTCTTCGAGGGTGGCACCGTGAAAAACACAGCCTTGAAGGGCCGGACAATCGGCGACATAGCCGTCGTCCTCATCTGGAAAGAACTCACCAGAAAGCTCACACCTCAAAATTACCTTCGTCTGAGAGAACTGTTCTCCTGAGCAGTCAGTCCCGCGCCGGATTTTGCTTAACGCCAGAATAGCCGAATTGCGCGGCGGCCTCGCTTGGGGTCGCCAGGAGGGCGCGATTGGCCTGCTGGAACCACTTCTTTACCGGCCATCTCTACATATACAGTGTATAATCTTTCGACTCTACCAACCCTTGGGAGGGGTGTGTGATGCGGAAAATATTGGCAGCAGCCTTGGTGCTCCTCGCGCTGGGCTGTTTCGCCGGGGCTGGCAAGGCCTGGGCGGGCTGCAGCGAAAAGTGCGGCTCGTGCAAGGACAAATGCCACAGTACCTGCAAATCCGCCTGCAACAAGTGCGAAAGCAAGTGCAACACCTGCAAGCCCAAATGCGGCTGCGACAAGTGTGCCAAGCCCAAGTGCGGAAGTTGCAAGAGCAAGTGCGGATCCTGCAATACCTGCAAGCCGAAGTGCAGCAAGCCCAAGTGTGGCTGTGGCCACAAGAAGGGCTGCTGCTCTGACTGCTGCTCCCGTACGCCGGTGGCCACCTGGGGTGGTGGCAGCTGGTGGAACGGCGATGCCTGCTGCCCGCCGGATCTCGATCCGGTCGAGGTCTGCAACCATGAGACCCCCTGCGGCTGCAAGAAGCCGAAGCACCCTTACGAGAACTGCTGGAACGGAACCGGCATGCTCTGCGACACGGGCTGCTCCGCCTTCATCCCCTGCAAGCGCAAGTGCGTGACCTGCGAGACGGTCTGCAAGGAAGTGGAATGCACTGATGCCTGCGGCTGCAAGCAGGTGCATTACGAGACCGAGACGGTGTGCACCGAGATCACCCGTCCGCGGACCATCCCCTGGTGGTTCAACCCCAAGGGTGATGGCAATACCTATCTCGACGATAATGGAAACAAGATCGGCGAAGCGAAGGCTGAGGCTGTGGATGCCGGCTGGAGCGCCGATTCTGAAACTGTGACCGACGGCAAGGCCTAGTCCTGCCGCGAGTTAACGCCATATCCATGTTAGGAGTTGTGTGATGACGAAGCTTTTGACGTTTATCGCGGCGGTCCTTGCGGGCGGCCTCGTGCTGTGTACCACCGCTAACGCGGCGGAGATCAGCAACCCCGTCACTGATATCGCGGTTTATCACTGCGGTAAGTGCGGCGGCGACAAGTGCGGTTGCAAGAGCAAGTGCAACAGCTGCAGCCCCTGCAAGGACAAGTGCAACAAGTGCGTGAAGAGCGCCTGCTGCAAGCCCAAGTGCGAGACTGGCTGCAAGAAGAGCTGCTGCAAGCCCAAGTGCGAGACCGGCTGCAAGAAGAGCTGCTGCAAGAGCAAGTGCGACACCGGCTGCAAGAAGAGCTGCTGCGCCAAGCCCAAGTGCTGCAAGCCCAAGTGCGAGAAGAGCTGCTGCAAGAGCAAGTGCGAAAGCAAGTGCGGCTCCTGCAAGCCCAAGTGCTGCAAGCCCAAGTGCGAGAAGAGCTGCTGCAAGCCCAAGTGCGAGACCGGCTGCAAGAAGAGCTGCTGCAAGTCCAAGTGCAGCCCCTGCAAGAGCAAGTGCGAGTCCAAGTGCGGCTCCTGCAAGCCCAAGTGCGGTTCCTGCTGCGAGAAGAAGACCTGCCGCAAGTGCTGCCCGAAGGTGATCTGCGAGTTCCCGAACCCCTGCCTCGGCGACAGCGATGCTGGCCGTCCGGGCACCAGCCGCCACAGCGCCTAAGCTCTGGCACCCCGCCTCAGGGCGGGCTACTCCCAAGGTAGAGAACAAGGGGCGGGGCAACCCGCCCCTTTTGTTTGCGCTCTTTCAGCGCCGCACTTCAAAGCCGCTGCAGCGCTCGCTGCAGTCCGCCAGCTCCTCGCGCTCCAGGTTCAGCACGGCGGCCGCCGGCGGGCCGGAACGCATCTGGCGCTCCATCTCGGCCAGCTGCGCCTGCAGCTCATGCTGCAGCAGGGCCAGCACTGAGCCGTCGGGCTCGTTGCGCACCCAGCCGCGGATGCCCAGGCGGCGGGCCGTGTCCTGGGTCCAGGCGCGGAAGTAAACGCCCTGCACCCGCCCGCTGACGCGCACGCGCCAGCTGTGCAGCTCAGCGCCGGGCAGGGCCTCGGGTAAAGACGGCATGGCGGATTATAACCAGCCGGCCTGGCCGGGCCGATGCCTGCACCGGAATGAACAGATCGGGCCGCCCTGGCATCGCTATAATGGCTACGATCCACTGTAGGAGGGATAGACAATGACTCGCATCCTCAGCCTGGCCGCGATCCTGCTGCTGGTCCTGGCGCTTGGCGCCTGCAAGGGCGGCGGCAATAACATTGACGGCATCGACATCGGCGGCACCTGGGACTGGACCAATGACTACGCCAGCGGTAACGACACCGACTTCGAGATGAAGATCTCCGGCGGCGCCAGCGCCACCTGGACCGGCAATATCAACGGCGACCTCAGCACCCTGACCACCAGCGGCAACGCGGTGCACTGGGTCTTCAACGCCGACGACGGCCAGATCGTGGCGGACGGCTTTTATACCGGCGCGGACAACGGCCGCATCGTCGGCTCCGGCACCAAGACCCTGACCGGCGGCGGCGGCACCCGCAGTTTCACCTTCTCGGCCCACCGCAAGAGCTTCGACTTCTAGAGCGCTGCGCTTGCTGGCTGCATCGGTTTCAACAGCGCCAGCCTGCGGGCTGGCGCTTTGCTTTGCCTGCTTGATCTCCTGCCTGCGCTGCCATTTGCAATGGCAGCTGCGCAGGGGTCTGCTGTGCTACCCGGCAGCCGCTCCGGCCGCGGAGGCCAGCGCTAAAATCTGCTGGTGTCACCTTATCGCCGCACCCTGCCCCTGCGCATCGCCGCCGCGTCATCCATGCTGCTGACCCTGCTGGTGGCCTTTCTGCAGCAGCGCTTCAGCGAGGCTCGCCCGGCAATGCTCATGCTGCAGGTACTCTTCGGCTTCGCCACCATGGGCCTTGTCATCGCGTTGTTCACGGTCATGCTGCGCAACAAGCGCCAGACAGGATAGGCCGGGCTCGGACGATTCATTACTGGTAGCGCGGTTCTCAGCCGGCAGTCTTCATGGGACGCCGGCCAGGGCTGGCGCAGTACGCCAGGCATAGCCTTTCGCTCCCGGAGGAAACCACGCGGACAGGGCGCGTTGCTACTCAGGAATCGTCACGGTGTCCTGCGTCGTGCGCGCCGCCGCTTCGAAGCTCCTCAATCACCGCTAGCATGATGGCAGAGAGCCGTGGGTAGATCAGCAGGATGCGCAGCAGGATCGGGCCTGCCACTGCCACTCCGACAAAGTTGAAAGCTGCCAGGTTAGCCAACAGTGCCAGGCCGCAATCCAGGGCTGGCTGGGCCTCAACGAAGTTCGTCAGCGGCAGCTCGCGGCGGTCTCCAGCCAGATACTTGTAGTCCCGATAGTTCATCGCAAAGTGCTGCAGCTTGGCGAAGAGATCCTTCCGTGGTAGCGCAGCGACAAGCTTGCGATTGGAGCGCTCCTGTTTAAGTGCATTGACGGCCAATTCGTACTGCTCGTCTGCGAAGGAACAGAGCAAGACATGGTCCTGCAGGTCGCGGCGGGTGACACTTTTCTGCGAAAGCGAATAGGCCAGCGCCCAGCCCATCGCCAGCAGAGCGAGCAGCAGTCCGGCGCTGTACCAGACGACGGGGCCGCCAAAGGGCAGGTCGCCAGGCTGCTCATCCAGTATGTTAGGGTCGAGCGCATTAAGGAACCAGATCATCAGGCGAAGCAGCGAAGCCAGCAAGGGGCAGAGGGAAATACAAGCCAGAACAACCACCAGCCAATAGAGCGCAACTGTTGACTGCACCCTTGACTCTAGCTCTGCCAACAGACGCGGCGGCAACATTGTTTGGACGGCCTCCCAGAGGATGGCTCAATAATAAGGGCCACGCCAGTGTGGATGTACAGCAGCTGGCGTTCCCAATGAAAGCCTGCTGCGACCGGCGCTGCGGAGCCTTTGATGTATCAGCTCAGATCTGCCACCGCGGGCGCGCTCCACGCGCCCCTACATCTGCCATTAGCCATTAGCCATTAGCCATTAGCCATTAGCCATTAGCCATTAGCCATTAGCCATTAAGAAAGGCGCTGCTTCCACCAGCCGCCGCGGCGCAGCGTCGTCTCCTGGCCCAGCAGGTGCAGCAGCTCATAAAAGCCCGGGCTGACCTTGTCGCCGGTCAGGGCCACGCGCCAGGGCTGCATCACCTTGCCCTTGCCAAGGCCGCTCTCGGCGCAGAAGCCGTCGACCAGGGTTTCCAGGTTGGCCGCGCTCCAGTCCTTGACCTGCTCAAAGCGCGCATGCAGCTCGCTGATGATCCTGGGCGCCTCGGGGTTGCCGATCAGCAGCTTTTCCACTGTATCAATGTTGTAGTCCGTCTCGCCGGCCTCCCAGGGCGGGCTGGGGTCACGGAAGAAATACCAGGCGTTGGCGTCAATCTCGGACAGCACGGTCAGTTTCTCCTGGTAGAGCGCGCAGACGGCCACGGCATACTCCTCGCCCCGCACGCTGATCCAGTCGTCCGGGATGAAGGGCAGCAGCTCGCGGAAGAAGTCCTCCGGGCTGAGGCTGCGCAGGTAGAGGCCATTGAAGTATTCCAGCTTCTCGGTGTTGAAGGCGCCGGCGGACTTGCCGATGCCCCGCGGGTTGAAGGCGGCGATCGCCTCCTCCACACTGAAGAGCTCCTTGTTGGCCAGCTCGGCGTCGTTGCCGCTGGGGGCCCAGCCGATCAGCAGCAGGAAGTTGAACAGCGCCTGGGGCAGGACGCCCAGCTCCTTATAACCCTCCACGCGGGTCGCGCCGTGGCGCTTACTCAGCCGCGCGCGGTCCATGCCGACAATCAGCGGCACATGGCCGAAGATCGGCCGCGGCCAGCCCAGGGCGTCGTAGATCAACAGCTGCTTGGGCGTATTGCTGATGTGGTCCTCGCCGCGCAGGACATGGGTCACGTGCATGTCGCGGTCGTCGCAGGTCACGGCGAAGTTGTAAAGCAGGTTGCCGTTGCTCTTCTGGATGATGATGTCGCCGATGCCTTCGCTGTTGAAGCTGATCTCGCCGCGCACCAGGTCGTCCCATTTCAGCTCGACATCGCGGGGGGCCTTAAGGCGCACGGGCAGGCCGCCCTCGGCCTTCTCAAGGCGGTGCATCTGCTCGTCGAGGCTCAGATCGCGGTAGGGGCTGAAGAGCAGCTTCTTGCCGTCGGGGCCGGTCATCTCCTCGGGGGTCGCCGGGCAGTAGAAGGCCAGGCCGCGGTGCAGCAGCTCCTGGATCACCTGGTGGTGCATCGGCGCGCGCATCGACTGGAAGTAAGGCCCATAGGGGCCGATGCTCTCGCCGAAGCGCGCCGGGTCAGGGTCCGGTCCCTCGTCCCAGTTCAGGCCCAGCCAGACCAGCGAGTCCAGGATGGCGCGTGTGCTGGCCTCGGTGGAGCGGTTTTCATCGGTGTCCTCAATGCGCAGGATGAAGGCGCTGCCCGGGCCGTCAATGTCGCCGCCCAGCGCGCGGATCTCCTCCTCGCGGCGGCGGGCCTGCTGGGCCCAGAGCCAGTTGAAGAGAGCAGTGCGCGCGCCACCGGTATGCAGATAGCCGGTGGGTGAGGGCGCGAAGCGGACGCGCACCGGGCCAGTGTATTCGGGGTGTGACATAAGGCGGAGATTGTAACAAGGTACCGGCGCCGCCGGGGCTGTGTCAGGGGGCAGCCTGCAAACAAATCTCAGCTGTGTAAGGTCTTTAGAAGGCTCTTGTAAAGCCCAGGGAGGCTCAAAAGTGCCGCAAAGCAGCAGAAAAGTAAGTGGTACCCCTGATATACAGGGGTACCGGTGGGTGGGATGGTCGACGCTATACTTAGACCCCCTTCACCGGCTATAGGTTCCGTTTAAAAACCCTGGTCAAATGATATTGGTGAACAAAGAAGCTTAAGTACAGTACTAGTAAGCGTTGAGGGGCTGTCTCATTGAAAACCCTATGGTTTGATGAGGCATTCCAAACCCGATAAGTGGCTTGAATGTGAAGAAAATATGGAGCTACCGATATTTTTACTGGTACCCTGCGAAAATTTTGGCTTTGGTATCCCCGCAAGTGCTCATGCCGGGTTAACCTATTCCCGGCTGGCAGCGAGCTTCGCGGGAGTCAGGAAGCCCGGTGCCAAGGCGAAACCTGAGCGCACAGAATGCCACAGGGCAGCGCAGGGGTCAAGCCGACAGGCGGAGCTGGTCTGGGGAGAGACTGGCAAAGCCTGCCCTGCAGTGGAGAGAGAGCCGCTGCAGTTTGAAGATGCTATCTCTTCCCTTCGCCTTCTTCCCCCGAAGCGAGGGTTGGTAACAGCCGGGGCGGTGGCCACACCGCCCCCTTTTTCTTTTTTTCTCTCTGCCGTCCGCCGGTGCAGCCCGCCCTCTTTCCATTCAGCCTGCTTCATCAAGCTCCTCACCTGTCAGTCTGGCCCCTGGCGCAGTGCTGGCCAGTTAAGGGCTGGTCAATGGTGGAACAGTTACTAAGTCTCTGCCGACCTGCCGATAAGAAGTCACAGACGGCTGCTTAAAGCCGCCAACAAAGGAATAGGCTCACTTTCAGTACGCTATACACATATGTAGCTTTATTCTTGCAATCCCCTTTGACTTCTGCTAACCTGTCGGCCCGGCCAAATCCCCTCAGGGGCCGGAAGACTGTTAGAGGGTCCGTGGACGGCAGTGCGCCGAAGCAAGCGGACCGCGACGCAGGAGGTAGCTTTGAGGTTTACTAACTTACTCGCTCTGTGCTTTGTTGCACTGCTGCTGGCGGCCGGGCTTGGAGTCACGGCATCCGCGGCAGGCGACGAGAAGCGCATCGAGGTCAAGTTGGACAACGAGACGATTCCTTTGACCAGTAATGCCCAGACCGTGGAAGCGCTGCTCGGCGAGCTGTCCATCGACGCCCCGTCAGAGCTGGCGATTGACCCCCCGCTGGACAGCGCGCTAAAGGACGGCATGACCGTTGCGCTGCCCGGCCTGACCGTGACCCGCGGCGTCACCGAGCGCGTGGTCCCGGCCGAGACCCAGTTCGTCGAGCGCCGCCGGGTCGGCGAGGGCGCCTGTGTGATCGAGGAAAGCGGCCAGGATGGCCTGCTGCGCACGACCTGCACGATCTTCTATTCGCAGGGCCAGGAAGTGGGCCGCCGCCAGCGCGATGAAGTGCTGCGCAAGATGCAGCCCCGGGTGGTGGCGGTTTACACGCCCTGCAAGCCCGAGGAATACGGCCCCAGTGTGGAGCAGATCCTGGAGGAGCGGGCCAAGCCCGGGACCTATACGATCCCGCCGCAGAACTACCGCAAGTGCGTGACCATGAGCTCCACGGCCTACGAGCCGGGCCCGCGGTCCTGCGGCCGCCATGCCGACGGCAAGACCAGCATTGGCCTGATCGCTGGCTATGGCGTGGTGGCGATCGACCCGGATGTCATTCCCTACGGTACGCGCCTTTTTATCGAGGACTATGGTTATGCTGTGGCTGGCGACACCGGCGGAGCGATCAACGGCCGCAGGATCGATCTGGGTTTCCTGACGGTGAAGGAATGTCTGAACTGGGGCCGCCGCAAGGTCAAGGTTTATATCCTGGACTAATGCGGCCCTGCCGAGGATGACCGGGGCGCTGCCTGGCAGCGCCCCTTTTTTGTGGTTCATCGCCCAACACCGGGGAAGGCGGCCTTGATCTTCAGGAAAAAGTATTCGTCGTCGCGATAGCCATAGGCGATGCGTTTGATGACTTTGATGCGGTTGTTGATGCCTTCCAGCACACTGGTG
>JADZFO010000048.1 GCA_020849855.1 bacterium | reverse complement strand
GTGTGCTGGAAGGCATCAACAACCGCATCAAAGTCATCAAACGCATCGCCTATGGCTATCGCGACGACGAATACTTTTTCCTGAAGATCAAGGCCGCCTTCCCCGGTGTTGGGCGATGAACCTTTTTCTTTTTGAACAGCCGCGCGGGGTATCCGTCTTAGAGCATGAACGGCGAGGAACCGGGCACCAGCGGGGAATCGTCGAGACAGTGTCAGTTTTCAATCTCCAACCGAATGCCGGGCCCCGCCCGGCATTTCTGTTTTCATCTGCCCAGCAACTACAATGGGACAGTGGATGGTGCGCTGTTCGGGGATCTGCCCGGCCCGGAGGGCCTGGATTCCGCCGCGCCGCCAGCCGCGCCAGCCAAAAGCAGGAAACGCAGCATGAACAAGGCCCCACAGGAAGAACAAAGCAGCGCAGCAGGCCCGGGCGAGAGCCGCTTCGAGGAGTCTTATGCGCGACTTGAAAGCCTGGTGGCGGAAATGGAGAGGGGCGAGCTGCCTCTGGAGACTATGCTGGAGCGCTTTGAGGAAGGAGTCGGGCTGATCCGCCACTGCAACGCCTTCCTGCGCCAGGCCCAGCTGCGTGTTGAGCAGTTTGTTGAATACAAGGACGGTCAGTGGGTGCTTAAAGAGCTGCCCTGACCCGCGATCCGGCCGCTGATTTGAACCCTGCCAACCAACTCCCAGGAGAACGCCCCACCGATGTCACCAATACTGATCGCCATTATCTGGACCATTGTCAGCCTGGCCATGATCCTGACCGCGGCTGAACTTTTCACCAACGCCATCGAATGGCTGGGCCGCAAGCTCAAGCTTAGTGAAGGCGCGGTTGGCAGTGTTCTGGCTGCGGTGGGCACAGCCCTGCCCGAGACAATCATTCCGATCGTGGCGATCTTCCAGGACATAACCCACGGCAGGCTGCGTACTCCGGAGAGCACGGCGCAGGACGTGGGCCTTGGCGCCATCATCGGCGCCCCCTTCATGCTCGGCACCCTGGCCTTCTGCCTGGTCGGCACAACCTATTTCATTGCCAAGGCCCGTCGCAAGCGCACGCGCATGTTCGACGTCAAGGCCGAGATCATCGAAAGCGACGTCATCTTCTTCCTGATCGCTTTCAGCATTGGCTGCGGCGCCGGCCTGCTCAAGCACTACTGGACCACTATGCCGCTCGTGCTGGACTGGGTCCTCGCCGGCGGCATGATGGTCGTCTATTTCGTCTATCTCGCCCGTACGCTGAAAGCCGGCGCCAGCCATGGGCACAGCGATGCGGAAGAGCTGCATCCGCTGCATGTCGGCCATGTCCTCAAGGAATCACACGATCCGCGCAAGCGCGTCATCGCGATCCAGGTACTGGGGGCGCTGGGCCTCATGTTCTACGGCGCGCACCAGTTCGTGCACTATTTCAGCACCCTGGCTGAGGCCATGAACGTGAACCCGCTTGTCCTGGCCCTGCTGATTGTCCCGGTGGCCACCGAGCTGCCCGAGAAGTTCAACAGCGCAATCTGGGTCAGCCGGGGCAAGGACACCCTGGCCATGGGCAACATCTCAGGCGCCATGGTCTTCCAGAGTACTTTCCCAATCAGCCTGGGCCTGATCTTCCTCGACTGGAGCTTCTCGCCTACCCACCCGGCATTCGTCGGCGGCATGCTGGGGGTGCTCGGCGCGCTGGCGGTGCTGATCAACCTGCGCATCACCCGCGAGGTCAGCCCGGTCGTGCTGCTCTGCGCCGGCGGCCTCTACCTGACCTACATCATCCTCGTCATCCTGCAGCTCAACGGCGTGCATATCTTCGATCTCAGCGCGGGTCTCGGCCACGGTCAATAGGGGAACGCCAGCCGTCCAACCCCTGGCCACAGCGGGCCGCAACTAGCCGAAGCTGCCTGATCCTTCCTCAACAAACTCGGTCAGGATGCCGCCGCTGGAGCGCGGGTGGATGAAGCACACCCGGCCCTCGGCGCCCTCCCGAGGCGTGCTGTCCAGCAGCTCAAAGCCCTGCTGACCAAGCTGCGCCATCTTGTCCTCCAGCGGGGCGGCCGCACGGAAGCACCAGTGATGGAATCCCTCGCCACGCTTGTCCATGAAACGCGCCAGCGAGGTGCCTTCTTCGCTGGGCTCCAGCAGCTCAAGGGTCGTGTTGCCCTTAAGCATCGCGATGCGTACCTTCTCGCTTGGCACTTCGTGATACTCCACCGCCGACTCCTTTATGCCCAGCATGCGGCAGTACAGCGGCACGCTCTCGGCCAGCGAGCGGACGGCGATCCCAATATGGTCCAGATGGAACATCACTTGATTGTAGATTCAGACGCGGCCCGAACCGATGAGCACCCGGCGAGTCTCAGACAGCGATGGCAGATTAACTCACTGGAGGCATCCTGAATGGAACTCGGACTGCTGCTGCTTCAGGGATATGGTTACTGGCCGTATATCGGCGGAATGAACATCCTGTGCGCGATCGTTGGCTACCTGATCTCGGGCGCTCTGGGCCTTATCCTCGGCCTATTCCTGGGCCCCATCGGCCTGCTCATCGCAGTACTGCTGCGCCGGCCGGCCTGAGGCTTCAAAAGCCCAGGCTCTGAGCGACCGCATCAAGGTCCATGGCCAGCTCGAAACCGCCGCCGGCCAGGAGCGCATCCTCGGCGCTGCTGACGCCGGTCAGCACCAGGTAGGCTGGAATACCCGCATTGCGCGCCAGCTGAATGTCTGTGTCCACCCGGTCGCCAACCATGCACATGGCTCTGCGGTCCGTTCCCGTCTCGCGCTCGATCTGCTCCAGAATGTGCAGATGCGGCTTGCCGAGGCTGACAAAGGGAACCTCGGCCACGCGTGAAAGCAGCTGCACCATGCTGCCGTTGCCCGGCAGTGTCATGCCGTCCTCGAAGGGAAATGTCGGGTCGTGGTTCGCCGCCAGCAGCTTTGCGCCCTTCTCCAGCACCACGCAGGCCAGTGCCATCTTGGCATAGCTGACATTGATGTCGATTCCACAGAGTACCAGGTCAAAGTCCGCCTCGCGCAGGCGCGCCAGCTCTTCGGCCTTTTCCAGCTTGCCGCCCAGGCCGTGCTCGTCCAGCCAGGCCTGGCCCGAGACCGCATGCTCAACGTGGCGGCCCACGCTGGCCCGCAACATCTCGCTTCCCAGCACCAGCACGGGCAGGCCGGGATGATTCGCGGCAATGTAGGGGCCGGCCAGATGGTTGACGCTGAAGATGTCCTCTTCACTCAGGTTCAGGCCCAGGCGGGCGCACTTGGCCGCATAGCTTGGCCGGTCCGGGCCGGCGTTGTTGCTCACCAGCACGCAGCGCAGGCCGGCGGCCTGGGCCCGGCGGATAAAGCCTGGCGCCTCTGGCACCACCTGGCCGCCGCGCCAGAGCACACCGTCGGCGTCAAGCAGGATCATGCTGGGGCGGGAAGGAGAAGTCACGGCGCGAGATAGTAGCAGAGTCGCGCGGGGCGCTGGCCGCTTCAGCTCTGCGGGGCGTTGGCAAAATCCACCAGCAGCTGCACCACGAACTCGTTCTCCCCGGGGCCGTAGTCATAGATCCCCACCCCGATGTACTTCACATCCGGGCTAAGCAGCAGCTCGCGGTGGCCCGTGTGGTGCTCAAAACCGTAGACAATCCCGGCCCCGTCGCTGTAGTTGTAAAAACTGATCGCGCTGTTCTCGCCGCCAGCGCTAACCGTCCCCACGCCCGCGGCTTCAATGCGCTGGCGGCTGCTCAGCGCCTCTGGATTCAGATGCGACCAGTAGTCTCGGATAGCCTGATCCATCGCGTGCGCCTGGGCCACGCGATTGAGGCCGCTGAGCTCCTGCAGCGGGGCAAGGCCATAAGCAGCCCGGCGCTCGTTGGTCGCCCGCACAATCTGCGCGCTGCGCTCCCGGTAGTACTCATTCTGGTAGGTCCCCGTCGGAACCAGGCTGAGAATGTTCTTGCGCCACCAGGCGTATGGGTCCATCTCCGCGGGGTCGGCCAGGGCCAGACGGCCGGGCTGACGCGGCGAGGTCGGAGGCCAGCCGGGAATGGGCGGCTCGCCTCGGCTGCCGCCGGAGCAGGCGCAGCACAGGCACAGCAGAGCCAGGGCCAGGCAGATGGAAAGCAGCTTGCGCACGCCGGGAAAGATAACACCCGCCGAAAGCGCCGTCTCGCCACGGGCTGCTGCTTCGGCGCCGGGCGGCTTCAGAGCTAGAATTGCAACGGATGACCCCCGCTTACGTCTTTAGAGATATGCCCCCAGGCAAAAGCTGCTGCAGGCTTGTGGCCGTCCTTTGCGCGGCCCTGCTGGCCTGCGCACCCTGGCACTGCGCGCTGGCCAGGGAGCCGGCCCCGGCAAAGCCTGGCTCTGCTGCGGCCGCGCCGATCCTGCGCATTGGCATTGTCCCGCTGAAAGATGAAGCAGAGGACCCGGCGCTGACCAGCAGCCTCGGCAGGATGCTGCAGGCCCGGCTGGGCGCGCGCTTCAAGGGCGTCACCTTCACGCTGGTTGACCCGGCGAGTCTGGGCAGCCAGCTTGGCGACGGGCCACTGCTGCTGAAGGAAGCCGTGGCCCTGGGCCAGAGCGCTCAAGTGGACGCACTGATCGACGGAGTTTTTGGCGGCGTGAAGATTGCTGGCGGCTCCTGGCCCAGCCTGACCGCCAGCGCCCCGGAGGCCAAGGGCCGCCTGCGCTGGCGCCTGGTGGAATGCAGCGAGGGCCTGCTGCTGGCCGATGGCCGCATTGAGCCGGAGCAGTACAAGGTCTACAGCCAGCGCATCCGGACGGAAAAGGAACTGCGCAAGCGCGTACTCCAGGACCTGGTGCTGGAAGTTGGCGATGAGCTGGAAAAACTGGGACGCCTGCCCCGGCGCGCCGGCCAGCCGGCGGCTGCTACTGCTGAGGCCGCTGAGCCGGATGCCGAACCGATATCTCTAACCGGCTCTGGAGCCTCCGCAGAGGCTGATCCTTCTGACAGCGACAAGGATGAGGACGCCGAAGCTGAGGATGGCGAAGAGGGCGGCACTGATACAGAGGAGACAGGCAGGTAATGACAGGCCGCCTGATCACGCTGGAAGGGCTCGACGGCGTTGGCAAGAGCACCCAGGCCGCGCTGCTGCGGGACTACTGCGAAGGCCGTGGCTGGCAGCCCCTGCTGCTGCGGGAGCCGGGCGGCACCGCGCTGGGTGAGGAGCTGCGCCGCCTGCTGAAGTCCGGGCAGGCCCACAGCCACAGCGCCGAACTGCTGCTTTTTGGCGCTGCCCGCGCCGAGCTGCTGCACGAGCTGGTGCGCCCGGCGCTCGCCGATGGCCGCTGCGTGATACTGGACCGCTTCAGCGACAGCACCCTGGCCTACCAGGGTGCGCTCAACTACTTTGACGAACAGGCCCTGGTGGCCGTCGCCAGGCTTGCCGCCGGGGGGCTGGTACCTGATCTGACGCTCCTGCTGGATCTTGAGGAGTCCGCGGCCCTGCAGCGGCGCAGCGCGGCCAACAGCGCTGCCGCCGGCAGCCCGGAAGGGCTGGACGCCATCGAGCAGCGCAACCTCATCTACTTCCAGCGGGTCAGACAGCGCTACCTTGCTCTGTGGCAACAGGAGCCGCAGCGCATAGTCAAGATTGACGCCGGCCAGGACATTGACGCAATGGCGCAACAGATCCGGGCCGCGCTGGAGGCGAAATGGCCGATCTGATTGCACTGCTAATGCTTGCTCTCGGGACTCAGCTCAAAAGCGGGGTGAGCGAAAGCAAACTGGAAAAAGAGCTTGCCGCGATTGTACTCAAGGAGCAGCCTGCTCCGCTGGACGAAGTGAAAGTGGACGCCAGCGGCGTCAGTGCCAGCGGCTGCGATTCCATCACCTTTGATTTCAAGAAGCTCACCATGGACCCGCTGGTGCTGCGCAGCGCCAGTATCACCGTCAAGAAAGTCAAGAAGGCCAGCGACGGCAAGCTCAGCATCGCCGGCATCCAGTGGAGCAGCGATATCGGCGAGTCTGAGCTGACCGAGGCCCTGCAAAGCCAGGTGGACAAGCTCAAGGACACCACTATCAGCATTGCCGCTGACGGCCTGACGCTCACCGGCAAGTACCCGGTAATTTTCGGCTCAAAGGTGTCCTACAGCGTTACCGGCGACCTTTCCATGGAGGACGAGACCCTGCTGATGTTCCACATCGACAAAAGCAAGGTCTCCGGCGTGGGCCTGCCCAAGGGCCTTAACAAGACCATCGAGAAGGAAGTCAACCCGGTTTACGACCTCAGGAAGTTCAAGGCCAAGAGCCAGAAAGAGATCCAGCTCGCCAAGGACAAGCTGAACTATGACTTTGAGCTGAAGATTGTGGACATCAAACCCATGGACGGCCATATAATCGTGTCCGGCAAGGCATGAGCACAGCAGCAGCACAGCGGGGGAAGTTGCGGGTCCTGGGCGCGCGGAGCGCCTTACGCGGCCTTTTGCTTGTGCTGATGGCCTTGCTCAGCCTCAGTCTCACTTCTTGCCTCGAACGCGCCCAGCCAGAGCTGCGCATCGACCCGGAGCTGGCCTCGCAGGCCCAGAGCTGGGATCTGGCCAGCAGCTTCGGCGGGGTCGCCGTGCCCGCCAACAGCTCCAGCGACCCCTGGGAGCAGCGCTTCGAGCCCGGCGGCTTTGTTGACATCGCCGGCGTCTGCGCCACCGGCGGCGAGGTCTGGGTCTGCGATCTGGGCGTCAGCCGCATTCAGGTCTTCAGCCCCGACGGCAGCTTCAAGCGTGAGTACGGCCAGGGCGTGCCCCTGGAGCAGCTTCTGCCCAGCAACCGCCGGCTTTATGAGGACAACGGCAAGCGCAAGGGCGACCCGGGACACTGGGATACGCAGTTCGGCGCGCCCTGGGCCGGCACTGAGGGCCGCCTGTTCCGCGTTGCCGACCTTGACATCCGCGACGGCCATCTGTGGACCGCGGACTGGGCCCGCACCGGCCTGGAAAGCCGCTTCACCCGCGAGTCCGGTGTGCGCCGCTTCGTCCTGCCTGACCCCTTCCTGGGTAGCCAGGAGGATCTGGGCACCCCTGTCTTCAAAGACAACACCAAGTTCGCCTGGCCGCGGCATATCTCGGTCGGCCGCGAGAGCATCGCCATCAGCGAGCCCTGGGGCAACTGCGTGCGGCTCTACCGCCCGCTGAACCGTGACCCCTGGTGGGGCCAGACCGATATCTCGGTGCAGCTCAACATCGCCCGCCTGATTGATGCGCGTGAGGGCGCCCGCGGCCATGCGCAGTACGAGGAATACCTGGCCATGAACTCCAGCGCCGGCGGTGGCCCGGCCCAGTTCAATGAAGTCCGCGGCGTCTGCGTGGCCTTCGACAAGATCCTGACCTGTGACGTCCAGAACGCGCGGATCCAGGTCTTTGACGGACACACCCAGGACCGCTTTTACTGGGGCAAGCTGCTGCGCGTCTTCCAGGCCACCGACCCCGGTGGCTACCCGCGCTTCAAGCGGCCCATGGACCTCGACATTTCGCCGGAAGGCGACATCTATGTGCTGGACATCGACCGCCTCGAAGTGGCCGTGCTGAACAGCCGCTTCCAGCGCATCGGCAGCTTCGGCCGCGGGCTAATCTCCATGCCCCGAGCGATAGACCTCTCGGACGATGGCCGGGAGTGCTTTGTCACCGATGGCGCCGGCGGCAAGGTTCTGCGCTTCGTGCGTTCAGATGCCGGCTCCAGCCGCGCCGCTGCTGAATCCGCTGCTCCCGGCGCCTGATCCCAGGCCGCCGCCGCCGCCGCATTCCTGTCTTGCCTTATCCCTGCCCCTAAAATGCAGCTATGCAGCCTTCCGCGCCGCGCTCCCCGCAGATTGAGGCTTCAGAGCTCGCTGACCAGACCCGTCTGGGCCGCCTGCTTAGCCGCCTGGAGAACGACCCGCTGCAGGCGCGCGAGCTGCTTGGCGGGCTGAGCCCGGAACTGCGCGGCCGTCATTCCCACCGCATCGGCATCACCGGCAGCCCCGGCGTGGGCAAGAGCACCCTGCTGGCGCGCCTGATCAGCCATTGGCGCAGCCTTGGCCGCCGCAGCGGTATCGTGGCCGTCGACCCCAGCAGTCCCTTCTCCGGCGGCGCGATCATGGCCGACCGCCTGCGCTGGGTTGAGCTGGCCGGGCCGGATGTCTTTGTCCGCAGCCTTGCCAGCCGCGGCTCCCTGGGCGGCGTCAGCCCGGGCGCCGGCGCCGTTGCTGCGCTGATCGAAGCCGCCGGCTATGACCCCCTGCTGATCGAGACCATTGGCGTGGGCCAGGCCGGCTTTGATGTGCTGGCACTGGCCGACACGGTCGTGGTGCTCTTCAGCCCCGAAAGCGGCGACGGCCTGCAGATGCTCAAGGCCGGCATGCTGGAGGCCGGCGACATCATCGTGGTCAACAAGAGCGACCGCCCGGGCGCCGAGACCATGCTGCAGGAGATCCGAAACGCCCTGGAGCTGCTGTCGCCGGCGGATCAGGACAGCGCCGGCCCGCAATGGCAAGTCGCAGTTCTGCCGGTCAGCGCGATCGACGGCAGCGGCGTGGACCAGCTGACAGGCAGCCTCGAGGCTCATCGGCTCTGGCTTAACGGGCTGCCAGCACAGCATCCGCGGCGCAGACGCCGGGTGCGCGGCGAGCTGGTCTATACCCTGCGCGCACTCTTCAGCCTGCGCCTGGAACAGCTCTTCGCTGCGCAGCTTGAAGAGCTGGCGGCAAACGTGCAGGATGGCCGGCTGAGTATCTGGGACGCTGTGGAGCAGTTGCGCTCAGCGCTGCTGCCAGCAGACAGAGCCTAGCTCCCGCTGCCGGATCCGCTGCCGCGGCGCAGCATCTCAAGGTAGGCCACCCACTCGTCGGGCAGGCGGCGCTCCCTGGCGCTTTCCACCCAGCGCTGCAGATAGTTCTCCGAGGGCGGACTCTGCTTGCCGTCGTCCAGGCTGAGCACATAGGTGAATGCGCTGTAGCGCCGCTCGGCGCGGTCCAGCACATGCACGGAGCTGCGGTGGTAGCGCCCAGGCACGCGCAGGTGCCGCTCAAAGGGCTTGAAGTCGCGGATGCCCTCGTCGCCGAGTGTCGGCTTGGCGTCATACAGAAGGCCCCAGACGCGGTCCGCCGGGTCGTTGGTGCGCTGCAGGCTGGGAAGGCCTGTCTCTTCCGGCGGGTGGTAGTGGGGGAAGCTCAGGCGGTGGTGCGGCATGTAGACGGGCTTGATCGGGATCAGGCCCTTCACATAGCGCGAGATATGCCCCTGGTCCATGTAGACGTCATAGGCAAAATAATAAACACCTCGGGTGTCCACCGGAAAGAAGGCGGCGTCGTTGACTTCCGCCGAGAGCTGCTCCAGCACCGCTTCCGGTGCGGGCGGGTTGGGCTGGGCCATTCCGCCCTCGGCGCCGTTGGTGTATCCGCCGCCGCTGTTCCATTGATCCTGTGTCATGCCTGCTCCATTCTGGCATGGATGGGTACGCCCCCGCCCGGCCCTGAGAGCCGCGCAGGTTTAGTCAGCGCCGCCGTTCTCCGGATACGGCACCGTGATGCGATACTCACCCCAGGCAGATTCTACCCGCGATATCTGCGCAGGCTTTAAATCCGGCAGGGCGATTATCTGCTTGAAGCTCAGGCCGCCCATCGGCAGCAGCGGCCCCTGCGGCACAAAGGTGGATTCCAGGCGGCGCAGGTTGCCATAAAGCGGATGCTCCGCGCTGAGCGGCTCGGCCAGCACCTTGCTGCCGTCCTGCAAGAACACTGCCAGCGGCTCGCGCAGCGGGCCCTCCAGGCTCAGGGCGCTGTTGGAGCCCAGCACGCACAGGAAGATTGTGTAGTTCTCATATGCCGGGTTCTTCAGCTCCAGGCGCTGCAGCATGAGTGATATGCGTCCGTCCTGCGACCAGCCCAGATGCATCTCCGGGCAGTCCGGCCGCCCGCGCAGCTTAAGCAGGGGCTCCAGCGCCCATTCACAGCCATGCAGCTGGTGCAGGCCGCTCAGCGCTTCCAGCGCGGTGTTGAAAGCCGTCTCGCGGTCCACTGCCTCCAGCTCCCCGTCGCGGCCATCCAGGCGCTCCAGGGCCGAGCGCGCCTGTACCAGCAGCTGCGCGCAGCTCTGGTCTGCGGGGCTGGGCTGGTAGCCAGCGCCTGCCGGCGCCGCTCCTGCTGCGCTGTCCTGCTGGGCGCTCACCGGCGGGCTGGCCAGCAAGGCGCCAAGGCACGCGGCCACCAGAAGCAGCAGGCCGGGCCGCAGGCAGCTCATGCGCCGACCACCGTGGCGCCGGTCTCCGCGCCGACGCTGATCATCCGCACCGGCACGCCGACGAAGTCCTCGATGAAGCGCACGTAGTCCTTCAGGCGCTGCGGCAGGTCAGCCATGCCGCGGTGGCCGCAGGTATTCGCCTGCCAGCCCGGCAGTCGCTTGTAGACCGGCCGCGCCTGTTCCAGTGCCTCGATGTCAAGGTCGGGCCATTCCGTCTTCTGGCCGTTGATCTCCCAGGCGACGCAGACGGGAATCTCGTCCAGTTCGTCCAGCACGTCCACCTTGGTCAGCGCCAGCTCGGTAAAGCCGTTCAGCTCCGCGCTGTAACGCAGCAGCGGCAGGTCCAGCCAGCCGCAGCGCCGCGAGCGGCCCGTCACCGTGCCAAATTCGCCGCCGCGTTCGCGCAGCATGTCGCCGATCTCATCCGGCAGCTCGGTCGGGAAGGGCCCGGCGCCGACGCGCGTGCAGTAGGCCTTGGCCACGCCGATCACGCTGTTCATGTCCCGCCAGTTGATGCCGGTACCGGTAAATGCACCGCCCGAGACAGGATGGCTGCTGGTCACATAGGGATAGGTGCCGTAGTCGATATCCAGCAAAGTGCCCTGCGCGCCCTCGCAGAGGATGCGCTCGCGCTGGCGGATCGCCGTGCGCACCAGGGCCAGGGTGTCGGCCACCAGGGGGGCCAGCTGCTCGACGGCCGGCTGCACCTTTTCCCACATGGCGTCGGGGTCTTCCTCGGCCTGGCCGTAATAGCCGCTGAACAGCACGTTCTTGCGCCGGGCGGCCTGCTTCATCCGCTCGCCGAAATCCGGGCGCAGCATGTCGCCGGCGCGCAGGCCGACGCGGAAGTACTTGTCGGCATAAGCCGGGCCGATGCCGCGCAGGGTGGTGCCCAGAGCTCCGCCGCCCTTGGCCTGCTCAAAGAAGGCGTCCTGCAGGCCGTGGTAAGGCAGCACAAGGTGTGCGTGCCGGCTGATCTGCAGGCTGCCGCGCAGGCCGCCGGCCGTGCGCAGCTCGGCCAGCTCCTCCGCCAGCGAGACCGGGTTGACCACCACGCCGTCGCAAAGCAGGCCGCGCACGCCTTCGCGCAGCACGCCGCTGGGGACCAGGCGGCAGCGGTAGGTCTTATCTCCATCCTTGATTGTGTGGCCGGCATTGGCGCCTCCCTGATAGCGCAGAACAATGTCATGGTCTGCGCTTAGGAGGTGGGTGAGCTTGCCCTTGCCTTCGTCGCCCCACTGGGCGCCGATGATGGCGGTGACGGTCATTCAGGGCCCTCTAGAACAAAAGGGGTTTTGACACGTCAGTATAAGGAGCGCCCCGGTGCTAGTCAACCGCCGCCGGAAGCGCGAACGATGTACTCAATTCCGGCAGTCTGCTTTCGGGGGTATAATTCCCGCCGTCTCAACCCGCGATTTCCAACGCAACCATGGAGGCATCCAAACATGTACCGTACCATTTTGCTCCTGCTTTGCGGGATCATGCTCGCCCTGCTGGCCACCGCCTGCCCGCGCGACAAGGAAGGCACCGACGCGCCTCAGACTGACGTCGATGTGACCGTCAACACTGACGACAAGAGCACCTCGACCGACACCAGCGCCGACAGCACCGACGCCAGCGGCGCCCGTGACGCCGGCGATACCGCCAGCGGCGACACTGCTGCCGAGACGCCCGCGGACGCCGCTGCTGATGGCACGACCCCGGCTGATGGCACCGCGACCGACACTCCGCCCGCCGATACCCCGCCCGCCGCCGGCACCACGCGTGTCGAGCTGACCACCACCAAGGGCAAGATCGTGCTGGAAGTGCACCCTGAATGGGCCCCGCTGGGCGCTGCGCGTTTCCTGGAGCTGGTCAACGCCAAGTTCTATGACGGCGCGCCGATCTTCCGCGTGGTGCCGGACTTCATGATGCAGACCGGCCTGGCCGCCGACCCGGCCCTCAACGCCGAGTGGAGCGCCAAGCGCATCCCGGATGACCCGATGGTCCCCGGCGTGTCCAACACCACCGGCATGGTTTCCTTCGCCATGGCCGGCCCCAACACCCGCACGACCCAGTTCTTCATCAACTTCGTGGACCGCAACTCCTTCCTCGACAGCCAGGGCTTCAGCCCCTTCGCCAAGGTCGTCGAGGGCATGGACGTGGTCAACAGCATCTTCAAGACCGGTGAGAACACCAATAACGAGCAGGGCCTGCTGCAGCAGCCCGGCGGTCTGGACAAGGTGAAGGCCATCCACCCGGAGATGGACTTCATCACCAGCGCGAAAGTGCTTCCCTAAGCAGTAACTCACGGCCGCCGGGTTCGCCCGGCGGCCTTTTCTTTTATCCGGCGGCACCACAGGTGCCGCCTGCGGAGGCAATATGGCAGGCAGCAAGGTTCTCTTCGAGACCAGCAAGGGCAACATCGTGATCCAGCTCCACCCCGAGTGGTCTGCGCTGGGCTGCGAGCACTTCATCAAGCTGGTACAGGCCGGCTTCTACGACGGCGCGCCCTGGTTCCGTGTCATCGAGGGCTTCGTGGCCCAGTGCGGCATCAGCGCCAGCGCGCGGCTCAACGAGGACATGGGCGAGAAGACCATCAAGGACGAGCCCCTCGTGATGGGCAATGGCAAGGGCAAGGTCAGCTTCGGCCGCACCGGTGCGCCTAACAGCCGCTCCAGCCACATCTTCATCAACTACAAGGACAACAACTTCCTTGACCACCAGGGCTTCCCGGCCTTCGGTGAGGTTGTCGAGGGCATGGATGTCGCGCTGTCGCTGGCCAAGGTTGAGTTCGAGGACCAGTTCACCCTCGCCTCCCCCGCCGGCATGGACATCTTCCGCGACGAGTTCCCGGACGCCGACTACATCCTGAAGGCCACAGTCCAGAATTAGTGGCGCACTGCAGGACGCAGGACAGAACCGGAGCGCAGCCATCCATGTCTGCATTCCCTTCGCAAACCCGCCCTTGACTGCGCTGTTGGCAAAGCAAGGCTGCTAAAGAATGCAGACACGGATGTCTGCGCTCCGGTAAAGTGCCCGTCCTCCTTAACACGACAAGCCCGGGGGCAGACATTCCCGCGCCAAAGCTGTCATGGCGTCCAGCGTGCTAGCATTCCCCATGCGCGCGATCACTGCCTTCACCCTCGCCTTCTGCGCCTGCCTCGCCCTGCTGACGCGGCCGGCTCTCGCCAGCGATGCGGCTGCCAGCGCCCCAGCTCCTGAGCTGCAGTATGTCCTTCTGGAGACCACCGCCGGCGACATCGTGCTGGAGGTGCATCCCGAGTGGGCGCCGATTGGCAGCGCGCACTTCATTGATCTCGTCGAGCGCGGCTTCTATGACGGCGCGCCCTGGTTTCGCGTCATCGACAACTGGGTCGCCCAGGCCGGCATCGCCGCCTGCGAGGAAGACAACAAGCGCTGGATGGAAGCCAACATCCAGGATGACCCGGTGGTCCAGGGAAACCAGCGCGGTTTTGTGGCTTATGGCATGACCGACCAGCCAAACAGCCGCTCCACGCATATCTATATCAACTTCGCCGACAACAGCCGCCTCGACCCCCGCGGCTTCGCCTGCTTCGCCAAAGTTGTTGAGGGCATGGACGTGGCTGACAGCCTCTATCGCATCCCCGACGATGTCTTCGCCGCCAGCGGTATCGACCAGGACAAGCTGGGAACAGACGAGGGCTTTGAGCAGTTCCAGCAGCTCTTTCCCGATGCAGACTACATCTGCCGGGCCAGTGTGCTTTGTGATTACTGCCCGCCGGGCGCATGATTCAGTTACAGGCCTGAACCGGGCTGCGGCCCGTGTTAGCATCAGGCATGCAAACTGTTCTGCGCCACCTGTGTTGCCTCGTCGCACTGACCATCCTTGGTCTGTCTACCGCATTCGTCATTGCGCCTTCTGCCGCGCTGGCCAAAGCGCCCCGGGACCAGAAGGTCGCGCCGCCGGCTGAAGCCGATGAGGAAGACGACGCTGGCAGCTATGACTCTGAGCTGCAGTACGTGCTGCTGGAATGCAGCAACGGCGATGTCGTGCTGGAGGTCCATCCCGGCTGGGCGCCCATCGGCGCTGCGCACTTCATCAAGCTGGTGGAGGAAGGTTTCTATGACGGCGCGCCATGGTTCAGGGTCATCGACGGCTTCATGGCCCAGTGCGGCTTCTCCGGCGATGAGGAGCTGACCGCGCAATGGCAGGACGTCAGCATCAAGGACGACGCCGTTATGCAGGGCAACAAGCGCGGCTATGTCTCCTATGGCATGACCGGTGAGCCCAACAGCCGTTCCACGCACTTCTTCATCAACTACGGCGACAACAGCTTCCTGGATGCCTCGGGCTTCGCCGCCTTCGCTGTGGTAGTCGAGGGCATGGAAGTGGCCGACGGCTTCTTCAAGACCGGCGAGAACCCGCCGGACGGGCAGGCCAGGCTCAGCGGCCCCGGCGGTCTGGCCTGGTTTGGCAAACACTACCCCGAGGCGAGCTACATCATCCGCGCAAGCCTCATGGATGACTATGACGAAGATGACGAAGATGACGACGATGACGACGAGGATGACGAAGACGAAGAGGATGAGGAAGACGCCTAAGCGCTCCGGCCAGCAACGCTAGGGCAGCAGCTGCGCGTTCTCCCGCGGCAGACTTGCCAGACGCTGCTCCTGATAGATGAACCAGCGCGCTCCGCTGAGCATCTGGTCGTGGCCATGGGCCAGCGGCGCCAGGAACTCCACCAGCGGGTGCTCGTCTGTGTTCAGCTGCCGCTCGGCGGGCACTGCGCTGATGAAGCCGCGCTCGATCTCGGCGTGCCGCTCGGTCTTCGGCAGGCTCAGCTGCAGCCCGAAGCCGCCCGGCTGCCAGTCCCCCAGATAAGCTCGCTGGAAGTCCTCCAGGCTGTCCAGCTCAGTGTCTTCAACTCCGTCCTGCGGCAGGCTCAGGGTTCTTAGGCGCGCGGCCAGCTCGCTGCGGCTCAGGCTGATCTGCTCCTCGCTGCCAATCAGCGCGAGGGTGCCGCCGCCGTTTTCGCCCTGACCCAGCCAGAGGCTGCAGCGCGGAAAAACGCTGGCGAAGGAGTTCATAATCAGCTCCAGCTCCCGGGGGCCCAGCTGGTACAGCGGCAGCCACTGGCAGAAGTAGCCGCCCGGCGCCAGCCGTTCGCGGGCGGCGCGGTAGTGCTCAACGGTGTAAAGGTAGCCGGTCTGGCTGTGCCAGGGCACAAACAGGTCGCTGATGATCAGGTCATAGCGCTCAGGCGTGGCATAGAGGTAATAGCGCGCGTCGTTCACCACCACCCGCGCCCGCGGGCTGCTGACAAAGTTCGCGTTGTGGTCGCTGAACAGCGCCGCCGCCCTGGCCACCGCCGGGATCAGCTCCACCGCCGTCGCCTGCTCCACCCGCTGGTCCAGCAGCGCGCTGCTGGCGGTGATGCCGGTGGCCAGGCCGAGGAAGCAGACCTTTCGCGGCGCAGGGTGCAGCAAAAGCGGCAGGCGCCCCTGGCGCCGTTCCAGCGTGTCGCCCTTGGTTCCGCCAAGGGTGTAATGGCGGTTCTGGCGCAGACGGCGGTTCTGCTGCTTGAGGTCCTCGATCACATCAATGCGTCCGTAGGCCGTGTCGGCCAGCATCAGATAGCGCTGTCCCTTGGATGGCGCGCTGCGCTCAAGCTGCGGGTCCAGCCCGGCGCTGAGCAGCCCGGCCAGCGCCAGCAGGCCCAGCGCCGCTGCCGGACGCAGCCAGGCTGGGCCGGCGGCCTCCCGGTTCAGCAGCAGAAGCAGCGCGCCGCACAGGCCATACAGCGCTGCGATGAGGGCAAAGGACATCCAGAGCCCAAGAAGCGGCATCAGCGCGAAACTGGCCAGCAGGGATCCCGACGTCGCGGCCAGGGTGTTGGCCGCGGTCAGCCGGCCAACAATGCTGCCCAGGCTTTCGCCGCTGGCCTGCAGAGCCGCATCCCAGCACAGTGGCAGCACCAGGGCCAGCACCGCCACCGGCAGGCCGATCACCGCCGCGATCAGCAGCAGGGCCGCGCCGATGTACTGCAGGAAGCCCTCGCCATAGTTGAAGTAACGCATCCCGGTCAGGGCCCGGAACAGCAGTACAGACAGCGGGATCAGCACTGCGCTGGCCAGACAAGCCCAGGCGATGGCCTGCCGTGGCGGCAGGCTGCGTCCGCGTCGCGCGGCCAGCCAGGAGCCCAGCGAAAGGCTCAGCAGGAAGACCGCCACAATGCCGCCGAAGGTGTAGGTGCTGTTGTTGAAAGTCATGGAGAAGAGCCGCACGTACAGCACCTGCAGAGCCAGGGTGCCAAATCCCGACAGTGCGGCCAGCGCCAGCCAGATCCCCTGTCCCCGCTCCCCTCGGCCGGCCGCGTCCTTCGTCGCCGCGGCCTGCGACGGCGCGGCTGTGTCTGCCTGGGGCAGCGGGAAATGCAGCCCCGGAACCCGCGCGCGGCTGAGGATCAGCGCGGACAGGCCGCAGGCCGCCGAGATCCCCGCCGCCAGATAGCTGCTGCCGGCCACGCCAAGCCAGACAATCAGCGCGAAACTGGCCAGCAGCACACCAGCCACCGCCCCGGCGGTGTTGAGGGCATAGGCCCGCACGGCCCGCTCCTGGCTGCGCGGGTCGCCGGGCGCCTCCAGCGCCAGGTGCTGCGCCACAAAGGGCAGGGTCGCCCCCAGCGCAATGGTGGCCGGCAGCAGAACGATCAGCGCGGCGATGACACGGGCGCAGGTCTGCAGCGCCTCGTTTTCGGAGTTCAGCAGGGCCGCCACCGGGGCCAGCTTAAAGAGCCCCAGCACCAGTGGCGTCAGCAGGGCCCAGGCCGCGACGCCCAGTTCGCAGAAGGCATAGCCCGCCAGGGGCCGCCTGATGCGCGTGCTCCAGCGCGCGGCCAGGGCATAGCCCAGGGCCATGCCGCCGAAATAGGCGGCGAGCACTACGGCCGCGGCGTTGACGGTGTGCCCGAAGAAGATCCCGATCTGCCGCGACCAGGACATCTCATAGATCAGCCCGGCCGCACCCGTCAGGAAGAAGAGCAGGTAGATCAAGCGCCGATTATAGGCGGGGCTATTCCCCCATCAGCCAGGCGGCCAGCAGGTCGATGGAGGCCTGCAGGTCGTCCTTGTGCACGGTCTCGACGACGGTATGCACATAGCGGCAGGGGATCGAGAGCGTGATCGTGCGGCGCGGCTGGCCGAAGCGTTGCAGCGCGCCCTGGTCCGTGCCGCCCATGGTCAGGATCTCGTACTGGTACTTGATCTTCTTCTTCTCGGCCAGGGCGACGAAGTCCTCCAGCAGGCTGCGCGTGCTGATCGAACTGCTGTCCATGATCTTGATCGCCACACCTTCGCCAAGGCGAGTAATCGCCTCTTCCTTCTTCGCGCCGGGGGTGTCGACCGCCAGGGTCACATCAATGGCGATGCCCACTTCGGCCTCCAGGGCCTGAGCCGCCACCTGCGCGCCGCGCAGGCCCACCTCTTCCTGGGCCGAGCCGACAAACCAGATGTTATAGGCGTTCTTGCCCTTGGCCGCCTTGATCGCGCCGAGGCCGACGAAGGGGCTGATGCGGTTGTCCATGCACTGGCCGCAGACCATCTGTCCCATTTCGGTGGTGGTCTGCTCGATCACCACATAGTCGCCGGGACGGACTTTCTTCTTCACCTCGGCGGCGGGCAGACAGAGGTCGACCATGAAGTCGCCCACCTGCGGAATCTTGTTGCGCTCTTCGGGGCTGGCGATGTGGATCGGCTTGGTCGCCGGGTTCAGGATGCCCTGCAGGTCGCCATTTGCTGTGCAAACCTTCACCCGGCGAGCGAAGAGGTTGCGGGTATCGAAGCCGCCGGCGGGGTGGATGCGCAGGAAGCCCTCGTCGTCGATATAGCGCACGTAGAAGCCGATCTGGTCCAGGTGGCAGGAGATGATGACGCTCCTCTCCTTCTGGCCGCGCTTGGGCTTGGCCGCCTTGACGAGGCCGATCAGGTTGCCGAATGCGTCCTCGTACAGCTCGTCCCACCAGCCCTGGGTGCGCTTCTTCACCAGCTCGCGCACGCGCTCTTCGCGGCCCGGGATACCCGGGGTCTCGGTCAGCTCTTTGAGGAACTTGACATCCATTCCAGCCACATCCTTGATTGTTCTGTTTCTTTTCCTGTTTCTCTCTACAGCGGCGCTCAGCTATCCGATACCGCCGCGCGCCCGCGGGTTACCGCGGGGCTTAGTGCCCCGCCGTCTCCTCATCCGCCGCAGCTTCATCCGCTGCCGCGTCACTTGTTGATTCATTACTCGCGGCTGCACTGTCCGCCGGCGCGATGGCGCTGGTCGCGCCATGGCTCAGGCCGGCCATAATCCGCCCAAGGACTGCCTCAGGCTGGCCCCAGTCGCTGCCAAGGCCCGACGGGCCCCACTGCTGCCGCGTCACGGCCAGCTGGCCGTTGATTGCCGGAAGGGCGCGGTCTAGATACCAGCCCACCGGCGGCACCGGCACATCCTGCACGCTGGCCCGCTCAAGGTTGCTGCTGCCCTGCTGCGCCAGCTCGATCATCTGCTCCAGCACCTCGCTGCTCCCCTTGGGCAGGCTCCCGCCGGACTTCACCTCGGCATAGAGCTCGCCGGCGCGGGCGGTATCGCCCAGCAGGCGGTACAGCTCGCCAAGGGTCATGCGCGTCACAAGGATCTGCGACTCGCCCTGCAGTGAGCCTTCGCTGAGCGCCTGCTCAAAGTAGGCCGCCGCGAGGGCATACCAGGCCGCGCCCTCGAGCCTGTAATCTCGGCCGCGGTAGACGCTGAAGTTGCTGATATAGGCGCCGGTCAGGGCCGTGAAGCCCAGCTCAACACTACTGGCGCCCCAGCGCTTCTGGGTCAGCAGGCGCACCAGGCAGCGCTCGTCAATAGTCCACTCGCTCTGCGGCCGCGCCGCGAGTTCCGGTGCCAGGGCCAGCAGGTCCCAGCCCACCAGGCGGTCTGCGGCCGCCGGGTCAGCCTTCAGGCGCTGCAGGTCGGTCATGCTGAAGGTCGCGCCGCTCTCGGCGCAGCTGGCCAGCAGCGAGTCGAAGTCCTGCACGGCCATCGAGGGCTCGCCAATGCGCTCGCCGCTCTCCGGCGGGCCGAGCGCGATCTTCATCAGATCCGTGGCCACACCGCCAAAGGAGTTGTCGCCATAGATATCAAAACGCTCGCCGACCAGGCGCTTCACCGGCACCTGCAGTTCTTCCTGCGGGTGCAGGGGGCAGGGCCGCTGCATCAGCGGGAAGTCGGGCCGGTAACGCTCATCCCGCAGAGCGTCCATGAAGTCTTCCAGCGGCGTCTTGGGCTCAGCCTGCCCGCCCGGGGCAGCCGCCCCGGCGCGCACGCCAATGCTGCTTTGCTGCCGCGGCCAGCTCATCCAGACCGCCCAGAAAAGCAGGCCGAAGGTGATGAGCATGGCAAAGGCCACCGCCCCCCAGGGGACAGCGGCCTTCTTCCTGATCCGGCTTGGCTTCCTGGCCATGCAGATGCTCCTTCAGGCAGGCCTAGAGGCCGCCCTCGCCGCCGCCGACCGGCCCGTCAAGGTTGACGTTCAGTGAGACGTTGGCATTCACGGTGCCCACGTTGTCATAGTTGTAGTCCTGCGAGATGCTCATGCTGAAGTTGACTTCCTTGCCGAAGCGGGCCTTCAGGATGTCGCCGATCTGCTTGCGCACGGCATCAATGGACTGCGCCACATTCACCGTCACCTGCTGGCTGCCCATGGCGAAGGTCACGTTGCTTCCGCCCGTGGCATAGCCATAGAAATAGCCATAGCTCAGCGGCTTGACGCTGAACTTCGCGCCCGGCAGGATCTTGCCCTCGCCGCCCAGCAGCTTGACCACGGCCTCCACTTCGCTCGGACGGCAACCATTGAAGTCAATGTGGTACTGGAAGCTGCCGTTCTCCAGCGGGGTCTCCCAGCCCAGGGCGATGGGATAGGTCAGCGCATCCAGCAGGGTCTGGTTCTTGCTCAGACGCTGCGCGTTGATCACGCCCACCAGGTAATCCGGGGTGTTGATGAACTCCTGCGGCAGCTTGTCGGTCCAGTAGCCCACGTTCACGTCCACCACGGGCGCGCTCGTGACCATCAGCAGGGTGGTGCCGAAGTAATCAGACACGAACTGCTCGTCGCTGAGGCCCCCCGTGTCCCAGGCGGCGCTGGCCGGCGCTGCCATCATGCAGACACCCAGGAAAACGGCGGCGAGAGCTATGCCCCAGCGGCTGATAAACGCGGTCATTGGAGGCCTCCAGAGTTGAATCATGCGATAGCCGCACAGGCTCTGCCAGTTGCGGCGCGCTATTCTAGCAAGCGCTGGCCCGCCCATCCGGCCGCGGAAGTGCATCTTGCTTGAACTCAGGCCCATCTGTGAACACTGTGCCAAAGAGCTGCCGCCGGCCTCCGGCGAGGCGATGATCTGCTCCTTTGAGTGCACCTTCTGCCGCGACTGCGCCCTGGGCCTTCTGAGCAATGTCTGCCCCAACTGCGGCGGCGGCTTCCAGCCGCGGCCCATCCGCCCGGCAGAGGACCACAAGGGCGGTAACTACCTCGGGCGCTACCCCGCCTCGGCCAGCCGCCTGCACCGCCCAGTCAACCCGGAGGAGCATCAGGCCCTGCTGGCCCGGCTAGCCGGGCGGCCCCCGGAAGAGCGCTGAGCCCGGATTGTGTCTATAATCCCAGCGATGAGCGCTGAAGACAGTGGGCACAGCGGGCCGGGCGGCGAGCCTGGCGCCCCCGCGCGCAGGCATGAGACCCTGGAAATGCTGCGCCAGAGCCTGGCCGACTGGGAGCGCGATGTGGACTGGGAAGGCCTTTCCGAGACCCAGCGCAGCCAGCTCATCCGCCTGGCGGAGGAATCTGCCGCCACCCTGCGCAGCATGATCGAGCGCCTGGAGCGCGAAGCTGCGGCCGGTCGGCCGGCCGGCGGAGAGCCGCGTGTCGGCTGAGCCCGCCTACCGCAGTGATCCGGCCCTGGAACGTGCAGCTCCGGCGCCGGAGGAAAAGCCGCGCCGCTCCCGCGCCCGCCGCTTTGTGGCCATCGTCGCGCTTTGCGTGGCTTTCCTGCTGCTGCTGGGCGCCGCGGCCGCCTTCCTGCTTTCCGGCCAGACCGCCCTGCTGCAGCGCTACAGCAGCGAGCCGGTCGACCCCTGGCGTCTGCGCCTGCTCAGCGGCATCCTCATGCTTGGCAGCCTCTCTGCGCTGGCCCTGCTGCCTACCCTGCGCGGACCACGGCGTGAATGGGAACGCATCTTTGATCTTGTCCTGGCCCAGGGCGGCGCCTTCAAGCGCATGCTGCTGGCCTCACTGATCGTTGTCCTGACCCAGCTCAGCCTGCCGGTCCTCGTGGCCTATATGGTGGGATCTGTCGTCAACGAGCAGCGCAGCATCCCGGCCCTCTGGACGGTGCTGGCAGTGCTTGTTGTCGTGCTGCTGCTGCGCGCTGCCGCAGGCTATATGCGCACCGTTGCTGCCCAGGGGCTCGCCTACGGCCTCGCCACCGAGCTGCGCGGCCGCATCTATGGCCATCTGCAGCGCCTCTCCTATGCCTTCTTCGACCGCGCGCGCCAGGGCGAGCTGATGAGCCGCATCACCAGCGATGTCACCACCCTGCAAAACTTTGTGCTCAACGGCACCGAGGACTTCTTCGTCGCTCCCCTGATGGTCCTTGGCGGCCTGGCCTGCGTCTTCTATCTCAACTGGCAACTCGCCGCCATCGTGGTCATCACCGGCGCCATCACCGGCGTCTTCATGCAGGGCACCTTCCGCTCCCTGCGCGACATCAATCGCAAGCTCCAGGCCACCCTGGGCGACCTGACAGCGCAGCTTGCCGAGGGCCTCACCACCATCCGCCTGGCCCAGAGCTTCGGGCTGGAGCGCGACGAGCTGGGCCGCTTCCAGGAGACCAACCGCTCGGCCCTCAAGCAGGTGCAGCGCTATGCCCGCCGCAGCTCCGTCCTTTCGCCCACCGTCGAGCTGCTGGGCTTCATTGGCCCGCTGGCCATCATCTTCGTGCTCTGCTACCAGGCCATCGCCTCCGGCGGCCTGCTTAAGACCGAGGAGCTGCTGATGATCGCCGGCTACGGCGCGATGGTGGCCAACCCGCTGGGCAAGCTCAGCCGCGTGATGGTCACCCTCAGCAACGGCGAAGCCGCCAGCGAGCGCGTCCATGCCATCCTCTCGCAGAAGCCCGAGATCTACGACCTGCCCGGCGCGCATGAGCTGGGAAGCTGCGAGGGCCACATCCGCTTTGAGGGTGTGACTCTTACCTATGTGCCCCTCGGCAACGATGGCTCCGACTGGCTTCTGCCACCGCCTGAGCGCAAGCGCCGCCAGGGCGAGACCGAGCGCAATGCCTCCGCCGCCGGCCGGTCTGAGAGCCAGCCCCTGCGCGCCGTGGCCCTGCGCGAGCTGGATCTGGAGATCCTGCCCGGCCAGGTCGTCGCCTTCGTCGGCGAGAGCGGCTCGGGCAAGAGCAGCATCATCAACATGGTCCCGCGCTTTTATGAACCCTCCGCCGGCCGCGTGACCCTGGACGGCCACGACCTGCGCGAGCTGACCCTCGCCTCCCTGCGCCGCCAGATCGCCGTGGTCAGCCAGGACACCGTGCTGGTCCGCGGCACCATCCGCGACAACATCCGCTATGGCACCCCCGGCGCCGACGAGAAGGAAATCATCGACGCCGCCATGAGCGCCAATGCCCACAACTTCATCATGGAGCTGGGCAGCGGCTATGACACCCTGGTCGGCGAGCGCGGCGTCACCCTCTCCGGCGGCCAGCGCCAGCGCATCGCCATCGCCCGCGCCCTGCTGCGCGACCCCCGGATCCTGCTGCTTGATGAAGCCACCAGTGCCTTGGACAGCGTGGCCGAGGCGGTGGTGCAGGACGCGCTGAACAAGCTGATGTACGGCCGCACCACCCTGGTTGTTGCGCACCGCCTCAGCACAGTGCGCAACGCGCACAAGATTGTGGTGCTCAAGGAAGGCCGCATCGTCGAGCAGGGCACCCACGACGAGCTTATGCAGATCAAGGGCGGCGAGTACGCCCGTCTGGTGAAGCTGCAGGGCCTGGGCTAGCGCCTGGCCCGCTGCCCGCCGATATATACCCACGTTGAGCCCGGACCTCCCGCGGCCCTGTTTCAGGCCGGCCCAGGCGGGGTAACACTCACGGTTCAGGGCAGCTTTATTGATGCAGCGGGACCCCCTTCAGGCGCAGCGGACCTGAAGCAGCCACAAGGGAGGGCAAAGCAAATGCAGCGACGCACAGCAAAGGTACAGTCCATGAGCGAGAGGGGTCTGAGGGACGGCAACGCTGTCCGCAAAAGCACAAGCTTCAACTGGCCGCGCCTGGCGCCGCAGATTGAGGAAAAGCGGCTGCAGACCCTGGCCGCAGGCGACAACCACCTCGCCCTGGAGTCCTACTGCGCCGCCAGCCCCGGCACAACCTATAACTACGTGAACATCGGCCCGCTCAGCCCGGGCGTCGAGCACCTTGGCAACTACGTGCTGGACATCCCCGGCCAGCTGCGCCCCGGCTATGCCTGCTTCGGCTTCAAGTCCCTGTCGCGGAGCATGCAGCTGCACGAACTGGAGCTGCAGGGCCACGCGAAGGACCTTTACATCGGCGTGGGCGATGCGCATTCCGGGGTCTACCGCTGGAGCGGCCCGCTCTGCTTTGGCCGCGCCAGCGCCGAAAGGGGCTGCCAGGGCAGCATCGTCTTCCCGCTGCCGACAGTGCTGAGCCGCAGTGATGCCGGCCGCAGCTACCTGACCTTCGCGCTTCCGCTGGGATCCTATGCCCAGATCAGCTCTATCAGGGTCAGCCTGGCAGACGCCTGATTTCAGGCAGTTTCAGTCGGTCTGACACTAATCTGCTACTGTGTCTGGCCAGGAGGCGCGACCAGCTGTGTATCACTCTTGACCGTCCAGACAAAGTGGATGTCTTCGTAAATCACGCCTTTGATTCCGCGGACCTGGATGAATATGACCGGCGAGAAGTAGGTGATCTGGTCGCGCTGGCCAATCTCGGGGTTGTACCAGTCGCCGTTGAACCAGATGTCCTGGTAATGGGGCACATTGTCCGCCAGCAGCCGCATTTCTCCCTGTGTCAGTGCCAGACAAGTGATGGCACCGGGCTCGCCAGCCGGTCCGTTAAGGCGTGGATACTCGCCTGTCAGCGGATTAACCAAACGACTTAGTGTTTTTTCGCCATATTCTCCGGCTCCCAGAGCCTGTAAACGGGCGCACTCAGCCGGGCCGAACTGCTCAGGCATCTCACCAGTACGATCGTAATAGTTGGAGACTTGCTGCACCAAGTAGGCTGCCCAGCTATCCACTGTCCAACCTGTGGCCTTGTCTCGGCCGCCGCAGACGATGAACTGCTCGGCTGGCGAAAGTGCTGAAGGGTCGGGCATCTGGCCGACAAAGTGTAGGCGGCCAACGTTGAACTCAGGCTTCCAGCCGCTACCGGGCTGGCCATAGTCGCTGGGCCAAGCCCCCAGCTCGTAATGACCGTACTCCGCCGCGAAGGCACTTACACTGAAGCACAGAAGGGCCAGCAGGGTCGCAATGCCGTTTCGCATCCTGGACTCCTTGGGTGTTGATTACTTTGAATTCTACTCTTTTCTCTCTCTCTCTCTGGTCAAGTCGGCACCCTGACGACGCTGATAACGCAAATTCCCTGCGCCCTAGGTAGAATAAGACTGCCCCAAACCTCAGCTATGGCGGAGCCACGGACAATCGGACTGGCCGGCACGGAGCTTAGCGAGCGCAAGCGCCGCATTCTGCGCGCGGCCATTGAGCACTACGTGCGCGAGGTGCGGCCGGTCTCCAGCCAGCAGCTTGCGGACGGCGAGGGCCTTTCCTCGGCCACCCTGCGCCATGAGCTGCACGCGCTGGAGGAGCAGGGCTATCTGCGCCAGCTGCACACCTCCGGCGGGCGCATCCCCACCGACCGGGCCTACCGCTTCTTCGTCGAGGAGCTGATCAGCCGCCTGACCGCCACCCTCAGCCATGAGGCGCGGGTGCAGCAGGTTTATGCCCAGCTCGCCGGCGAAACTGAAGCCCTGCTGCAGGCCACCCTGGAGCTGCTGACTTCCATGACCGGCGGTGTGGCCTGGGTCTCCATGCCGGCCCCGGCGGCGCTGGACATCCGCTCACTGAGCTTTGTCGAGGTGGACAGCCACAGCCTGCTTCTGGTGCTGGTCACCGCCGATGGCGCGCTGCACAGCCGCCTGGTGCACACCGAGGTACCCGTGCCGGAGCTGCATACCGGGCGCCTCTCCGAAACTCTGAACAACTACCTGCGGGGACGCTCGGTCATGGACGTGGACCATACCGCCCTGCAGCAGACCTTCCGCCAGACCCTTAACGTGCCGGAAAGCCTGATGGCCATGCTGGAGGACTTCCTCGGCGGCCTGGCTCGCGGCTCGGAAAAGGTCGTCTTTGGCAACGCCCTGCGCCTGGTGCTGCAGCCCGAGTTCACCTCGGCCGAGAACCTCAGCGGCGTGCTCTCCATCACCGACGACAAGGAGCGCTTCGTGCGCCAGCTGCGCACCCAGCTCAGCCTGCCGGGCCTGCAGACCATCATCGGCACGGAAAACCTGGACGAGAATCTGCAGCAGTGCAGCCTGGTAGTCAGCCGCTACAGCCTGCCCGGCGGGCTGGACGGCACGGTCGGGGTGATCGGCCCCACGCGCCAGGACTATGAACGTACATTAAGCTGGGTCAAGGTCATCGGCGAGGGCGTTGCCCGGGCGCTGAGCCAGATCGCCAGCGCGGAGGACCGCCGCCGATGAAAGCCGGCAGTGTCGATTTATACGAGATCCTGGGTGTGGAGCGTGCAGCCAGCGCAGAAGAGATTAAACGCGCTTACCGCAAGCTGGCGCGCCAGTACCACCCCGATGTCAGTTCCGAGGCGGACGCCGCCGAGCGCTTCAAGGAGATCAGCCTGGCCTATGAGGTGCTCTCCGACCCGCAGCGCCGCCAGCAGTACGACTCCTACGGCACCACCAGCCAGAACATGGGCGGCAACGGCGCTGGCTATGGTGGCGCTGCCGGCTTTTCCAGCATCAACGACATCTTTGAGATGTTCTTCGGCGGGGCGGCCTCGCCCTTCTCCGGCTTTGGCGGCTTTAGCGGCGCCGGGCGACCGCGCAACTATCAGCCCGGCCAGGATATCCAGCAGGGCGTGCGCCTGAATCTGGCAGACAGCCTGACCGGCAAGGCCGTGGAGGTTGATCTGGAGCGCCGCGAGGCCTGCGAGACCTGCCACGGCTCCGGCGAGGCGCCGGGCAGCCAGCCGATCCGCTGCTCTACCTGCGGCGGCCAGGGCATGGTGCAGCAGGTCCGTGAGACCCTGCTCGGCCGAATGGCCACCGCCTCGGCCTGCCCCTCCTGCGGTGGCCAGGGCTACAAGGTTGACGACCCCTGCGTGGCCTGCTCGGGCCGCGGCAACCAGACCCGCCGGCTCAAGCTGACCGTGAATGTGCCGGCCGGTATCGACGACGGCCAGATCCTGCGCGTCACGGGCGAGGGCCACTGCGGCAAGGGCGGCGCGCCATCCGGCGACCTGCTGCTGGGCGTGCGTGTCGAGCCCGACCCGCGTTTCCAGCGCGAGGGGGCCGATCTGCTGCATGTGCTGCCGGTCTCTTATCCCGACCTCGCCCTGGGCTCTACCCGCGAAGTGCCGACCCTGGAAGGCAGCCAGGAGCTGCGCATCCCCGCCGGCACCGGCAGCCACCACATCTTCACGCTGCGCGGGCATGGCCTGCCGCGCCTGCGCGGCGGTGGCCGCGGGAGCCTGCATGTGCGCGTGGAGCTGGAAGTCCCGCGCAAGCTGGAGCGCGAGGAGCGCGAACTGCTGGAGCAGCTGCGCGAATTGAAGGGCGACAGCAGCCACGCCAGCAAGGGCGGCCTGGCCAGCAAGATCTTCGGCGCGAAGCGCCGGCCCGCCAAAAAGAAGGACTAGCTCCGTCCGCCGGCAGGCTGAACACTTTTGCATAGTGCATTTGCGGCTGGGCCTGGCAGGGCTGAGGGCTTATCTATAGAGTTATAATAAGGTCTCAGCCCATGAGCATACTCGGAAAACTCTTCTCCGCCCCAGCTGGCGCGGGCAAGCTTGCGCCAAAAATCAAGGCAGCCCTGAAGCTTCTGGAGCAGTCCAAACACCAGGAAGCCCTGGCCCAGTTCCGTGCGCTGTGGGCCGAGAAGGGTGATGCCCCCGCCGAAGCGGATCTGGCCCTGCTGCGCGAGCTGCGCAGCCGCCTGCTGTCCGATCTGATCCGCCGCAAGGAATTCGGCGAGGCCCTGCCCCTGGCCGCCGCGGCCCTGGAGGACGACCCCGCGCAGGCCAGCGCCGTGGCCACCGAGATCGTGGACAGCGGCTTTTGCGGGCCGGAGAGCTTTGACATCATCCGCAAGGCGGTCGCCGCCGACGCGGTGCAGAAGAACCTGATGCTCAAAACGGCCAAGGCCGTGCTGGCCGAGCGCCAGGAGAACCTGGGCGAGGCAGATATCTCCTTCCTCACCGACACCGCGCGCTCCTTCCCCCTGTGGAAGGACGGTGTGACACTGCTGGCCGACCGCTACCTGAAGGAAGGCCGCCGTGACAGCGAATCGCTGGCCATCTACCGCGCCGCCTACCCTAACCGCAAGGCGGACCGCCGTCTGCGCGAGGTGCTGCTGGACAGCATGATCGCCGTGGGGGAGCGTGACGACTTCGCCGCCTCGGTTTATCTGGACGCCGTGGAAACCGGCTCTAACCCTGAGGCTCTGCGCCTGCTGGCCGAGATCTACATCGGCCGCGGAGATCTGTCGATCCCCACTGTGCCTTACATCCAGCTCGCGCTGGAGAAGGGCGCGGACAAGAGTACCCCGCGCCTCTCCGATGATTCGCTCAAGCGCCTGGCCGCCCTGGTGCTGGCGGGCAACCCGGAGCAGCTGGACCGCCTGAAGCTGCTGCAGCTCATCTTCCGCCTCGGCTACTACGACCGCGACATGCTGTCCTTCATGTCCGATTCGCTGGCCGAGCAGGGCAAGTTCGACGACCTCAGCATCAAGGTGATGAGCCTGGCCTTCGAGCAGCGCCTGGTCACCAAGCGCGCCGTGCTGATCCTCTCCGAGCACTGCCTGGCCAATGAGCGCGACGACGAGTTCGCCATCCGCGTCTACGAGACTTACCTCTCCACCTGGCCCGACCGGCCCCAGCGCCGCATTTACTACGTGCTGGCCCAGCATTATGCCGGCCTGACCCGCGTGGATGACCAGGCGCAGAAAATCTACGAGGAAGCCCTGGTCGACAACCCGACCGACCCGGTGATCAGCACCATCCTCGCCCGCGCTTATCACGCCGCCGACCGCCGTGACGAGACCGCGGAGGAGATCTACCGCGGCGCCTTTGCAATCGCCGACAACGAAACCAAGCAGCAGCTTGGCCGCGTGCTGGCCGAGATCCGCGTCTCGCATGGCGACTTCAGCCAGGAGACCCTGCTTTACCTCACCACCTGCGGCAAGCCCTCCAGCGGGCCCCTGGCCAAGACCTACGACGAGGCGCTGACCAACTGCTTCCTCGCCGCCGGCCGCCGCGGTGAGCAGGCCCAGCAGGCCTACTTCGCCCTCTTTGAACGCACAGAAAACACCCCGGACATCAACCCGCGCCTGGTGCGCCTGCTCAGCGAGATCATCAAGGAGCGCGGCGCACCGCCGGAAAGCAACACGGTCGAGATGCGGGTCTACCGCAAGGTCTTCGACCTGGAGAAGTTCAGCACCGACCCCGAGGTCGCAGCGGTGCTGCTGGAAGATTCCCTGCGGGGCGGCGATGGCGCCGGCTCGCCGGTGCAGCTTGGCGTGCTGGTCTTTGAGCACAAGCCCGAGCTCTTCATCGACACCGTCACCCGCTACAAGCGCGAGCACCTGTTGCAGGAAGTCGGCGATTTCTACATCGAGCGCCATAACTTCCCCCTGGCCGCCCAGGCCTACCAGGCCAGCTTCAACCTGCAGCCCACGGACGCTGTGCGCTACCGCCTGGTCAAGATCCACCTGCTGGAAGGCCAGCCGGATAAGGCGCTGGAACACCTGCAGGTCCTCAACGTGCCCGGTTTCGAGGGCAAGCGCGCCTACTGGCAGGCCGCGGCCTTCCAGCAGAAGCATGAGCCGGTGGAAGCCGGCCGCCTGCTGCGCTCCGTCCCACAGAACGACGGCGTGCCCCAGCCGCTGATCGACCTGCGCTGGGCCCTGAACGATGAACTCGACGGAAACCTCGAGGGCGCCCTGCACAGCTATACCGAGCTGCTCAAGGAGCCGGCCCTCGAGAAGTTCCAGCGCTGGATGCGCATCGAGCGCGGCATCGTGATGCTCAAGCTCGGCCGCCTGGAGGCTGCCCGCGACCAGCTCGAGGAGATCTGGCGCCAGAACCCCAATGGCCGCGCCGAACAGCTCTTCCTTTCCCTGGCGCTCTTCTTCCTCGGCCACCGCAGCCTCAAGGAAGGCAAGGTGGCGGAGGCTCTGCCGCTGATGACCCACGCGGTGGAGGTCAACCGCAACCACCGTCTGCTGCGCCAGGTAATCGTCGATGTGCTGGACGGCTATGGCGAGGAAGCCTTCTTCAAGGGCGACCTCAAGCGCGCCGCGGACCTGCTGGACACCGCCCAGCGCATTCTGCCCAAGCGCATCGAGACCAAGATCCTGCTGGCCTACACCTACCACCGCCTGAAGGACTACGCCAAGGCGATCATCAACTACCGCGACATCGTCTGGTCGGATGAGAACCCCTGGGTCCAGCGCAGTCAGGCCTATGCCTACATGGAGCACAACCAGCCCGACAAGGCCTGGAAGGTGCTGATCGACCTGGCCCGCCGCGGCAACCTGAGCAACGACGACTTCCCGCGCTTTGTGAAGTGCTACCTGGCCGACCCGGAGGTGCGGGAGTCCCACAACCTTGACCACATCACCTTCAACGAAGGCTGCGACGGCCCCGGCCTGGTGGCGGTGCTGCTGCACGACGGCCTTTATGACCGCGCGGCGGAGCTGCTGGGCCGCCTGGTACAGAAGAGCCCCGACGACCCGCAGCTCTACTGGTATCTGGGCCAGGCGCACAGCCACCTTGGCAAGCGCGAGATGGCGGTCCACTACTGGAAGCAGCTGCTTGATATCTGCAAGCAGCGCGAGACCGACCCGGCCCTGAAGCTGCGCCAGTTCACCGAGATCGGCCTGGCCTTCCTCAACGCCGGCTATGCCCAGGAGGCGATCCAGACCTGGGCCGAGCTGCGCACCCTGGACGAGCGCAACCCTGACCTGCCAGTGCTGTATGCCGGCACCCTCGACCTTAACGCCTACCAGGCGGCGCGCAAGGACCAGCTCAAGCAGGCCCGCGAGGAGTGGAAGAAGGCCTTGGAGTTCGACCCGGAGAACCCCTGGATCGTCCAGAACTATGCCATCTCGATCCTGCTGCTGGACGACCTCGACGAGGCCGGCAACCAGTACAAGCGCCTGGCGCGCCTGTGGATGGCGCAGGTCAACAAGAACCCGCGGGCCAACGCCCACCTTGCGCGCTGGGTCTCACTGCTGGAGCGCGCGCTCAGCACCTTCGCCCTGACCAAGAACCGCCCGGACCACGATCTGACCAAGATCCGCGCTGAGGACACAGTGGGCTTCTACCAGAAGGCCAACCAGTTCTACTGGATCCTCAGCCTCGACAAGCGCGCCAATTTGGCGCAGATCGAACGCGAGTACTTCCGCCTTATCAAGATCTTCAACCCCGAGCGCCACGCCGACGACTTCATGCTGGTGGAAGAGAGCTACACACACCTCTTCAAGAGCCAGGAGCGCCGCGAGCTGCTCAACATCTTCGCCTTTAACCCGCTCGACCTGCCGGCTATCCGCAGCCGCCTGAGCAAGGTGCCGCAGGACGGCAGCATCAGCTTCGAGCGCCTCGACCTGCCCTCCACCATCCCGCCGCCGGACTTCCAGCAGCTCAAGCCTCAGCCAATGGACGAGGCCGCCGCGGTCCGGCCCCTGGATGAACTGATGGCGATCAGCTTCAAGATCCCGGACTGGACAATCCTATGAGCACTGACGCGCGGCCGCGGGCCGCAGCCTGGTGGTCGAAGCGCAAAAAGGACAGTGCGGCCGAGGAGCAGGCCCGCCAGCTCTCCGAGCTGGCGCTCAAAATTGACTTCGATTCTGAGCATTACTATAATCTTCATTCGGGCCCTGCGGGGGGCCCGCAGTCGGGCGCGCCTGACGGCGGGGCCGTGCGGCCCGATCTGGCCAGTGAGGCCTGGGCCAATCTGTCCACTTTGACAGCCGATCTAACCCGGGTCAGGGGCGAGCTTTACCGCCTGACGCGTGGCGTTGAACAGCTCCGCATGCCGGCAATCGAGGCCATCGGCCTCGACAAGGTGGCGGAGCAGCTGCGCGGTCTGGAGATGAAGCTGCGTCCGCTGTCCGAGGTACTAAACCGCAGTGAGGAGGATGCGCGGATCAAGCGCATGCTCAAGGATCTGCTGGATGTGGTTGATGCCCTGGACAGGGTCTTTGAAATGATGGAGCGGCAGCCCAGCTCGCTCAGCGACGGCCTGATACGCGGCTTCCGCAGCGTATACGACCTGCTGCTGAGCGCGATGGTCAAGGCCGGGCTCAAACTGATGGAAGTCGGCGACGCCTTCGATCCGCACCAGCATCTGGCGATGGGCACCGAGCCCAACCCGGAGAAGGCGGACGGAAGCATCAGCCGGGTCCTGCTGAAAGGCTATACCTGGAACGGCCAGGTATTCCGGACGGCACAGGTGGCGGTGGTCAAGAACACCCAGTAGGGGAATAAGAAGTTCTGCCCAGGCGGCTCAAGCCGGCGGGCTGATCAGGAGAAACAATGGGACACATCGTGGGTATTGACCTGGGAACCACCAACTCCCTTGTGGCGGCCATTATTGACGGCCAGCCTACCCTCATCCCCAACGAGCGCGGACGCTTCATCACCCCCTCCGTGGTGGGCTTCACCGAGACCGGCGAACTGCTGGTTGGCGAGCCGGCCAAAAACCAGGCCGTGGCCAACCCGGACCGCACCATCACCAGCATCAAGCGCCTGATGGGCTCCGACCGCCGTATCGCGATCGGCGACAAGGAGTTCAGCCCTCAGGAAATCAGCGCGGTCATCCTCAAGAAGCTCAAGCTGGACGCCGAGACTTACCTCAACGACATCGTCGACGAGGCCATCATCACCGTCCCGGCTTACTTCACCGATGCCCAGCGCCAGGCCACCAAGGACGCCGGCGAAATCGCCGGCTTCAAGGTTGAGCGCATCCTTAACGAGCCCACCGCCGCCGCGCTGGCCTATGGTTTCGACAAGCAGGAGAACCGCACCATCCTGGTCTTCGACCTCGGCGGCGGCACCTTCGATGTCTCGATCATCCGCCAGGTGGAAGGCGCCTTCAAGGTCCTGGCCACCACCGGCAACAACAACCTCGGCGGCGACGACTTTGACTACCGCGTCGTGGAGTGGCTGATCGACCAGTTCAAGGCCAAGGAAAAGATCGACCTGCGCACCATCTCAGACGTCAGCCAGCAGCGCGCCATCATGCAGCGCATGAAGGAAGCCGCTGAAAACGCCAAGATCGACCTCTCCAGCCTGCTGGAGACCACGATCAACCTGCCCTTCCTTTACACCGGTGGCGATGAGCCCCTGCACCTCAACGAGACCCTGACCCGCGCCAAGTATGAAGACCTGGTGCAGGACCTGATCGACCAGACCCTCGCCCCGGTGGAGCTCTCCCTGCGCGACGCCAACCTCGGCGCCGACCAGCTTGACGCCGTCGTGCTGGTGGGCGGCATGACCCGCACCCCCGCCGTCCAGCGCCTGGTCAAGAACATCACCGGCAAGGAACCCTACCGCGACATCAACCCGGAAGAGTGCGTCGGCCTCGGCGCCGCGATCCAGGCCGGCATCAAGCGCGGCCACCTTGAGGAGCTGGTGATCGTCGACGTCGCCCCCTTCACCCTCGGCATCGAGACCGAAGGCGGCAAGTTCAGCCCGATCATCCCACGCAACACCTCGATCCCCTGCTCGCGCAAGAGCATCTACAAGACCACCGTCGACGGCCAGACCGAGGCGCTGATCCACGTCCTGCAGGGTGAAAGCCCGCGCGCGGCGGAGGACACCAGCCTCGGCGAGTTCGTGCTCAAGGGCATCACCTCCGCCGGCCGCGGCGAGAGCCTGGTCGAGGTTTCCTTCGACTACGACGTCAACGGCATCGTGAAGGTCACCGCCAAGGACCGCGCCACCGGCATGGCCAAGGGCATCACAATCAAGGCCTCCAAGAGCCGCCTGACCGAAGAGGACATTTCCACCGCCGAGCGCGACGTGGCCCGCATGGGTGGCTCGATGATCGCTCAGCGTGAGCGCGGCAAGCTCTTCTTCGAGGCCCAGGGCCTCTATGAGAAGCTGCGGACCCTTGAGAAGATGGCCTCCGACGGCGCCAAGAAGATGAGCGAGATCGAGCAGTCCCGCCTGCGTTCCATGATCCAGGACCTCGAGCACGCCATCAAGGAAAACGAAGAGGACACGGTTGAGGGCCTGGTCGACAAGGCCAGCGTCTTCCTCTCCGACTGGGGCATGTAAGTGGACAGCGCAGCGGCCAGCCTGAACACCGCCGGCCGCCGGCCGCCGATCGACTTCGATGCCTGCCCCGTCTGCCGGGGTACGCTGGAAGACAGCATGCTACTGGGCGCGGCCCCGCGCTGTCCGCACTGCGACACCGACCTCTCGCCCTACCTGAACCTGCTCAGCCGGGCCGGGGAGCTGCTTGAGCTCGCGGCCCGCATGCTGGAGCGCGGCGACGACGACCTGGCCGAGGAAGTAGTGGCCCGCCTGCCGCAGCTGCTGCCGGACCCCGGCCCGCAGTACTGGGAGCTGGCCGCGCGGCTGGCCATCAGCAGGCGGCAGTGGGACAGCGCCCGGGCCCTGGCCGGCCGCCTCAGCCCGGAGCTGCGCGGGGAGATCGAGCGCCTGACCGCCCTTGTCGAGCGCAACCGCCGTTCGGCCCGCGAGCTCTTTAACTATGCCCTGACCTGCGCCCGCCGGGGCGAGTATCGCGTGGCCTCAGACAGCCTGGCGGCGGCGGCGGACTACGACCCGGACAACGCCGACATCTGGCGCCTGAAGCTGAAGGTGGACCTTAAGGCCGGCCGCTGGCAGCAGTGCTACAGCGACCTCGCCGGGCTTGACCGCCTCGCGGCCCGCCCGCAGGAATTCGCCGGCATCGAGAAGCTGCTGCCGGCGGTGTAGGGGCGCATGCATATGCACCCGGCTTGTCGGACCGCCGGCTTTAGCCGGCATCTTATCCGGGACCGCCAGCCATAGGCTGGCATCTTCCATCCCCTCCGCCGCCACTTCGCACTCCTGGCACTTATGCCGCTGCGGCATATTAGAATTCTGCTATGGGCGAAATCAAGCGCAATCTCGCTGGTATGCGGATCTGTATGTATGGCCAAGAAGAACATCCTCTGCCGCACATCCATGTGTTCTTTCAACAGCAGGCCAGCACGATCGCAATTGCCGATGGCCGGCTCATCGTCGGTAATCTGCCTGCCGGGCGGCAGAAGGTCTTGCGGGCCTGGATTGACCTGCACCGTGGGGAATTGCTGGAGATGTGGAACAGCCGGTTAAAGGTCGGCGGCATAAGAAAGATAAAGGACTAACTGATCAGCCTGCAGTCCAGCACATCGAGGTATACTTTTCAGACATGAACGAACTGCCCCGGATCAAGAGCCTGACTGTCCTGCCGGACGGCGCCGTGCTGCTTGTCTTCTTTAGCGGGGAGAGCCGGCGAATTGACTTTACTCGCTATGCGAAGCTCGGGCCCGTCTTTGCCGGGCTGCGGGATCCTGCCTATGCCAGCCGCTGCCGCAAGGTGGATTATGGCTATGCGCTGCGCTGGCCAAATGGCGAGGACATGGCGGCCGGAGCGCTGCTCAAGATGGGAAAGGCAGTTCCGGCAAAGAACACCGGAACAGTAAGCAGGCTTTAGCCGGTATCTGCATGGTGCTGGGCAGCATTGAGACCAGTGGCGCCGGTTTGTAACCGGCGGATCGATTGGAGCGCATGCGCCCCGCCTGCATTCATCCTAGTCGCCAAGCTCTTCCATCTCTGGTGCAAACTCCAATACAAGCTCGGCGATACCGCGGCGCTTGAAACCAGCTTGTTCCGCCTTCTCCAAATTGGGATTCCACCAGCCATAGTCGGTCGCTTCGATACGGTCGAGCATTCGCGCCACAGCCTGGGCGAACTCGTATCGGGTGAGAGTACGCTCACCATCAAAGAAGTTTTCAGGATAGCCTTCCAGCGCTCCTGCCCTGCACGCCTCAGCCAGCAGGCCATACCAGGGCGCGGTCCGAGGCACGTCATCATAGGCCGACTGCAGCAGCGTGGAACTGGTCGCTGGATAGGATTCGATTAGGGCAAACAGCTCGGGCACCGGGAAGTCCTTGCTTGTAAGCCGCAACAAGCCGCTAAAGTAACCCGCCCTCCCGGGCCAGGCTGTCTTGGGATCTGCAGGCCTCACCCTTGTGACTGACAGAGAGTACTTGAACTCCTCAAAAAGCTGGGCCTTGAGCTGCTCCAGGTCGAACAGCGCCAGACGAGGATCTGCAGCAGCATCGGTTTGCGCCAGCACGTCAAAAAGGATCGCGATAAAGCCGGCGAATTCCTGGGGCAGCCGCCCCTGCTCACCGTTAAAGTAGTCCTTCGCATAGCCCGGCACTACGCCACAGTCGACGAAGTAGTCACAAACAGGATAAACCCAGCTGTCTTCAGGGACATAGGGGCTGCCAAGTGAAGTTGCTGAGCTGAGCTCGGGACTCAGAAGCAGGATCGTGCAAGTAAATGCACAGAGGATGGAGTTGCGCACCTGTTACCTCGCTGTGTGGGCTATAGGTAAATCGCCCATCAGAGGAAGCAAGTTAAAGCTCAACCATGCCGGGCGGAACTGAGCGCCGCTTATGAAGAACGTGCAGGTAGGGCCGCGCTGCTACTGAACCCCGGGCTGCTCCAGAGTGTTTGTCAGAGACCCGCCGGTTTCAAACCGGCCCCACCGGTCCAGCAAAAATCGTGCTCCCCGGTGAAGCCACTGCTCGCCGCCACTGAGTGCGGCGCTACGGGCCTCGATGTGTTCCTTCGCCTCCGATGGAACGCCACCGGCGCTCCACGCGCCGCTACAAGTTGATGATGCTGCAGGCGCTACTTTACTTTCGCGCGTCCCGATTCTACTGGGTTGCTCCCTGCTTTCATCCGCCATTAGCCATTAGCCATTAGCCATCTGGATCGCGGACGGCTCGTCTGCGCACCGGGCTAGCCCTCTTCGGTCGGCTCCGTCTCGCGCTCGTCCTCTTCGGCCTCATGTGCGGCCCTCGCAAGGTCGCTCATCGACAGATACAGGATGATCGCGGTGGCCACCGAGACGTTGAGGCTCTCGACCATCGCCGCCGAGCTGCCATCGTGCTCGCGGGCCAGCCACTTCGGCCCCGGCATCGGGATGCGCACCAGGTAGTCGCAGTGCTCCTTAACCAAGCGGCGCATGCCCTCGGCCTCGTTGCCCATCACGATGACGCGCTTGTGCGGGTATTCGAAGGTCGTGGCGTCCTCGCCCTCTTCGCTGTCGCAGCCGATGACCCAGTAGCCCTGGTCCTTCAGGAAGTCCAGCGCGCGGGCGATGTTCTCGTCCTCGACGATGCGGTTAAGCAGGCTCACCCCGGCCGCCGCGCGGTGCACCGCGGGGGTCACCGGGCAGCCGCCCGCCTTGGGCAGCACCACCGCGTCCACGCCGGCCGCGCCGGCGGTGCGCAGGATCGCGCCCAGGTTGTGCGGGTCCTGCACGCGGTCCAGCACCAGCACGCAGGAGTCCTCGCCGGCGTTGGCGACGATCTCCTCAAGGAAGTGGCTGCGCTGGGGGTAGAGCATGCCGGCCACGCCCTGGTGCTGCTCGCCGGCCAGCGCCCGGCTCCAGCCCTGGCGCTGCAGGGGCAGCACGGCGATGCCGGCGTCCTGGGCGTGCGCGTGGATCTGCTTGACGCGCTCGTTGTTAAAACCGTTGTCGTAGTACAGGGTCTTGAGCTGGCCGGTCTCCAGCGCCACTGAGACGGCGTTGATGCCATAGATCAGGTCGGCGGGCAGCTGGCCCTTGGGCACCGAGCGGTCGAGGGGAGCGCCCCCGCTGCGTCCGCGCGGCCCGCCCTCACGCCCGCCGCCGTCGCGGCCCATATCCCGGCTCATGTCGCGGCCCATATCCCGGCCACCGCGCTGGCCATCGCGGCCGCGCATGTCGGGACGTCCGCCGCGTGAATCCCGCGGGTCGCGCAGTCCACCCGGGCCGGGACGGCCGGAGCGGTTGTCATAGCGTCCGCCCTGGGGCTGGCGCTGCGGCTCGCGGGGCTGCTGCTCACGCGGCTGCTGCTCGCGGGGCAGTTGCTCGCGGGGTGCCTCGCCCTCGCCCCGCTTGCGCCCGCGACCGCCGCGGCGGCGGCGCTTGCGGCCCGCCGGGTCGGAGTCGTAGTCATCCCGGCCACCATCGCCGCGGCCCTGTCCGGAGCCCTGGCGCGGGCCGCCCTGCTGCTCGGCAAAGCCCGAGCGGTCACCACGCGCTGCGGCTGGCCTCTCGGGGGCAGCCTGGCGGGTATCCGCCTGGCGTCCCTCACTTTGGCGCGCTGCGGACTGGCGCGCTGCGGCAGGGGTTTCAACCGCCTGCGCGGGGGCCGCGCCCGTATCCGTTTCAGCCTTGCGGCGTGTCCGTGTCTTCGGCGCTGCGTCAGCAGCGACCGGGGGCGCGGCGGTGGCGGCAGAGTCCTCGGCCTTCTTGCGGCTGCGGCTGGGCTTCACACTGCCTTCGGCAGGCGCGGCAGCGGCTTCGCCCTCCGGCTTGCGCCTGCGGCCCTTGGCCGGCGCAGCGGCGTCAGTTTTATCAGTCAAGGGTGTTCCTCACGCTGAGATCGGCGCTCTGCGCCATAGTCACAGGCAGCCTGCGGCCACGCCAGGCTGCCGCCGGCCCGCACCTGCTGCTCTGCGGCGGCCTACTTGCCGCGGCGTCCGCCGGAGGTGCCGGGCCTGCTCCCGCTGCGGCTTGAAGCCGCCGGAGCTGCCTTGCCGGCCTTGCCATTGCTGGCGGCCGGCCCTGTCTGGCGCGGGCTGCTGACACTTGTCGTGCGCCCGCGTCCACCAGAGCCTGATTGTACCCTGCCGGCGCCATTCGCGCCAGTACCGCTGCCGGATACGCCGCTGCCCGCGGCTCCCCCGCCGGATGGCTTGCGCACCGGCGCAGCCTTCAGCGGAGCCTTGGCAGGAGTCCTGGCAGGCGCTTTGGCTGCCGTCTTGGCGGCTGCTTTAGGCGCCGCCTTGGCTGCCGACTTGGCAGCAGCTTTGGGGGCTCCATCGCCGGCGCCGTTGAGCGATCCTTCGCCCGCGCTGTTCTGCGCCGCCTTCAGCGCCGCCGCCCGGCGCAGCTGCGCCGACTTGAAGACATGCGGCAGCACTTCATCGATGGTCTCGACGAAGGCCACCTCCATCCCTTCCTTGATCTCTTCCGGGATGTCGGCCAGGTCCTTGCGGTTGCTCAGCGGCACCAGGATCTTGTGGATCCCGCTGCGCTTGGCGCCCAGCATCTTCTCCTTCAACCCGCCGATGGCCAGCACGCGGCCCTTCAGGCTGATCTCTCCGGTCATCGCCACCTTCGCGTTCACCTTCTCCTCGGTGAACAGCGAGATCAGGGCCACGGCGATGGTGATACCCGCGCTGGGGCCGTCCTTGGGGATCGCGCCGGCCGGGAAGTGCAGGTGCACGTCCCGCGTGCTGAAGAGCTCCGGCTTGATGCCCAGAATCCCCGCGTTGGAGCGGCAATATGTCATCGCGGCGCGGCAGGACTCCTGCATCACCTCGCCCAGCTGCCCGGTCAGGATCAGCTGGCCCTTGCCTTCCATGAAGGCTGCTTCGATCACCTGGGTGTCGCCGCCGGCGCTGGTCCAGACCAGGCCGGTCACCACGCCGATCTGGTCCTTGCGCCGGGCTTCCTCGAAGCTGTAGCGCGGAGTGCCCAGATACTCGGCCAGCTGCTCCGGGGTGCTGATGCTGACCTTCTTTACTTTGCCCTCGGCCACCTGCAGCGCCACCTTGCGGCAGATCTTCGCCACCTCGCGCTCGCAGTTGCGCAGGCCCGCCTCGCGGGTATAGCGCAGGGTCAGCTCGCGCAGCATTGCCGGGCTGAGCTTCAGGGCGTCAGACTTCAGGCCGTGGTTCTCAAGCTGCTTGGGCAGGATGAACTTCTGGACAATGCGGATCTTCTCCAGCTCTGTATAGCCGGCCAGGCGGATCACTTCCATACGGTCGCGCAGCGGCGCCGGGATGGTGTCCAGAATATTGCTCGTCGCGATGAAGAGCACTTTGCTGAGGTCGAAGGGCACCTCAAGGTAATGGTCGCTGAAGGCGTAGTTCTGCTCGGGGTCCAGCGCCACCAGCAGCGCGCTGGAGGGGTCGCCGCGGAAATCGTGGCCCAGCTTGTCAATCTCGTCCAGCATGATCACCGGGTTGTTGGTCCCGGCACTCTTGATGCTCTGGATGATGCGGCCCGGCATGCTGCCCACATAGGTCCGGCGATGTCCGCGGATCTCGGCTTCGTCCCGCACGCCGCCCAGGCTCATGCGTACGAACTTGCGGCCCATAGCCTGGGCCACGGAGCGCCCGAGGCTGGTCTTACCCACACCGGGCGGACCGACCAGGCACAGGATCGGGCCGCGCACGCTGTCCTTAAGTTTGTGTACGCCAAGGAATTCCAGCAGGCGCTGCTTGATCTCATCCAGGCCATAGTGGTCGTCGTCCAGAATCGCGCGGGCCTTGCTGATCGATACCTCGTCGTCCGAGCCGACGCTCCAGGGCAGCGCGCAAAGGGTATCCAGGTAGGTGCGGATTACGCCCGCTTCGGCGCTTTCAGGGTGCATGCGCTCCAGGCGCTGCAGCTCGTCGTTGGCCTTCTTCAGCGCCTCTTCCGGCATGTTGGCCGCGTCAATCTTCTTGCGGTATTCGGCCTGCTCCTGCTCCTTGGGGTCGCTCTCGCCCAGTTCCTTCTGGATCGCCTTGAGCTGCTCGCGCAGGAAATACTCGCGCTGGTTGCGCCCCACTTCCTCCTGCACCTGGCTCTGGATCCGGTTGCTCATGTTGAGCAGCTCGATCTCGCTCTGGACAATCTGGTTGATCCGCTCCAGGCGGCGCAGGGGGTCGATGACCTCCAGGATCTCCTGGCGCATCTCGTCGCCGATGGAGATATTCGCCGCCACCAGGTCCGCCAGCTTGCCCGGCTCCTTAATGTTGTTGGCGGCGACCAGGATCTCTGAGGGCAGGCTCTTGCCCAGATTCACATACTGCTTGAACTGCTCATTAACCGCACGCATCAGCGCCTGGGCCTGCATGGAGTCTGTCTCCATCTCCGGCAGCGCCTCAACCTGGGCCAGGAAATAAGGATCCTTGGCCAGCCACTTGGTCACCTTATAGCGGCTCAGGCCCTGGATCAGGATGCGCGCGCCGCCTTCCGGCAGCTTCAGCACGCGCAGGATCAGGCCGATGGTCCCGATCTCATATAGGTCGTCGTAATCCGGGTCTTCCTCGTCCTCGTCGCGCTGGCTCATCAGGCCCATGATGCGCTGTCCGCTGAGCACCGCTTCAATTGCCGCAGTGCTCTTTTCGCGGGTGACGTGGATTGGCAGCACAACGCTGGGGAAAACCACAACATTTTTCAGCGGCATAATGGGCAGTTCGCGCGGAAAATCGCCCCCGTCGGGGGTGAAAGCCTGGCCTCCGCCCTGCCCCTGTTCAAATTCAGCCATAGTCTCCTGTTCCGGTTTGCGAGTATAGCACCGCCCCCTCTAAGGGAACTGGTATCTACTACCCCGCCCAAGCTTATTTCATCGGACTGTCAGGCCCCCCGGTTCAGCGCGCATTGTGTTAACCTAGCCGCATGCTGGAACTGCTGCAGCGCATGTTCGCTTACGACCGCTGGGCCAACCGCCAGATGCTGGCCACCATCAAGGCCCTGGACTCCCCCGGGCCGCGCCTGACCAGCCTCTTTGCCCACCTCTGCGGCTCCAAGCGCATGTGGCTGGGCCGGATCAACGCCAACGAGGACGCCCTGGCGACCACCTGGCCCGAAATCAGCCTGGAGGACAGCGAGAAGCTGCTGGAGCTGCTGGACGAGCTGTGGTCCAACCTCCTGGCGACGCTGGAGGACGGCGATCTGGCCCGCGAGGTGCACTACACCATGCCCGACGGCAAGGCCGGCATGCAGACTCTTGGCGACATCATCACCCACTCCATGCTGCACAGCCAGTACCACCGCGGCCAGCTGGCCTCGCGGATCCGCGAGCAGAACGGCTCGCCGCCCAGCACCGACTTCGTCGTCTGGCGCCGCGCTGTGCGGGAAGGGCTGGCGGACTAGCAGTCAGATGAAAGGGCTGAGGGACGAGCTGTCGGCCCCTTCTACTTGAGCCTTGTGCCTTCTGCCTTGCGCCTATGCGCATTCGTCTCAACTATTGAGACAAAATCACTTGATTTTGTCCTGCGAAATGCGGCATCAAATCAGGCCCGCGGGCGCTATGGAACTTGTCAAGCCGTGCTTCGCACCGTACAATTGAGATCAGTCGGGAGCGCCCGCTGGTACTAGATCAGTGCTGGGCCGCGCCCAGAAGTAATAACGCAAGATCACCTGAAGCTAAGGAGAAGGCATTATGGCGCGCGATTTCGAGGCCTTTAAGGTCCGCATCGAGAAGGAATTTCTCGGCCATCCCGTCGTCGTCGACAACAAGTACTGCAAGTGGTTCGCGGAGGCCGACCTGCCGGTCGAGAGCGTCAAGCACATGGTGACGCAGTTCTCCGTCTTCAGCCACCTCTTCCTCATCGCGGCCCTCAAGAAGATGATCAACGCCGACAGCCTCGAGAGCTACTTCGAGAGCAAGGAAATCCTGATGAACGAGCTCGGCGTCATCTACCGCAAGAAGAAGAGCGATGAGGGCCGCGCCGCTGAGGAGGCCAAGCTGGCCGGCGAGAGCGCGGTCGACCCGGGCCTCGTTTCCACCGAGGGCACGGTTGATGGCGGCACCTACCGCAATATGGCTGCGCACTTCGTCTGGCTGCTGAAGATCGGCGAGAACTTCGGCCTGGGCTTCAACGATATGGGCAAGCGCCGCCACGGCACCAAGAGCACGGTCTTCTTCGCTGACGAGCTGGACCGTCTGTATGGCGCCGAGGACTACAACGTCTGCCAGGGCGCGGGCTTCGCGGTCGAGAACTGGGCCGCCGCCGGTTTCTGGAAGGAACTGATCTCTGGCCTGGAGCGTTTCAAGGCCGACAAGATGCCGGCCCTTAACGTGGCCTTCTTCACCTTCCATGACAAGATCGAGGGCCAGCACAAGGAGCACGTCTGGGACGAGCTGCGCGAGTGCTTCGACGACGAGCAGTTCGACGAGGATGTCTTCATGAAGGCCGGCGTTGAAATGCTCAATGGCGTGCAGGCTTTCTGGGACGGCCTCTACGAGGACGAGATGAAGGCCGGCCGTCTGGGCGCCGCCGCGGCTTAGTAGTGGGCCCGCATAACAATGCGGGCTGCCTTCCCTGGATTGCCGTCCGGGGCCAGGCCGGAGCAGGCACGCCTGACCCGGCGAAAGCGCACTCTCAGCGCAAGGGTTGACTCACACCGGGCGGTGCCCGGTGCATAAAACTAGCGGATCCAATAAGGCGGGGCCCAGTGAAGTTCACCAGGGCCCCGCCTTTGTTTGGTTCTTCGCCAATCAGCGTGGAGAGAGAGCAGAAGGGGTGGACGTCCCCTGATTGATATGCTGAGAGTTCTCACACAAACGCATATCGGAGACGTCCGTGGAGCAGTTTACCTGCCTGTTCTC
>JADZFO010000047.1 GCA_020849855.1 bacterium | reverse complement strand
CCGGCTTGCGGCGGAGATTACAAGCGCGGCTTGGAAGCACATTGTTGAACAAATGTGCAGTTTTGAGTGTAGTGGATGATCGCAATGAGTAAATAGTGCAAAAGCCTCGGATTGTTATACCTTTCACACTGAAGCGCGCGCTAAGGCGCCGTCCGCGTGCAGCCGAAGCTTGATGCTGCATCCCACGAGGAGAATCTCGTGTTGAAGCACCCTGCCCTCTTCTTCGTCACTGGCCTGCTGGTCGGCATCGTCTTTACCTGGGGGCTGTGCACGGCGCTGCTGCAGCACGAGCGCGCCGAGCACGCCGCGGCGATCCGTGAGCTGCTGGACTGCGATACGACCACAGGCTGGATGCAGGGCCTCGGCCCCGATGGCGGCCTGGTATGGCTGCCGGTCACAAGGTAGCAAGCAGAGGCCGGCGTATGCCCTGCGCCGGCCAAGGAATTATCCATATTGCAGCCCGCAATATTTAGCGTCAACGATTTTTGAGAAATTTCCTCCAGTCTCTTGACAAACCAGCTATAGCTGGTATAATCATCTTACGCCGCAGGGCGGGCAGTTTGAAAACAGGAACGAGCAAAGGGCAAGCCCGGCGGCAGTACCGTAAATCTCTCCATGAGGAGCAAGTCATGGAAAGGGTATCAGTCGTCTTCCACCTGCCAATCATCAACAATGAGGGCAGGTACTTCAACCCCGATGACATCGAGGTCTTCATCAACCGGGTCATAAGAATGGCCGGGGGGATGACTCTTCTGAGGTGTGAAGGGGTATGGGTACATCCCTCAGGGCACCTGCTCCAAGAGCAGGTAATGAGGGTGATGGTGGCAACACCGGAAGACGAGGTCGAGGAGCTGGTGACCTACATTCACCGGGAGCTCAAAGAGACCTTTGAGCAAGAGGCGGTCTACATGGAGGTAGACGGAAAGCCGAGTATCAGGTAAAGCCCGAGGCCCACGGAGGGGCCGCTCGTTCCCCTTTCCTTGGAGGGAAAGATGTCGAAAGTAACTGATTACAAGTTTGAAGCCAAGACCGGGCCGAGCGCCTGGGTCCAGCAGATCGGCCCCCAGGCGCAGCTGCGCCTGGTCGAGGACAAGCCCGGCCGCCGCGTGCAGATGTTCCTTGAGTTCATCAGCGTCAAGGGCCGCACGACCCGCAGCATCGAGCTCAGCGAGGATCAGAACCGCGCGCTGCGCGATTACGACGACAGGAAGCTGCAGGGCTGGTGCCGCCAGCTCGCCGAGGATCCGCGCGCCGAGACCCTGCTGCGGATCCTGAGCAGCATCGCCGCCGACCTGGCCGGCTATGGCATCAGCGCCGGCGACTGGGATGATGTGAGCGTGGCTCCGCGTTTTGAAGGACTTATGGATGCGGTCGAGCCCGGGCGCGCCTATGGCAAGGCCAAGGCGCAGCTGCCCGACGCGCTGGACGTCGCCGAGGCCCTCGACTGGCTCTGCGACACGCCGGTCGGGATCGTGCTGGTGGAAGCCTGCACGAGGCGTGATGCGGCCGGTGCGCCGGTTCAGGCCTGGCTGGAGAATGACCTGCAGCAGCTGGTCTTCCGCGACGCCCACGAGCGGCTGCTCTCGCCCGGCCAGATGGTCAAAGAGATCCTGCGCGAGCACTACCGGCTGAAGACGCCGGGCACGAAGTTATAATCCTCTGACGGTACTGCCGCGGCTTGCCGCGACCACCCCAGGCCCGGTGGGTTGCTCCCCATCGGGCCTTCTTTTATGCAGAACTACTCCTACGAGGTTTTTGATACACTCCAGGCATGAAACACATCGAAAGGCTCCCATTAGGCCCTTTGGACTTCGGCTATGTTCTCGGCGTGGCCGAGATCGTAGGGGAGAATACTTGGCAGTGGACCTGCCAGTATCAGGCACCGGGCTATGAGCCTGTGACGCTACATGGCCCACAAAAGTACACAGCCGACCCATCAGCTCTCCTGCTTAACACGGCTGATGGCAGCGCTGAAGCTCTAGGCGTTGAACAATGGGCCTATGTTGTTTCCCATAGAGCGCTGAACTGGTATGCGGAGAAGCTGACTGAAATAGGAAGACCAGCTATGTACAGCATTATTATCGGACTGCTACCGGAAGGGGCCGAGGCTGGCCTGCCGAAATTCACTGACCCCCTGCCGGACTTCATTGACGGTCTCTACAAACCCTAGGAACCTACCCAGTTGCCAGCCCCAGCACCCGATTGGCACATTTGGCCGAAGCGTGCAGTTCTTCGAGCTCGGCCGCGTGTTTTGATGTGCCGCATGTAGCTGCAAACGATCGGACCTTACGACGCGCGATCATCTGAGTTACAAACCACAAGCTGAGTCATAGCGGCACTTCCAACCGAGCACCAAGTGATCGGCACCGAAATGCTAACGCAGCGGGGCCTTTTGATTTCTAGGTCGACGCTTTGTCTTGCGCTTGCTGCTGCGGCTCCACTTCTTCAAAGTCCGCCATGTCTGCCGAGAACAGAGTTAGCCGCTTGCTAGGCATCTTAGCCTCGCCTTTCAGCACGGAGGCGCGCTTGAACACCCACCTCACTGTAAGGGCATGGTTCAAGAGTTGGAAGCCTGGATAGATTAGAGAGAAGAACAATGCCGCATGAAGTGCCGACCTGATGGGCAGATTGTGTATGTACAGGAGATCCGTGAACTTCAGCACTGCGACGTACGCGATGGTTGTCAATAGTGTTACGACGGTCCAAATTTGTTCATCGACCAGCATGGCTGCCACTCTGCGAATTGGCTTCTTGTCTGCCCAACTCCCCGCAGCATCAATGTAAAAGAGAAGGGTTGAAAGCACGAATCCGAAGAGTATGCTCGCGACCGTTAACACGTCCGAGAGCCCCACGCGTAGGGGCTCGAACATCTCTTGATTGCAGTAGTGCCATACGCCTCCCGCAATAGAAAGGGCAATGCTCAACCAAAGTTCGTCGTCCTTCCAGAACGGATTTCTCTGTTTCCAAATATCGGCCCAGAAGAGAATTAGCGTTTTGATCATATTGTTCCTCTGAATCAGCCTTCGAAGTCTTCTAGTGCCTGTCCGAGAGCGGAATAGGCCGATTCTTCTGGGATGACTCCGTGGTCATCAGTTGTGATATCCATCTGCACCTTCTTGATGCTCTTCGCGGTGCTAAGTTCCTTTTTTTGACCATCCTCGACGCCTACAACCTTTGCACTGAACACTTTCCCAGTCTTGGAAAGGAAGTTCATGAAGCTCATTACGCCACCCTTCTTATCCAGCGTCCCATTCCTCCGAGCGGTCATCTTGAGTTCAACCGTGCGGGCATCTGACTCATCTGCGGTCTCGCTCAGCTGTCCCTCTAGGTCGAGCCAATTTCTATTTGGTCTAGGTATCTGAACCGAAGCGACACGAATTCTATCCAGGTCGTTGACAGCCTGCATAAAGGAGACATCCGCAAGTTCAGTGAGTTCAATCATAACCCTCGGGTTGTACAACTTATGACCTGGGTTGGATTTCGCTGCCTTGTCCATGAGCCAAGTAAGGTACTTTCCAATCCCGCCAGGCCAGATGCCTTGCTGATTCCGTTCAACGGCCATCAACGCGCCACCTGGTTGCTCCTTCAGCACCACATGCGTATAGGCGATGAACGTCTCATTCTCGGCTAGCTGCGTGGTGGATATCTCCAGATCGTCAGCATCGACAATGTCCGGCCTGTAACCTTCCTTGTAGCTGCCAAACCGGAGCATGAGCTTGGCGCCATGGCGAGCTGCCTTCAGGAGCACATGAGTCTTTTCGCCTTTAGTCTTGGCTCGGTCTGACCCATCGGGGTAAAGTTCCAGCAGCCCCTCAATGAAACTAAAGTAGCTAGTTCCTGCAGGCAATTCGGAGATAGTGAGCGTATAAGCTTCGAGACGGCGTGAAACAACTGAAACAGGCATACAAACTTCCCCCGGCAAATGTGCCGCTGGGAAGAATAGCACGAGGGCAATGGCAAGGAAAAAGGCAACCGCCATCACACCACCCGTACCACCGCGCACTTCGCGCGGCTCAGGCTGCGGGCCTTGCTGTAGACGCCGTCGCCCTCGGAGCTGCCGGCGGCGTTGGTGTTTCCCTCGATCGTGTCACAGTCCTCGAAGCGCACCTTGACGATCAGGCCCACGTGCTGGTACTCGCTCTCCTCCTTCTTCCGGTTCGCGCGTTTCAGCACCCACAGGTCGCCGGGCTGCTCATCGCCCGGGGCGACGATGCGGCCCTGCGCCTCGGCGCGCTTCACCAGCGCGCTGCAGCTCAGACCGATCTCAAAGGGCACAGGCATGCCGAGGTTCTGGCAGGCCCACTCCAGCAGGGCCTCGCAGTAGGCCGCGCACCAGGCCCAGCCGGGCTTGCCCTCGGCCTGCCGCAGGTAGCGCTCCACCTGAGGCCCGCGGTTCTTCTCCTTCTCGCGCACTTGCAGCGCCAACTCCTGCCGCGCCAGGCGCACGATCTCGCCGCGGAGGACGGTCTGCCGTGCCATCACCATCTCGTGGTGCTGTCCCCGTGCTGTGGCATCGGCAATGGCCAGGGCGTCCTTCCCCGGCGACTTCCAGCTTTCCCTTTCCGGCCACCCGGCCAGGCGCCGCCAGGTCTTCGGCCCGCAGATGCCGTCGGCATCGAGGCCGTGGCGCTTCTGGTACTTCTTCACCAGCCCGGCCAGCGCGCTGTCGTAGCGGTCGCCGACCGGCGTGTCCGGGTCGAGCAGCTCTTCCCGCTTGCTGCGGCCGCTGGGGCCCGGCTGGTCGCTGTAGAGCCCGGACGCGGCGAGGCTGCGGCGCAGGAGCTTGACGTGCCAGCCGCGCTGGCCTTCGCGCAGGGTCGGTGGACACTGGGCCTGGTCGCGCAGGATCTGCAGGGGGTTGAAGCTGCTCACTGGTCTTTGCTCCTCTGCCGCCGCTCCCAGGCAGCGTGCGCCATCGGGTGGGTGCCGGTCGGCGGATGGTCGGGAAAGGCGGCAGGCGGCACCAGCCGCACTTCCCCGCTGGCCTCCCACTCGCGGCGGCCAGGCGGCTGCACCGGGCCGCTGTCGCTGACGCCCTTGGTGAGTGCGCGGCCAAGAGCCTGGAAGAACACTCCACCGAGGATACCGATCACCAGGCGGGCGAGGTCTGGCCAGTCGTTGTACACGGCTGCTGCGGCTGGCGCGCTGGTGGCCCAGGCGTTGGCGCCGACGCCGAGTCCGCCGCCGGCGATGAGCGCGCGGAACTGCTCATAGTCGAAGGGGATCAGCCGGCGCTCACGCAGCGCGCGGATGGCCCAGAAGAGTGGGAGGTAGCCGAGCTGTCCGATGATCAGCCCGAGCTGGGTATGTCCGTCGAGCATTTGTTCTCCTATGCCGTCGCGCTATTGCGGCGCGTGCGGTCGTTGATGAGGGCCAGCGTCTCGTTGGCCTTGGTGAGCTTGCTGTTGCTTTCCGCGCCCTGCTGCTCGAGGTGTGTCAGCTGCGACTGCATGCCGCCCAGCGTGCCGCTGAGGCCGCTTACTGCGTCGGCCACGTGCTCGCTGCTGCTGGCCACCTTGTCGAGGCCTGCGCGATGTTCCTTGGCGCTGTCGACGCGGGCCTGAGCCTCGACCTTGGCGCGCTCGAGCTCGGCTTCCTGGCGCGCGGCGTCGCGCAGCTGTGCGTCCTGCAGGATGCTCCGTATGGCGGCCACAGGGGCCCATGCGAGCAGCACAATGGCGGCCAGCACGAGGAAGAGGCAGAGGGCGGCGACGGGCCAGCCGCCGAGGCCTTGCACTATGCCGGACCAGTCGATCTCTGAATACAGCGATAGAAGCAGCACGGGCGAATCCTCCAAGGGTTGGTGTTGGGTTAGCGCCGGATCACGAAGTAGCCGCCGTAAATGGTTGTCAGGGGGTTGGTGGCCCAGGTGGGCTGCACGCTCTTGATCTCGATGTAATCGCCGGCCGTCACGCTGATGTTCAGGCTGAGGTTGTCGAAGTTGCGCTGGCTGGCCGATGCGCCGATGGTCTCGATGAGGGTGTCGGTGGTGTTGTTGAGGCGGATGTACAGGGACCAGTTTTCATTGGTGCCGGCGGTGCCGCTGAAGCAGTAGATGTTCGCCGCCACGATGGTGCCGCTGAAGGGGATGTAGACCTTACTGTTCGCCGCGGTCGTCACCGGGGCCTTGGGCAGCATTCCAAAGTAGGTGGTTGCGCCGTCCGCCGGGCTGCTGGTCAGGGCCTGCACCTGAATCGTGTAATCGTCCGAGATCACCACTTCGGTCTCGGCGCCGTCGTCGCTTACAGTCACCGCGCGGCCGATGAAATCCACGTTGCTGCGCTGTGTGACGGGGGTTCCGTCCTCTTCGAGGGTCTGGTTGTAAACCGTGGCTGGCGTGTCCCAGGTGCTGCCCATCGCGTGATAGGTCAGCACGTCGCCGTCGTTGAGGGTTGCGTCATACTTCAGCCCGATGCTCATGGGCGCCGTCATGGGGCCGGTGCAGACGAACTCGTAGCTGTCGGTTCCGAAATCGCTATCCTCGTAGAGGCGGACGGCGCCGCCGCTGGTGGCCCCGTTGTGGACTTTCAGGTATGGCGCTGTGACATCAACACTTGTCGCGCCCTGCAGGCCCATCATCCCGGCCTCGGAGTAGAGGTAGCTTGCTCCTGCGCCGCTGGGGTCGAAGGTCCATTGGATCTGCGAGTCGCTGTTGTCGCCGATCGTTACGTCATTTACTTCAGTCAGGTCCAGGCTGACTGTGACCGTGTCGGTGGCGCCGGCGCTGGTGTCGACGCCGTTGGAGCCGCCGGCGACCGTCAGGGTGTTGCTGTTGCTGATGGTCTGGCTGCTGCCGCTGTCACCGGCCAGGGTGAAACTGGTCATGCCTCCGCCGCCGGCGCCCCCGCAGTCGACCACGCTGCTGCCATCGTAGAAGCGCAGCATGTGGTCGGTGGTGTTGTAGAAGATCTCGCCTTCCTGCAGTGTGCTGGGGTCGCTGGCCTTGCCTTCGATCCACAGCGTGCCGAGGGCCAGGCGGACTGCCGGGCCGTTGGTGTCGCCGGACACGTGCAGGGCCGCTGTAGTCGTGCTGTTGCCGCCGAGGGCTAGGATCGCCTGGCCGCTGCTGGTGGCGAAGTTGGCGCAGAGGCCGGAGCTCTTGGTGATGTCCAGAACCGCTGTTGAGGTCACCGGGGAGAGCTCGTCGGTGCCGCTGTCGTAGGTCCAGAGGTTCACGCCGCTGGCGCTGTCGATGTCCGTGTAAGTGCCGTCCCCGTTGCTGATCCGGAAGACGCCGGCGGTGTCGTCGTCGCCGCTGACCACAAGCCCGGCCAGCTGGCGGAACTCGCTGTCGAAGTCGGTGGCCGCGTTGACCACGCCGACGGTCAGCGCCGCGGCGAGTCCAAGGATCAGCGCGGCCAGGCCCAGGCCGGTGCTGATGCTGCGCAGTCTGCAGAACAGTCTCTTCAAGGTGTGCCTCCTTACCATTTCTTGACTTTGAAGCTGATGTCCACCGTTGCGGTAAGTGCGGCTGCGCCGCTGTTTATGGCCTTGATCTTCAGCGCGCCGCTGTGGATCTCCGCGCTGATGGCCACGAGCGTCTCGTCGGATGGCCCGGGTAGCACAGCGCCGGCGCCGCTGAAGCTGAACTTCGGTGTCGTGCCATCGCTGAGAATCGTGAAGAAGGCGCCCTTCTGTTTGCCGTTGCGGATGATCGCGATCTGCCCCTCCACGTGGCAGGCGGCCGTGTCGCTGATCTCGTAGCGAACAGTCGCCGCATCGGCCACTGTAAAGCGGTCGCTGAACTCGTTGGGGGCGGGGTCTTCACTGGGATCGTCGAACTCGCTGCCGCCGGCGCCGCCGAGGCCGGTCTGGCCGAAACGGCCACCGCCCTGGTTGTGCTTGTAGTAAACGCCGCCGCCTGGCACAACGTGCTCAAAGGCCTCGGCCAGAGCCCGGGTCAGGCTGGGGCTTGAGCTGCCGCGGTTAAAACGCTGCTCACTCATCGCCGAGCCCTCCGGCCAGGTAGTCGCGGCCCTTTACGGTGCTGGTGAAGCTGGCCGCATCGCCGGGCCGCCGAGGGCTGCGCCAGGCAGCTGAGCAGTACTCGACATAGAAGCCTTCTGACCCGCTACGCCAGCCGTCCGGGACCTCCACTGTCTGATAGCGGTCGATTCGGCTGTCTGCCGGGCCGTTCCAGGTGTAGGTATCGAGGACTCGGCTCTTCTCGTCGAGCAGCTGGGTCGCCACGTCAATCGCGAGATACTGGTTGAAGCGGTCGCCAACGTCTTCGCGGTGGATCAGCTGGTATGGGATGTCGCCGCCGCGGACAGTCCGGGCCACCAGCCCGGGCCGGTAGCTGTCGACCACGACCTTTATCGTTCCGCTGGCCGAAGCTCCCGGCACCGGACGGTCGACCAGAATCGTCGTCTCGTCATCACCCGAATCGTAGCTGCTGCTCAGCACTTTGTATTTGCCGTCGTTGACGCCGGCGCTCGTGTCCTGCGCCAGCAGGCAGACCAGGGGGGCAAAGCGGTTGCGCCAGTCACCGGCGATCGTGAAACTGTCGGCCACCGAGCTGCTAGCGATGATCAGGTGGCGCTGGTTGTTTGTGTACTCGAAGACACCGTCCGGATCGCTGTCCTGAAACTCGAGCTTTACCAGGAAGTGGATATTGAAGAAGAGCGCCAGCTCCATGGCTCCGATCCAGGGATCGTTCTGGTTGCTTATGCCGCCTTTGAAAGTCTTGAAGACCAGCTTGATCTCGTCGACGTACTGCCGGTTGAGCTGGTCACCGCTGGCTTTCGCGACGGCGCCGGGTCGGTCGACGTAGCGCGGAAGGGTCGGGGCCCAGGCGCCCCCGGCCAGGCGGCCCATTATCTGGACACCAGGCCAGAAGCCTTCAAAGTTTCCGTACTGATTGTTCGGGTTGCGGTTCTTCGTTCCGGCAAGCTTGGCGACGACTTCTTCGACCCGCACTGGTTCAGACAGCGTCGCGCTGGCGGCTTCGACCCATTCGTTCAGCCCGGGGCCACCGAGACTGGCCACGATAAGTCCCTTGGAATCGTCGCCATCCCAGAGCGCGGCCAGTGCATCGTTGAAGCCGACGTTGACCGGGTTGTTCGCACCGTCAAAGGTGCACCAGTGAGCACTGGGCAGGAGGTTGGTCCAGCTCAGCGTGATGCCGTTGCCGCCTGCCAGCAGGTTGCCTGGCCTGTCGGTGAAACCTGTCACCTCCACGGCGCTGGCCAGCTGGTCAATGTTCCGTTCCTTGCGCCACTGTCCCTGGGCGGAAAGGCTGTAGTCCTTCTCGCCCCTGGGCTTCTGTATCCCGGCGAACCAGCGCCACTTGCCGGGGCTGGTAATCGTTCTCGCTGTAAAGTCGAAGACTAGCGGCTGGCTGTCGTAGATCGCGCGGAAGTTCGAAGCCACGCGCGTCTGAATCAGCCGAATGAAGTCTGCCGGCGTCCCCGACAATCCGGGCTCCGGTGGGAAGGTGAAGGAGCCGGCCATATCGAGGCCTGTGTCCTCGATGTCGAGCTCGCCGACTTCCGCGGCCAGGCCGCCGAGTTCGGCGAAAGTCAGCACCTGTTCTGCCAGGCGGCTGAAGTCGCAAGGCACGGTATCAACGTGGGTGGCGGCGCTTTCGAGATATGCGCGTACGTCGCGGATCCAGTACTCGCGCCCCGCTGTGTCCTCGAGGATGGTCACCCCGCCGGCTGTGTGATTGATCTGGTAAACCGCTTCGGGGACTTCCTGTTCCTGGTCGCCGCTGTTGTCGTAGAACAGGCGCCAGTCGGTGCGCTGCCAGGCCCGGCGGCGAGTCTGGGTTTCCTCATCGAAGGCCGGATCGGTACCGCTGCCGTTAGGAGTGAAGGCCCAGAAGCTGCCGAAGCGGGTTTCGTCCAGCACGCTTAGCTCGCGGTAGCTGTTTGCATCCACGACCTCGACGCTGCCGGGTTCAAGCTCGGCTCTGGCGCTGGCCAGGTTGAACAGGATGCTCCAGTCGTAGGCGGTCAGATCGACGCGGCCTGGACTGGCAACCAGACTGACCAGCGGGCCGTAAAGCTTGCATTCGTATTCAGTGCCGACCAGCTCAAACCAGAGCACATGTGTAAGCAACTGGATCTGGTTGCCGCTGTCGGTTTCGTCGTCAAAGGCCTGCCCAGGATCCGGAAGCAGGCAGCTGAAGCGCACTGGGCCATCGCTGGGCGCCTCGCGGTCCCAGTCGCCTGGGGTGTATTCCGTGAAGGCGCTGTCGCCAGGACGCTTGATGAACAGTCGTCCCTGTTTGCGCGGCTGGGCACTGGCAAGCTCAAGGGCGGCGGCCGCGGTAAAGCCCTGTGTCGGCGTCATGCAGGCCTCCGCCAGAGCACAGTGCAGTTGCTGGGAGTTTCGTCGTTGTAGTCGGGCTCGACGTTGTAATCAGCTACATTGCCCCAGGCGCTGACTATGAAGTCAATGCCTAGGGCTGTCTCAGGTGCGGCCAGCGCAGGGATCTCAGTCAGCATGCCCTCGAGCCAGCCGGGGTAGGTAACAGCCTGGACCTGGCAGAAGCGGATCCGTCCATGCGGGGCAAGGGTCTCATCGCCATAGGCGCTGCGGATGTAGACCGTCAGAACGCTCTGCTTTGCCCGGATGTACTCATCGAACCACTCGTAGAGGTTGCTTAGTTCGTCGGTTGTCAGCTTCTGCAGATGGCCCGCATAGAACACGAGACGTGCAGTTGAAGGATGCCCCATCGCCCGGAGCTCCTCCGTTGGAACGCTGCGGACGGTGTCGCCCCACTGGTCCTTGTCGCTGGTACCGGGCAGGTTTATCTCGGGCTTCCAAAGAGCCCAGCAACCGAAGTCCAGGCTGCCGCCGTCCGGATCCCAGAGTTTCAGGCCGCTGTTAAGCATTGCTGTAGCTCCACTGTTCGCGCCTGGCGCTGGTCTGGGTAGCTGTGCGCACGAGGTTGGCCAGGTCGCCGATGAATTCGTGTTCGTGCCGGTGCACCACTTCGCCGCCGGTACCGCTTTGCACGCCCTGGCCAGCCGTCAGGCGTCCGCTGGGGTTTGCCTCGAGGCCGTAGTTCTGCAGCGAGGCAAAGTGAACCAGCCAGGAGCTGCCCTCTTCAGGGCGCACGTCCGCCTTGAGTCGCTTGTTCCCGCCGCCGAACATGTTGCTGACGGCGTCCCAGAGACCGCCGGCGGCGCTGATCACGCTGCCGAGGCCTGGATTGAACTGACCGACGAGGCCGCCGATCGCGCTGATTTTTGCGCCGAGGCTCTGGCCGGCTGACTGCACGATCGCCGTGATGCTCTGCAGCACGCCGGCGAACTTCTGCAGCCCCGCCTGGGCTGCATTTACGCCGCTCTTTTTGTCGCCCTTGGAGTCCTCGGGATATGTTCCGCCAGCGCCATAGCTGGATCCGCCGTCCCCGGTGTATTCGAAGTTGCAGGTTCCGTCGCCATTGCAGCTGACCTGTGTCCAGCCCGGTGCGCTCCAGTCCGAGGGCATCGTGCGCGCGGTTCCAACAGCCGTGCTGTCGGCGCCAGCGCTGGATGTGGGAGCTGGCGCGTACTTGCTGGCGCCGCCATTTGGAATGCTGCTGGGCAGGCCTCCGCCGGTGATTGGCGCTCCGGGGTTGATGCCCTGCAGATGTTCGAGGCGCAGCTGCTCCATCTGCTGCTGCTTATTCATCAGTGCGAAGGCAGCGGTCTTCAGGTTGTCGGCTGCCTCCTTGAGCCGGTCGCCGGCCGTAGTGAGGCGGTAGCTGGCGTCAGAGAGCTTTTCGTCCAGCGTGCGGATAACCGCGTCGAGGTTCTCAGGCAGACCCTTGCCAAGCTCGCCAGCATTGCTGATCAGGCCGCCGACCAGCTGCTCTGCGCCCTTTCGGCCACGCAGGCCTGCGGCCATGTCGTACATTGCCTTGACGCCTTCGGCCCAGCGCTGCATTGCCCGGGCCTGTTCCTCGGGGCTTGCGTCGGGCCCGAGCTTGCCGTAAGCATCTCGTGCATCGCGCGCACTGCGTTCGAGCTGCTGCGCCCGCAGCACGTCTGCGCCACGGTCGAAACCCAGAGCCTGCTGGATGCTCACGGCCAGGCCGTCCCGGGCATCGACGAGGCTGTCTTTCAGCCCCTGCAGTTCCTGGACCTTTTGTTTGAGCCCGTCGACGAAGCTCCCCATTGCTTCACCGAGCTTCTGGTACCAGGTCACCTGTTCCTGCAGCTTTTCGACGCGGTACTCTGCCGAGTACCTTGAGCTGGTGTCGCCGGCGACGGCCTTCAGCATGGCGTTGACTTTGTCCGCGGGGCTGGCGCCGGGGCCATATGGCGTGGGAATGCTGTGGGGGCTGGACCAGCTGCCCAGCGGCGCTCCCGTAAGGCCGCCGAGCTGGCCCTGCCACTGGCGCACTGAATCGAAGGGATTTACGAAAGCGTAGGCGCCGGTCTGGCCCGGCTTGTACGCGATGGCCGGGTTCATGAATTCGCTTAGCGGGATGTCGTAGCCCACAGAGCCCGGACTGTTGCCGGTGATGTAGACCTTGCCATTCTCTATACGATCGAAAAGCCCTGTGTGGCCTTTGCCGCCCGGCTTGACGTGAAAGACCATGTCACCGGGCTGCAGGTCCTCAAGTCCGGCCCTGCTCAGTCCCGAAGACTGCACTTTGCCAAGCGTGGAGCTGGTGCTGGCATCCCAGCCGACCGATTTCATCCAGGCTTCGGCATCTGCTCCGCCCAGGACGGCCATGCCTTTACCGGTCTTGAGAACGCAGATCAGGCCCTTACCGTCGCCGTAGGTGAGTTTCTTGAGCTGGGCGCGCACTTCAACCTGGCGGCGCTCGAGTTCTATCTGGAAGGGGCCGCGCTTGTCTTCGGGCAGAGCGTCAGCTGCGTCGGAACCAAAAGGCCAGGCTGCCTTGCCGGGATTGTATTGGGAGTTCAAGTATGGGCCAGGGGGACGCCATGGTCCCATCGGGACAGGGCCAGGATCAGCTTGCTTTGCGCGACTGATCTGCGTGCCCAGCGCTTCCGTTGCCGACATGCCCCAGTTGCCCGAGGGGTTTTGAGCGACAGAGGTTATCGGCATACCATCGAAGTAAAGCGTCGGCGCACCGGAAGCGAAGGCCTCGGCGCGCTCAATCGAGTTGCCGAGGTCGATGGTCTTCTTTGGACCCTGCGGGCTTCCGACATTCACCGTCAGCCTTCCGTTGGTCCGCCAGCTATTTAGTCCGAGTTCGTTAAGTGCTTCCCGTTGGCGCATGGTACGCGCGTTGTCCTGCTGTGCCATAGCGAGATCCAGGAGGGCCACGATCAGTGAGCGCGCTCCTCCCTCGGTCTTGCGGAACTCCTCACGCATGATCTGCATGGCGGCAGCGCTGTCACGGCCGAGCTGGGTCATGTCGTCGCGAGAGCCGGTCAACTGATTTATCGCGTTGAGCAACCCGTTGCCGCCCATAATGGCCGCGACAGCCAGACCGATAAGCACGACCCAGCCGGCTGGCCCGGCGAAGAGTCCCAGGATTATGGTGATGCCCTCTGCCAGGGCAACCAGGCCCGAAAGCCCCGTCAAGATCACAACGGCAACAAACAGCCCTTTGGCTACCTCAGTAGCGGTACGCAGTGCGTCGGCCAGTGCCGTTGGGTGCTTGCCCAGCCATTCGACGCCATCCCGCAGGAACTGGATCAGCTGGCTGCCCGCCCCTTTCACCATCTGGCCGGCTTCGCGGCCCAGCTCCCGGATTCCTTTCAGGAACCCCGGGTCGCTGTCGAGCTTGTCGAGCTCGGCCTGTACCTCCTTGAAGAAGTCCTTGACTCCGCTTTCGGCAAGGATGTCGCCGAAGGCTGCGAACTTCTGCTGGACACTGTCCTCGAGGTTGCTGAGCATCGTGCTAAGGCGGTTTTCAGCCTGGTCGAAGAAGCCGTCGTACTTCTCCTGCAGGACTTTCAGCGCAATCTCGAAGGCCTTTGGCCCTGATGTGGTCAGCTGGTTTTGGCTGTCGAAGCCGACGCCGTTCTTTTCCAGCACTTCGCGAGTCAAGCCCAGAGGCAGCATTTCCTGCAGCTGGTAGCTGCCGCCGCGGAGCTGGGTCAGCGCCCGGATTGCCTGGTCAAGCGTCAACTTTCCTGGTTTCGCGGCTACCGCCTGTCCAACGATGTTGAGCATGCTCATCAGCTGGCCATTGGAAGCGCTTTGGGATCCCAGGGCGTCCAGGATCATGCCCGAGCCCTCGGCCGTCTGCTGTAAACGAAACGGCGTGTACTTAGTGAATCGCAGGGTCTCGTTAAACAGTTTCTGGGCCGCAGCGCGGTCCTTTAGCTGTGCCTCGTAGCCGGCGCGGATGTCCTCAAAGGTCATCGACTCACGGATCCCTCGTGTCGCCAGATACCCACCGCCAACGGCCATGGTTCCCAGCCCGCCTGCCGCCAGTACCGACAGGCCGCGCAGGATCTGCTGCACTTCGCCAAGTGTGGTCTTCAGCTGGCTGGCCTGGGTATGCATCTGCTTCAGGCCGCTGGCGCCCTTACGTCCTGCCTGATCGGCGCTGTCGCCCAGTTTGCGCGCCTCATTCGATGTGGCCTTGAAGGCCTCCATGTTTGCTTTTGCGGCCTGGGCGGCCAGCCGGGCGGCCGCGGCTTCCTTCTTGAGCTGGGCCTCGTTCTCCTGGCCTGCCACCTTGGCGGCCAGATATGCGGCGCGGGCCTGTTTGTAGCTGGTTTCAGCTGCCCTGGCGCTTTCGCTCATGGCCTGAGCCATGGCCTTGCTATCCTGCTTTGTAGCGTGGAGGTCGCTCTGGACTTCCTTCAAGCCCAGCTTGAACTGTCCGTTCTCCAGAGTAAGTGTCAGGCTGACCTTGGGGTTGCTAGGCATGAAGGCTGTCCTTGCGCGGCTTGCGCCTCAGCTGCGGCCCCTGGGTCGGGGCGTCCATCGTGCCGAGGCTCACGCCGGGGGCGCTGAGCCACCACTCGGGATCCTTGTCGTCTCGCTCGCCGAACTCGCTGCCCAGCGGTTCATAGAAGCAGAACAGCTCCTGGGCCTTGAGGGCGGACAGCCAGCGATGGTCGCTGCGGAACTCTTCCAGTTCGCGGTCGTAGTCGCTTGACCACTGCCCGTCCCGCGGCCGCCGAGGGCAGCTCAGTCCTTCCAGCGCTGTGTTTACGTTTTGGATCCGCTCCTGGAATTGCACCTCGTCCAGCAGGTACAGCTCCTGCGCCTTGGTCACCCTGCCCGCTGAAAGGTCATACACAGCAGCCAGGGCAGCAATGCGCTGCAGGCGCTGCGTGTGGGTTGGCGGATGGAGCGGCATACCGATCATCAGCTGGCCGAACCTTCGCTGGAAGCGTTCGTCTGCGAGGCGGCCTGCTCGGCGGCGACGGCCAGCCCGGCGCGCTTCGCGCTGCCGAAAAAACAGCGCCACCCGACGTTCTGCACAAAGTTCCAGGCCAGCACGCCAGCGAGTATCAGCGCGCGGCGCGACTGCGGAAGGGACTTGATTGCCGTTTCACTCAGGTCCGTGCTTGCGCTGAGCAGCCAGTTGATCAGGCCGGGGACCTCTTTGATCAGCGGGATCAGTGAGCCGAGATCGAAACTGATGCCTTCGGCTGATTCGGCCAGCTTGACGAGGGGTTCACCGAACTTGAGTAGCCCTTCGTCAAACTGAGCGCTGCTCATTTCGTGTACGGTTGCGCCGCAAACCTCAATAGTAGCCTCGCGGGCCATCAGCTCTTTTGAGGCGGCCAGAATGCTCTCCAGGTTGAGCAGTTCGAGTGCGTTGTTTGATCCGCCTGGCAGTGCTTCGACGGTGTTGTAATCGCTTGTCATGGTCCTCTCCGGGGTGTGGTGTGGCGGCCCTCCCTGGCCGCCTTTGTGATCACTGGGGAAAGTCACTGCGCGGTCTAGTCGACCGCGGCGGCGATCTCGTCGTCGTACATCGCCTGGTAGTTCTTGTGCGCCGGGCTGAACTTCTCGTGGATCAGGGTGCAGCGGCGCGGCGTGCCGTCGCGGTCAGTGACCGTTGATTTGAGGAACTTGCCACTGACGACAATGCCATTGCGGTCATAGTCGCTATCGCTGGACATGGTGCAGTCCTGCACGTTCCAGGCCTTGGCGTTCGTCTTCGGGCCAGTCCACATGTCGCCTGTAGCCCGGGCGGTCGCCGGATCCGGATCGTTGCTGCGGGCGTCGATCGTGCGCAGCGCGACATGGAACTCGGTGACCGGATCGTTGTCGTCCATCACGATCGTGTAGGCTTCCTTCCACCAGCGGCAGGTACGGAACATCGCCCCGTCGTGGGCCGAGCCTTCCGGCAAGCTGGTCTCGCCGATCTCGGGGTCGTAGGTGTAGTCGGTCCCGGAAGTCAGAATGCCGCCCCAGTCTCGCGTACCACTGTTGTCGATGCCGCGCTGGGTGACTTCGAAGTCTGCGCTGGCCGGCGCTGCAAAGTCCTCCGTGCCGATGTCGCTTACCTCTGCGGCACTGGTGCCCCACAGGACAATGCCGCTCACCTTCTTCGTAGTGATGTCCGTGCCAGTGCCGACGAGGATGATGAAACCGGTTGGCCGCGCCTCGCCGTCAGGAATGACCGGAGCCGTCCAGGTCAGCGAGAGCTTGTCGTTGTCGGTGACCGCGGTTGTGATGTCATCGCTGGGAGTGCCGCAGACGTAATGTACGCCGCGGACAAAGTTGGCGAAGTCGGCCAGCGTGAAGTCCGCCGGGTCGAGCCCGCCTTGCAGCTGGTCAGGGTCGATATAGAACGGCACGATCTGGGCGTGGTTCTGTGTGCTGAGCAGCGTGCCTCCGGTCGGGCTGGTTGCCGACCCGCCGGTAGGCTTTGGGAACTCGGTCGTGTTGAGGCTCTGGACCAGGCCGGGGATGTTGTGGGCCCGCGGGTGGTCTACAAAGAGCTGTTTGACCTTCTTCTCGCAGCGCAGGCGGTAGAAGGTCTGCTTGGTTGTCGGACGGAATCGGTTCTTCAGGGCCTGAACCGCAATCGGGTTGCTGGCTTCGCGGACTTTGAATGAGAAGAAGTACTCCTCCATCGGCGGCTGCTCTTCGACGTCGACCATGCGGTTGCCGTCCCACTGCTGCAGTGTGAGGCCCGGGCTGATGGTCTTGTAGAAACGCAGCTCCTCGACCGGGCTGAGGTCCAGTGCGCCATCGCCGAAGATCACGGCCAGCTCACGCGGGCCCAGAGGTACGAACAGCGGGTTGGTCAGCAGGTTCTTACGCATTGGCGGTGTCCCCCTGGCTCAGGCCGTTGGCCGCCGCGATTTCGGCCTCGGCGGCGGTGAGGACTGCGGTGTCGATCACCCAGTCGCAACTGATCCAGCGGCGGTAGTCTTCCGCTTCGCTGGGGACGGTGAGGTCCAGCTCGATCACATCCGCGGGGATGCTGACCCAGCCAGTCCGTGGCGGTTTGGCCCGTTCGCGGCGGTGAGGCTTGACCTCGCGTCCGCAGGGCACCTGGACGGTCTCGGTGCTGCCATCGGGAAGTCTGCGGTCTTTGCCGCGCTTGCCGGCGAAACTCTCGCCAGTCGAGGCGTCCCGGCCGGAGCTGCAGAAGAAGGGCAGGATCACCGTGACGGTGACCTTGCCGCTCTCCGTGGCCGGCAAGGCGACGTCCGTCACGACGGCGTTCTGCAGGGCTGCAGTGCCTGTATCGTCTCCGCCGGGAGGAGCAGCGTCGATCTGATCAACGCCGCCGGCAGAGCTGGGATTGGTGCTTTCGTTTTCGTTCACGCTGTCCTCCTGTGGATTCGCACGTTTGCGTTTGCTACTCATGAATTGCTCACGCTCCTCACGGGGATTGAGATGGCCACCATCTGCAGAGGTGGTAGTTGCCGGCCGTCCGGGCTCTGGCCGGAGTCGATGAAGGGCTTGCTTTCGGTAATGCCGCCGGCGATAGCGATATCGCCGCCGATCAGGTTCCAGGCGCGGCGAATTTGGTGGCGGATCTGATGGCTTAGGTTGAGCAGGCTGGTGGTTGCGTCGTCTTCCCTGACCTTATCGCTGATGAGCAGGATCAGGATCTCTCCGCCGCTGATCTTGTCCTCGACGGTTTCTACCTGGGGTATCAGAGTGATGCGCTGGGGCGCTTCGCCTGATCGATTACCCAGGCCGATGGTTACGCTGGCGGGGTTGGCAAAAGGCAGGCTGTGGCGGTTGGGTTTGGGCTCAGGCATCGCGCCCAGAGCTGTTCCGCTGGCGAGATCCTGGTTCAACAGGAAACGCCGCAAGCGGGTCAGGCATGGCACTATCGGGTGGACATCGTTTACCACGCGGCCCTCCCCAGTTTCGACAAATATGCCTGTGACGCGCTTTCAATCCTCTGCTTTTCGCGGAAGTCGAAATCGCGAATGAACTCGCGGGGCTCGATGTTGATGCGCATATAGACCGCTTCGACGCCATCAGGGGGATCCTGCCCCTTACGCCTGGGGACGAACACACCGTGCGGATAGCCGTTTTCCCAGCGCAGGGTCTTTCCGTCGGGTCCCTTTTGCACTTGGATCCAGAAACAGACCCAGCGCGGGCTGCTGGTTCCCCATTGCTGGGTTGCTGCGTATTCCAGGTTCGTGCCGACGCGAACAGCGCCGAGACCCAGGATCTCGTAGTCAACACTGCGCTCCAGGTTGCCGGTGTAGGTCAGAGGGGCGGTCTTGCCGCCTTCCCATTCTGCAAAGAGTGGGCTCTTGGGCTGCCAGCCAGGTCCATGCTGTTGAAAGTGCTCGCTGGTGAAGGTAACCATGAGCTGGCCGAGAATTCCCATCAGTTCGTACGGCCGCTCAATACTGCGGCCGAGCAGGTTCAGGTACTCCTGAACCTTCTGGTCCTCCCAGCTCAGCGTGACCTGACCCACCGCTACCACTTCTCCATGAGCCGGCTGGCTGTGCCGTCGCTGCTGCGGGCATAGGCGGGTTCTGTGCTGGCGGTGCTTGAGGTAGCCTCGTTGTCGGGGCGGTTTTCGGCACCGGCCTTGACCTTGCCCACCGCGATGCTGTCGAGCTCTTCCTTAGCTTCCCGCCAGGCGTCGCTGAAGGGATTGGAAGTGCCATAGTGCCCGCGGCGGTTGTAGAGCATCATCAGGACGTAGCTCACCACTGCGTCTCGGAGGTCTGCGGCCAGAGTGCTGTCCGCCGCCGCATCGCTGTCCAGGTCGGGAAATTTGCCGGCGATACGGCGGCGGACCTTGTTACTTCCGTCGGAGATGTAGTAGGACAGGCGCGCCTGCACATCGCTGTCGTTGAGCAACTGAGTCGTGTTGGTGTCATCGCAAGCGAGGGCCACCAGCTTGTCGGTGTCGAGCTTCTGCTGCAGATCAGCAATGGTGCAGAGTACGCTCATGGCCTACTTCTTCCCCTTGCCTTGCGGCGCCTGCTTCGGCGGCGCAGGAGCTGTCGCGGGTTCCGGGGCAGCGTTAATCTGGCCGGCCTGCGGCACGGTTCTGTTCTGCGGTTCTGTCCCGGTAGTCTGCGCAGAGGACTCAGTCTGCACAGTGCTCGCACCCGCTTCGGCCTTCGCCTTCGCATCCGCTTCGGCCTTCTCCTCGGCCTGCTTCCTGGCCTGGGCTTCGGCACGCAGCAGGGCCACTCTCTTGCGGGCGTCTTCGTGGTTGTCGCTCAGGCTGCGCTTGCCGATGACGGCCAGCAGTACCTGCTCGTCTTCACAGACAGCGATCAGCTGCTTCAGCTCAACCTCGCGCAGCTCGGTAGCTTCCTTGTACTCAAGGTTTTCTTGCAGCACTGTCAGGCTGCGTCCATCAAGCAGGAGCGACATCGGCCGCTTACCGTCGCTGTAGGGGTTGGCCAGGCGAGCCGCGGCTGCTTCGCGCAACAGGGTCCGGCTGGAGCACGAGGGTACGCGCTCCAGTGTTTCAGCCTCCCAGCAGCGTTTGATCGCGGCCAGAGCAAGGCCGTTACTGGCCTCGTCGAGTTCGATCAGGCGCAGGGGCTCATCCTGGATCCAGACGCGTTTGTCCGCGGGGCGGAGGCGCAGCGCGGGGTAGAGCTTGCCGTCGACGCGTTCGGGTTCCTTGAACTGCCCGCCCCACCATGCGGCCAGCGGTTCCGCCGCTCCATCTAGAAGCTGGCGGTCGATCTGATCTGGATGCGGGATGATGTCCCCGGGGGAGCGGGTCAGGCGGCCGTCGCCACTGCGGACAGGGCGCTGGCGCTTGGCCAGCACGAAGAGCGGGCCCGAGTCTTTGATAGCGGAACGCCGTGCGGCTTTCTTGCGGGCCTGCGGCGACTTCGGCTTCGGCGCCTTGGCCTTCTGCTGGTCTTCGGGCTGCAGCATTCTGGCGGCCTTGCGTTCGAACCGAACGCGATCAGGATCGCTGAGCTTGCTATACCGTTCGGCGCTGATGCCGAGGCGCTGGGCCTCGGCGATCAGCCCCGGGCTGTAATCAGTGGTGGTGGCGGCATTGGTCATGGCCTAGCTCCCGCCGGTGCTGCCGTAGGCCAGCTCCGAGTAGCCGTTGCCGGCGCCCTCGTACTTCTTGGCGCCGTACTTCATGACTTCCTCGTCGAACCACTCCTTGTCATCCTCTTCGAACACGGGCTCCTGCTCGATCTGCAGGCGGACTGGCTTCAGCGGCAGGGTGGTAACCAGGCCATAGAAGTTGTCCGGGTCAACGTGCGGGCTCCAGCGGACGTCGATGATGTTGTGGTGCGGGTTGCTCGTGCCGTACCTGGTGTTCGCCGTCGTGTCCCGAAGCTCGGCGCTCGCGATCAGCTGCAGGGCGTCGCGGTAGGCTTCCTTGCTGACGATCAGCAGGTCGGGCCAGAGGCCCATCGGCTCGCCTTCGTTGTCGACGAAGCCCATGAAATGGGACAGCATCGCTTCCAGAGCCGTCTCACCGAAGGCGGTGGTGCCCTTGTTGTTCTGGCTGCCCGAGTTGCCCCAGGCGTGGTCAGTATCAAAGAAGAACTGACCATCAGCGGCGAGGCTACTGAAGCCGTCGTTCAGGACGTCCATGATCAGCTTCTCGCGGTGCTGGCGCATGCGCAGCGCGTGCATCGCGATGATGTTGCCGTACTGGAACAGGATGTCTTCAATGCGCTTCGCGCGGAAGTCGACGCGCTCGGTCGGTGTGGCGTAGCGCTTGTTGACGATGGTGAGCTCCAGCGGCTCAATACGCTGCTGGCTGGGACGCTTATCTTTCCACTCCTCGGGCATGCCGGGCAGTGGAAGCAGGACATGCGTCTTGCTCTTGTCGTTGGGCGTGAGGTGGACTTCGACCATGCGAAGCAGCTCTGCGCCCGACAGGCGGCCCGGCTGCGTGTTCTCACTGCCGACCATCGCGCCAAGGAACTTGGCCTCGAGGGCGGTAGTGACGGCGTTCCGGGTTTCCTGGCTCAGTGTGGACATGTGCTGTTACTCCTTGAGTTGCCTGGTGTTCCGGGGCGCCGTTAAGCCGCGCGGCGGCCGGCGAAGCCGGTGTGGTTGACCTTGAGCTTGGTACCGACGATCTCCTCAAGCACGCCGCAGGTCGGGCCGGCGCCGCTGAGGTTGATCGCGGCCATTGCGGCCACGAGGCCCGAGCCGTCATTACCGGTCTTCAGCGCGACGCTGACCATCTTGCTGGCCAGGGCGTGGGCCTCAATGGCCGCCTTGACGCTCGTGCCGGTGCTGTTGACGGCGCTGGCGGCGCGGCCAAGGTTCACGATGATCGTGAAGCCTTCGACCACGACACCTTCGGTGGCCGAGGTTCCACCTGGATCCACGTACTTGACGCTGATCTGGTTGCCGATCTCACCGCTGAAGAGCTTCGAGGCTGTGAAAGTCAGGTCATTCTGGGTGGCGTTCGACAGGTTGGTGTCAACCGTGGCCAGGTTCTTTTCCACGGTGTTGTCATCAGCGGCCTTCAGCTTGATGCCAATATCGGCCTGGGTGAAGCTGCCGGTCTTGTCCCAGAGGGCGACACCTTCAGTGGCCAGGCGCGCGTTGATTGCGCCATCGGCACCGCCGCTGTTGTCGGCATTGAGGGTGCCGTCGCGCTCGGGAACCTTGACGCCGGCGAAGACGTTGCCGAAAGCGCCGGTGGCTTCGATCAGGTAGCCGTCCGAGTCATACTCGACCAGCGCGCCCTGCAGGAGGTTGTCGCCGGCATCGACGCCGTGCTCGACGAAGTTGCGCGGACCTTCGCCATACCACTTGCGGTTGAAGTTAGCTGCGAGCGAAGTCATTTAGCCCTTGTCCTCCTGGCTCTTGCCGCCGTCCGGACGCAGGCGCGCCGGGATTTCCTTGGTTGCCTTGAAGCGCGCGAACTCCTCTTCGGTGTAGCCGAGGGCCTTGGCTGCGACCTTGTCGTCGTTGCTGAGTTTCGCAGTGCTGTGCTGCGCCTGGCTGCCAGGCACGTGGTCTTCGTGGGACGCCGTGACCACACCGCCCCTGGGGCGCTCGCGGGTGGCCAACAGCTGCTTCAGCAGGCCGACCATGTCGGTCTCCCGCGGCGTATCCTGGCCCTTGTCGTCTCTGGCGCTGATCATGAAGCGAAGCGCGCTGAGGTCTTCGCTCGCACGGCAGGCCTTGACGATGAGCTCTACCAGGGGCTTCTCTGCCGGCAGCAGCGACAGCTCGGCGCAAAGGGTCTGGAATTCGGCATCAGCGCCGCGTTCACGGTCCCGGGCTTCCAATTCCTTGATGCGGTCAAGTGCGGCAGTCAGCTTGGGGTGGGCGGTGGCTTCAGAATCCACCGGGCCCGTTTCGACGAGGGTGTGGCTGCCAGCCTTGAGCAGTTCGAAGGCACGGCTCACCTCGGCCTCGCTACGGCCGAGCTGCTGCGCCGCGGCCTTGATGATGTCTCCGCTATCCTGCGGGGTGGCAGGCGCAGTGGTCGTCTGCGCCGCTGTGTTAACGGGCGGGCTTCCGCCCTGCCGCGTTTTGTCCTGGGCAGTGTCGCCCATAAGCGCCTCCTTCGAGGGGTTGAATTCAAACGCCGCGATGCGTCGGTGCTCAACCTGAGCAGCAGTGGCGGCGAGGGGCAGGATTACGATTTCAATAGGCTCCGCCTCGGGCTTCTCGTCGGCCGGCGGCTGGTAGCGCGCGGGCATCGGGCCGAGATGCGGGAAGGCCGGCAGGTATTGGCCCATCAGCGCCAGCGCAGTGACGTAGTAGTCTTCCACGCCGTAGTAGCGCAGCCTCTCGACCTTCATGTCCCATAGCTCTGCGAGGAAGGGAGCGTCGATGAACTCCGGGGAGCGGTACGGGTACTGACCACCGTCGATCATGTCGCCGACCCAGTAAGGCACATTGGCGATATGGGCCAGCAGCAGGCCGCGGCCAGCCACCTTTTCGGCCCGCAGGCCGGCGATGACACCGTAGGCGGGGCCGCCCCACCACTGGCCTTCATGGTCAAAGTTCAGACTCGCGGCGGGCCAGTGCACCGGGTCGCAGCTCTTCGCGTATGCCTCCAGGCGGGCGAAGGTGACGGGGTAGAGCGCACCGCCGACGCCACAGGGGCTGATTTCGCCCTCGTGCATGATCGGAACGTCGAGGTACTGCGGCAGATCCGGGTTGATCGGGTAGGTGTTAGAGCTCGGCATCAGGAGCCTCCTGGCGCAGGTTGGTGAGTTCGCTTCGCACGTGCTCCAGGCGTTCCCGCGGCGGAGCCCAGGCGCCGAAAGGTGCGCCCACGCCTTCACGGTGGCCGGTGTTGGGGTTGAAAGGCCCGGGGTAGACTTCAGGCAGGTGGGGCCTGCCGGTCTCGTCGAGAGGTGCGCCCTGCTGGACCGTTTCGCCATTGCTGCCGTGCATTGCTGCAATGCTGCTGCCGCAGTTGAAGTGCAGCGGAGGCAGATAGCTTCTCCAGACCGGATCCTCAGTGCGCCAAACCTTGCCCGCCATGGACACGCAGGTTGGGAACTGCGGATCCGGGTTGATGAAACGGATGTGATCGAGGATCGCGCGGCTGGCCCACAGGCCGTCCATCCTGCCGTCGTTGTGGGCAGTGGCGAGGTTCGTGCGATAGATCGTCCGCAGGTGCCAAGCCTTTAGCTCTTCCCCGTTGTCTTTGTAGCGCAGGCTCAGGTTCGCATAGACCCTGTCAATGAAGGTCTGCTCGCTGTGGCCCTCTCGCAAAGCGTCTTCGAGCAGGCCCATGAGCTGACCCCGAATGTCCTCGCCGTTGATGCGCCAGGCGGTGAGGGAGCTGCGGCGGCAGAGGGAGTCGGTCAGGTAGAACTCTTCATGCTCCACTATTGTCGCGGCCCGCTGCTGGAAGGCATACAGTGCGCGGCGGGGGATAAACCGCTCTTCGCCTGTCAGCTCTTCCCATAAGGGGTTCTTGGCTGCCGGCAACGGCCTGAGGTTGCCATCTGGAATAGGCAGCTCGAGGCCCGCGGCCTTCATCGCGTCCGCCAGTGTGCCAGTGCCGAGAACGCTCGAAATGAGCATCTCGTCGTTAAGGGCATCAACCAGGGCCGCAGAGATATCTTCAGGCAGGGTGTAGTTTTGTGCGAAGGCCAGCAGTTCGGGCGAAACGGGCTGGTCTTTCCAGTCTTCGCCATGCAGCTTGATCACGAAGGCGATCAGGGCACTGCGCACGATATCCGGGATGTCGCCAGTGATGACGGCGGCGGCAGTAATGGCATCCGCCAGCAGTTTCCGGAGATCCTCGTTTGGTATCTGCTCAGCTGCCGAGTGAATGTGGATCACGACAGGCGCTGCAGCAGCTATCGATCGCGCACTGGCCTCGCTGGCACCGAGGGAGGCAGCCGCTTTGCTGCCTCCCTTTTCATCGGAGCCTTGCTTATTGTTGTTATCCTTGTTAGCCGAATCTCCGCCGGAGGGGCCACCTGGCGGGAGCGGCTTACCGTCCGGGCCGAGCGGCTGAGGAGGCGGGCCGGTAAGTGTGTCCTCGTCGTCTTTTGGGATGTCGAGGAGGCATTCCCGGCGGACCTGACTGAGGCTGAATTCGAGCTCCGGGAAAGCGCCCTTCAACTTCGTGAACTTCTCGACGGCTGACTTCACATCGGCCTTGTCGACCACGAAGACCATCTTTGGGCAGAGGCTTAGTACCTGGGCGCCGAAGTTGATCTCGACTAGCATCGGGATGATTTCCCGGTTGATCGTGTCGGCCAGGGCCTCGGCGTCGGCACGGATGATGTCGTTGAAGATCTGCTGGTGCACCTCGGCCATCGCCCGCGCGCCTGTCGCGCCCTGCTCGAGTGTCAGGGTCTGGCCCAGCACTAGCTTTGTGATCTGCCGGTCGCAGTAGTCGCAGATCAGCTCGTAAGCACCGGCTGTACCGGCCTTGTTGGCCATCTCCAGGAGGGTAATCAACGTGCCTTCCGGCACGGCCAGCCCGGTCTCCTGGGCGAGGCTTTGCGTGACGCGCTCCACCGCCAGGCGCTCGGCAGGTGTCGAACCTTTGGGGTAGGTACCGATGACGGTCGGGCTGGCGTATTTCTCGGCGAAGACCAGCAGCCATTTCAGGCCATCGCTCTTGAACTTGCTCCACCACCAGCTGTTACGGGCCAGGCCGGCGCCGTAGGGAGTGCCGAAACGCGGGTCCGGGCTGTGCACCGTGAATTGGAACCGGGGCACTTCCTCGCCCTTGACCATGTCGTTCTTGGTCAAAACACGAAGTTCGCGTTCCGTGCCGAAGCGGAAACGCCGCGGGTGGCGGCCCTCAAAGTACTCTGGCAGCAGGACTTCGCGCTGGGCGCTCTCGCTGAGGCTGCGCTTGTCGCCTTCAATGCGGCGGCTGTAACGCAGGGTTTCGGTGGTCAGGCCCTGGGGCCAGGGGTGCTCAGCCACGGCAAATCCGTAGTAGCGGCCCATCGCCCAGTGCAGCAGCGCGTCGCGCCAGCCGCGGCGGGTTTCCAGCGCGGCTTCGGCAAAGCCAGCCAGGTCCAGCGCCAGCGCGCTTTCGTCGGCGGGCTGGTAGTTGCGGTCCTTCCCCATCAGGGTCAGAATGCGCTGGGCCCAGCAGGCAGCCAGGTGCGCGTCCTTGTCCAGCTGCTCTTCGTACTGGGTATATGGACCTGTGTAGCTGCGCTTGTCTCGGGCCTGGGTGTCGGGGTCCGCGATACGCGGGTCGGGGTTGCTCAGCACGCCGAGGAAGTCCCGGCCGAGTTTGTAGGTGTCGCTTGTTTCGGGCGCTACCACGCCGCCGCGTCGCGGGCGGGCGCTGTGCTGCGGGTCGCCGGGGTCAGCTGCGCGGGCGGCCAGCACCTTCGCGCTTTGCTCTTGCTGGCGCAAGCCGGCCAGCTGAGGGGCGGAGATACCCAGATCGGCCAGGGCGCGGCGCTCGGCTTTGCTGAGCTTGCCGCTGCGGGCTGCCTTGGCCTGCCTGCGCTTCTCCTCGGCGCGGATCTTGGCCATTACCAGGCCCCCATGCGCGAGGTCTCGCGCTTGATGCCGCTGAGCTTGGGCTTGTCATCCACGTCGGGCCCGCTGAGGGCCAGCTTGATCGCGCCCTCGAGCGAATCCAGGGTGTCATTCGTGTTGTGGAAGGGGTAGGCCACCAGCTCTGCCCGCAACTGCTCGATCTGGGCTTCCTGCGTGTGGTCGAACAGCACCTGGCCAGCGGCCGTAAACAGGCTCAGGCTGCGGATGCGGGCATCCTTGACGTTCTTTTCGTTGCTCTGCTGATAGCCCATCAGAGGCAGGCCAAAGCGGCGCAGCGCGTCAGGGCCGATGACCTTCTCCAGCACGGTGTTCTGGCCGCCGATGATCAGTGGCCGGTACATGCGATACACATCGCAGAGGTGCTCGACCTGCTTGTCCTGCCGCCAGTGGCCAGCGCGAACGTCAAGCACCAGGAAGCGCGGCGGGTCACCGGGCAGCTTGGCCACGGTGACGATCGCAGTGCGCGCAGCGGTCTCGGCGAGGCTGGCGGCGCTGTCCCACCAGCTGAAGACACTTAGCGGGATGCCGTGGTATTCGGGGCCAGGGCCGCCCAGACCGCGAAGCAGCAGCGGGTTGAAGCTGTGGTCGTCGAAGTCGCTCGGGCTGAAGGCCGCCTGTTCGTCGGGCAGCGGTACGAGGCGCATCTCCTGCGTCCACTTGCCCTTCATTCGGATACGCACGATCTTGATGCGCTCCGGGGGCCAGGCTTCGGCCCAGTGGGGGCTGGCCTCGGCTTCGCAGACGCTGCAGGGCATAGGCGGGTCGGGCTGCATCTCTGCGGCGCTGCGCTCGGTGCCGCAGTGCCGGCAGCGCGAGTCGTAGAACTCCTGCCTGATGTGGTGCACGGGCTGGTCCGCCATCAGCCAGTAGCTCAGGCAATTAGGGCTCAGCGGGGTGAACAGCCAGTAGATCGCGCCGTAAGCGCTCATGGCGCCGACGATCGCTCCAGTGACCCACTTCTTGGCCTTCTTCATCTCGACCTCGCTGGTCTGCAGCTTCTCGGTCTCGACGTCGTCAAAGATCATGAAGTCGGGGCGCTTGCCGTTCCAGAGCAGTCCTCGCAGGCTTGCTCCAAAGGGGACGGCGCGAAGTCGCGCACCGTTGGCGAAGACGATCTGGGTATCGGTATAGGAGACCCATTGGCCCTTGTCGTCCTTGGCCGGGGTCAGGAGTGGATAACGCTGCAGCAGCTCAGTGTTATTGAGTAGCTCGTGAGTGATGGCCTGGATGCGGTTCTTCGCCTCTTCAGCGTTGACCGCGACGATCACCACGTTCATCCGGCCTTCGGCGATGGCCATCGGGGCGCCGGCCTCGACGATGTCAGTCGTCTTGGCGCTGCCGCGGAAGACCTCGACCATAGTCAGGCTCAGCAGCTCATCCCCGCGGATGCCGGCCAGCAGGGATTCGCCCATGCGGTAGTGGATCCGCACAGGCGGGCAGAACTGGCCCTTAAGCGGGCCGTCCTGATGGGTCATGCGGTGCTGCCAGTCGGTCAGCAGGTAGCGCATGTATGCGTTCTCGACCCCCGTGTCGGGGTCGATGCAGTAGTGCTCGATGTTGCGGAGGTACTCGGCTTCCTTGGCGCGTCTCAGCCGCTCGGCCGCCATCGCTGCCTGTTCTTCCCTGGCCGCTACCTTGCGGGCCAGCAGCTCAATTCTGCGCCGCTCGGCGCGGCTGCTGTCGACAGCACTAGGCATGCCGGCTCCGAGCCAGAAGATCAGCGCCAGCAGCAGCCCGCAGGTCAGGCCGAGCAGGAAACTGGGCCAGGTATTCACGGGCTTGCAGGGCGGGCAGGAGCACATCAGCCGCCCTCCCCGGATTTCGAATCGTCGCTGTCGGACTCGGACGGTCCGGTTGGGATCAGTGCCAGTTCGCGTTCAGCCTCAGCGATCGCCGCGGCAGCCCGGGCCTCGCGTTCGAGCAGCTGCTCTTCGCTCAGGCCGCTTATGCCTTCCGTTTCGACTTCGGCCACGTTCTCCGTGCTCTGTTGGTTGAGCAGGCGAAGGTTCTTGGTGGCCGCGTCGGCCGCCGCATCGTGGTGACGCTTCGTGCGCGCCAGCATCTCGCTAAGCTCGACCCGGTTCTTGACGGTTTTCAGTTTGTCAGGCACCGGCATTGGCCGGCCCTCGTCGTCTGTCAGGTCCAAGGTGGGCTGCGGCGCCGAGGGGTCGCCGGGGCTGGTCATGCAAATTAGGCCGCGCGCGTCCAGGCGGTCTGCGTCGTAGTCGTCGAGATAGCCGCGGCTGCGCTCCAAACTGGCGCGCCAGTACTCACGCAGGCGCCGGTTATCCTCCTCGGCATAGTGGGCCAGCAGGTCGCGCTGAGCGCGCTCCCAGGCCTGGCGGTATTCGTCTAGGAACTGCTCGAGGGTGAGACCATTGGGCAGCTTGGCCGAGCGGCGCTTATTGAGGATTGTGCTGGGGGCGATGCCGCCGCGGATCCAGATGTGCTTGCCGATCTCGGTCCATGTCTCGCACAGCGCGATGGCGCGGACCGCGACGAGCAGCCAAAGGAAGGGGCGCAGCTTCTCAAACGGGTCGGACTTTGTACCGCAAAGGCCGGTAACGTCCGCCACCACGCTCCAGTCGGCCTCCATCTCGCGCAGTGAGACGATCTTCTCCAGTAGCGAGTACTGCTCAGGTTCAAGGAAACGCTTGGCCACACTCAGCGGAGGCAGTTGAAGCTGGGCTACCGGGTTGTCTTTGCGCAGCGCGCTCATGAGGCCCTCTGCGCCGCAGCGAAGTGGGCGGCCGGCCCTGGTGCAAGCCGGCCCGCCCCGAGGAGGAAGGCTGAGATACCGATGGTCGTAAACAGCGCCAGGGAGGCGCTGCGGTTGCCGGCGCGGCGGCTGGAATGATTCGTGCTGCCGGCGGGGGTTGCCGGGCTGTTAGGTACCGCCGCGCCGGGCCGCTTGCTCAGGTGAGCAGCATCGCGCGCCTCCGACTCTAGGGTTCGAGGGTTGGAATGGGCAGAGCCAGCTCCGGCTAACAGCGACGTTGCCGGAGCTGGATGACCCGTCCTCTGGGTTGCCTCCCTGCCAGGGAGAGCCTCTTGCCGTCGCTGGCTCAACTGTCCGCGGCTGGCAGGGGATAGCGTTGCCGGACCAACATTGGCAGCGCTCGCAGCGCAAAGCGGCCGATTTTTCACCCGGGATTCACCCGCATAGTGGCTGGGCGTCACCTGGGGCTGTGTTGACTGTTGGGTGATGCGCGCGGCGGGAGCAGTCTCAACTGGCCGTAAGAGGCTATCCCCAAACTGTGCGCCGCGCTGCATCCACGAGCTTATACAGCCTCAGCGGCGTAATATGTAGCGAATGTCCGTATATCGGACACTATGGCAGATAATTGGACATATTGTCCGCTATGACGTGCTACTTAGGCTCGATCTCGGATTCCAGGGCTCTAAACTCAGACAGCCAGAGGGCCATGGTGGTCTTGCTGACGGCCCAGCCCAGGCCGGCGGCCAGCAGCCGTGCCGCCAGCTTGCGCGCGCTGGCCACCCGGTCCGTCTTCAGCCACTCATCATAAGCCTCAGCCTTGCGCGGATCCCGGTTCTTCAGTTCCAGCCTGGCCCGCTCGGTCAGCTTGCTCAACTTCGCTCCCTCCCTTTTCTTCTCTTGTGACACCATGACAGCAATGACAGGAGAAATAGAAACTGCGCGCCTGTGTGCGCATGCGCGCGCGTGTGTGATGCGTTTTGCGGGTTGCCGTCACCTGCTGTCATGCTGTCACCAACTCATCCACCACCGCCGCTCCGGTCATCGTAAAGGTGGCCGCTGCGCGGCCTTGCTTCGCTTTCGTCCCACGGTCGGACCGTAATCCCCCGCCAGAAGCGTTTGCGGCCGTCGCGGGCCTTCACGACGCCTTTCTGGCGCAATTGCTCCGCGAACGGCTTGGGGGCAAGGGGGCGCGCGCCCTCTTCCTCGCACCAGGCCTGGTAGCGTCGGAGCAAATCGCCGCTGGTCGTCCAGTACTCGGGGGCTGAGGGGTCGACCAGGTCGCAGCACTCGGCAATGAAAGGTCCCAGAATGTCCTGGTCCTCACGATATCCGGCCGTGGCTGCCAGAACAGGGGCGGGGGGCGCGAGGCCGGAGCCGCCCTTTTCGTCGAGGATGTACTGATACTCCGCCAGGCCTCGGACAGCCCAGGCCAGAATGCCGGGCGCCTCGGCCCGCAGCTTCTCAGCCAGCTGGGTATCGCGCTGCTCGTCCGGGATCCGGACGTTGAAGGGCACCATCAAGAGTCGCCGCCAGATGCCCTCGTCCTGGCCGCGCACCTCCGGCCGGTGGTTGGTCATAAGCCAGGGCATGAACTCCACCTGGAACAGGAAGAAGCCGCCGTGCGGGTGCCGCGCCTGGATCTGGCTGTCGCCGGTCATGCCTTTGACCAGCGCCTCGTCCAGCCGCCGGCCCTCCTTGCTCTCGCTTGCCAGCAGCAGCCTCACGCCGGCCAGCTTGGCCAGTGCATAGACCTGGTTATTGCTGGCCCGCTCCGAGTCCATCAGGGTCTCGGTGCTGGTAGTGGTCGAATAGTCGCCGAACACGTGCATCAGGGTCTCGACAAAGACGCTCTTGCCATTGCCGCCCGATCCGTGGAGGATCACAAGCTTTTGCTCGGGATTGCCGGCAACCAGCAGGTAGCCGGCCAGGCGCTGCAGAAAGTCCACCATCTCCTGGTCTCCGGCCATGATGGTGTCGAGGAACTGCAGCCACTGCGGGCACCGGGCTTCCTCATCCCAGGCGACCGGGCTGCACTTCGTCAGACAGTCCGCCCGGCTGGCCAGCCTGAACAGCGGCAGGCCCTCGCGGTCGCGCTGTTCCGCCGGCCGCAGGTCCAGCGTGCCGTTGGCCACGTTGAACAGGTGCGGATGGCTGTCTATCTCGGCCGGCAGCCGCGCAATCATTGGCTGCACCTTTGCCGCCTCGAGCGCCTCATTCCAGGGGCGCTGGTTGCGGCAGTGCTGGGCCCAGTGCAGCGTGCTGTCGTGCTCGGGCGTGCCTGGCTCATAGCGGCGCTTCTCCTCTTCGACACCGTGCAGCACGATGCTCATCAGATACTTCGCCTCTCCGTTCTCGTCGCGCCTGAAGTAACCGCCGCCAGGCGCCGGACTGCGCCAGACATGCCAGCCGCCCAGGGCCTCGCAGTAGAGCACATCCTCGCCATGGCGACGCAGGAAGCGCAGGGCGTTGCCGAGATCGTTGTGACCGAGCCGCAGCGCCGTGTCCGGGCGGACCGGGTTGATACCGCTGCGGCCCTTGCTCGGAGGCCGGCCCCCGGACCCCCCAGCAGAGCCGGTGGGGGTCCGGCCTGTCGCGTCGCCGGCGCTGCCAGTGAGGCCAGAACTGGGGCTGGGAGCGCCAGGGGCAGGGGGAGTGGGCTTCTCCCCCGCCTCCGTCTCATCCGCTTGACTGGTGTTGCCTGCGTCAGGCGTCAGCAGCTCATCAGGCGGGAACAGGAATTCAAGCGGCGGCGCCCCATCCTCTTCGCCCTGCACCTTTAGTTGGCGGTCGAGCTCGCTGTGGAAGGCGCGGCATAGCTCAAGCCGCAGGACCGGATCGCTGAAGCCCAGCAGGGCACGCCTGGCGCGCTCAATCCGCTCGTGCATCAGTGCCGGCGTTAAGTTGGGGGCAGGGGGCTGCTCGCTCAGCTGGCCACCTCCGTCGCCCCGTCTTCATCGCCGCCCGGCGCATTGCCAGACGACTTGGATTCCAAAGTCCCAGCATAGAACTGGTCCTGTACCCCACAGCCGCAGAGCATCGTGTCGCATACCGGGCACTGGCTCAGACGTGGGCTCGTAAGCGGCAGGGGTAGGCCAACGTGGCTGAAACAGTTGCCAGCGACGCACCTGGTCCTGACTGTTCGGACGCTTGGACCTTTGGCGCAGTACTTGACCTGCAGCCACAGCGGACCCTTCGTGAACTCCCTGGCTGACCAGTACAGCCTGATAAACATCACTTCGCGGTGGCGTCGCAGTACGGTGCCAGGCGCCATTTTGCGCAGAGTCTCGATGTCGAAGCGCAACAGTGCCGCTTGGCCGTCATCCGGGCTCTGTGACTCTGTGTCCTTGTGGTTGATCTGCTCTTTGCTCATATCGCCGGGTTGCCTCCTCCAGTGGATCCATGCCTGGCATGCGACTGGGTCTGCAGCTGTAGTTGCTGCAGCACCGCACCTGTCCAGGGAATGTCGATCGGTACCAGTTGGCTCGGGGGTCCAGGCAGTTCCAGCTTCGACCTGAGCAGATCGCTGAGGCTGGTAGAGGGTTTGCGCTTCTCGCCCTGGCAGTGCGCCAGTTCGATTACATGGCTGCGCAGCGCGCCGTTCAGGCGCTGCTCCAGCACAGCAAAGCTCAGGCCGTGGCCGGCGGCCAGGCTGCCGGCTTGCTCTGCAGAGAGGTCCACCTTGAAGCGGCCCTTGATGCCCTTGGCCCAGCGTTCGAAGTACTCGGCCAGTTCGGCCGCTCCCGGGGCACGCAGCTCCAGGGTAACTTCGAAGCGCCGGCGCGCCGCCGGGTCGATCACCTCGAGGCGGTTGGTGGCGGCAAACACGTAGTTGTGCTCCGGGGCCTCGTCGAGCAGGGTCAGAAGCGCGTTGGTGTCTTCGGCCGTATAGCTCGCGCCGCGGTTGCGGTCGAGCAGCAGGCTGTCGGCCTCGTCCATGAACAGGATCAGCTCGTGTTTGCGCAGCCAGCGCATCGCGGCCGCCGCCTGGGCCTGGGTCTCGCCCACCCACTTGCTGCGCAGGCCGGCACAGCGCAACACGAAAAGCGGCAGCTCCAGCGCCAGCGCGATCGCGCCGGCGAGTGTCGTCTTGCCGTCGCCTGGCGGGCCGTGCAGCAGTAAAGTCCGGACCGGGCTTAGCCCATGTTCCTGCAGCAGATCCGCAGCCTGCAGATCCCGCAGAAATTCGTCGGCAGCCTGGCGCGTTTCGAGGTCGAGGATCATGTCGGCCAGCGTCAGTTTCGGGCGCACCTCGTAAAGGAAACCCGACAGCTCCCGCGGCACTTCGATCTTGCTGCGGCCGCCGGCCTCGTCCTCGATGTCTTTGCCGCGAGGGAGCGTGGTCAGGCCGGCGCCCCTTCCCCCGGGCTTTGTCCCTTGTCCCTTGTCCCTTGTCCCTGGCTCCGGCCTCGCCTTCGCATTGCGCTTGGCGGCCCGGAACATGTAGGCCTCAGTAGTAGCGCCCTCGGCCTCCAGCTGGTCGGCGATCGCGTCCACGCGCTGCGCGAACTCGCGGTCCTGTCCTTGGAAGTGCAGCTTGATCAGCTCAGCGACAGTGTCGCGCGAGAGCTTCATCGCTTGGCCCTTGCCGCTGCCTTGGCCGCCGGCCTGCCCGTGACAGGCTTGGATGCACTCTTTGCGGCCGGCTTAGGCTTCACCTCAGCAGCCTGCTTCGCGGGCTTGATCATTGCGCCGTGATTGACGATGACCGGCTTGGCCCAGGCCGGAGGCTGGATCTTCAGCGGGGCCAGACTCTCTATCCGCGCTGTCTCGCTGCCGAAGCGTTCAAGAAACTCAGCACTTGTCAGGGCTGCGCTGCCACCGTTCTGCAGCCAGCGGCGCTGCTTCGTCTTGTCGATGGACTTGTCGCCGCAGTGCCAGGCTGTAGTGCCGGCATAGATGGTCCAGGTCGCGCTGGGCCGCTTCGGCGCGCTGTTGTTGTAGCGGTCGGCTTTTGGCAGAGGCGCATAGCCGCCGAGAAGCAGGTCGAGCTGCTCGGCACTCACGTCCCGCCAAAGGCAGCCGCGGATCAGCATCGGCATGGCATCCGCGGCGCGGTCCGGGGCGCGCATAGCCCAGGCAGCATCCCACCTGCGCAGCGTGGCCTCCAGGACCAGCGGGCGCATCCACTCCGGGATCTGCGGGCAAGGATCAGGTGGGTAGTTGTAGCCGTATCCGCCTTCCATCGACCGCAGAACGCAGCCGCCGAAGCGCTCGATTAGCTCTGCGGGGCTGAGCGCGAGAGTCTCGTTCGCCCGTGGGTCGGTAGGTTTGAGTTTCTGCTGGTCAATTGTCCGGCAACGGGCCCTGCATATAACTTCGCCGCCTTCGCGCAAGAGATTAACTCTCCAGCGGCGTGGCAGTTTCAGGTCGTCGAACTCCGGCTCGAAAGCCCCTGGGATTGACTCGATCTCAGCAGGCGTCAGCTCTTCGAGCTTCGTCACACAAAGCGCGAGCAGCCGCTCGCCTGAAAGTCTTCGCTGCCAGTTGAGTTCGTAAGGCCGGGCCCACTCCGGGACATCATCGGGTGCGCCTTTGTAGAGCAGCGTGAAGGGGCCGTCCAGACTCGCCTGGCTGACTGCAAGGGATCCGCTGTAGCCACGGTCGAGACTGAACAGGTCGTACTCGTCGAGGTCTTCCCGCATCTGCTGCAGCTCATGGTCGCTCGGCTCCTCGTCCGTCCATAGGTTCCTAGTCGGATCTACCAGCCAAAGCGCCGTTTCCTCGGGATCTTCTGCTGGCAGCCCGTCAAAGCGCTCGACGTAGCGCAGGCAGATTCCGACGGGCAGTGTCCCGATCAGTGCCGGCTTAAGCTCGCTGAGCGGAGCGCCGCCGCGCAGAACCACAGCGACGCCAGCGGCCTCCTGCGCCGCATCTGCTATCTCATCATTTTCTTCATCTGGTGCGCCCGCTGGCGGCTCAGCCTTCGCACTGCGGGGCTGCAGGGCATCCACATCGTCTCCCAGCAGTGCGGCGAGCTCGCCCGCCTCTCCTGCATGTGCTGCAGGAGAGTCGGCAGTCCCGCCGATGCGCTTGCCGCAGCGAACCACTGAGGCCGGCAGAAGCACATTCGCATGCGCCCACTCGGGGAATACCTCCAGGGCCTTGTCTGCCAGCTTCAGGCTGTTGATTGTCAGCGTAAACACCGATTCCCCGATGTGCTCGGTGAACCTTGACCAAGTCGTCAGGGAGGTCTGCTTTGTTTCGGCGCCCTCGCTTGTCGGCAAAGTAAAGCCACGCCAAGAGCGCACACCGTCCTTGACGCTGATCACGACAAAACGCCAGCCAAAGCCCATCGGGGTTGTGAAGTAGAGCTCGGCCTCCGGGGGCAGCTCGGCTGCCATCTCCTCAGTGACCTCACCAAGCGTCAGCGGCCTGATCAGTGTCGGTTCGGCGGCGGGCAGATCGGCTACATCCGGGGCAGTCTCGAGTGTGGGCAAGGTCAGGCTGAAGCTCTGGCCTTCGTCGCCATTAATCAACTCTGCCCAGCTGGCAAAGCAGTCTCCTGGTTCAGGCTGGGGGCCGTTCTCGGGCGCGGACCAGCGTCCGTCTGGCAGCTTCCAGCACTTGAAGCTTCCGCCTTCGGCGCTGGCCAGGAACTCTACGGTCGAGTAGTCCGGCCAGCTGGCGACCATCTCCGGTGTCACCTCGCCAAGCGTTGCAGGCAGCTGGGCCGGCGTCGCGCCTGGCTCCGGTTCCTCCATCGCGTCTTCGTCCTGGTCGATGTCTGTAAAGTCCGCCGACAGGAAGCCCTGCGCCATCAGATCCTCAGGCCAGATCTGTTCGCCGTCCTCGTCGACCGGCGCGCCGAGCTCGTCGACGCTCTTGCCGTCCCAGACTCTGCCAGCAGCATCCTCCTGCGGGACATAGTCGTCCAGCGGCAAGTGCACTGCAGCCTGGTTGATATCACGCTGGCCGTTCAAGCTCGCGCGCTCCGCGCCCTTTTCACGACGGCGGGCCCGGGCACCGAGCTCGGCCTTGCCGGCGGAAAGTTTGCCGGCGAGGGCCAGGCTCAGCGCGGCAATCAGATTGCCGAGCTGCTCGGTGGGCAAGCTCTCGGCCGCTGCGATCAGATCTGCGAACACACCTGTCGCGTGAGCCTTCACGGAATTCCGCGTCGGCGCCTCTTGCGGCAGTTCGTGGTAGCCGTTCGTGCTGGCCAGAGCAGGGGGATCGGGCTCGTCTTCGTCCACTGGCTTTACGATCTCGGCCCAGCGCTGGCTGGCTGGCTTCGGGGCCGGAGCTTCGGCGACCTTGCCGCTCTCCCCGGCCTTTGCCGACGCCTTAACCGGGGTCACGCGGTCGAGAGTGAATGTGCCGATCTGCAGGGGGCCACCGCGTGCCTCTCGGTACTCGACTGTGACCTGCTGGCCGTCCGGGCTGATCCTTGTTACTGTGCCCTGGGGCCACTTGCCGACCTTCGCGCGCACCTTGTCGCCGACCTGGTAAGCGCAGACGGCCAGGACCGCTGTTTCATCTGACATGGAATCCTCCTCGATTTGTGGCGGCGAGGTACTTGCCCCGCCCTGCAGGGTCTTCAACAGCGCTTCACGGCGCGCCTGCTCGGTGGAATCAAGAAGCCGGACGCGCGAAGACTTGTCCGGAGTGTTTTGTTCCGGCTCGGCCCAATACGTGCCCCATTTCTCATCTGTGTCCCCGTCCAGCATCATCGCGCGCAAAAGGGGCCGGCCGTCGCCGCCAGCGCATACCTCAAAAACCAACGCAACCCGCCACTCCCAATTGCCGTGGCCGATCCAGGTGTGGATCTCGACGTCGTCTCCGACGCGGAAAATGGTATTGAGCTCTCCCGGTTGCCAAGGCTCTGCGGCGCAGCTCAGAAATCTGGCGTTCCGCATCTGCAGCTCCCTCTCGCGGCGGAGTTGCTCTACAACGTCCAGCAACCGGATCTCGTCTGCGTCCGTATTGGCCCGTCGCTCAATGGTCCCTGTGTAGCCATGCACGCGATCGCGTTCAAGCAGCAGGTCTGCTACGAAGCGGCCCGTAACCGAGCAGGTACGAAAGCCCTTGATCTGCGCAGGCAACCACTTGGACTTCGGCCCATCACCGCCGCTCACTTCCACCTTGTCGTCTACGCGAAAGATCGTGTTGGTGTGTTCTGGCTGTCTGTTTGCCTCCTGACTGTTGCCTTTGGCCTTTGCTCGCTGAGTCATGGCCGCAGCTCCTCTGGCAGCAGGTCCGCCGGCACCGGGAAGATGCCCTGCTGGCCGCGGAAGGGGATTGGCGTTGGCAGCGGACGGACATCACTTAGGATCCAGCCAAAGCGCCCAGGCTCGAAGTTGCCAAGGGCCGTTTCCATGTCCGAAACGTCCTCTCTGGCATTGCCCGGCAAACAGATGGTGCCGACGCCATTGCGCATCGTGATGGGATGACAGGCGGACAGTCGCGCCACTGCGACGAGCGCTCCCAGGGGCAGCAGACATGCTGCTGACCGCCCAAGCCATCCCGGCGGCGGAAGAGCCGGCGCCGCGGCTATCGCGTCGGCCATTGCGCGATCGCAGAGCCGCATCAGACCTTCGTGGCCCAACCACTCCTGAGTCTTGGCGGCGTGGATCAGAAGCGGCTGGCCTATCAGCCAGGCAGGCGCACACCAGTGCCGGGTCTCGATCCGCTTTGCGCCAAGCGCGACGGCGCTGGCCCAGGGTTGGTGCAGGCTTATCGCCTTGACCATGACGCTCATGGCAGCCACCTCAGATGGCTGAACAGTGTGCTCAGCAGCTCACAGAGCTTCCAGATGCCAAGCGGCGTGATCACGAGCGCCCATACGAAAACGATAACAATCGCGTTCCCAGTGCTACCCATACTCCGGCTCCCGTTGGCAGAAGTCCCCCAGCCAGCAAAGGCGCCTGGCCAGCCTGCGGGCCTGCTTTGGCGTCAGTGAAAGCTGAAATGGTTCCAGCTGAATGCCATCGCTTTGTATTGAGACGCCAAGGCGCATGGCGCCTTGTCTCTTGTTGTTCTTTGGTGGCAGATCTATCGACTCGACGAGGTATTTCCCAGGCTCGATGTAAGCGCTGTTCATCGGCACATCTCTTCGTTTCTTAGACATATGCTTGCTCCTCTGTGTCTCTGTGGTGAATCTTCAAGCCGCCCTCCCTGACGCGATCTCCCGGCCCAGCCAGGCTGCTCCCGAGATCGCCTGCTCCTGGGCCTCGCGCAGGGCCTCAGCGTGGCCCGAGCGGCAGCAGTTGTCGAGGTCCTTGCCCAGCTCGGCCGGCCACTGGGCCACCAGGCAGTCCAGGCCGGACTGCGCCAGCAGCTTGACCGCGGTCACGGTGGCGCTGTGGCCGGGGTTGTATGGCCGGCCCTGCGTGTCAAGCTTCCAGGGCTCGTTGTCGAAGGCCAGCACGACACGCTTGATGCCGGCGGACTTCAGGCCGGCGACATGCTCAGCCGACAGGCTCGCGCCGAGGATCCCGACTGCAGGGAAGCCGTGGCAATAGCCGGGGTACAGTGCGTCGAAATAGCCCTCAACCAGCAGCGCCAGACTGCTGCCCCGCAGGCGCTCCAGCCCGCACAGCGCTCCAGCCTTAGGCCAGTCCTTCAGGAAGCCATACTTCGCCGGCGATGGTGGGCCGTCTGACTGCCAGGCGGTCATTGTTAGCGCCCGGCCGGCCGCGTTGCGCACCAGCCCGCAGAGGCGGTGCGTCGTGCCGAAGGCACAGTCGGTGGATCCGTCCTCGCTTCTGGGCAGCGGCTTGTAGAACTTGCTGTCGATCCAGTCCTGCAGCTTCCAGCGGCCGCCGGACAACAGGTGGTCTTTCAGCGCAGGCTGGCTCGGCAAAGTGCCGAGCGGCATTTGACCGATCTCGGTCAGGCTGTAGCCCCGGGCGCGCTGCAGGGATAGAACGATCCCGGCGTCCTGGCCGTAGTCCGGATGCAGCCGAGCATGCTCTCCCTGTTTCTCCAACAGGCCCAGCGCCTGGCGGATCCGTCCGCGCATCCACTCAAAGCTGTCCTCGAGCAGATCCTCGCGGCTCTTGCGCTCGCGATGCTGAGCCTCGGCCTGCGGGCTGCGGGTCAGCGTCAGTCCGACCCAGTCTCCAACGCGCTGGGCGGCGTCGAGGAAGTCCAGGCCGTCGTAGTGCTGCAGCCACTCGATCACGTCGGCCCAGCGGCCATCGCGATGCCAGTGGCAGCCGGGAATCCTGCAGGACACCGCGCCGCTGTGCGTGTTGACCACCAGCTTGGGCTTGCCACACTCGGGGCAGTCGCCGCTGAGCCACTGGCCTGAGCCGCTCAGCGAGCCGTACGCGCGCGCGAGGTTAGCGCTCCCGCCGCCCAGCCAGGCCGCTTTGATCTCTTCCCAGCTAGCCACCGCCGGTCTCGGTTGCAGGCTTGACCAGCTTTTCCAGTGTCGGGAGGATCTGCTTCAGCACGTCTGCTTCGTGCTCCAGTTCCTTCAGCTCCTCCCGCAGCTTCTTCATTCGCGTCTGGGTGGTCTCAAGCGCACTGCGCGTCTGCTGCAGCAGCTGTTGGCTGGTCTGTTGTTTCGGGCGGGGCGGGCTCTTGGCGCTCTGTCCGCTGCCGGGTACTCCTCGGGGCATTTTCTTCTCCTTTGTCCTGTCTGGCTTTGGGGCCGGATAAAAGCCCGGCGGCGGTGTTGCAGCCGTGGGCGAGGGCATGGGGATGGCTCGCGTTCGACGTACCGCCGGCCCGGGGCTCGGAGTCGGCGCACTTACTCGCGGGGCCTGACCCGGCGGCTCCGGGATCTCGTCGAGCTTCAGCGAGCGCTGCGCCAGGCGTTCGCTGTTCAGCCGGCTGGTGCCGTCAACCTGCTCGAAGACCGCGCGCTGGCCGTCGGCTGTGCGCGCCTGGACACAGGTCCACAGCTCGCTGCGCATGCCGCGCGGCAGCTCCTTTAGCTGGCCTGCCGGAACCAGGTCAAGCTCCTCGACGAGCGCCAGCCACTGGACGTAACTAGCCGCCACTGCTGCAGTCCTCTTCGGTGTCGCCATGCAGCGCGGGACCATGTCCCGTGTCTTCGGATTCCGGAAATTTCACCACAGATGGCACAGAACCACAGAGGGGGGCACAGGCCGAACAAAGCCCATCCTCGGACCAGGTACAGGGGTGCTCGTTGGCGTCAAGGCAGGCGTCGATTTCGGTGCAGGCGCAGCGCCTGCAGGTCTGCACGCCCAGCTCCTCGCCGACGAGCCACACAAAGATGCCGGCTGCCTGCAGCATTTCTTCGCGCCTTTCAGGCGTGAGCTTCTGGCCCAGAAGGTTCTGAACTGCTGCGTTGATACGCGCGCTCGAAGCTCCGACGTCTTCGCCTGGCTTGTCCAGCAGGAAGTTCGCGCCCTCGACCTCGACGAGGCGCAACAGGGCCGCGGTCATGGCCAGAATCAGGCGCGGCGGCTCGCCGCCCTCGCCATCGTCGAGCAGGGCATCCAGGACGCTGTGATCCTCGCTCGCTTCGCCGTTGGGATCTTCGTTGGGATCTTCGGCCACCAGCCCGCACTTTTCACAGAAGGGCCACCAGCCGTAGACGTTTCCTTCACCGTCTGGCAGACTCCAGCCGACCTTGGCTTTGCAACAAGCGCTCAGGTAGTTCAGTTCCTCGGTCGGTGGCGGATCGTCGTTCGGGTTGAGCTCGCTATCGAACCACTTTGAGCGAGTCTTCTTCTTCTCCAGAGCCAGCCGTGTGGCTTCCTGGATGTTCTCAGCCTCAAGCTCATCGCCTCCGCCGTCACCACCGTACAGGCGGGCGCTCCAACCGCCGCGGCGCAGTGGCATGGCATCGCCCACGAAATGCTCGCCAAGCTTGATCCTGCGCAGATCCGGGTTGAAGTTGTTGACTTCAAAGCTGACAGCCTGACCTTCGTACTCGAAGCCTTCCTCTACGGATGCAGATTCGGCAGGCCCGGGGCCCGCCGTGGGTTCGTCGACCATGTCCATCTCCTAGCGGCACGAGGGGCTCTCGGCCGTAACTTCGTCTTTCTCGCGGCCGGATGCGCGGGGCGACATTGGTCGCCCCTGGTGGGCGTTACCCACCTTGCGCATCGCGGCCTCCTTTTCAACCGGGCCATCCTGCGGCGGGTGCAGGCAGCTGCCTGGACTTCCATGCTCCGCATTTGCAGCCCCGGGTGAAATCCTCTCTCAGCAGCCCGGGCTGTCGCTGCAATGCCTGTTGCCAAGCGAGCCGGCAGCACGGTTCCCAGCCTTGGCGGTCAGTTTCCGGTTCCAGAAATTCTGCGCTTCCACGCTCTGGGCCGGACCTGCATCAAGCGCCAGGCCACGCAGGCAGCCGGCGATGGCGAAGTCGGCGAAGCCCTTGTGGTGCTCGCCGGCAGCACAGTGGATCTCGGCACGACGCTCGAAGAACAGCGCGGCTACGCCTGCGGACTCAGCCGAGTGCCAGCTCAGCGGGCTGCTCAGGTGCCCGTGCTTCTCAATGGCCCGCTCGAACACAGCCGCGAACTGCAGGAAGCCTGGCGCCAGTTCGGGGTGGCTGGCGAAAGGCTGCAGCCGCCGGGCATACTCGGCCCCATTGCCCTGCCAGAGCAGTTCGACCGTGCGGTCATGTACCTGGCGAGCGCTTGGGATTACTAGACTGGGGTTATGCATTTCTAAGTTCTCCTTGGTGCCTTGGCGGCTAGTCCGACTTCTTCTTCGCGGCCTCAGCCGCTTCGTACTTCTTCAGCTCGGCCTGCAGGTGCGCGGCCGCGCTCATGTCGCGCTCGAGCAGCGCGATCGCCAGTTTGAGCTCGATCTGCGCGCGCAATGGTTTGTTGTTGGCCTCTGCCAGGATCAGGTCCAGCTTGGCCCTTAATAGCGGGTTGCCGTCAACCCGGCTTACCGGGATCACCCAGGCGAAGGTGGAAGTAGTGCAGGCTGGCTCAGCCGGGCTGCGGTGGCGCAGGGTCCGGCCGCTGCAGCCCAGGGCCTTCAGCCGCGCGGCATAGTGCCGCGTGCCGCTGCCGCTGTAGGCATAGACCTTGCCCAGCAGCGGCAGGTCCCTGGCCGGCTTGCTCTTGATCAGCACCGGTGCGCTCGGGCCTTCTTCGGGTTTGATGGCCATCATCGTCCTCAGTCCGATCTGCAGCGTCGAGCGGCGTGCGCTGCCAGTCCGTCCGATCGCCGCGGCTGGGCTTGCTAGGGTTCGGCCGCTCATACTGCCCTCGCAGCCGGCGGCGGCACCAGCCAGAGCAGGGGCTCGTGGTGCAGCAACTGGGCCAGCTCCTGGCTGCTCAGCCGCGGCCCGCAGGCCTCGCCGTCGCCACCGAGTTGCTGCCAGTAGTAGCAGCGCAGGCTGCCCGGGAGGCAGCCGCGCACGAAGACCCGGTCATGTGGCGCCAGCAGCTTCGTAGACCTGAAGCAGTTGGTAAGCCGCAGCGTCAGCTGGCGGGCCCAGAGGATCGCCTCGCCTGTCGGATAAGCGCCTTTGACTTCCTGCAGCCAGCGCATCTCGACTTCAGAGGCTACAGCTTCCGGTAGCAGCTCGGTCGGGCTCATGACTTCCTCTCCTCGCCCTGGCTGGGATCTGCGCTCTGCGGCGGCGCTTCAACACGCTGCAGGTCCTCCAGCCGCATTGGGACACCGCGGGGGAAGCTCGGATGCATCACGATCGCTGAGCCGTGGCAGGCCACGGTGTACAGGAGAAACTGCCAGCCCTGGAAGGGGCCGCGCCGAACCTCCACGATTTCACCGTCATGGAACATCGCCTGGCGCAGCTTCTCCCGAAAGGCCGCGCCGTCGTTAGTGGCCTCTGCAGGCACAGGCAGCGCCGGTGCAATCCTGACCTTGCCGTCCCAGCCTGCCTGTTCAGCGGCAAGCTCCCGGGCCTCGCGGGCCACCGGCTCTCCGTTATCGTCGGGTGTCAAAAAGAACAGCTTCACTTGCACGCCTCCCTCAGCAGTTCCAGGAAGGGCCTGCCGGTCATTGTGGATTTCCTGCACAGGGCCTGGCAGGCGCGGACGCAGTAGGGACAGGCCTGGGCCACATAGTCCGCGGCCTCGGCGGCCTTCGGGCTCTCGCGCCAGCGCTCGTCCAGTGACACCTGGCAGGCCGTGAAGCGGCCGCAGCACAGGTGCACGTCCGCCTTCTCAGTCGCTGTTTTCGAGTAGATCGTGGCGAAGTGGATCTGGCTCATGAGCTGCCTCCTGCGACTTTTGCTTCCCAGGCTCGCTTCAGCTTGCTGTGAAACCGGCGGGCATTACCGTTGCTTTCGCTCCAGGGCCGGTCACCGCGGTCGGCAAAGAGCACGCGGGCGAACTCAGTCCGGTCAGCTTCGTTCTCGTAGTCGAGGCCCAGATTGGCCATGCGGGGGGCATGCATAGGGTGGATCTGCCACCAGCCGCTGCAGTGGCCGCTGAGGCGCCTTCCTTTGACGTGCCAGTAAACCCTCTGGCCTTTCGCGCTTGTGTCGGCTGAGCTTTCAGCCCAGCCGCGAGCGCACCACCACAAGGCGTCATCAAAACCTACGCAGGCGTCCGCGAAGGCCTCGCACTCCTCAAGGCTCAGACCAGGGTACCTGGCATGGGTCTGGGAGGCGATGAAGTCGCGCAGTTCGAAGTTGACAGCTGCTGCCGGCGGATCAGGGCCGGCTGCCGGGTAAGGCGCAAGCACGATGGGCTCGCACTGCCTTTCCCGGGGCAGCAGGCTTTGGCAACGCTGGCCAGGCTGTACCTCGGCGCCCGGGCCCGCGCTGTTTCCAAGCGTCAGGCTCCTTTCCCTGAGCCCCAGGGCGATCCAGCGTCCCAGCAGCTGCGCCTGGCGCAGCTCGTGCCGCTGCTGGCACAGCTCCAGGTAGGCCTCGATCCGGGCCACGGCATCCGCCTGAAGCTTCTCTTCGCTCTCGCAGCGGCAACAACCACTGATCTGCTGCTCGGGCGCGCTGCTCGCGGGGCTGGCCATCAGTACTGCGGCGAACAGCAGCCCGGCCGCGGCGACCGCCAGCCAGAACAGGACCGCCCGCTCGCGGGCATCAGCCCCATCTGCTTCGGGGCTGTCTGCCCTGCTGCAGGAGTGCCACTGCTCGCGGACCCGCCTGGCTTTCTCGGCCTTGTAATCGCGAACCGCGCGGCCGCTGCGCAGCATCCTCTCGTTGTAGCTTTCGCGTCCCATCCGCAGGACCCCCTTTGCCTGGCTCCCTTAGTCCCGCATCCGCCTCTCTTTCAGTCTCTGGATTGCCTTTCGCCTGTAGCGCTCGGCATTGCGTCTTGCGCCGCAGGCCCGGCATTCGAAGCGCCGCAGCTGGCTGCCCCGCCGCTGCAGGCTGAACTCCTCAGGCGCCTTCCATTCCTCTCCCGGCGGGCAGCTGCAGCACTTCAGCAGCCCGTCCTTCTGAGCCCGTGTCTTCATTTGTTGCCCCCAATCGCGCTGCCCAGCGCTCGTCGAGCGCGCGCTCGCGCTCCGCCTCACGTTCGATGTCGACCAGGCCGAACTCCTGCCGGCCAGGGTTGCGGTGCTTCTCAAGCGATGGCGCGGCCAGCTTTTCGCTGAGGATGCGCATCGCGTGGCCCTCGCACAGGTATTCGCTGCGGCTGACGCCGCGGCTGGTCTTGTAGCGGTGCAGGAAGCAGGCCTCGTCACAGCAGCCGGTTCGTGCACAGGTGTTTATCAGGGGCCTGTATTGGCCGCGGCCGGCGCAGATCCTGCACAGCTGGCGTTCGCCTGCCTTGTCAACGCCGCCACTGCCGGCGCAGTTGCCGCACTCCTGTTCGGCCCCCCGCTTTGCCGGCGGATACCAGAAAGGGGGCGGCGCCTCGGCGTCGCCATGGCGGTAGATCTCGTGGCTATGGCTGCCTGGCATCGCATCTCCTCGCCCCTTGGTGTCGGCCGGCTCCGCCGGCAGCCCCGCCTTGTGCATTAGTCGCGTCAGCTGCGCCCGCCGCTGCGCTTGTTCGTGTTGTTCGATGTCCCGGATTGCCCGTCTTGCCTCGGCGCAGTCGGCGATGCCAGTCCTGGACCAGCTGGATGCCCAGCGGAGTCCCCAGCTCATTCGCTTTCTTCCTCGTGCTGGCCCATGCGCCGCTCCGCGCTGTCGTGGAAGGCCCTGCGCTCGGCCTCCATCCCCTGCAGCAGGCCGCGGACCATGACCTCAACACTGCAGCCGATGTCGTATGCCTCGGCCTGGCTAAGCCCTGCCTCGCGCAGCCTCGCGCTGACCGCGGCGCCGCATCCGCCGGCGCAATCCGGAATGCTGATCGGACTTGATAAAAGGGTGCTGTGGAAAGGCATCAGGTGGCCTCCTCGTCGTTGCTTTTGAATGGGACCGGGGGTTCAGGCCCGCGGGGCTTGCCTTCCACGGCCCGGCGCAGGTCCTGCATGGCCAGCAGTAGCGCTCGCGGATTCGCGGGTCTCGTGCCGCTGCGGATAACGACCGGCTGGCTTGTGTCGAGTCGTTTAATGCGGCGCTTTGCCTTTGCGGGCTCACCATCAGCCAGGCCGGCGGCCCGGCTTACTTGGCGCCTGCTGGTGTCGGCCTGGCTTGCTTCTTCACATTGGCTAGCCTTCACGTCCAGCCACCTCACTTTCGGTGATCCGCCGCCCGCGCTCTTCTGGACTTGAGCTGTAAAACTCATCTGTGGTAGGCGCCGTGGGCCGGGCGCTCTCGGCCAGCCCGAGGTAACGCAGCTCCTCCACTCCAAAAACCACTTTCGCCAGCCCCAGCGCCTGCCTTTCACGGCTGATAGAATTCGCCAGCCCGTCAGGAGAGAACCGATGCTTGATATGAACTACGATGAGCTGGTCAGGGCCCAGAATGCCCTTGCTCGCCTGCAGGAAGCATTGAGCAAGGCGCGCCAGCATCCTGATCTTCAGTACGCCGCCAGCCTTGCGGATTACCGGATGGCTCTGTTCCTTCTCAACCGTGACCTGGATCAATTGGTCCTCCGCGTTGAGTGCATCATCGAGTTGCGCGAGATAAGCTGACCTAGGCACTCTTCTTCCCCTCCTCCGCCTTCTCCTCGCCCATGAAGTCGGTTGATTCGCGCACCCGCGCCATCATGTGCTGCCGGTCGAGCTCAGTTGCGAGAATGCTCCTCAGCCGGCCAGCGGCGGAGTCGAGCCTTTCCCGCTGGAACTCATTGGCGTGCTTCATCGCGCTTTCGATGTCTGCCAGCGCGGACTCGATGTGGTACTGGACCCAGACTTCAGCGGTGATAGAATCGAAGGGCGGGTGCTCTGCGAGCATCATGTCGATCAAGCGCATAGCCACACCCCGCGGAGTACTGAATGCTGAACCTCACCGACGATGAAAAGAAGGCAGCGAAACTGGCGCTGATGCGCCTGGCTAAGGCGGTCTACAAGGCCCAGAACGATACCGCCCTGAAGAAGGCTATCAACGACCCGGAGGCCAACCTGCTCAACCACCTCGGTATTGCGCTGCTCAAGCTTGATTACGGCCTGCAGGCGGTGAAGTCCTGTAGCGAGCTCGACTGACCTAGGCACTCCTCTTCCCCTCCCCCTCTTCCTCCGTCTTCAGCCCGAGGTACTCGCGGTTCTTGCGGCTGGCCAGGCTGAATCGAAGGTGCTCGTTGCTCCGCACGCGGGGCAAGGGCTCAAGGCGACCGGACTTCATGTCTCGCCGCACCTGGTCAGTGCTCTTGCGGACGTGCTTTGCCACTTCGTCTAAGGTCCAGATCGCAGGCGCTGTGACAGTTGCGCTTACTTGCATAGGTAAAAGTCTAACCGCTATGCACAAGTATGTCAATGCATGCCTAGGTTAAATTTGCTTGATTAGGTCTGCTACCTACTTGACAGCACAATTTTTGGAGGTATACTGCCTGCAACGCTGCGCAGGGATATGCAAGGGTTATCATTTGCGCGGTGCCAAGCGAACAGGAATTAAAGATGATCGTGGCAGAAGCAATCAACCGTGCTAGCGCTCGACTAGGCGGTCAGCTTGAGCTGGCAAAGGCCATGGGCACTGGCGTCAGCGTCGTATCGCGCTGGAAAAATGGTCACGTTGACCGCTTCGAGCTCGACCTGCTTATTGCTTTGTTCAACGAGGCAGAGATGCCGATGACGCGCCTGCAGGGGTGGCCTGACCCGGAGAGCAGCGGACTGAGCCCGGAGCAGGCGGAGCAGCTGGCGGAGATTCATGCACGGGTGATGGGCGCGGACGCTTTAACGCTGCACCGCGCGGATGATCACACTGGCCCACCACCGGCCGAAGACAAGTCTGTAAGTAAACACAAGCCGCCCCAGGGGAAGAAACCTGTAGGGCAGCCAAGGAGGAAAGCGGAATGATGTCGCATCCCTTCGTGGCCGATTACCAGTGCCACGAAACATTTGCTGCTTATCGCAACCAGCAACTAGGAGAGTTCTTTGCCCGGCTCGATATCGGCGATGAGTCCTCCGCCTTCCTCATTCTGAATGCATGGGTCGAACTTTACGAAGCAAACAGACAGTTAGCCTACGGCCCCTGGCGCCTGACATGGGCCTATGGCTATGCCACGATGTGCTGCACCGCCGCGCAGTTGTACCTTTACAGTGGCGATACAGGCTCCGCCCTCAACTGTCTGGACCACGCTATGGTCTGGCTGGGGCGGCAGGACACCGACGAGGCCAGGGGGTTGAGCAAGGGCTGGAACGATGTTCGCTGCGCCCTCTTATCGGCTTCCGGCTTGCTGCTGATGGTGCACCCTGAACTGGCCTCGGCCTCCCCGCTGAAGCTGGCCCAGTTCCCGGCCCTGCAGCGGCGCTGCCTGGACGCGCTGAAGGCGATCAGCAGCGCTGCCACACGAAAGAGCTACAGGGAGACCCTCGACCAGGCGCTGGGGCTATCCGTGTCGGCCCAGCTTCTGCACGGTAAGGTGAAGGATTATGAGAAGCTGCGGCAGAGACTGATCAAAAGGGTTGGCGAACCATACCCAGAGCAGCCGGCGGAGTCAGGGAGAGCCAGCCAGCGGGAAGTCTACTGGCTGCTCGCTCAGGTGCTTGAAGTTGTGGGCAGTCGGAAGTCCAGGGCGCGCTTCCTGGAGTTTGCTGAGCTGGAGAAGGATCAGATTCGCCGGGCGAATAGTGAGAATCCGGCTGCCGAACTGGAGCGGGCGGATACGCGCACAAAGGCACTGGCGCAGCTCCTGGGGGAGCGTCCGCGTTTTCAGGTTATTGGAGAGCAGAGGGTCAGTTGATCCAGAAGTTGACCGTATCGTCTCCGCTCGGAGGAACCATACCGGTACCAAAGGCTTCCCACCAGGCCTTCGGCAGGTCGCTGGAAATGTTGCCCCCGTGGTAGATGTCGTCAAAGGTGGCGCTGGCCGGCGCAGGCACCGTGTCGAAGTGGTACTTCGCCGCGACGCCGTTCCAGGCTTCCTGGGCCGTGCTCAGGGCCAGGGCGGAGACGGCCGATAGGACGAGCAAGACACCGGCAATGATGCCGGCCGCGAGGCGGACCTTGAACATGCTTTTCCTCCATATTGAGCAGGCAGGCAGCCTCCTGACGCCAATCTCTCGGCTGCCAGCCTGGGGCGGGGCGGGGCCAATGGCTCCGCCTCGTCTGTTTCGATTATATCCGAGTGCACCTGCGCTGGTGATAATCTGTCAGGAATATGCATCCAAACTCCTGCCTTGGGTCGCTGCCGCCTGGCTGCCAGCGCTGGATCGGGATCGCGGTCATAGTCACGGCGGTGCTGGCTTTTCTTATCTGGCTGCTGGGCCCGCGGCCCTGACGTTGTGCTATGCTGCTCTGAATTCATCACCACGAGGAGCAAGTGATGCCTGAAAAGGTGATTCAGGCGACCCATGTCGGCGAGATTAAGATTGGCGAGTCGACCATCCCTTGCGCCGTTCTCGAGGATGGCACACGCCTTTTGAACGGTGTTGGCTTCATGCGGGCAATTGGCCGCCGGGGTATGGCTGTCCAGAACTTATACCAACTTCCCCCATTTCTCGCTGCTAAGAACCTTCTGCCCTTTATTGATGCGGAGTTAGCCGATTATACTAAGCCAGTCCTCTTCACAGTGCAGGGTCGGGGCGGCAAACCGAACTATGGCTATCGGGCCGAGTTGCTGCCGCAGGTCTGCAATGTCATCCTTGCTGCCCGCGAAGCTGGTGTTCTGACTCATCACCAAGAGCCTATCGCAAGGCAGTGCGAAATCCTCGTCCGCGCGCTTGCACAACTTGGGATTGTGGCGCTCGTGGACGAGGCGACAGGCTACCAGGAGGACCGCAGCCGTAAGGCGCTTGAAGAACTACTTGGCAAGTACATCTCCGACCGGCTGCTTGCATGGGCTAAGACCTTCCCCGACGAGTTTTACCGGCAACTATTCCGGTTGAAAGGCTGGAACTACAGCCAGCTGTCGAGCAAGCGTCCTCCCATCGTAGGGCAGATCACCAACGACCTGATCTATCGTCGCCTGGCGCCCGCCGTGCTCAAGGAGCTTCAGCACAAGAATCCCAGGACTGAAGCCGGACACAGGAAGCACAAGCACTTCCAGTGGTTGACTGCTGACGTTGGCAACCCAGACCTGCGGGCGCACTTGCATACGGTGATTGCTTTCATGCGGGCGGCCAACAGCTGGCGCGCTTTCTACTCCAACCTGGAGCGGGCCTTCCCGAAGTTTGGCGACACGCTTCAGATGCCCTTCGAGGATGGTGACGAGTGAACACGCGCCCCTCGCCTACCCTGAGCCAGAAACAGCCTCTGCGCGCTGTCCTGTATGCCAGGGTTTCCACCGACGACCCGCGCCAGGCTGGCAGCTGCGCGACGCAGATCGAGCGCTGCCGGCAGTACTGCGCGGCTCTGGGCTACAGCGTCGTCGCGGAAGTGGCCGACGAGGGTGTCAGCGGATCCACGATGGACAGGCCGGCCTGGCGCCGCGTTGAGGCCCTGCTGCGCGGCCGCGAAGCTGACATCGTGCTGTCCACCAGCCTTGACCGCATGAGCCGCAACCTGCGTGGCTTCCTTGACTTCGTGGAGGCCGTGATCACTCCGAGCGGCTCCTCCTTCGGCACCCTGCAGGAGAGCATTGATACCAGCACCGCTCAGGGGCGGATGCTGCTGCACGTCCTGCTGGCCTTCGCGCAGTTTCAGCGCGACCAGACCGCAGAGAAGATTAGCGGTGCACGCGCGACCCGGGCGGCCGCCGGCCTGCATGCCACTCGCTGTCCTTTCGCCACGCTGCCGGGGCCGCGCCGCGGCATCCCTGTACCCGACCCCCTCAGGTGGCCGGCCCTCGAGCGGATGTTTGAGCTCAAGGCCAGCGGCATGCACTACAGTGCAATTACGCGCAGGTTGAAGGCCGAGTTCGGCCTGGTACTCAACAGCTCCAGCGTCGAGAAGATCCTGGCCAGCCGCTTCTATCGCCCCCAGAACGCGCCCGTGCTTGGCCGCGAGCGCTGCGGCCATGTCGCCGGCGCCGAGGGCTGGTTGCCGGGCCTGCACGAATGCACCCTGCCGCGCGATGTCTGGGAGGCCGCGCAGGCGCGCGGCCCTGAGTCCACCCATGGTCCGCAGCGTATCAGGCTCGGCGGCGCCGAGCCTCAGGGCGCTGATTACCTACTCGACGGCCTGGTCGTGTCCAGCCACTTCGCAGTGACGCATCCCGCGAAGCGACGCGGCGAGCCGGCGCCATATGTCTGCGCCTGGGTTGCCGGCCGCGGCGGCCGCCGTTATCACTGCTATGTCCGAGCCGACAAAAGGCGAGTAGTCGGCGGCCTGGAGCTGGTCGGCGGCGACGATGGCGCGGCTGAGTTGCCTGGCTATGTGAACGCTGAAGCACTGGATCAGCTCGTGCTGCAGGGGCTTCTTGAGGCTGCCGGCGACGGCCAGCTGGCAGAGGCCCTGGCCCTGGCTTACAGCGCTGCCGGGGGCCAGGACGAGGCCCTTGAGGAGCAGGAGCAGGCGCTTTCCCGGCGCCAGCGCCAACTGAAGCGTGAAGGCTCTCAGCTGCGCGAGACTGTCCTGCGGCTGGCCCGGGAAGGCAAGGCCCTGGCCATCGGTATTTTGGAAGAGCGCCTGGCTGCGCTGGCTGCAGACGAGTCAGCGGTGGAGCAGCAGCTTTCGGATCTTCGTGCGGCGCGCTGCGGGCTGCAGTCCAGAGCCGCGCAGACAGGTGATACTCTTGAGCATGTCGGGCTGATCCGGCGGGCCTGGCAGGAGGGCCACAGCGAAGCGCTGCGGCCTCTTATCCGGTCGCTGGTCTCTAAAGTGGATCTGCGTCTGGATGGGATAGTGGTTGAGTTATTCGACCTGCAGCCGGTCTTACAATTCAAAGGGATAGTAGCCCCAACGGGGATCGAACCCGTACCTTCACCTTGAAAGAGTGACGTCCTAACCACTAGACTATGGGGCCAAGGCGGGCTTGCGGCGCCTGCTCGGTTCCGCTTCCGGCGCAGAAAAAAATCTGCGCCATGAAGGATTCGAACCTTCGACCACCTGATTAAAAGTCAGATGCTCTTCCACTGAGCTAATGGCGCCCGGCCGGGACACATTATAACGTCTCCCGGCAGAAATCGCGCCCTGCAGGCAGCCAGATGCCGCCTGAGCTAGAAGAGCCCCGCGCCGGGGCCAATGGCGTAGAGGCTGCCGGCGGAAGTCAGGACATACAAAGTCCCGTCAGCTCCCAGGGCCGGCGTGCCGTACATGCCACCATCGACCGCGAACTCCCAGCGGAACGCACCGCTGCTGTCCAGCGAGATGACCCTGCCATCGTCGAGCACGAAGTAGATGTCGCCGTTCAAATCGACAACTGGTGTCGAGAACATCCCTTCTGCACTGTAGCTCCACTTGACGGCGCCGTCCGGATCCAGGGCGTAGAGAGACTTGTCCCCGATGCCCCGGACAGAAGATGGAGCATAGATCGTGCCGTCTGCGGCCAGGGCCGGTGCCCCGCACTGCCATTCTCCGATGTCGAAGTCCCAGGCCAGCGCTCCATCCGCCAGTGCCAGGGACAGCAGCCGGTTGTCCCAGCAGGCTACATAAAGCTCGCCCTGATCGCCAACAACCGGATGCTGATACATCAGATTGCCGCTGTCCTGACTCCATTTGAAGCTTCCGTCAGGGCCAAAGGCATACATATAGTTGTCCCAGCAGGGCAGATACACGTTGCCATCAAGGTCAATGGCGGCGCCTTCGTGGCTGGCGTCGCCCAGGGGGGCTGACCAGGCCAGAGAGCCATCCGCTTTCAGCACATAGAGCTTGCCGTCGTTGCTGCCGCAGTAGACCCTGCCATTTGGATCGATTGCAGGACTGCTGACGATGTTCGATTCCGTGGGGTAGCTCCAGGCCACTGTGCCGTCAGGGTGCAGGGCATAGATGTTCCCGTCGGCGGCCCCCATGTATACCGTGCCATCGCTACCCACGGCAGGGCTGCCGACGCCTGTGGCGCCGGTATCGAAGCTCCAGCTCAGCACTCCGTCAGGACGCACAGCCTGAAGCCCGGCGCTGTTGCTGCCAAAGTAGAGCATCCCATTGGGCGCCAGCACAGGTGAAGAGAATGTCGCGGAGCCACACTCATACTTCCACTTGAGTGTCGGAGCGAGTGGCCCGGGGACAGTACCGCGGGATTGTCTGCGCTGGTCCCGCCCAACCATCGACCAGTCATCAGCCTGGTTGAAGCCAATCGCAACGCGGGCCAGTACCGCTTCATTCTGGCCACACAGCACAAGCGCAATCAGCATCCGCCCGGAGAGCTCATCCAGGTACTCGCTCTCATGCCCGTAGAAGAAGTACTGATTCAGCCCGGTACCTGCGTGCCATTCCCAGCGTCCGCTGACAAAGTTAGCCAGGCCAAACCAGAGCTCGCTGTAGTCGGCCGGGACACTGTCCCAGCGCAGGCGGATCACACTGGGGCCTGAATAGTCCACCGGCGTCAGTTCGTAAATTGCAAAGGCGGCATTCGGCCACGCGCTGGTCCCTGGGAACTGCACGGGGCTGAACCGGCCTGCAACGTCATCGACTGACCAGTTATGGGTCATGCCGGGGATCGCATCGTAGCCTTTGCGCTTGAGGATGTTGTCCACACTGACTTCCCTGTCCGCAGCTGAAAGAGCAGTCGCAGGAGCCGGGAAGTCAGCGGGAGGCTCTGGATCCTGCGTCATGGGCGAAAGGGTCGAACACGAGCCCATGACAAGGAGGAAGAGCAGCAGCTTGGCGGGGACAAGAGCTTTGCTTGACATGGTCCACCTCGCTCAACATCAATGCCACTAAGTACTATCTGTTTTCTCGCCAAAAAATTTCAACTGTGATGGAATTGCTGTCAGGAATTGCCAGGTCGTCCTTTGCCCAGCCACTGCGGATTTGAAAGTGCAACACTGCATGCAAAAAGAAGGCCCGGCTTGCGCCGGGCCCCTCTTTCAGATTCATCCCTGCAGCCCTGCCAGGAAACTGCCGGATGCATCACAGCCGAGATTTCTAGTTGTCGCCGCTGCCCTGATCCGGCGTGCCGTCGTCGCCGCCGCCATCAGTTCCGGAGTCATCGCCGCCGTTGTCGTCATTGCTGTCGTCATCGCCGCCGTTGTCGTCGTTGCTGTCGTCGTCGTTGTCGTCATCGCCGCCAGAGCCGGAGTTGTCGTCGTCGTCATCGTTGTCGTCGCCGCCGCCGGAACCGGAGTTGTCGTCGTCGTCGTCATCGCCGCCAGAGCCGCTGTCGGTCCCGCTCTTCACTTCGATGGCCACATAGCCCTCGCCTTCCGGCACGGCCTCGACCTTGACGGACATACCGTTGCTGAAGGAGTCAACGCTGACGTGCTCGCCATTGAGCTTCCACTCAGTGCCGGCGTTGAACTTGAAGCGCGTGCCGCCAACGGTGAAGCCGTCAACGCCCAGCGCCTCCAGGGTGCCAAAGGTCTCGACGTGGAAGCCGCTGCCGGGGTCGTCATCGCTGGAGCCCTGGCCGGTCTTTACTTCCGTGGCCACAAAGCCGCCGTTGGCCGCCTTGAAGCCTTCAACCTTGACCTCAGTGCCGACCGGGAACTCGCTGGGGCTGGCATGGCTGCGGTCGCCCACGTGCCACTCGGTGGCAGAGGTGAAGCTGAAGGTGACGCCATTCACCGTGAAGCTGCTGCTGTCGATGCTGCTGATGGCGCCGAAGAGCTCGATGCCGCTGCCCATGGAGCCGCCCGAACTGGAGCTGCTGTCCGGCAGGTTGTCGCAGTTGCTGTCGTCAAAGCCGCTGTCATCGCTGAAGCTGCCGTTGTTGTTGCTGTCGTCAACGGTCTGGCCGTCGCGGAAACGGTGCTGGCGGTGATGGCTCTCGCGGTGGCCGTTGTCGTCGCCGATTTCGGTCTTCACAACCAGCGAGTCGTCGCTGCCGTCATTGTTGCTGTCATCAACACCGATGGTCTGGATCAGGTTGGTGATGCTCTGGTCGGCCACGCTGACCGGGAAGTAAAGCTCAACCTGGTCATTGCTGCCGTCGCCATCCAGGTCCTTGCTGGAGGTGAACTCCACCTTGACCAGATAACTGCTGCCGCTGGGGATCGCCTTGAACTCGAAATTGCCGCTGGCGCTGGTGGTGTCCGTACCCTGCAATGCGCCGGTGACCGTGTTGATCAGGCTCACCGGAATGCCGGAGAGGCCGTCGCCGACGGTGCTGGTCACGCGGCCGCCCGCGCCTTCCTTGAGGGTGCCGGTCAGGTCAGCCGTGCCGGCCGCCGGGCCGCCGCCGCCGGGGTTGACCGGGCCGCCACCGCCGCCTCCGCAGGAAGCAGCGATCAGGGACAGGCCCGTCAGGGCCGCCAGGGCAATAAGGTTCTTGGTGTTCTTCATGTTGTTTCTCTCCTGTTGATCTTGCGCTCAGCGCTTGTGGTTCGACAGCGCTCACGCGCCTTGATTTCTACTAATCCTGCAGCTCGGGGCTGTTTAGCCAGACCCAGAAGCTGCGAAGCCATCCCAGTGCCGCCAACTTGAGCCGGCGGCGGGCTGTTTCATGCACACGCATGACTGCCTCCGTGGTTAGGGGGAGTTACTCCCGTCCTGCGATTGGATTGATTTCAAAGTTCAGTTGGTGGGAGGGTCCCACTGCGTCAGTTTCACCAGGCGCGGGGCCACCAGATGGCAGCCCCGCGCCCTGATTCCAGCTTAGTCCTCCATCCGGATCCGGGTGGCGATCCAGCCGCCCTCCCCGTCCGCGTCGCCCTGGACAGACACCAGCAGCCCGACCGTGAAGGCCTCGAGGCCAATCGGGTCGTTGTTCTGGTCTTCCAGCTCCGTCGCTTCGTTGATCACAAAAGTCGTGCCATCCACCGTGATGCTGGCCGGGTCAATAGCCTCGATCTCGCCCATCACCTCGATCTGGTTGTCGCCGCCGGCGTCCTGCATCTTCACCACCAGCGCGTTCCAGCCGCCCAGGCCATCCGCGGCACCGGTCACTTCAACCAGGGTGCCCACCAGGAAGTCCGCGGGCAGGGCCGGCTGACCGGCGTTGTCCAGCCAGACGGTGTCGATGGTGATGGCGAAGGGGGTGGCGTTAACGCTGAGGCTCAGCTCGCTGATCTCCTCAATCGCGCCGGTCTGGGTCAGCTCGTCAATCGCGCCGGCATCCTCAGCCTTGACCACGCGGGCATTCCAGCCGCCGAGGCCATCGCTGTCACCGGTAACTTCAACCTTGTCGCCGACCATGAAGGCGCTGGCGTCTACAGCGATGCCGTTGATGTCCAGCCACTCCGTGCCGGGCGTGATCGCGAAGACCGCGCCGTTAACCGTCAGGCTCTCGGCTTCCAGAACCTCAATGTTGCCAAGGACGGTCATTTCATCGACCGCGGGATCCTCAAGCTGCACCTTGCGGGCATTCCAGCCGCCGCTGCCGTTGGAGTCACCCTTGATCTCAACCGTCAGGCCGACGGTGAACTCCGCCTGGGTCAGAACCTGCTCGTCGCCACCCAGCCAGATAGTGGCCGGGTTGATCGCGAAGCTGACGCCGCCGACAGTGATGGCGGCCTCGTCAATGGCCTCAATGCTGCCGGTCAGCTCCAGTTCGTCAGCCGGGTCCTCGCCAACGGGCGGGGTTACGCCAGCCCAGCCGCTGCGCCAGCGGGTGAACTCGCCGGGGCCGGCGGCGTTGATGGCGCGCACCCGGTACTTGTACTCGGTCTCGAGGGTGATGGCCGAATCTTCATAGGTGTAGGAAGCCTGCTCGGCGACGGTCGGGATGCTCGCCAGCAGCTCGGGCACCTCATCCTGGTTGTCCAGGTCGGCTGCCCGCCAGAGCTCATAGCTCTCAGCACCGTCTACAGCGGCCCACTGGACGACGATCTTGTCGGCCAGGCCCTCACTGACGCTCAGCTCCCGGCCGAAAGCCGGCAACTCCACTTCACCCTGCTCCAGCGGGCGGCTCAGCACCGAGGCCTGCACCACTGTGGCTTCCTGGCCCGCGCCGGTAACCACTACAAAGTAGAGGTTGCCGATCTGGCTGGTCAGGCGGCTCATCTCATCTGTGAAGTCCACCTCGAACTCCGGCAGGCTGCCGGTCTGGACGAAGTCCCAGACGCCCTCGGAGAAGTTGCTGACGCCAACGCCGTAGCTGCTGCCCGGCCCGGTCAGGATCTCGATGCTCAGGCCGGTCACCTTGCGGCCGGCCAGGCCCTCGACCTTGTAAAGGCCCCAGGCCATGTCGGTCTCAGTGCCGCTCATGACAAGGGTTGTGTCGACCACTGCGCTGTTCAGCGACTGGATCGCCTCACTGCCGAGGACCACAGTGATATCCGCCGCGCTGGACTTGCGCTCGCCACCGCGGTCATCCGGCAGGCCCGGGAGGCCATTGCCGGACTGAATCTGGTCATCCAGGTTTGCCGCGCTGCCGTTCTCAAGACCAAGGCTGGTCCCGCCTCCGCAGCTCGTCAAGGCCCAGACCGCTGCCACGACCAGCAGGCCCATCCACTTTGTAATTGTTGCTTTCACAACGACACCTCCGACTGAAGTCATGCGAAGTGTATCCCGGCAGGCCCTTATGCGAAAGACACATTCACGGCACAGTTTGGGGGACACACTTGATGTTGAGACATCTACTAATACCATCGCCTTTCTCCGATTTATCTATCGTCAGACGCATGGACGCTTTATGCACCGAGTAAGTAATAGATAGCATCGTATCAGTACTTTCTCCGCCCTCGGTGGAGCTTGAGACTCATAAGGGTCTTACAGATAGACAGAAAGGGCCTTCTTTAGTGTGTACCCAGACTATGCCGGCTACTGTGTCTTTTGTGTTCCTCAATATGGGATACACTATGCAGGCGGGGGAACATGAACCTCAAGATAGACAGAGAAAGCAAGACGCCGGTCTATGAGCAGATCCGGCAGCAGATCACGGACCTGGTCCGCGATGGCCTGCTGCCGGCCGGCACGAAGATCCCAAGCGTGCGCGAGCTCGCCAGGGATCTTGGCATTTCGGTCAAGACGGTGCGGACGGCCTTTGACGAGCTCTCGGCCGAGCGAATCATCGAGACCCGCCACGGCAGCGGTACCTACATTGCCGAGCGGCCGGACGTTGTGGTCGGCTCCAACCTGCGCACCCGCGATGAAATGCAAAGCGACCTGGCGCAGTTGCCGCCGATGCGCTGGGAGCCCTACAGCTTCAACAGCGAGTTCTTCGGCATGCCCCGCAGCAAGCGTCATGGCGGTGACCTGATCCGCTTCACGCAGGCCAGCCCCGACCCGGTGCTCTTCCCCTTTGAGCGCATCAAGCAGGTGGCCACAAATATGCTGTGGTACCCGCAGCAGTTCTTCTTTGACCGCGGCAACCCGCAGGGCTACCAGCCGATGGTGGAGTACCTGGAGAAGGAAATGGCCCTTGCCGGCGTGCCGATGGCCGAAGGCGAGAATGACATCATCCTGACAGGCGGTTTCCAGCGTTCCCTGGCTCTGGTCCTGGATCTGCTGGTGCGGCCCGGGCAGCGTGTGGCCATAGAGTCGCCCAGCTTCTCGGGCCTGCTGAACCTGCTGATTGCCAAGCGCATCGACTTCGTCGCCATCCCGATGGATGGCGAGGGCATGGACACGGAATATCTGGCCGGAGTACTGGCCCAGGGTGAAGTCCGGGCGGTAATCACGATCCCGACCTATCACAACCCGACCGGCGTGACAATGAGCCAGGCCCGCCGCGAACACCTGATCCGCCTGGCGGCAAGGCACCGAGTTCCGATCATCGAGGATGACTGGGGCCGCCTGCTGCGCTACGAAGGCGAGGCCCCGCCGCCGCTGAAGTCCATTGACCCTGGCGGCTATGTGATCCACATCGGCACTTTCAGCAAGTCCTTCCTGCCAGGCCTGCGCATTGGCTGGATCACCTGCCCGGCGGCGATCTCCTGGCCCCTGGTGATGGCTAAGCTGGGTTCCGACGTTGGCGACAGCTATTTCCTGCAGGCCCTGCTGCATGAATTCATCCTCAAGGGACACTTCGAAAAGCACGTGCGGCGCTCGGTAAAGGAATACCGGCAGCGCCGCGATATCATGTGTGAGACCCTGCGCAAGCATCTTCCGGAAGGCTGCCGTTTCCGCATCCCGGCGGGCGGTTTTTCGGTTTGGGTTGAGCTTCCGGAGCAGATTATGTCTGTTCCACTTCTCTCCTTCTGCCGGGATGCGGGGGTTGAGTTTCTGCCCGCGGCTTTCTGCATGCCTGACCGCAAGGACAGGCCGGCGCTGCGGCTGTCCTTCTCGCGCAGCCGTGCAGAGGAAATTGAAACTGGCGTGAAAATACTGTGCAGCGTAATCGCAGACTGCCTGGACAAACCGGATCTGCTGGCCTCCGTGACCGCTGGCTACGAGGAGTTGTTCTCATGAAACGAGTTATGTTCCTGCTGGCATTACTGTTGCTGCTGCTTGCCGCGGCCTGCGGTGCCGGCACAGAATCCGGCACTGTCAGTGACGACTTTGTTCCCGCACCCGAGCTGAGCAGCCCCTTTGGCGGCAGCGTGGATGGCGCGAGCGTGGAGCGCTCCGCATCCGGCTTTGTACTGCGTCTCAAGAGTGTCCCGCAGCAGGGCGCCTTCCTGCGCGTCAGTCTCCCCGACGGCCTGAGCATTGATAGGCAGGCCTGGCAGGGCAATGAGCAGCTGCTTACCCTGATGATCCCCACGGAGCAAGGCGCTGATGTTGGCCTTGTTCCGCTGGCCGGCTATAGCGGCGGACCTGTGAGTGTCAGCGCCAGCTATGGCAGGGCGCAGCGGCGGGTCAGTATCCCGCCAGTGGGCACATCCAACATCATCACGGACCTGGTGGTGGAGGACCTGGGCAGCGGGTCCGTCGGCCTGAGCTGGATTGAGCGCAATACCGGCGACTATAACTTCGACGGACTGGTGTCGGTGACTGACCTTACACCGATCGGTATCTTCTTCCAGTCATCGATCTTCCGCAACCTCGACAGCTCGCCGCTCAGGACAGAGTACTGGGTGGACGGCAACGGAGACGGCCTGATCACGGTCGGCGATCTGACGCCCATCGGCCAGAATTATCAGGCGAACGTCAGCAAGTACTACATCTCGCGCAATGGCGGCGCGCCGATTGAGGTCCTGCGCAGCCAGGTGACCCCCCGCACGGGCCTGCCGCCGGCATACAACATCGCTGTGACCGGGACTCCGACCGACAGCTTTGTGGTCAGTGCGGTCGACAGCCAGGGCAATATCGGAGCGGACAGCAGCGGTAACACTGCCGTTGACCTGCGCGCCACCCTGACCATCACCGGTGCAGACCTGTTCAACCTTGACGGCAATGGCAGCGGCGCCTTTGGCCCCGGCAAGTTCTCCAGCCGTGTCATTGCCCCGATCGACGTGGTTGACCGCTCCAACGTCAGCGGCGTCGCCAAACTGCTGGCTGATGGTGTGACCACCGTCGTTGGAGGACTCACCGGCGGAACGCGTGTGTACCTGGACTTCCGTTATGCGCCGACCATCAACCTGGCCGACGGCACACCGCGCGCCGGTGCAAGTGTCCGCTCAGCGTCCAAGGACGGCGTTGAAGACGGCGACGATGACGGCACAGATGATCCGCCGGGCAATGACAGCAGCGGCGGGACCGATGACGGTGAGGGCGACTTTGATGGCCTCGTCAACCCGCTTGATCTGGTGCTGACCTCCATCCCCATCGACCTGCCGCTGGACGGTGCGGTTGATATCGACGTGGACATTCAGATTGAGCCCAACACCGCTGGCAGTGGCTACCTGGTCACAGTAACTGCCGTAATCACATACCCAGACGGCACCACAAGCACTTGGTCTTCGCAGCTGGTCTACGCAGAGAACCTGGTCCGCGTCGACACTGACAACGACGGCGACTTCTCAGACGAGCTTGAGTCCATCGACGACGACCGCGACTGTATCAGTGATGACGACACCGCAACTGACATTGAGGACCTCGCCTTTGAAGCCGCCGGCTATCAGCGCGTCGAGGCGGAGGTCAGCGGCCGCTTCCTGAACATCCCCGGTGAGAACCATATGCGCTTCAACATCGAGACCGTGATCGATGGCGGCGACTTCCCTGACCTGGCCGAGCTGATTGTCGGAGAGCGCACCTTCAAGTTCAATGCAGACACCGAGTTTGAGAACGACATTGACGCCGAACCGGTGGATCTGCTGCCGGAGGACCTGGTCGCCGAAGATGAGGTTGAGCTGGATGTCTACTTCTATGTGGACACACAGAGCAACCCCATCGAGCCCGTGCTGGTGCTGGAGCCGAAGAACAGCCTGCGCCTGGAGCAGCTGAAGAGGACCGCCCACGCGATCTGAGCCAGTAGTATAGGAAACCAGAGGGGCCGCGAGAGCGGCCCCTTTTTGTTGTCATGTGCTCTGCGCCAGCGTATTCAGTTTGCCTGGCATGCTCCACGCAGCCTATTGTGCGCCGGAGCCGTCTTCCTGGCTCTTCGTTGGATGCACCTTTTCATAGGCCAGGGCATACTCCTTGCTGGCTGCAAGTGTCGGCTTGTGTTCCAGCACCACATTGGCCTTGATGTCGCCCTCTGGGCCGTTGTCCTGCGTGAAGGTCAGCAGCACGCCCAACTCGCTGCCCCAGGACCACTGCGCGCCGGCCACTGTTTCCACGCTGTCCTCGCCATACTGCTTGACCAGTTCCTGGTGCCAGGCTTCCGCTTCCGCGGCGCTCAGGCCTTCACGTCTGTCGACCAGCACACAAAGCACATCGCGGTACAGGCGCAGCACCATGCGGCGCGTCTTCTCAGGATGCTCTGTGTCGGCCGGGTTGAAATCAATGACGTGGTTCTGGATCGCGCCGAAGTCCTGGATAACGCGGCTGAAGCCGCTGCCCTCCCCCTCCGGCGCGTTGTACTGCTGGGCGACATCCAGCGCAGTCATGCCCAGCCAGAGCTTGTCATAGCGGGTCAGGGGGTTATCGCCGGGAATCGGCGCACTGGGCTTGAAGGCCGCCGGGTCGGGGTCCTGACTGTGTTCATCAGGCTTCGGACAGGAGGCCAGGCTCAGGCAGGCCAGCGCCGCCGCAAGAGCTGCGACCAGACTGCGCCGGCCGCGCACCGGATAGGGATGCTGCATGGCCCTATTCTACCCACCCGGCTGGCTGTCTTCCGTCTTGCCCGCGCCTTCCCCGGGATCGGCAGCAGCAGCCTCAGGCGCCGGCTCGGCCACCCCAAACTTGATGCCCAGCTCCAGGCTGCGCAGCTTGTTGTCGTTAAAGCGCAGCATGTACACCGGAGTGACCCAGCCATCGCTGCGTTGAAAGGACTCCCCCTGCAGCTCGTACTTGCTTTCACCCACTGGCGCTTCTTCGTCGCCGCTTAGCGCGGTGTAGCGCAGCTCGGGGCTGAGCTGCGCCTCCTGCAGGCCCTTCAGCCAGGGCTGCCAGGCCTCGCTGGCATAGATCTGGTCGATCTGCAGCTCGTAGTTCTGCACCCGCCCGCCGACTGCGCTGACCACCGCTCCCGGCGCGCTGAGGCGCACGCTGCTGGCCCCGGTGCTGGTCAGCTTCCAGCCGGGGTCGCTGTCCCGCATACCGGCCAGCAGTTCAAGATAGTCCGCATCCAGACGCAGCCCCATGCCAAGGCCCCGGTCAAAAAGCTGTGCCTCCAGCCTGACCTGCTTCTCGGGGATCTTCTGCGCCACCTCGCGTACGGGCTCCGGCGCATTGCTGACAGCCTCTTCGCGCAGGCTTGGCAGCCAAAGGTCGCGGTAGTACCAGGCCGCAAAGAGTCCGCCCAGCAACAGCAGGGCAATGACCCAGCCGAGCAGCGGCGCTTTCTTTCTGCGCAGAATCAGCGGCGGCCCGGCCTTGCCGGCCGGACTGCCTTCGCGCGCCTGCTGGTCCCGCAGACGCTTGATCTGGTGCGCGCGCTTCCAGGGATCCTGAGCCATACGCGTTTATACCTTAGTTAACACCGGTTCAAGTGCGGCTTTCGCCTGGCCGCGAATTGTTTAACATCGTGGCAACTTGCGCTATTCTCTGAGTTTGCCTTCGCCGGCCGCGTGCCCGGCCCCAGACTGCACTTCAAGATGGAGACCGTGATGCCCAGTGGATTAAGCCGTGTCTGCAGCAGCATCCTGGCTTTAAGCCTCAGCCTTGGCCTTGCCGCCTGTTCCGGCGGTTCAGCCGGGCCGGACAAGCTGCCCCAGCAGGGGGGCCAGCCTGTGGACAGCCGCAGCTCGGCCCACAGCCGCACTGAGCTGGACGCGCTGTGGCAGGCGATCCTGGAAAACCCCGGCCAGCCGGGGGTCGACTACTCCCTCAGCCGCATCACGGTTTCCTACAAGCCCGGCCTCAGTTCCACGCGCGGCCTGCCAAAGGTACAGCAGCCGCTGGGTGAGCGGGCGGCGGACCAGGGCAATGCCATCCTGCGCGAGAACAGGCAGTATGAAGCCCTGACGGACGCAATCGCCGGCAGCTATGGCCTGCGCATTACAAACCAGGTCTACATGGGACGCACTCAGGCGGCCGGCTTCGAGCTGCCGCAGGGAGCGGATGGCCAGACGGTTCTGGAACAGCTGCGCCGCGATTTTGCTGACAGTATTGAGTGGGCCACCTTTGCCCGCCTTGCCCGTCCCTGCTATGACCCCAACGACCCGGGCTGGACGGCCAGCACGGATGTGTCCGGCGTGGTATGGGGCATCCGCCGCATTGGCTGCCAGGGCGCCTGGGACTTCACCCTCGGCGACGAAGAAGTGCTGCTGGGCGTGATGGACAGCGGCTGCAATATCCAGCACGAAGAGCTGGTCAACACGGTGATCGACCCCGCGGTGGAGTTCCCGCTTGTCAACTGTGACCTGGTCAACCAGGACAACAGCATGGAGGATGTCGAGGGTCACGGAACTGGCTGCATCGGCATCGTCGCGGCTGAGGCCGACAACAACCTGTCCATCGTCGGCGGCGCCCCGGGCTGCCGCGTGCTGCCGCTCAAGGTCACCAATAACTGGGTGGACGGCACTGACATGAACGTCGCCGAGGCCGGCTATCTGGGTTCACAGCTCGGCCTGCGCGCCATCTCCATGAGCTTTGGATATTTTGGCCCGGTGCCGGTCATAGAAGACATGTGCATCGATGTTGAACAGGCCGGTGTACTGCTGCTCGCCAGCGCAGGCAATGAAGACGCCGAATTTGAGCGCTGGCCGGCGGCCTACCCGCAGTGCATGAGCGTCGGCGCGACGAACTCCGTTGATGCGCGCATCAGCCACGAGGGCTGGTGGGGCTCCAACTTTGGCCCCGGCGTTGATATCGCCGCGCCGGGCGAGGACTATGCCAGCTGCGGCATCGGCGCGACGGACGCCTACCAGGGCTTTGGCGGCACATCAGGCGCCGCTCCGCATGTGCTGGCTGTCGCCGGCCTGCTCTTCTCCTACTTCCCGACCTGGTCCAACGACCAGGCCTGGCTGGCCCTGCGCGAAACCGGGGATCCCACCGTCGGCTTCGGCTTTGCGGTGCCGCGCGTTGATGCGGCTAACCTCTTTGACACCTACGGCATCAGCCTGATCCTGCGGCCGCCGACACGCCTGCTGGAGCACGGCACCTTCAACCTCAGCCCTGAAGTGAATGGCGCCTTCGATTCCATTGATGCGCTGCTGAATGACGCGCCGGCCCAGAGCCTGAACGCCGTGCCCTGGACCTTCAGCCTGGACACCTCAGCCCTGGGCTTTGAGCAGTTCAACGTCAAGCTCAACGGCAGCTCCGGCCCCGGCCAGTATCCGGCCGAGCGCAACTACTGGGTCGACAACTCCGTCCCGGTCTTCCCCTATAAGGAGAACTTCGACGGCATCAACTCGATGCGCATCATCAGCCCGCTACAGCACGACGTCAGCCTGATCAGCCAGCTTTACCTGACCACGCCGACCGCCCTGCAGAACCTGATGGATAACGGGCCGGGCACCTGGCAGGCCAGTGAAGACACGCCGCACAGCGGGACCTACTGCTTCTACTGCGGCCTGCCCTCTGGCGACGATTACGGCGCCTTTGAGCTGGACTGCCTGGTCAGCCAGGCGATCGACCTCAGCCCGACCGCCAACCCGACTCTGAGCTTCTATCACCACTACAACGTGGAGAACGGCGGCTCGGCCTTCGATAAGGTCAGCGTCCTGGTCAGCCAGAACTACGGCCAGGACTGGGACCTGGCCCAGCTTAAGGACGGCGCAGGGCCGGCGAGTTTCAGCGGAGTACTGGCCGACTGGACCCGTGTGGATATTGACCTTGGCGCCTATGCCGGCCAGACCGTGCACATTGCCTTTGTTTTCAACAGCGACGAGCTGGCCAGTGGCGAGGATGCCGGGCAGCCCAAGGGCTGGTGGATCGACGACATCAATGTCTCGAAGAACTACACCGATCAACTTGGCGCATTCAGCGCTGTGACCGCCAGCGAGAAGACGCTCGGCCTGATCCCGCAGCGCTTTGACCTCAGCGCCGCTATCAGCGGGCCGGTGGATGTGGGCCGCGTGGTCTATACCCTTGATTTCGCGCCCTTTGGCAACGGTGGCCCCGAGGACATCGTGGAGGAAGCCCTGACCGCCCCCTTCAACGCATCGCTCAGCTTCAGCGAGACCGGCTTTAACAACCAGATCGCCCAGCTGCGGGCCCAGAGTTACGACACTGAGGGCAGCCTTGGCCTGAGCCTGAGCACGCCGGTCTACATCTTCAACCATCCCGGCGATGTGAACGCCGACGGCATAGTTGATCAGGCGGACAAGGACGCCTTTAGCGACAAGGTGGGCCTGAGCAGCAGCGAGCCGGCGTATATCCCCTGGTTCGACAGCGACTTTGATGGCCGCATCAGCGAGCTGGACTCTGCTGCGGTGGGCTACTTCTGGACGCTGGAGCCTTAAGCGCACAGCCAGACAAGTGCCTGATGCGGGAATGACAGCGCCCTGCTGTCCTGCAGAGCTTAGGCTGCCGCGTGGCTCTTGCGTCCGATCTGCGCGTCCAGGCTCCAGGGGCCGGCACCCGCAGCGCTGAAGAACAGGAAGATAAAGCAGAACAGGATTGCGGGGGTTCCTCCATTCGCCGAGGGCCAGAAACCGCCGGGCGCGTGGAACTGGAAGTAGGCCACCGCCATCATGCCGGACATGATGAAGGCTACCGGCCGGGTGAACAGACCGATGAGCAGCAGGACTCCGCCGACGAATTCCAGAATGCCGCCGATGCCAACCTGCGACAGCAAGACCAGCTTTCCGGCCTCAGGCGGCATTGGGTGCGGGAAGGAGAAGAGCTTGATCGTGCCGCTGAGCATGAAAATCGCCGCGGCAATAATGCGCAGGATGCTGTGGAAGTAGGGCGCCCAGGAGACCCAGGTGCCGGTGATGCTCTTGTTTGCCATGAATCATCCTCCCGCAGCGCGCTGGCTGCCTGTCTCGCTTTCGCTCAAGTACTTCGCGCAAGCTTGAGACTCTACCCGCAGTGGCCCAGCTCAGTCTTGCAGCTGATTCAGGTAGTCGCTAAGCCGCTGCAGGTGCTGCTGCGCACCTTCGACTGCGCCGTACTTCTCCGCAACTTCGTTGCGGCTCGCGGCAGTCGGGAAGACCATGCGCTGGTTCAGCAGCGTGCCTGCGCCGTCTTCTTCGAAGTTGATGGTCGCCTCGAACATCGGCTCGGCGTCTTCCACATCCCAGCCGTTGAGGTAGACAATCCTCTCTGGCGGAGTGATCTCCGTGAAGACGCTGCGGTTGGGGTAGTCCCTGCCGTCAGGGCCATGCATGACATAGCGCCAGCGCCCGCCGGGCCGGAAGTCGAACTCGCTGGTGCTGGTGCTGAAGCCATTTGGACCCCACCAGCGCTCCAGGTGCCGGGGCTCCGTAAAGACTGAAAAGACCAGCTCGCGCGGGGCGTCGAAACGCCGGCTGACAACGATGGAACGTGCGTCAAGCTCCGCCGCGGCCATGCTCATGGCTGCTTCCTCGATCATTGCGTCTCCTTTGTGTGGCCCGCCGGCGCGGTCTGCCGCGCCAGTTCGGCCTCCAGCTTGTCGAAATTTTCTTCATTCTTCTGCGGCACGAAGGCCCGGCAGCGCTCAAAGTCCTCAGGATCCGCGAAGCGCATCTGGAAACTCAGCAGGGTTCCGGACTGATGCCCGGCCAGGCTGGCTGTCACCCGGAAGACGTGCCCCGATAGATGGTCAAAGACAATGCGCTCTGGCTCGACCAGTTCCACGAAGCGGCTCTCACTGGGATACTCACTGCCATCGGGGCCATGCATCGTGAAGCGCCAATAGCCGCCAGGGCGCAGGTCGAACTCATGGAAGCTGTTGCTGAAGCCCTTTGGCCCCCACCAGCGCGCGAGGCGCTCGGGCCTGGTCCATGCGTCCCACACCAGCTCACGGCTGTATGCCAGCAGCCGCTGGTTCAAAATGACGCAGTCATCGGCTTGCTGGCGCGGCTCAATCTTGATTGACATGCGCGCTCTCCCCGCAGCCCTGCTCCCGGGCCGCGTCTTTGCATCGTTTCAGGATCAAAGGCCTAGCTGCGCCGGGTGTACTTCGCGTACATGAACTTGTTCCAGTTGCCCTCGCTGTCCTGAGTCATTGACTCCAGCAGTCGGGTGTTGCTGTTGATCATGGTGATCACGTCGCGGTAAGGCGCTGTGCTGCCGTCACCCGACATCGACGGGCCCTCAGTACTCAGGGTCAGCACCTTGCGGTCAGCGTCAAGCTCGCCCTCGTAGACCCACATGCCGCTCATCATCGAGCCGACCCAGCTGCCAACGAACTTGCCCTTCGTGTTGTCGTAGCCCAGGGTCAGCAGCATCTGCGCAGGGCCGCCGCCGGGCATCTCGCCCTCGCCTTCACCAAGGATCCACAGCTCGCCGATGGCCCGGACCTTTTCGGTACCGCTCGATTTCATCGGCTCCTGGTCCGGCCCCATGCTGGCTTCGCCTTCCATGACCCAGTCGCCGATAAGCTGCATCAGCCACTGATGGTTCTCATTGCTCTGCCCAAGCCGGCACATCTCGTCCTGGACGTTTGCGGCATTGGCGCTGCTGCCACTCTCACTGCTCATAACTCGCTCCTCTGTCTATGTAGATGCTTGCTTGCTCATCGGCAGGCTGACTTCAAGTGCTGCTGTCACTGATTTAGCCGTAGGTCGGTTTCTGCGGCCAGCCGGGCGGGGAATCCTCAAAGTCCTGCTGGCGGCCCCAGGGCGTGATATCCAGCAGGCTGTAGGAATCCGTCATATTTTCCACGCCGCGGGCGTAGACGGAGTAGGTGTGGTAGACCACGCCATCCAGCTCAAAGAAGACGCTGATCCCGTGGCTCTCCCCTTTGATCGGATTGGGACCGCGGTGGGCCTCGGTTTCTTCCGGCGTACGGAAGTTGTAGGAGGGCTGCCTGATGTCCTCATCCAGTGTTGCGTTGAAGTCATAGTTGAAATCGCTGCCGAAGGATGAGTACCAGGGCCAGTCCCAGCCGCGTTCGCTGCGGTACTGCTCCAGCTTGTCCAGCGGGGCGCGGGAGATCAGCACAAAGCGGGTGTCCTTCTCATCCAGCAGCGACAGGTCGCCCAGCGCATCCACAAAGCCGGTGCAGCCGGAGCAACCCTTGTCCCAGGCCGGGTCAAACATGAAGTGGTACACGACCAGCTGGCGCTTGCCCTGGAACAGATCGCGCAGGCTCTGCTGGCCTTCGGGCCCTTCAAAGCTGTAGTCCTTGTCCAGGCGCACCATGGGCAAGCGCCTGCGCCGGGCGTTGAGCCGGTCGTAGGCCTTGGTGTGCGCCTTCTCTTCCTGCAACAGCTCGCGACGCTCCGCCAGCCATTCTTCCCGGCTTACGATTGGCGGGTGCGCAATTGACTCCATGTCGACTGCCTGGTTTGCGTCATGCCCCTGTTCGAATGCCTGTGCCATCTGGCTTTCCTCCTTTCTACTTCCGCTGCATCAGACTGCGGAATCCGCCTTGGGATCGGCAGCTGCTCAGGCCATGCGCTTGAGCAGCTCGGCCAGGTTGTCCAGGCTGGAGTTCCAGCCCATGTCGGCGCCCAGCGCCTTGGCCGCGGCCAGCGTGACCATCGGTTGGTCAACCTTTACATGTGTCCTGCCGTTCTCTTCCCTGAAGGTGATGGTCACATGGTTCACCGCCGGCCAGCCTTCCGGCAGGCCGATCTCCGAGGGCTGCAGCAGGTTGCCCTCAGGGTCGCAGAAGTAGTCCGTGCTGACGATCTTGCGCGGCGGGTCCAGCTCCAGGTACTCCCCGGCAAACCAGTGGTCGCCGGCAGGCCCGCGCATGGCAGCCTTCATCTTGCCGCCGACACGCAGGTCGATCTCGCAGAAGGGAATGCTGTATCCCTCCGGCGCGATCCACTGCTTGAAGTGCTCAGGTTCCGTCCAGGCCCTGTAAACCAGCTCGGCGGGCGCATCAAAGGTGCGCTCGAGGACAAAGTGCTCAGCTGAGCCTGTACCGGCTGCTTCCGAAATCATGACTGCCTCCTTAGTGTTCCTTACTATTGTTTACCATAGTGCATTGCGTCAGCGGCCCTTGCCGGAATCACGCTCTTTCTCCCGCTGTTGCAGCTCTTTCAGATAAGCGTCAAGGCGGTCAAAGCTTTCATCCCAGAAGCGCCGGTACTGGTCCAGCCAGTCATTCACCGCCTTCAGCGGTGTGGCCGCGATACGGCAGGGCCGCCACTGCGCCTCGCGCCCCCGGGTGATCAGCCCGGCGTTTTCCAGCACCTTCAGGTGCTTGGAGATCGCCGGCTGGCTCATGGAGAAGGGCTCGGCCAGTTCTGTGACCGAAGCCTCGCCGGAGCTCAGCCGTGCCAGGATTGCCCGGCGGGTCGGGTCAGCCAGTGCGGCAAAGGTCCTGCTGAGCGTGTCGGTCTGCATGGCGTATATAACCCTGCGGTTAATTAACTATGTGGTTATACAGCTAGAAGCCTGGGCTGTCAAGGTCTGCAAACGAAATCAGGCAGAATGTCTGCCCGCACCGGCAATGCTGGCACTGCTGGCCCGCATCCATAGCGTCCGAGGCCAGTATTTATCTCGTTTCATGACCTCTGCCATATAATTCTGCCTTGACTGAGTGGGTGGGGAGTCTTGCCGTGAACGGTCCTGGAATCATCTCGCTGGTCGACTTCGCGGACCTGAGCTATGTGGACAGCCTGGGCCTCGTGATCGCCGCTGTCTGCCTGGTCCTCGCGATCCTGCTGCGCTGGCTGCTCCTGCGCTTTATGGACGGCTACCTCAAGCGCGTGGTTGACCGCACCCAGAGCACTTACGACAACAAGGTCCATGGGGCCATGCGCCGCTCTGTGGGCTATTTCACCCTGCTGGGCGGATGCTATCTGGCGATGAGTTTCATCGAGCTGCCGGTGGAGCCGATCAACTGGCACTCGCTCGTCATGCGTGTACTTGCCACCCTCTTCATGGTTTCAGCCGGCCTGCTGCTCTACCGCATGATGGAGATCACTCTCAGCTTCCTGACGGAGGACAACCCGCAGACCAAGCGCAGCGTGCTGGACGACAAGTTCCTGCCCCTGCTGCGGGATGTCACGAAGGTCGGCCTGATTCTGCTGGTCGCGGTTGGCCTGGCCCAGACCTGGGGCTACAGCCCGGCGGGGATCCTGGCCGGCGCCGGCATAGGCGGTCTGGCCCTGGCCTTCGCCGCCCAGGATGCCGTGGCCAATGTCTTTGGCAGCTTTGTGGTCTTCTCCGACCGGCCTTACAAGATCGGCGACTGGATCCAGATCGCCGGCATCGAAGGCACGGTTGAGGAGATCGGCATCCGCTCGACCCGGATCCGGCAGTTCGACCAGGCCCTGGTCAGCGTACCGAACAAAGTTGTCACCAACGAGAGCATCTACAACTACAGCGAGATGCCGATCCGCCGGATCAGCCTGGACCTGCGCCTGGGCCTCGACACACAGCCCGAACAGGTGCTTGGCGTGGTCAAGGATATCCGCGAACTGCTCAAGGGCCACGCCGGGATCGACCAGGACTACTGGGTAGTCAGTCTCAGCGAGCTGAGCACCTACAGCCTCGACATCATCGTCTACTGCTTCACCCGCTCCACCGTCTGGGAGGAGTTCCTGGAGGTCAAGCAGGACCTGCTGCTGCGGATCATGGACATCTGCCGCAGCCGCGGCGCGCGGGTGGCCTTCCCCTCGAGCACGGTCTACTACAACGGCGCAGATCCTGCCGGCCAGGGTTCAATGCCTGCCGGGCAGATGCAGGCGGCTGCGGTCAGCGCCGAGGAAGCGCGCAGCCTCGGAGTGCCATTGCCAGCCAGCTTCCGGCATGACCCGGCCAGCGCACCTCAGAGCGGCGACAGCGGCCACGGCATGGAGTTCAACCGCACGGAGAACGGCTAGGCCGCTCTAATACCAGACCGCCGCCAGCAGGCGATTGTTTGTCGAATCGCAGTAGGCGATCACCGGGAAGCCATTGGATTCGACCAGCTCCACGCCTTCGAGGCTGATGTTGACCTTGCCATCGATCATCCACGGATCAATCCAGGCTGATCAAGCGGTATCTGTTGCTTTGAGATAGTAAAGTGCGCCGCTGTTCGACGCGGCAATAACCAGGACGGACAGACGACAGACAGACAGCCAGCGTCAAGGGTGAATTTCAGCGTTGCACCGTCCAGGGCAGGCATGTTGCCAGAGGGATACCGGAGGACTACCGCCAAATGGCGGTTTTTGGACTCTGGTTATTACTTGATATGCTCTTTTAGTGTTCTTACTATAGTTACTGTTCAATCGCCCCAGGCCCGCGCATAGCTGACTAGAATCTCCCTGTGACCGATAACAGTATGGTCGATGCGGCAGTAGAAGCGCTTAGGAATCTCATGCAGGAGCGGCGCTGGGCGGCCCCGCAGGTGGCCGCGGAAGCTGGCAGATCGGGCATTAGTGTCTCAGAAGACACGGTCCTGCGCGTGCTGAAGCGTGAGCGCAAGCCCAGCCTGGAGTTTGGCATTTGGCTGCTCAGGCAGTCCAGCAGTGAACATCGCTTTCCCCTAAGGCCAGCTGAGTGGGAAGAGACCTCACATACCGAGCAGTTGAACAGGCCTGCGCCACCACGCTCGACGCCCCGGACAGGCGGCGCTGCTGCCATTCCCAAGCAGGACAGCAGCAATTTACAGAGTGCCGCGATCAATGGCGCCGTTCAAAGGGATTTGTCGCCTGAGATGATCCTGCGCCAGATCAGAGAGCAGCATACCCCTGCGGAAGATCAGGGCAGCGCCGAACTTGTGCCGCTCCTCAAGCAGCTGCTTGAAAGGCTCAACAGCCAGCCGGCCCTGAATCCGGTCGAGCAGCCTGCGAAAGACAAGCTGGACCTGCGCGAAGCCAATCTGCGGCGCATAGAGGACCTGCTGATCAAGGATGTGGATGAAGCCGCGGCTGCGCGCCTGGAGCTTGCCGAGCTGAAGAGATACCGTCCGCGTGTGGTCGCTCGCGCGCCGCGGGGACGCAGCAAGGCCTATTTCGATTCGCCTGATCACCTGATGGAGTTCCGCAAGGAGCTTCGTTCTTTGGGCTATTCAGCGCGCTCCCATACCCATGCCGATGACGTTGCTGGCCTCCGCAAGAGTGTGCATGCGGTGGTCGACTGCGCCAGCTACTGCGAAGGCGCGGTGCTCGAAGCCGACTACGAGCTTGTGCTTTGCCAGCTCGTCATGGTCATGATGGAGTTCCGATTTCAGGAAGGGAGCTTCGACCGGGCATACAAGTTCTTTGCATGTGCGCAGGACATTTTTGACAATCTGAGGCGGGGGGCACTTGGACAGGAACTGGTGGATTACTACGATCTGCGCCTTGACCTGATTGCAATGCTCAGTGAGACAAAGTGGCGCGACACGAATGCGTCGCGCGACCTGCTGGTGACTCCCGAGACCCTGGTACATACCTGGAAGTTCAGCGACAGGGCACTTCGCCTGACAAAAACCAACGAGACCGGGACGTCGCGAATAGTCGCTGAAGTGCGCCTTGGTCTTACCGGTGTTCCGGTGCTCAAAGTTGCCCTGCGATACCTGGAGCGCAGCGAAATGCTGCGCCTGCTCAAGTTCTTCAACACGCAGTCAGGACTGGCTCTGAGCCTCGATACCAGCAGCGAAGGCCTGCAGGCCGAGCTGGCTCTCGCCCAGGAGAGCCACATCAAGCTGATCTGCGTCGAGTGGCAGATAGGCAAGCTCTTCACCCTGGATTGTCTCCTGCGCGAAGCACCGGGCGTGCTGAACAAGGCGCTCCTGGACGAACTGCACCAGGCGCGGCTGCATCTCAGTGCAGATCTGCCGAACGACCCCGCCAGTTATCAGCGCGGTATTGATCTTGAGTATCGCTGGATCCTGGCCAATATGGCCAGGGCCTCATTGCGCGTAAACCATTGAGCATTCCTGCAATGTCGCATCCAGCAGGTCCTCGCCACCCCAGTTAGGCGGTGAAACGCCGAGTATCTCTGCCCACTGCCGCTTGGCCTTGGCGAAGTCCAGGTCAAAGTTGTTTCCGTTGTAGGCCTGGAGAAAGGTGTAGGTAGATGGCTGCGGGTAAGCCCCGAAACTGTTGTCGGGTCCGGCGACGTTCCATGCACTTTCAGCTGGTGTATACGGCATACTGCTCTCCTGTTCCCGGGCGCTCAGCGCCCTGCTAGCGATACATCGACCTGTCACTCGCAGGGCATAAAGCGCTTTAGCCAATTTGAACCCAGCTCCAATCAAGGGAGAAGACGCTGCACTTTATGAATTCAATTCTGCACTATCACGAGTGCAGAGCTTTGTGCTGATATGGAGGATGGCAAAGACGCAGCGCCACGATTGCCGCTTCTATAATCACGCTATCCTGGGAGAGTGACTCCGGAGCCGAAGACAACATGAAACTTGAGCGCGTATATGCCCTGAAGTTTGGCGGTGTGTATCCCCACTACCTGGCTAAGGCCGAGGCCAAGGGCCGGACAAAGGCAGAGCTGGATGAGATCCTGCGCTGGCTGACCGGCTACAGCCAGAAGCAGCTGGAGAAGCTAATCGCCGACGGTACGGATTATGAGACTTTCTTTGCCAAAGCCCCGAAGCTGAACCCCGCCCGCAGCCTGATAACCGGAGTCATCTGTGGTGTGCGAGTGGAAGAAATCGAAGAGCCGACTTACCAGCTGATTCGCTATGTGGATAAGCTGGTGGACGAGCTGGCCAAGGGCAAGGCCATGGAGAAGATCCTGCGCCACTGAGCAGCCGATCTTCCAGCCGGCTCTCTGCGCCAGGTACACTGCGTGGCAGCATATATCCACGTCTGTTGAAATACTATTGCTTTAGACTGATATCATTAATATTCAGGCTGGCTGTTCACGCTGGAACGCTAGTCTGCCTGATCAATCATTCAACCCTCGGAGTCGAGATGAAGCTTCCCGGCAAGCTCGTGCTGTCCATTGCGCTGGTCTTCACCCTGTCTGCCTGTGGCGCCAGTGGTTCGCCGACAAATGTGGATAACCCGGGTTCGAAGCAGACCCCTGGAGGCTTGTCCGGACTGGATTTGCCGCGCCCCTCCAGCATGCCCCACTTTACGAGCGCAGCGCCGTTTGACTATCAGCGCTTCTGTGATGGCGGCGGCTTCCTTCTGGGGCTGCCCCTCAACAAGGTGAGCTCGATTAACAATGGCAGTGACGGTTCTTTTGCTCCCTCCTACAGCCTTCCCGGCAGCGGCGGTATCTCCAATGCCGCCTTTGGCTGCCTGGCATTCGATAAGCTGTCAGAGTATGAAGGACCAGCCCAGATTGCTCACGGCTGGCTGCTGGCACCGAGTGACTGGTCCAACGCCTATCTTGCAGTTGCCAATTACAGCGCCGACCGCTGGGACTGGTATCCCATGCAGGAAGACCCGGTCAGTCTGCCTGGCTGGTCCGACTACGTTTCCCCCGTTGGAAACGTCCTCTGTCTTGTGCTGGTTCTTGGCACTGATACCTGTCAGCTTGACTGGCTGGTCGCCGGGGGCAGCGTGCTGGAAGGGAGCTACCTGAGCACTACACTAAGCTCGGACCCGGCGATGAACATCGCCCCGCTGACGGTGGACTTCACCCTGAACAGCGAACTCTATGGTGCCACGATTCCCGATGGCTACGACTGGGATTTCGACGGCGATGGCAGCATCGACCTGGCAGGGGCCGGCAAGGGGCCGATTAATCACGTGTACGAGACACCCGGACTCTATACCTGCAAGGTGTCTGCGCTTGGCAGTGATGGCAGATTGATCAGTGCCGAGACTTCCTTTACGGTGGTGGATCCAGCCAACCAGGCCCCGGTTGCAGCAATCTCGGCAGACGTCACTAATGGAGACGCTCCGCTTGCCGTCAGCCTGGATGCCAGCGCATCCACTGATGACGACACAATTGTCAGTTTTGAATGGGACGTTGACGGCGATGGCCAGTATGAGCGCAACACTGGGGAACAAGCAGGGCTGGATTACACCTTCGTTCGCAACGGCTCCACAGCGGTTAGCGTGAAGGTGACGGACAACGACTTTGCCACCAGTACAGCGACCCTGCAGATAAGTCTCGACAGCGGTTGGCGCACTTCGGTAATCGACGCTTCAACGGATGTCTACGAACTGGAGATGGCTGTCAGCGGCAGCGGTATCAACAGCCGTGCCGTGGTGGTCTACAGTGGCGGCAGCAGCTATGACATGTACTTTTCGCGCGCCGGCAGTGATCTCGGTACCGGATGGTCGGCACCGGTTGAACCGGTCAACAATTCGCTGAATGGAAACCTGCAGGCCCTGGACATTATGGTGAACCCCGTGTCCGGCGAACCGCAGATTGCCTTCATCGCCCTGAACGACAACGTTGACCGCCTGCTGTATTTCGTCAGCGCTGCAACGCCTGACGGCAGCAGCTGGGACAACCAGGTCCAGGTCAGCCCGGATGGAGACTTTGGCTATGGGCTGGCCATTGGTCCTGGAAACGCAGGCCGGCCCGGCATCATGACTGCATACGGCACTGTTGATGGCGCGGGCAGCCTGCGCTACTACCTGGCCAGCAACAGCGACGGGACTGCCTTTGAAGCTCCGGTCGGGCTCGGCAACCAGGGCTTCACCGGGACCATCTATGAGCTGGATATGATCAGCAGCGGCACATTCCCACTGGCCGCGGTGGGCGGCACCATGCAAGGCGACACAGACGGCCTGGCCCTCCTGGCTGCCGCGGCTGCCAATGGGCTCAGCTGGGATCCAGCCGATATGTTCGGCGGCATTGAGCTCTTTAAGCCTTCACTGTCAATGGTTGCCGGCCGGCCGGCATTCTGCGCGGGCAACTCTGGTTCTGCGGGGCCTTTGTACTATCAGCGGGCTGACGACCCTGAGGGCCGCGACTGGACCGGCCAGCCTCAGCAGCTGGTACCAGAAGGCACTGGCGGTGTGGCTGCGCTGGCGGTTGTTGGCGGCAAGCCCGCAATTGCCTACAGAGGCTATGCGTCCGGCGCTGTGATGTACATCTCAGCGGCAGACGCCCAGGGAAGCAGCTGGAATGCACCCTATGCGGTTGACAGCGTGATTGAAAGCAATAGCCAGCACATTGCCATGGTTAGCACCAACGGCTTCCCGGTGATCGCTTACGCCGACGCCCCAGGCAATCGACTGCTTGCGGCGGTCTGGTACTAGGCGAGCAACCGCCAGGGCCAGTCCCAGGGCCTACCACGGTATTCTGCGGATTCCACAACGCGCAGATCAGCCTGGCCTCTTGACTGGCCAGGCTTGTTCCTGGGCTAGTCGTACTTCCAGCTGGCCTCACGCCTACTCGTCTCAGCGCTGGATTCCGTACCAGAGTTGATCCGGCTCGCTCGTGACGTTGTCAACGCACCCAAAGATCGGACGGCCGCCGACATCGTCCAGGCTCATGTCCGACAGGGAATCAAAGCCATCGTGAAGCATAGATGGCTGAGGCCATTCTGATCCCATGGCGTCAACAGAGCGAACGTACCTGACTTCCTGATAGTTTGCCGCTGAGTATACGATCGCCGGCTGGCCGCCGATCAAGGCAAAGGCTGCGGCTGACGAAGCACTGCCATCGATGATGACCGGCGCTCCCCACTCCCCGCCAGTCGTGTCCGTTGCACGGCGATACAGGAGCTGATCACTGCCGCTGGCGAACCAGGCCACAGCAGGCATTCCGTCGGCAACAATGAGCCCCAGCGGAATCTGATCCTCACCCAGAATAGAGAAGGGGCCCCAGGTGCTGCCGTCGGGCGCAGTTGCGCGGACGTAGCGCATGGAGCTTAGCGAGTCGCCTGACTGGCGATACAGGATTGCCGGCGCTCCATCAACCTCTGCAACTCCACCCAGGTGCGCACTCGGCTCGTAGTCGACTGCCTTAACTGGCGCTAACCAGCTGCTGCCTTCGGCATTGGCGGCGCGCGCGAACTCGATGTTGTTGCGGAACCCGGATGGTCCCTCGCTCTGCGTGGTAAAGGCTGCCGCGGGCAGTCCGTTTATCTCCAGGAGCTGATTCTCCAGTATTGGGTACTCTGCATCCAGCACCAGCGCGTCAGACCCCCAGGCTTCACCAGCAGGATCCAGTGCCCGCTGAAAGATGAGAGTTTCGCCAAGGTCCCGGATGAGGATGCTGGGGAGGCCGCCGATGACACGCAGGTGAGGCTCAGGAGCATAGAATGAGTGGTCTCTTACCTTGACCGCAGGCTTCCATGCCGTGGCGCGATTATCCTCCGCGAGGTAGAACAGCACCTGGCTGTTTGCGTGGTCGAAGGCAACTATCCCAGGTATTCCGTTGATGTCCGCTGCGGATGGATGGATGTAGCCTGATACTGCCGGCGGGCCCAGCGCCTCGACATGCCAGGTTAGGTTGCCAACAAAGACTGCCCGGTCCTCTCCGAACATCAGACCGCTCAGATCCTGTGAGCCGGAGGCTGAGCCGCCCACACCTTCCCAGGCGATCCGAGCCGCACCGGTCCACAGCGGCAGCGTGACGATCTGCGGCTGCGAATCATCGCGGGAGACCGTCGCCATCCGGTCGAACACTACTTCAAACTCCTCATCGACGCCGTCCTTTGCGTTGTTATCCGCGCCGTCGGGGGAGAGCTCTGACATGACAGTCAGCTCAAGGGCTGTGACTTCGGCGGGGAAGGACGAGAAGTCGATATCAATGTGCAGGTCGCAGCTGTGCAGGTAGTCCGGCAGGTCCTTCAGCGCCTGCGGGGCGTTCGTTTCGGCATCGCGGTTGGCCAGCAGGTAGCGCGCAGGCTGCCATCTGCTGCCGGCTGCCGCCTGGCCCTCATCGTCCGCGCTGGCTGACACGCCCTCGTTGTAGCCGTCCAGTTCCTCCAGCTGCCAGATCGCGGCGTCGGCCAGCATGTCGAGGTCTGTCAGCTGCAAGCCGTTGACCAGGGCGGGATTGAGGTCCAGCAAGCCGTCGCCGTTGAAGTCGTAGCGCGAGTAAATGTGTTCACCGGGGTTGGGGGACAGATCGCTGCCGCTCCAGGGGTAGGCATGCGGCGGGCTGGCCAGTGTACTGCCAATCACGCCATTGAAGTTCAGGTCGCGCTTGAAATGCAGTGCGGGACCGTCCAGCAGCTTGTCGCTCAGGGAGGATTCGACGTCGAGATAGGCATCCCGCCAGGCACGGAAGTCGCGCATCGTTGTCAGCCCATCACCGCGCTGGCCGTCGGGAGTGGCAATGGTCGTGACCGTTGCGCCGCTCAGCGGATTGATCCGCGTCTGGCCGTCCGGCGTGCCGTCGTCCACATCCACCATGGCACGCTGCATGGTCCTAGTACCGGTCAGTGCGTCAATGCCCATCACCGCGTTGTATGCATCAATCCGTGGCCTGGTACCGCCGGTGGTCGGGACCGCATAACCGCTGCCGGTAACGAGGGTCCTGACCTGTTGCCATGTCAGGTCGGGATCCAGCGCCCAGAGGTAACTCACGAGACTGCTGACCATCGGCGTGGAAAACGAGGTTCCGGTAAACGGCATTTCATAGCCGGGCGCTGAGACCGTTCCCCCCAGGTTGATGCTGACCTTGCCTGCGTACTTGTCCTTGTCATCGATCAGCTCACAGCAGATATAGTGGCCGCCGGGGTAGCGCACGGCCACGTTGCTGAACACACTGTCGTATGGAATCAGAGTCCCGCTCGCATCGCCGTCGTAACCGACCGCGCTGCAGATCAGGAAGTTGCTGCGGTGGTCCTGCTCGAAACGGGCCGCTCCTTCGTTGAAAAGATCACCAAGCGGATCCATCCATTCAGCATTCGCCACATTGGCCCAGCCCTTGGACAATCCCCAGCTGTTGTTGACGACAACAAGTCTGGGGTTCTGTGCAAGGCCCTTGGCAAACACATACGAGAATGCGTTCAGCAGGGTGGCGATCAGCTCGCCATCCATATCAAGGTCCACACCGTCCAGGGTTGGCTGCAAGGGGTTGATGGATTCGAACTTCTTCTGGTTCCACCAGTTGGCGCCCAGAATCTCGGCAACCTGTGAGCCATGGGTGTCATAGGGGCGCGGCGGCCGATTGGGGTCAACTGGTTTGAATACCAGGCCTGGTCCATCACGCAGATCGATATCGCCATACCAGTCTTCCTGGAACTCGGCGAACTCATCGATAACCAGTGCTTCTGGCGGTTCCCCCTGGCGCTGGCCGTATGTCCGGAGATTCCAGGCTTGCGGTGCGCGTACATTTTCTATGCCCCAGCGGTGGTAGCATGCGCTGTAGCCAACGTCCGGGAAAGTAAAACCAAACTCGTTGTGAGTAAAGCTGTATCTCGCCGGTGGCAGCTCACGCAGGCTGGAGCTCTGGTTCTCGCCGGAGCCAGGGTAAATCTCGCTTGTGTCAGGTGTCCCGATCCCCGCAATGTCGCAGCAGGCAAGCTGAACACCGGTGCTGCCCCGCGCCTGTTCCAGCACGCTGGCCAGCGCAGCTGTGTCGGCTGCCTGCGGAATCTGCAGCAGTACGGCATCAGTGAATGGGTCAGACCCGATTACCTCAGCCCCCAGCAGCGTGAGCAGGGCATTACCGTCGGCCACCGTGGCGCCCTGCTCAAACAGTACACCGATCCGGTTGCCAACCAGCGGCAGTCCGTTTGCCGCCTCGATCAGCGCCTCGGCGCTGGAGCGCGGGAATTCGATCTGCGGCAGGCTGCCATTGAGATTGCTGCCCGGACTGCCCGGGAACTGCTCCAGAGCGATGCCCTTCCCGCACAGGTTGCTCCGTGCTCCGCTGGCGCCGGAGGCGTCGAGCGGCTCGACCGCGAAGACCTGCCAGGACCCCTCCGGCAGATCGAAACGCAGTTCGGTTGACAGCCCCAGCAGCTCGGCTGAAACGGGCAGTACTGCGAGCTCAGCCAGCGGCTCTTCCGCCGTCTCTGCACCCAGTATGCGGTAAGCGGCCACCTGCCCCAGAAAGTTCGTTCCGATCGGCGTGAGGTCGGCTATCGAGACCACACCGTTGCCGTCGCCGTCTGCGCGCCTGGCGGCTTCCCAGTCGGGGGACGCAGTGTTCCTGCCAAAATACAGTCCAATCGGCATGAGGTCTCTGATGTTTGTCTCGCCGCTAAGGTCGTAGTCACCGCTGTTGCGGTAGTTCCAGCTCAGGCTGCGGCTGCCGGCTCCACCTTCGATCAGCTGCAGGTCGCTGATGTTGTTCAGGATGCCGCGCGGGGGAGTGCTGACCCAGCGCGCCTGGCTGCTGGCAGCCACCTGCCGGGCAAACTCCGCGCGCAGTTCCTCGGCAACTGAAACATCGAGGCCCGGCAACTCCAGCGCGGCAATCTCCTGCAGCAGCTCAGCGCGTGACATGTCCCGCGGATGGAGCTGGGCTGAATCGACTCGATCCAGGAAAGTAGCTGCACCACAACCGGAGTTACAGGCCAGCGCGGTTAGAAGGCATGCCAGGACGGGCCACTGAGCACAGCGGGCGGTATGTTGGAACATGATTCATTATAAATTGAAATGCCACTTTGCTGCTGGTGGAGTTATGGGAGCAGCGGTAGGAGTCGCAGAATGGAATGTGAGCTGTTACTGGATGGACTCTGAGCTAGTGCCAGACACAGGCAGTTGCGTGTGGTGAGCCATGAAGCCTGACGGAACAGAATCATGAGCAGATCAGCAATGGCAACAAATGATCACACTACATGATGTTGCAGCCACGTGAGTTTGGCAGCCCCGCTGTTAGTTTTGGATGTGGAGCTTAAGCTGAAGGCTAGGCGGGCGGGAGGTGCTTCCTAAACTAACAAAACAGCCCCAACGGTAGCAACTCGTTTACTCGGCCTGAACCGGCGGAAGATGCGGCGGGCGGCGTGACTGCCTAGGCCTCGGCTGATTTGTCGTTGTCGCTGACTGCTTTCGTCACGTGCTCCAGCGCCGACTGGACAAACTGCGCCAGTTCCTCGATGCCTTTGGCCACACCTTCGGCCCGCCATAGTGAAAGCACTTCTGAGCTGATCATGCTAGATTCAACGGCTGAATCGAGTAGGACCTGGCCCGCAGCAAGGGCATTCTGGACAGCGGGGTCAAATTTGAGTCCTGATCTCGATGCATGTGAGAGTGCGCCCTGTATTCCCACGGCGGCATTGCGCATCTCACCCAACGTGACGAACAGAGCGGAAGCGGCTGCGCATGATTCCGCCATTCCTGACTTGTCTCCCAGATCGCGCCGAATGGCAAGCGCTTGTGCATGATAGTCTCTTGCCAGCGCGTAGTTGCCCTGCTCGTGTTCCAGCAGGCCGAGGCCGTGGAGGGTGTAAGCCTCAGCCCAGCGGTCCCCCAGCTCGCGTTTGATCGCCAGCGAACGCCCAAACAGTTCACGGGCGGCGGTGTAATTGCCTTGCTGTCGCTCTATCTCGCCCAAGTTGTTGAGAGAATAAGAAGCGTCCATGCGGTGTCCCAGTTCAACGTGGATCGCCAACGATTGCTCCAGCAGCTCACGTGCCTCGCTGTAATTGCCTTGCCGGCGCTTAACGTTTCCAAGATTGTTAAGCACCTGCGCCTCGTCTGACCGGCTGTTCGTCTCGCGTAGAATCGCAAGAGCCTTTACATACCGTTCTTGCGCCGCACTGAAATTGCCCTGCTCATAGCTGGTGTTACCGAGGCAGTTGAGTGTTCGCGTCTCACCTTCGCGGTCGCCCAGATCTCGGCGAATAGCCAGCGCTTGTCCCCACAGTTCCAGCGCAGCGTTGAAATTGCCCTGCCTGTATTCCAGAGAGGCGAGGCCATGAATCGCCTCTGCCTGACCCGGCCGGCCGCCAAGCTCGCACTGAATCTCCAGGCCTTGCGCATACAACTCGCGGGCAGCGGCGAACTTGCCTTCTCGCTCCTCCAACTCGCCAAGCTTGAGCGCGGCCTGCCCCTCGCCCTGGCGATCCCCAGTCTCGCGTCGAATGGCCAGCGACTGCCCGTAGAATTCGCGCGCTGCGCTGATATTGTTAAGCCGGCGATCCACATATCCAAGCCAGTAGAGCTCAAGAGCCTCCCCCCAGCGATCACTCAGCTCGCGCCTAATAGCCAGCGATTGCTCGAATAGCTCCCGCGCCGCACTGTAGTTGCCCCACTGGTGATTTACAAGGCCAAGGTTGTTTAAGGAGTCCGCCTTGCCGCCAGGATCTCCCAACCTGATTGACAGCTCGCCAGCGGCCGACGCCGCTATCTGTGAGGAAGCGGAGTCCCCCAAGAGAAACTGCGACACTCCCAAGCCAAGCTGTGCCTGCAATTCGAGGATGGGACTGCCGAGCCTATTCGCTTCTGTCAGAAGCTTCGTGTAGACCTCGAGCTCGGACAAAGCTGCTCCAGTCATTTCGAGGAATCGCCGCAGCCACTGCACTATTGGCACCACCCAGTCCACGCTCCCACGCCGCAGGCCTGTGTCCAGCGCCTCGTATATGTTCTCCAGCTCGAGCTGCCAGGTGCGCAGGGCCTGCATCTGTGCCGCGCCGCCGTCGGGTGTACCGCCTCCGCTTAGGCGTGTACCTTCGCGCTCTGCCAGCGCGCTGAAGTAAGCGGCGTGCGCACAGACTGCGAACTTGTAGAGGGACTGGGAGGGCGCGTGTCCCGGCGCGCTATCCTCGGTGGAGCGGGCGCTCTCGCCCGTGGTGAGCTTCGAAGAAGCGGGCGGCGCACCGGCTCCAGCAAGAACCTGCGTGCCCCCCAGCATCGCAGAGGCATACTCATGCGCGAGCATGTCGCGCAGGAAGAACCTAGTCTGCCCGTCCACCTCGCGCGAATACAGCCAGCTTTTGTCGCAGAGCTTCGCCAGCGCCGCGCGCAGCGCCATGCCCTTCACGTTCAGGACAGCTGCAGCGGCGTCCGCAAAGAAGCCGCCCCGGAACACCGAGAGGCTCATCAGCTGCTCCTGCTGCTCTGTGCCCAGCAGGTTCCAGCTCCAGTCCAGGCAGGCCTTGAGGCTCAGATGCCGCTGCTCCAGGTCGCTGCCGCGGGCTTCCAGTTCCAGTTGGCTGGTCAACTCGTCGTGCAGTTCAGCCAGCGTGAAGCTGTCCATCCACGCTGCGGCCAGCTCAATCGCCAGCGGAATCCCCGCCATGTGCCCGCAGAAGTGCCGCACCTCGGCGCTGTTCTCGGGCGTAAGGGCGAAGCTACGGTTCACCAGCGCCGCACGGTCAGCGAACAGGAGTTCGGCCTCGCTGTAATCGCCCGCGCCGGCAACCAGCGGCAGCGGCTCCAGTACAAAGGCCTGCTCCCCCTTCAGGCGCAGCGGCTCACGCGAGGTGATGATTAGCTTCAGTTTCGCCGCAGCCGCCAGCAGCTGCGCCACCAACGGGGCGCAGGCCAGCAGGTGCTCGAAGTTGTCCAGGCATAGCAGCAGTTCCTTGTTGCGCAGGTAGTCGCAGAGCTGCTGCTCCGGCGTCCGCCCCCCAGTGAACTGGAAACCCAGCGCGTTGCCGAGGGCGTAGGGCACGTCCTGCGCCTCCCTGACCGGTGCCAGGTATGCCATAAACACACCGTTCGCGAAACGGTGCAGCAGGTTGGCGCAGAGCTGGGCCGCCAGCCGGCTCTTGCCATACCCGCCAGGCGCGATGATTGTGACAAGTCTCGTACTGCCCAGCAGCAACTCCGCCAGTTCCCTCAACTCCTGCTCGCGCCCAATGAACGCGTTGGGCTGGCGCACCAGGTTGTTGGGTCGGTTCTCCAGCGTGGCAAGCGGCGGGAACTCGCGGAGTGCGAAATGCTTGCCAACCAGTTGATACAAGTGCTGCGGCTCGGCCAGGTCGCGCAGGTGGTGCAGGCCCAGGTCGCGCAAAACCAGGCCGTGTTGCGCTTGGTCCAGCACCGCCGCCACACTATCGCTTAGCAGCACCTGCCCAGGATGGCATACCTGGCAGACGCGGCTGGCGCGGTTCAGCGCCGGCCCGAAGTACTCGCTGCCAGCTGGCTGCAGTTCCCCTGCGTGCAGCGCGATGCGCACTAGTAGCGGCTCGTCAGCAACTAGCGGGGCTATTTCCGTCAGCGCTACCGCCAGCTCTGCAGCGCACTCCACGCAGCCGCCAGCCGACTCAAACAGGGCGACGTAGCCGTCCCCGGTGTGCTTGTACACGCTGCCACCATGCGCCGCCACGGCCTGCTCGATCAGCGCATTGTGCTCCAGCAGTGCGCGCTGGTATTCGCGCGGATATGCTTCGGCCAGCCGGCTGCTTCGGGCGATGTCGCTCAAAAAGATGAAGCGGTGAACCGCTCCGGCGGATTCGAGCACTTGCATGGTCAGGTGCGGAAAGTATATCGCGGCTGCGCACAGATGAGAGCTGGTCTCGGGAAGGAAGATTTAGCTCCACTGCTAGTTTTGGACGTGGAGCTGAAGCTGATGGCGAGGCGGGTGAGGGGTGCTTCCTAAACTAACAAAACAGCGCCTTCTCGCTGCTCTCCGTACTCACTTCGAGTCTAACTCAGGAGGCTAAGAGGGTCTACTACAGGGTCTATAGTCAGCCCTATCTGCGGTAGATAGACCCAGATAGACCTCAAACACCGCTT
>JADZFO010000046.1 GCA_020849855.1 bacterium | reverse complement strand
CTGATGGGTCCGCTGGGATTCATCCCACCGCGAGAGTATGAGGAGGACTGGTATCGTAACCAGCTACACTGTCCTTCTGGCAGCGTAACCACAGACTAATGCCTCCAGGAAACCCGGGATGGTTCAAAGCAACTAGCGCACTTCAATACTAAAGCTGCGGCTGGTCACGCCCTTCTCGCCGATGCCGCTGCTCTGCGGGCAGCTGAAATGCGCGCTGTAGACCCCCGGCTCCTGCGGCGCGCGCAGCACAAAGACGCAGACGCGCTCGTCCGGCGCCGCGCTGGCACCGCGCCCGCCGGGGCCCAGCAGCGCTGGGCTGAAGGGCCTGGCCAGCGCGCTTCTGCGCAGCCGCGCCTCTTCCTGCGCCGTGACTTCGCGCCAGGGCCAGTCCCGGCCATAGCGCCCCAGCGGGTCCCAGCCCTCGCGCCCGCTGTAGCCCTGCTGCAGCCGCCGGCTGTCATAGTCCGCCTCAAACTGCGCGCGTGCCTGCGCATTGGCGCGCTGCGCCTCCTGCTCCAGCTGGGCGAAGGAGGGCAGGGCGCTGTTGTCTTCCAGCAGGGCCGGCGGCACGGCGAAGACCTCGCCGGCGGACAGGCGCAGGCCGCCGGGATGCAGCGCGCAGTTCGGAATGCCGCGAGCCAGCACATCGCCGGGGCCAAAGCGCACCTCGATAATCGCCTCGCCGCCGGGAGAGAGCAGCGCCGGGCTGACAGAGATGTCGCGGATCACATTGCCGCTCAGGTAGTGGGGTCTGTCCGGGGCCGATGGCTGGAAGGAAACACAGCCGCTGCCAAGCAGGCCCGCGCTGAGCAGAAGCACAGCCAGCGCGGCCGCGCGGGCATAGAGAAGAAATGTAGGCTTGAGCATTTCAGACTCCAGCAGCAATAGCTTGATCAGGGCGATTTTAACACCGCTGCGCACTTTTGTTACAAGCGGCTCAGTTGTGATAAGCAGGGCTTCTGGGCAGGCGAAAGGGGCCCGCGCCGGGGTATGCTTGGCAGGGCCGGCCCGGCCGCGCATGCGCGGACCGGGCCCGCCGGGGGCTGACTTGAAAAGTAGTGCAATACAGCATGTCCGCCGTCTTCCCGCGAGTCTACGCTGCGCGGCCGGCGCGCCTCCGGAAAGGGCCCTACAGAATCGATTTGACGATGAAAAACGGCCTGCCAGGTTAAAAAATGTGCGCCCGCGAAAGTGAAAGGTGCTTGTTACGTTCGTTTTGGAGGACGAAGGTTAAATGTGGCCGCGGCGGGCGGAGGGCTGAAGGAAGGACGCAGGGGCGGGACACTTGCAGGCCAGAGCAGGCTCCGCCATTGCCTATAATCGCTCTGCGCGCCGCGCGCGCCGGAGGCAAGTGATGACTGCTGCTGCTGCAAGCATGGGATTTGGCGAAAAGGCGAAGCTCTGGGGCGTCGCGGTGCGGGCCTACTCCTTCCCGGCCAGCATTGTGCCGGTGCTGCTCGGCTCGGCCTACGCCGCCTTTGAGGCGGCCCGCGCGGCCCGGGCCGGGGAGGCCAGCACTCTGCTTTTTGGGCACTTCAACTGGCTCTTCTTCGCCATCGCCCTGCTGGCCGGCGTGCTCTACCAGATTGGCGTGAACCTCTTCAACGACTACTTCGACTACCTCAAGGGCGTCGACCGGCCGGACACCTACGGCGGCTCCGGCGTCCTGGTCAGCGCGGCGATGGAGCCCCGGCAGGTGCTCAGCGGGGCGATCAGCGCCTGCGCGGTCGGCTCGCTGCTGGGCCTGCTTCTGCTGTGGATGCTGTACCAGAAGGGGCCGCAGTTCGCCCTGCCCCTGCTGGTGATCGGCATCGCCGGCCTGCTGGGCGTGCTGTGGTATTCCGGCGGCAACGCCGGGGCCAAGTACTGGGCGCTGGGCAGCCCGCTGGTCTTCGCCACCATGGGCGTGGGCATGGTGCTAGGCGCCTATGTGATCCAGACCGGCAGCTTCAGCTGGAACGCGGTCTGGGTCTCCCTGCCGGTGTCCTTCCTGGTGGCCGGCATCCTGCACGCCAACGACACCCGGGATATCGAGGACGACGAGAAGGCGAAGATCCTCACCGCCGGCATCCTGCTGGGGCCGGCCGGGGCGCGACTCTTCTACTACTTTCTGCTCTTCTCGCCCTATGTCTCCGCGGCAGTACTCGCCGCCCTGCGCATCCTGCCCTGGAGCGCGCTGCTGTGCCTGCTGACCCTGCCCCTGGCCCTGCCGCTGGCAAAGGTCTTCATGCAGGTGCCGGACCGCAAGAGCGAGAAGCTGCTGGGCACCGTCGAGGGCACCGCCAAGCTGCACCTGGCCTTTGGTGTGATGCTCAGCCTCGGCACCCTGCTGGGGGTCTGGCTGCGCTGGTAAGAGGATGCTGTCAGGCCAGGGGCCCGGGGCTGAGGCTGCAGGAGGTCCGGATGCGGACCGGCCCGGGCCCGGAAGGGAGCCGCGGGATTTCATCCCTATGTATAATCTGCGCGCCGCGAGGCGGTCGCGGCAGGGGTAGTAAAAGGTAGCGATGCGCGACTTTGATGTCATTGTGATCGGCTGCGGCCCGGCTGGCCAGAAGGCGGCGATCAAGTGCGCCAAGAGTGGCAAGCGCACGGCGATCATCGACAAGCGCCAGGTGGTCGGCGGCCAGTGCCTGCACATCGGCACCATCCCCTCCAAGACCCTGCGCGAGGCCATCATCTACCTCTCCGGCTACCATGAGCGCAAGCTTTACGGCTCGGACTACCGCGTCAAGAAGGACATCACCGTCGCCGACCTGCTCTACCGCTGCAACGCCATCATCCGCCGCGAGATCGAGGTCATCCACAACCAGCTCACCCGCAACGACGTGGCCGTCTACAGCGGCGAGGCGACCTTCCTGGACGCCCACACCGTGATGATGCACGAGTCCGTCGGCTCCGTCACCCTCACCGCCGACAGCTTCTTTATCGCCGTCGGCTCGGAGAGCCGCGACCTTGACGGCCTGCCCTTTGACGGCCTGCACATCATGAACACCGATGACATCCTCTCCCTGAGCTTCCTGCCCCGGAAGATGATGATCGTCGGCGCCGGCGTGATCGGCCTTGAGTACGCCTCGATGTTCAGCCTGCTGGACATTGATATCCAGCTCGTCAACCGCTGGGGCTCGGTGCTGCCATTTGTCGACCGCCAGCTGGTGGCCGAGCTCAGCGACTTCATGCGCTCGATGGGCGTGGAGTTCCTGCACAACGAGGAGATCGGCGAGGTGGATGTCACCGCCGACCGCAAGGTGGCGGGCAGGCTGAAGAGCGGCCGCGAGTTTGATGCCGACCTGCTGCTTTACGCCGGTCCGCGCTTCGGCGCCACTGCCGGCCTGGGCCTGGAGAACGCCGGGGTATTCCCGGGCGAGCGCGGCCTGCTGAAGGTCAACGAGCACTACCAGACCGAAGTGCCGCATATTTACGCCGCCGGCGACGTGATCGGCTTCCCCTCCCTGGCCTCGACGGCCATCGACCAGGGCCGCAAGGCCGCCAACCAGCTCCTGCATCTGGAAGACATCCCCTTCTATCCGCACTTCCCCTATGGCATCTACACCTTCCCTGAAATCTCAATGGTGGGCAAGAGCGAGGAAGACCTGAAGAAGGAAGGCCGGGTCTACGAGACGGGCATTGGACGCTATAAGGACACGGCCCGCGGGCAGATCATCGGCGATGACGTGGGCATGGTGAAGCTGCTCTTCGACCCGGTGGACCGCACCCTGCTTGGCGTGCATGCCATCGGCACGGATGCCACCAGCCTGGTGCATATCGGCCAGGCGGTGTTGATCTACGGCGGCCAGATCGACTACTTCGTCGACACGGTCTTCAACTACCCGACGCTCGCGGAGTGTTACAAGATCGCGGCGCTCAACGGGCTGAACAAGCTTGGCCCCGACCTGCACGCCATCCCGCAGCGCGTGCTGACCTAGGGCCAGATCTCCTCAACGCCTTCCGGGCCGATGTAGCGCACCTCAGGTTCGAGGCTCAGGCCAAGGCGCTCTTCCACCACCAGCCGCACCATCTGTGCCAGGGCAATGATGTCGCTGCTGCCCGCGCCGCCGGCGTTGACCAGGAAGTTGGCGTGCTTCTCATGCAGGCGCGCCCCGCCGACCTCGGCATTCGCCAGGCCGGCGGCGGTGATGACCTTCCAGGCCGGCTGCTCGCGGCTGGGGTTCTTGAAGAAGGAGCCCGCGCAGGCCGCGTCGTGGGGGTGCTTGCGGCGGCGCTCGGCCAGCTCGCCCTCCACCTCGGACAGGATCTCCGCCCTGGGACGCGGCTGCAGACGCAGCAGCGCACTGAGCAGGACATAGTCATCGTTGTACTTCAGCTGGCTGTGGCGGTAGGCAAACTCAAAGAAGGCCGGCTCGACGCGCTGATAAGTCAGCGTGGGGATGTGCAGCACCTGCGCCTCGACCAGCACCTCGGCGATTGCCCGGCCATAGCAGCCCGCATTGCCCACCACCGCGCCGCCGATGCTGCCGGGGATATTGCCCAGCCACTCGACGCCGCCAAGGTCGCGCTCCGCCAGCTCGCGCACCAGCTGGGGCAGGTCATAGCCGGCGTCGACACTTACGCAGCTTGTTGACACAAGCTGCGATTCGGAAGTCGCAAGTCGAATGTCTGAATCGCCAGTGCTACGGATATCTGATGATGGTGGCAGGTCCGGCTCAGACCTCCGACCTTCGACATTCGAGGCCTGGCTTCCTGGCATCGACGTTTCATTCACCTCGAGCGCTCCCCGCCCGACAGAGTCGCGACCAGCATAGGCCCCCAGCCCCGGCGGCAGCAGGCGCTGCTCAATGCGCCAGGCTCCGCCCTGCAGGCGTACCACCAGGCCGCGGAAGCCGCCATCCGAGAAAAAGAGGTTCGAGCCGCCGGCATAGACAAAGTGCCTCAGGCCCTGCCTGTTAGCAAAGTCCAGGGCTGTATAGACATCGTGCGCCGTCGCCGCGCGGCAAAAGAAATCCGCCGGGCCGCCGACCTGGAAGCGGCACTCCCCGGACAGCAGCACCCCGCGCTCGATGGGCGCGGGCCTGGGCGGAGCGGCGGGCGGTGCACCTTTCTGGTCGCTGTTCAGCAGGCTCTCCAAGGCGGGAAAGCTTAGCACGCTCGGGGCCCGGGACTATGCAGGCTTTACGGTCAGGCGGTATCTTTAGGGCAGCGGCCGGGGCTGTCAGGCCGTCTAAATCACTTGTATTCTGGAGGCGGAAGTGTTTAACTCAACCCAGGAGTTCATCCCGGCCTACGGCTATGAGTCCGAGATCACAGAGCGCGTCCTGCGCGCGCTGACCAACGAAGCCCTGGCCCAGAGCAAGGGCGAGGGCGACCAGAACGCCGCCGACATCGCCTGGCACATCGCCACCGCGCCGCGCTACATGTTCAACCAGATCGGTTGGGACGTCCCGCCGATGACTGAGTGGGGCACGCCCGCCGGCCTGACGGTTGAGCAGATCGTGAACGAGTACTGCGCCAACCGCGACCGGGTCAAGGCCGAGGCCGCCAAGGTCTCTGACGCGGACCTGCAGAAAGTGCACCACGTCTTTGGCATGCTCGACTGGCCGGCGTGGATGATGCTGCAGGCCCAGCTTGTGCACGAGGCACACCACCGCGGCCAGCTTTCCGTGCTGATGCGCCAGGCCGGCCTGACCGTGCCTTCCATCTACGGCCCGAACAAGGAGCAGACGGCCGAGATGATGGCGCAGATGGCGGCGGGACAGAACTAACTGCAGCGCAGGATTCTGCAGGGGTACGCGGCGTGCACCCGGCGGTCTTTCGGCGCGCCGGCCTAAGCAGGCATTGACTTTGACGGGGCGGGGACGCGATGTCTCCGCCCTTTCCGTTTGCATGCGACTCCTGGAAGGCGAGGACCATAGGAATCACAGGAGACGCTGAGGCACAGAGCAAGCGAAGGGATTTCTGCGTCGGCGGGCGAAGTTTCAAGCAGCCAGCATTCACCTGTCTCCTTGACGGCATGATGCCCTCAGCAAGCTCAGAGCCTCTGTGCCTCCTGTTGGATTGTCTCCTTCAGCGCGTCACCGGCTGGTGGAGCCGCCGGCTTCGGGCCAGAGCCTTACTTACTGTCCCTGGCGCATCTGAACCCGAAGGTTGCCAGCGCCACATTGGGGCTTTCGGCGTAGCGGTTGGCGCAGCGCACGATGTTGCGGCCGTTGCTGTAGGCCCCGCCGCGCAGCACCTTCTTGTCGCCGCCGGCCCGCGGGTCGTAAGGATATGTCGGGGTATAGCTGCTGGAGGTCCATTGCCAGATCACGCCGACCATATCCACAGCGCCGCAGGGGCTGACGTTGTCCCGGGCGCCGACTACCTCGAAGATGTTGTCATCGCTGCGCGGCAGGATCGTGCCGCTCCAGTCCTCGCCCCAGGGATAGGTCCGTCCGTCGCTGCCGCGCGCGGCCTTCTCCCACTCGGCCTCGGTCGGCAGGCGCTTGCCGGCCCAGCGCGCAAAGGCATTGGCGTCCGCCCAGGACACGGCCATCACTGGCAGGTCGGCGGTCTCCGGGGAGTAGTACTTGTCCCAGTTGCCTTCCGGCTTGTAGCCCGCGGCCAGCACAAAGCTGTAGAACTGCCGGTTGGTCACCGGGTACTTGTCAATGTAGAAGTCCGGCAGGCTGACCTTGTGCTGCGGCTTCTCGTCCTTGTCGCCGATCTGCTTGTCCGGGGTGCCCATCAGGAACTCGCCGCCCGCTACCAGCAGCATCTCGCTAAGCTCCGCGCCGCCGGAGTAGGCCCCGGCGCCGGGATAACGCCCACTGTTGCTGCGCGCCGGGCCGCCCGCCGGCTGGTAAACCGATGAGCCGCTCTGGACATAGGTGTCGGGGTCGAAGCCGGAGATTGGCTTGAGCGCGACGCGGTATTCGCTGGGGCCGGCGCTGATGGTGCCGGGCTCCACTTCACGCGCACCGGCGCCATCCGCGCCGCTGTCTTCCGCCTGGCTGTCCTCGGCGGCGCTTCCCACATCGGTGCTGTCTGAAGCGCTGCTTTCAGCTTCCGCGCTGTCTTCTGCGCCTGCGCTGGCCGCTGCGTCCTGCTCCTGACCGCCGCCATCCGCCGCGGCCAGCAGTTCATCGAGGCTGGTCGGGCTCTCGCCCGGTTCAGTCGCAGCGCCCGCGGAGCTGTTGCCGGCACTTGCCGGTCTGTCCTGATAGGGCTCGATATCCGCCGCCGGGCTGAGGCCGGGGAGGGGGGGGAGGAGGTTTTCCGGGTCAGAGCGCAGCTTCTCCGGGGCCAGGGCCTCGTCGAGGGTCACTGCCAGTTCCCAGTGCGCCCAGCGGCAGCCATACAGCAGCACCGGCACAGGCGCTGGCGGGGCTGGCTCGGCCTCCTCCTTCTTGCCTTTGTCTGCCCGGGCATTGCCTCTGCCACGCTGGGCAGGCCTGGCGCCATCGTCTTCCTCGCCTCCGCTGTCTGCGGCAGTATCCGTCTTTTGCGCCCCGGCGGCTTCGGCCCCGGCATCCGCTTTCGGCTCCGGCAGGGGCGCCAGAGGATAGGCATTCGCCGGGATCTGGTCGGCCGGCAGCTCCGTCTTCACCACGCCAATGCTCAGGCCGGCCGCATAGACCATCACCGGCTGGCCCAGGGAGGGGCTGCTGACCTTGATTGGTACGGCGATTTTCAGCCGGGTCTGCTGCTGCAGGCTCTCGGCCGGGTCAAAGGGGTCCACCAGGGGCTTGAAGGCCACATTGCAGGGCAGAAGCCAGCTGATGCCGCTGATGCTGTAGCTGCGGTCCTCGCCGCTCAGGCGCGGGTCGGCCGGCCCGCTGACCTTCAGCGCCGGGTCGAAGGCGCGGCTAAGTGTTCCAAGGCCGGAAAGGACCTTTTGCGGATCGCCGCTCTGGGCGTCCGCCTGCGCCGGGCCCAGCTGGCTCATGCTGCGGGCCTTGGCGTAGTCAGAACTGTAGGCGTATTCGTACTTGCCCGAATCTGGATTGAAATAGGAGATCCGCAGCTTGCCGGCCGGGTCGAGGCCCGGCGGCAGGCCCACGTAGACCGCTCCATTGAGCATGGCCGCCTGCGCGTCCTGCATCCCGGCGGCCGGGCTGATCGCCGAGTCCAGATAAAGCTCCAGGGTCACCACCTGGCCCGGGGCCAGGCGGCCGGAGAGGCTTATCGCGGTGTCGAGGCTGACCTCGCCCCCGGCATAGCTGTGAGCGAAGTTGTCGCTGGCCAGGGGCTCTGCGCCGCCCTGACCGCGGGCGCACTGCGGGCCGCCCTGCAGCAGCAGGGCCAGCAGCAGCGCCAGCAGCATAAAACCTGATCGCCTTCCCAGCACCAGCCGATTGTATCCCAGCCCCACCTCAGCAGGACGGGCAAGAGCGGTTGCAGTTCAGCCCGCAGCCTGTTGTGGCGCTGCGCCTAGGCGCGGGGAACGGCGCGCTCCTCGGGCATCGGCCGTTCGGTCAGGTCCTCGGCCTCCGCCAGGGCCGGGTCGGCGTCCGGCGGCAGCATCTCGTCAAATTCATCCTGCGGGTCGGGAGCCCAGACGGGCTCCACGAGATATTCATATTCGCTTTGCATCCACTGGCGCAGCGGCGAAGCGCCGTCGGAGCCCTGGCCCTCACTGCCGGGCAGGTCCAGCGAGATGCCATAGAAGAAGGCGCCCATCTTCGCGTTGGCCGGGATGGTGAAGCTGTAGCTGCCGCTGCCGTCCTTCGCCAGGCTCAGGCTGCCCAGCGCAAAATCCGGCTCCACATGCTCAACATAGTCCACCACCAGCTCCTTCTGGCCTTCTTCCGTGCCGTAAACCCACTCGTCCCAGGCCAGGTTCAGGCTCAGCTTCAGCGGGTCCGCGGGCACGGTGCCGTTGCTGCTCTTAACCTCCGCCTTGACCTCAATGGCGCCGTCCGGCAGGACCTTATGGCTGGCCGAGAGGCTCAGCAGGGGCCGCTGCTCGCTGAGGAAATATGACAGCACCGCGTCAACGCGCTCGAATTGCAGGTCGCGGGCGGCGATGCGCCCCTGCGGGTCGATCAGGAAGGTAGCGGGGATGGTGCTGACCGCCCAGTTCTGCAGCATCGCGGCATCGCCTTCACTGGCCGGCAGCAGCACCGGGAAGTCAATGCCCTGGGCGGTGATGGCCTCCCGCAGGCGCTCGAGGGTCTCCGGGCGGTCGGCGCTGAGGCTGAAGACCGCCAGGCGGCCTTCATCGCGGTAGGGCTTGGCCGAGGAAATCAGCTCGGGGAGCTTTTCCATGCAGGGGCCGCACCAGGTGGCCCAGAAATCCAGCAGCACCCACTTGCCGCGCAGGTCGGAAAGCTTGGCCGGGGCGCCGGCCACCAGGTCGTGGCCGCTGAGCTCAGGGGCGCTCTGGCCGGCCAGCGGGAACTGCGCGCTGGCCCTCTGCGGGACTGTCGCGAAAACAAGGCTCAGGCAGGCGGCAAAAAGGGCCGCCCCGGCCAGTCTGATCAATTGCATTGCTCTCATACCCTCCAGACGGGGAAAAGCTGCTGTAGCTTCGCTCCATGGCAAGCCCGGCAGACTGAGATTATAGGCCTGCCGTTCGCGGTGCTTGGTATAACTTGGCGGTAGATGGATACCCTGACTTCAAGCCAGACACAGGCGTTGCCCCGGCAGGCCCGCGAGCTGGTCTATCTGGATAATGCCGCCACCAGCTTTCCCAAGCCCGAGGCGGTGCTGAGCGCCGTGCGCGAGGCTATGGGCCACAGCCTGACGGTGCAGCGCTCCAACCACAGCGCGCCTTTCCGGGCCGATGAGGTGCTGCGGCGCTGCCGGGTCAAGCTGACGCGCTTCCTTGGGGCGCAGTATCCCGAAGAGATTGTTTATACCTACAGCGCCACCGACGGCCTGAATCTGGCGCTCAGCGGCATGGTAAAGCCCGGTGGGCATGTGCTGGTCAGCCCGCTGGAGCACCACAGCGTGATGCGGCCGCTGCAAGCGATGGCCGCCAGCCGTGGGGTGAGCTTTGAAACTCTGCCCGCGGACAGCCTGGGCCGTGTCGACCCGCAGGCGATCAGCGCCCTGCGCCGGGACAACACCTGTCTTGTCGCCATCAACTGGATCAGCAACGTCAGCGCGACAGTGCAGCCGGTCGAGGCGATCGGCGCGGTCTGCCGCGAGCTGGGCCTGCCATATCTGCTGGATGCCAGCCAGGCCAGCGGCAGCCACAGGGTGGATGTGCTGGCGATTGGCTGTGATGTCATGGCCCAGCCGGCGCACAAGGCACTTTTCAGCCTGCCGGGACTGGGCGTGCTGTATGTGCGCCGCGACTTCGACCTGCCCCCCTGGCGCATCGGCGGCACGGGCTACAAGAGCGAGCTGCTGACCCAGCCGGAGGAGCGGCCGATGCGCTTTGAAAGCGGCACGCCGAATGTGCCGGGGATCATCGGTTTGGATGCCGCCCTGGACTGGTTCGAGCAGACCGGCATTGCGGTCGTGGAGCAGCGCTGCGCCGCCCTGACGGCGCGGCTGGCCCGGGGCCTGCGCGCTGTGCCCGGCCTGCGTCTGATCGGCCCCTGGGCCGAGGACACCCCCCCGGCCAGCGCGGGGCATCTGCTCTCTTTCACCCTGGACAGCGCTGACGGCCGCCAGCTTGACCCCCTGGTGCTGGGCCAGATCCTGAGCAACCACTACAGCATTTCCTGCCGCGCCGGGCTGCACTGCGCCCCGACGGCCCACAGCTTCTTTGGCAGCAGCGGCCGCGGCGGCACTCTGCGACTGAGCCTGGGCTACTTCAACACCGAAGAGGAAGTCGACTACTGCATAGCTTCGCTGCAGGAAGCCGCCGGGCTGCTTTAGCCGCAGGCCAGCCGCATTTTCTGTATCTTTTGCTCGGTCAAAAGCTCAACCATCTGGTTTAGTGTTATACTGCCGCCATGCAGTCAACAATAAGCAGTCCGCAGATAGAAGAGAAGGAAGCGCAGATCCAGCAGCTGCGCAGCGAGATCAACGCCATGCGTCAGGGCCTGGCCGCGATGCCGGTGCAGGACTATGAGCTGACCCGTCCGGACGGTTCGGCCTGCCGGCTTTCTGACTTCGTCGGGGTCAACGACCAGCTCATCCTGATCCATAACATGGGCTTTGCCTGCCCTTACTGCACCATGTGGGCGGACGGCTTCAACAGCCTGTGGCGCTATCTGGCCAAGCGCAGCGGTTTTGTCCTGCTCAGCAACGACCGCCCGGACCAGCAGCTGGCCGGTATGCAGAAGCGCGGCTGGACCTTCCCGATGGCGACAGCCCGGGGGACCAGCCTGTTTGCCGACCTGGGCTTCCAGGACGCGCCGGGCGCTGATGGCGCACCGGGGGGCTGGTGGCCCGGCCTGAGCAGCATCTACCGCCAGGACGGCCAGCTCATGCGCCACAACGCGGCAATCTTTGGCCCCGGCGACGACTTCTGCTCCATCTGGCACATGTTCCCGCTGCTGCAGAACAACGATGAGAGCATCGAGCCCACCGCCGGGATGTAGCGCCGCAGTCTGCTAGTTCTGGTACCAGGCGCCGTAAAGCTTGCCGCTGCCGGTGTTGTAGACAATCACCGGCGCGTTGTTGCATGAAGCCAGAGCGCAGTAGTCACTTGTGTATTCGGTGCTGTCCACTACCTGCGGCGCGAACCAGCTGCTGCCGGCGCTGTCCATGGCCTGGATGAACTTTACAGCGCCATCGTTAAAGGAGTTGAAGGCAACTGCCGGAGCGCCGTAGATCAGCGCCATCGACGCTGCGCCGCCATAGCCCTCCGCCACCAGCTCCTGCGCAGCCGGCCAGCCAGCGCCGCTGCTGTCACTGCTGCGCATGTAAAGCAGGCTGGCGCTGGAGCCGATCCCGCCGAGGGCCAGGGCAGGCCGGCCCTGGACAATCTGGCAGCTGGCGCGGCCCTGCTTTCCGTCCAGCAGCAGCTGTTCGCCGTTCCAGCTGGAGCCATCGGTGCTGCTGGCCCTTAAGCAGCCGAAGTGCTGGCCCTCGTTGTTGTTATGGGCGAAGACCAGCAGGGGGAATGAGGCAGCATCCTGCAGCTCCAGGCTGTAGAACTGGCCGCTGTCGCCCGCGCTGGAAAGGGTCTGGGCTGCATTCCAGGCCGTGCCCGCGTTGTTACCTGCCTGCAGGAAGCACAGTTCGCCAAGCCCCGAGACCGAGCCATTGCGCACGCAGCCCAGCATGGGGCGCGAAGTTGAGCTCAATGCCAGGCTGAAGCGATAACCCAGATTGGCCCCCGCTTCGGGCTCGACCGGGCTGTCCCAGCCGCTGCCGTCTGGAAAGCTGGAGTTTGCAAAGAGCAGCTTGTAAGTGCTGTTCTCTACCTTGGTGAAGGCGATCTGCAGGCGCTGTTGATCCGGGTTCCAGACCATGTCGCAGCATTCGCCAAGCTGGGCGCTGTTGTCTGCCGGGGCCAGGGGCGCGCTCCAGCTGCTGCCCATGGCGTCCTGCGCCCGGCTGAAGAACAGGTCGCCGCTGGGGTAGTTCGAATAGAGCAGACAAGCCCGTGCAGCGGGACCGCTGCCGGCCACGCAAAGACCCGGCATGCCGCTGAGGTAGATGTCTGTGTCAAGCAGAGTGCTGCGCCAACCCGTGGCCAGCTCGATATCCACACTGTTGCTGGCCTTGGCGTAGTCATTGTCTGTTACACGCAGGGTTACCGTGTTCTTTCCGTAGCGGTTGAAGATATGGTCGACCATGTTCAGGCCGGGGCCATGGCGCTCGAAGACTCCGTCATTGTCCAGATCCCATTCCCAGTTGATGATCTGCCCGTTGTCCACCGAAGCGCTGGCGTCGATGCTGACCGGCAGTGGCGCATCGCCGTTGTAAACGTCAGGGATCAGCACAACGGTGGGCAGGCTGTTGTTGGGGTCGACAACGGTGAAGCTCAGCAGGTCGTAATCCTCATGACCGTCAACGGAGCGGATACGCACCAGGCAGTCATACTCGCCCGGCTGGACATAGCTGAAGGTCTCCACCCCGTCCTGCTCATCCTCGACATCCCAGATGCCATCGTTCTGGAAATCCCAGTCGAAGCCGGCAAAACTGCCTCCGACGATCTGAGCCGAGCTGACATCAAACTCCACACTCAGCGGAGCCACATTCAGCGCCGGATCACCCATCATGTCCGTGCTGATTTCCAGATTGAATGCCGCCGGCCCGCCCTGCAGCACCCAGTCCAGCTCCGCTTCTTCCTGCCCCAGAAGAACAACAAACATGTAGGCGTTGCGGGCGCCGACCTCGTCCTTGGCATAAGGATCCCACGATCCGATCTCAGTGCTGCCATCGGCTTCCATGGGGAACCAGTCCCAGCGGTTGGTAACGAAGTTGGACAGGGCGATGTAGGCCTGGCCAAAGTCGGAAGGCGCGCTGACCCAGGCATACTGCACGATGCTCGGACCGCTGTAACCTTTAGCGTCGTAAAAAACGTATGAGCAGTAGGCAGCGCCGCTCAGGCCCTGCGCCCCGGCCGGCGCAGCCGGACTGAATAGGAGGCTTGACCCCAGGGAGGATGCGGTCTTGCCCCCGCCCCCGCCGCTGCTGACCTTGCTGTAGGGCAGGTTGAAGTTGTAGCTGTCCGCAGTCACCAAGCGCTGATAGTCCTCAGGTCCGCCGCTGCTGTGGCGCGGCAGCTCGCCGGGACTGGGCCAGCTTGGCAGGCCGCCTGCGACATCGACATCCGCCATGGGCGCAGGATTCCCGGCCGGCGCTGTGCTGCGACTATCCGGATCGGAAGCTGCTCCGCAGGCGCCAAGGCCCAGGCAGGACAAGAGGATAAAGGCGAGCAACAGGCTCGTGTTCAGCAGCTTGCGCATCATGTTTCGCGGCAGGGGCCGCGGCCTCCAGGTTCACGCAGACGCCGCGGCAGGCGCTGCAGAGATTGCCGCCCCGCTTGTGGGGCGGCATACTCTAACCGCGCTGAGGCTGCTCCTCAATAGACATTAACTAACACGCCAGTGGGCATATTCAGGCCTGCGCAGTATCCGCTGGGCCTGCTAGTCCGCCCGCAGCACCTGGATTCCAGGCAGCTCCGCGCCGCCGACATACTCCAGGCTGGCGCCACCGCCGGTGGAGATGTGGTGGATCCGGCTGGCCACGCCGGCGCGGTTGGCGGCCTCCACACTTTCCCCGCCGCCGATCACGGTCATCGCACTGTCGTAGATGGAGGCCAGGGCGTTGGCGATAGCCAGGGTGCCGGCACTGAACTGCTGCACCTCAAAGACGCCCAGCGGACCGTTCCAGAAGACCGTGGCCGCATCGCTGATGGCGTCGGCATAGGAGGACGCCGTCTTGGGGCCGATGTCGGCGGCGCTGTCGCCGCGCTGGATCTCATGCGCCAGGCGTGTGTCGACGCGGCGCGGGTTGCGCACATCGTCGGTGACGATGTAGTCAACCGGCAGCAGCAGCAGTGTGTCGCGCGAATCAGCCAGGGCGATCAGGCGGCGCGCCGTGTCAAGCTGGCCTTCCTCCACCAGGCTGGCACCGGTCTCAAAGCCCTGGGCGCGCAGGAAGGTATTGGCCATCGCCCCGCCGATCAGCACGCGGTCGGCTTTGGGGATCAGGTTCTCCAGAAGCTCGATCTTGTCGCTGATCTTCGCCCCGCCCATCACCAGCACAAAGGGCTTGGCCGGGTTCTCCACAATGCGGCTGAGGGCCGCGACCTCTTTCTCCACCAGAAAGCCGGCATAGGCCGGCAGCCTGTGGGCCACACCCTCGGTGGAGGCGTGGGCCCGGTGCACGGTGCCAAAGGCATCCGAGCAGTAGATCTCAGCCAGCTGTGCCAGGGCGGAGACGAAATCAGGGTCGTTGGCCTCTTCGCCCTGATGGAAGCGCAGATTCTCCAGCAGGACCACTTCGTCCGGCGCGGCAGCAGCGATGGCAGCCTCAACCTCCGGGCCGATGCAGTCGCCAAGGCGCAGCACGCGGACCGGGGCGGCGCCGGCGCTTTGCAGCTCGGCGCTGAGCAGCTCCTCCAGCACCGGTGCCACCGGCCCCAGGCGCAGATGGTCGTCCACGCCCTTGGGCCGGCCGAGGTGCGAGCAGAGGATCAGGCGCGCGCCCTGCTGCAGCATATAGGCCAGTGTCGGGACAGCGGCGCGGATGCGGGTGTCGTCGGCGACATGGGCGGAGCCGTCCTCGCCAGCAGAAAGCGGGACGTTGAAATCAACACGGGTCAGGACCCTGCGGCCCTTCAGATCAGCTTCACGGATTGAACGCAGCTTCATGGGATACCCCCTCGGCAGCCTGTCTGCCGGGGCAAGATTGTAGGCCCCGCAGCCGGGATTGGCGGGCCCGCTACGGGCAATTCTCCGGCCTTTCACAGTTCCGCCAAGGCGGATCAGAATTATGGCAGCACTCTTGTATTGATGTCATTACACAAAAATTTATGTCATGGATACTTGACTTTACTGCCGCGAATCTGGATAATCCCCAGCACAGGCGGCGCTGCTGCTCCAGCCGCCAAAAGCCCGGAGGACTCTATGCACAAGCAAATCGGCCTCAGGATCGGACTTGCCTTCAGCCTTTGCGCGCTCTGCGTTGCCGGCGGCTGGTGGGCGACCCGCATCCAGGCCTCAGACCACGACGAATCCCCGCTGGTCAAGGCGGATGCCTCGATGGACATCACGGACCTGTATGTCTTTGATTCCGGCGGGGGCGAGACCACGGCCATCGTCTGCTGGGCCGGCTTTAACGACAGCCGCCCGCAGCCGGACAGCGAGGGTGTCTACAACGAGGACGCGCTCTACACCCTGCACATCGACAACAACGGCGACAACCAGAGCGACATCCAGCTGCGCTGGCGCTTCGGCCGCAACAACGCCGGTGCTGTGGGCGTGCAGTTTGAAAACGTGCCCGGTGTCCCGGGCACGGTTGAAGGGCCTGTCGAGACCGTGCTGGATGCTGGTGGCGGCGCGCGGGTCTGGGCCGGCCACAGCGACGACCCATTCTTCTTTGATGCCCAGGGCTATCTGGACACCCTTGCCACAGGCACCCTGAGCATCACCAGCAGCCGCGACTTCCTCGCCGGCCTGAATGTCACCGCGGTGGCAATTGAAATGCCGACAAGCGAGATCCGCAGCGGCAGCAACAACCTGCAGTTCTGGGCCACCGCGTCCCGGAAGGAGGATTAAGCATGAAGAGCCCTGAATTCAACTTCCCCCATGCCCTGCTGCTGGCCCTGCTGGCCGCGGCCCTGCTGATGCCCGCCTGCAGCAACGGCGACGGCGGCGAACCCGAGGACAACTTTGTCTTCGCCACTGATCCGCCTGCGGCCTATACCCAGATTGACCGCCATGCCGCGGTCGAGGCCGGCACTGCCGGCATCGCGGCCAGTGCGGGCCTTGGCAGCGCGCCAATCCGCGACAGCTACAACGCCTCCAACCCGGTGCAGGACGCCGCCGGCATGTGGGTAGGCGAGATTACCGACAGCGTGACCGACCTGCACAGCGCGCTGGACGATGACCTGACGGGCCTGGCGCTGACCCCGGCCACGGTTGAGGAAACCCTGGCCCAGGCCGGCCCGGTCATCGTGCCGGACACGATCAAGTACAACCCGGACCAGCCCACGGGCTATCCCAATGGCCGCAAGCTGACTGACCCGGTGGTGGACATCACCCTGGCGGCGGTGCTGCTCAAGCTGGGCACCAACGGCCAGGACCTGAGCACCTTCAGCGACCTGCCGCTGAACCCGCCGGCCAACGACGTGCCTTTCAAGCCCGGCTTTCCCTACCTTGCCGACCCACATTAGCCCGACCGGCCGGACTGCCATCCGGACCGCTCCTGCAGCGGGCTGATGCGCTTGCGGGAGGCTGCTCCTGCCGCAGCCTCCCATCTTCACTTCGAGGTGCGATATGTTGCGTAACGCTAAAGAAAAGATTCCCGGCCTGCGGCCCCGCGCCCTTAGCCTGGCAGTGCTTCTCCTGCTGGCCGCGCTGGCCTGCCTTCGCTTGAGCGGCAGCACTGAAGCGGCGGCGGAAGAGCGCAGCGCTGCGCAGCAGCCGGGCTGCAGCGCCTGCGCCCCGGCGGCGGACTATGCGGCCCTGCTGAGTGATGTCGACGGCCGGATCGCCGGCATGCAAAAGCTGGTCGACCAGCAGCCGGGGGACTGGCTCAAGCGCGAGCGCCTCGCCGGCCTGCTGATGGAGCGCGTGGGCCTCAGCGGCCAGTTCGCGGACTATCTGAGCATCGGCAAGCTGCTGGACGAGGCCTTCGCCATTGCGCCGGAAGGCTCAGGGCCGAACCTGCTGGCGGCGCGCTACAACATGAGCATCCACCGCCTGAGTCAGGTTGAGCCTTACCTAGAGCGTGCCGAGCGCAAGGTGGGCCTCTCGGGTCTCGAGCGCGCGGCCATCGCCACCCTGCGCGGCGAGGTGGCCTTCCACAGCGGGGATTACGCAGAGGCCCTGAAGCAGTACCGCGCGGCCGCGGCCCTGGCACCGCAGTCCAGCACGCTCAGCTTCCTGGCGGAGTATCACCTGCGCACCGGCGGCTGGCAGGAAGCCCTGGCGCTGCTGCAGCTCAGCGAGCAGTATGTCGAGCCGGACCAGGCCCAGCTGAAGGCCTGGCTGAAGCTGCAGCGCGGTGCCATGCACATGGAGAGCGGCCGCTATGCCGAGGCGCTGGAGTACTTCGAAGCGGCGCAGCAGGAAGTCGGCAACTGGTGGCTGATCCGCGAACACATCGCCGAGGTCTATGAGCTCCAGGGCCGCCGGGCGGAGGCCACGGCCCTGCTGGAGGAATGCGTAGAGCAGAGCGGTCATCCCGAACTGATGGACCGCCTGGCCGCGCTTTACCTTGAAGCCGCTGAGAGCAGCTCTGACCCGCAGCTTAAGGCCCGGGGCGAGAAGCTGGTCCGGCAGTCGCGAGCGCTGTGGGAGCGGCAGGTGGAGCAGCTTCCGGAAGCGGCCATGGGACATATGCTCAGCCACAGCCTCAGCTTCGAGACTGATATGCAGAAGCTCTGCAGTCTGGCGGAGCAGAACTACGAAGCGCGTCCCGCCGGCCTGGCCGCCGAGCAGCTCGCCGAGGCTTATCTGAAGGCCGGCCGCAGCGCTGATGCCCGGCGGGTGCTGGAACAGTGCCTGGCCACGCCCTACACCACCCCCGGCCTCTACGGCCTCGCATCAGAGGTTTATGCGGAGCAGGGCGAGAGGGCCGCCGCCGCTGCATTCCGTGAACGCTGTCTGGGGCTTAACCCGCTCTTCCCCGGGATGTCGAAGTCCGCTGCGTCAGATACCTGGCGCAGCAGCGCGCACTGAATGAGCTTCAGCTCAAGCTGACCAGGGTGCAGAAAAGGTGGACGGTGCTCTAGCGCCGTCCGCCGCTGGCAGAGCCCAGCTCGCTCCAGACGCCATCACGCAGGACCACCACATAGCGCAGGCCGTCAGTGGCGCTGAAGGTGAACCACAGATCGCCGCCAACCAGGCCCAGGCTGTTCTCGGCGCGGAAGTCCACGTTATAGGGCAGGCCCTCGGCCAGCCAGCGGCCCTCCGGGTCCTGGCTGGAGGCGTAGACGTCGCCGCCGGAGCGGTAGACCAGGCTCAGCAGACCACCGCTGTTATAGGCATAGGCGCCAAAGTCGCCGTCCACCCCGCTGGCCACAAGCTGGCCCTTGCCCTTGCCGCGGGCGGCATAAAGCTTGCCCTCGACGATTGAAAGGCGCCAGTCGCCGTCATGCGCGGCCAGACGGGTCTGGTCATGGAAGCGCAGGCCGACGGCACGCTGCGGGCGTTCAGCAGCATCGCTTTCCGGCAGCTGCGGGCCATAGGCCGGGGTCTCGATATAGCGGCTGGGCTGCTCGCGGGGCTGCACCGGCGAGTCGTAGTAGTTGTAGGTCGTGTCGTTGTCTTCGTGCCGGCTGTAGTCGTAGTAGACATCCCCGCTGTAATCCTGGGGCGGGCGGGTGTAATCATAATCCCTGCCCCGGCCGTCGATGACGATCGGGCCGTCGCCGTAAACATAAGTCGCCGAATCGTAGCGCCCGCGGCCATAGTAGCCATACTCGGCGCAGTCCGGGGCGGAGTAGATCGGGCGGCCGCGGCGGCGGTAGTTCAGCGAGAAGTTGTCTCCGTTCAGGCTGATGGACAGGCCGTTGCCGTAGTTGTCATAGCGGTCGCCATAGCGGTAGATCCGCCAGGGCCGATTGCCGTGGTTCCAGCCTTCGTCATAGCAGCCGTTGTTCCAGCCGTAGATATTGCCGTTGCTGTAGCCATCAGGATCGCCATAGTAGACACGCCCGCCGCCACCGTCGGGGATGAAGGCGCGGTAGCCCCAGTCATCGCTGTAGCGCTCGGAGCGGGAATCATGGCGGCTCTCGCTGCGGCGCTCGGAGCGGCGGCCGGAGCGTTCACGGGCCTCGGCGCCTTCAGGCAGGACGGCCAGTAAACCACAGGACAGGGCGCCCAGGGCGAGTCCCTTAAGCAGATGCGAGTAAGCGGTCATGGCAATACCCCCGGCCGCAGCGGACCTCAGCCCGGCGGCACACATATAAGACTACCAGAAAAGCCGGGCAGTTCAGTCAGGAGCCCGAGAGAGGCTCGGAGGGTCAGGACCCGCCCTGGGGGCCAGCCAGCTTCAGCACCAGGGCGTTGCTCACGGGGCGCTGCTCGGCCTCTTCGCAGTTCAGCACGTGCCCGGCGACGACCATCGCGGAGGATCCGCCGCCGTCGAGGTTCATCGCCGTTACCGTGCCTTCACTGATAAGCAGCTCGGCCAGGGCCTTGAGTGTCAGGCCACCGTAGTTCTGACCCTCGGTCTCCTTGACCACTACCAGAAGCAGGGTGCCGCCCTTGGTCAGGCCGACCGCCGTGCGCGAGCGCTCGCTTTTCGCGATATCGGCCTGGACCTTGTCCTCGGCCACGCTGATCTCCACCTGGCCGTTTTCGACCAGCATCGGGGCCCCGCCTATGGCGCTCTCGGCCCGCAGCTTGCGGCCCGTCTCGTCCGTCAGCTTGGTCTCCAGCGCGACAGAGCTGCCGTCCGGCACGTCCTGCAGCGGGTTGGCCTCCGGGATGATGTCCGTGGCAAGCAGCAATACGCCCTCGCCAAGTGTCAGCCCTTTGGTGTTGCTGCCGTGATACTCGATCTTGTGGTTGCGCAGCAGGTAATAGAACATCGCTTCCTGCGGCAGGGTTTCGATCGGGTAGTCCTGGTCGTAGACCATTACCTTGCTTTGCTGGAAGGGATAGTTCTTGGCGTTGACGGTCAGGCGCTTCTCTTCGCCCTTCGGGTCGGTATAGACCAGCGCGGTGACCACGTTGTAGCGGCCGATCAGCACCTCGCCGCTGTCGCTGACCACCAGCATCGGCCGCGTCGGATAGACGCCGGTGGCACGCATCAGGCCCTTCTCCACCAGGGTGGAGAGATGCTGGCCCTGCTTGCCGAAGAAACCGCCGTTGATTACCACTTCCGCGCGCTCTTTGCGGGCATAGCTGCTGGGGGCCCGCAGGCGGGTCTTGCGGTCATAGCGGTCGCCGGAGACGCTGTAGAGCTGCGCAGCGCCTTCGCCGCTCAGCGCGGAACGGTCAATGCGCACGATATAGGCCGCCAGGTTCTCACCGCCGCGGGTGATGCCCTTTTCGGTCAGGCTTACACCGGGGGCCAGGGTGGTGTTGCGCTCCATGCGGGTCGCGGTATAGAAGCGCAGGATCAGGTTCTTGTCTTCAGTGCGGATGAAGGGGTGGACGGCGAGGCTTAGGTAGAAGCCCAGCTCGCAGTTTTCACCGCCGTTGCGCACGCTGATCTTGGACAGCAGCGGGTGGGCAATCGCCGCCAGCTTGTCGCTGGCCTCTTTGGGCAGCGCGTGCTGGCAGCCAGTCAGGGAAAGCACATAACGGTCGGGGTCATAGCGGAAGGACTCGCTGTAGGCCGGCGACTTGGCGTCAAAGCCCAGCACAATCTCGATGTAATCGCCGCGGGTGGCCCAGGCAGCCGTCTTAAGGTTCACGGCGGCTCGCGCGGAAGCTGGCAGCAGCAGGCTCAGCCCAGACAGCCCAAGGCTCAGCAGACACAGGCCCAGCATACGCCAGATGACAATCCGGCGCGCGTCAATCGACTCCTGGCCCCGCCGCAGCGGGAAACTCAACCCTCGCTTAGTCACGCAGTGATTCTAGACGAGTCGAGCCCTGAAGGTCATCACCTCGCCAGCTAAGTACTGATCCTTGGCCTGGCCCCTCGGCTGGGGCAGGCAGGCCAGCTCAACCTGGCCGGCTGTGCTGATGCCTATAGAGCTTACTCCCCCAGCGCTTCAGCAGCCTGCGGGCCGAGCAGACCGTGCTCCAGCATCAGCTGCTCCTGGCGGGCCCAGAAGGCCAGCCACTGCGCATCGGCGGGCCAGGCCTGCCTGAGCAGCAGCGGGGGCGCGGCGCTGGGCAGCAGCTGACTGAAGGGCTGGCGAGCTTCCCTGTCCTTGCGGGACGCCTTGATCGTCTTTGCCTTCTTCATTGCGATCCTCCTCGTCTTTCAGCCCCCGGCTGATGACCCGCCTTCAGTACATACATCGGCGAGTTATCAACAATTTGTACCCATACTTTTGAAGAGACTAGCCGGGCTGCGGTGAAGTTCAGAGAAATTTCAACATCCGGCAGCGCTTATTGCTGCTGCAGGTCTGTACTTATGTCTATATCCATGTGACTCTGCTTCAAGCAGAATGCCGTCCCGCAAGGCAACTGGCGGCCCAAGTGCCACAATAGACAATGCTTATCTATCTGGGTCTGCTGGCGCTGGGGCTCTTTGCCGGCCTGCTCTCCGGCTTTGCGGGAGTGGGCGGCGCAATCATCATGATCCCGGCCCTGGTGCTCTTTTTTGGCTATGACCAGCTCCGGGCGCAGGGCACCAGCCTTGGCGTGCTGTGTCTGCCTGTCGTGGCGCTTGGCTTCCTGCAGTACTGGAAGAACCCGGCGGTGCGAATTGACCTATATGCCGTCGCCGCGCTGGGCCTGGGTATCTTCGCCGGCGGCTATTTCGGCGGCCGGCTCTCCAACAGCATTGACCCCCTCATTGTGCGCAAGTCCTTCAGCGTCCTGCTGGCCGCCACCGCGGTCTATCTCTTCTTCAAGAAGTGAGCCCGCTAAGGCTGCATTTGCCGCGCTGCTACAATCGGCCCATGGATAGCTGCCTGCCCGCGGACGCACCGCCGCGAGAACCTGGCTCCCCTGCCGGACCGGAGGTGAGTGCGGCCCGCGCCGCCTATGTCCGCTGAGCTGCTGGTGATGCTCCTGATTGTCCTGGCCGGCTTGCTCGCGCTGGCCTTCTTCGCCTCCGGCGAGATCGCCATCATGGCCCTGGACCCGCTGGCCGCGGAGACCGAGGCGCGCAAGGGCTCGCGCAGCGCGAAGATCCTGCAGCGCCTGCGCTCCAAGCCTCAGCGCCTGCTGACCACAATGCTGATCGGCAACAACCTGGCCTCCATGGGCCTGGCGGCCTGGTTCACCGGCTGGTGCATCAGTTATCTGGTCGAGGCCCGGCAGCTGGTCTCTACAGCCCAGGCCACCATGATCGCCGCCGTAGCCATGACTGTGCTGCAGACTGTCTTTGGCGAGCTGCTGCCCAAGACCGTGGCGGCGGTTTCCGGCATCCGCCTGGCGCGCCTGCTGGCCGTGCCGGCGGCCTTCTTCCAGACCGTCCTGTCGCCCTTCAGCTGGCTGCTGGAGGTGGCGCTGCTGCCCCTGGTTAACCGCCTCTCGGGTGGCAAGAACGCCATGGAGACCAGCGTCTCCCGCGCTGAGCTGTCCACCGCGCTGGTGCTGGCCCAGAAGGGCGGAGAGCTGCACAGCATTGACGCCCAGGTGGCCCGCGAGGCTCTGGATTTCAGCTCCACAGACCTGCGCGAGGTGATGACCCCCCGGGTGGATGTGGCCGCCGTGCCGGATACCACGCTGATCGGCGCGGCCCTGGAGCTGATGAGCCAGCGCGGCTTCTCGCGCCTGCCGGTCTTCCACGAGGACATTGACGAAGTGATCGGCGTGGTGCTGATGAAGGACCTGGTGCGGCATGCCACGAAGGTTGGCACCCAGGGCAAGGACCCGCTGGACAGCTGGGCGGTTGAGTCCCTGCTGCCCATGATGCGCCAGATCCTCTTCTTCCCGGATTCCAAGAGCATCGTTGATGCCCTGCGCGAACTGCAGGCCGCCTCCAGCCACATGGCGGTGGTGGTTGACGAGCACGGCGGCACAGCCGGCATTGTGACCCTGGAGGACATTCTGGAGGAGCTGGTCGGGGATATCACCGACGAGTTCGATTCCGCGCAGAACGTGGACATCCTGCGGCGCACTGACGAGTACGCCATAGTCTCCAGCCGGGCCCGGGTGGACCAGCTGCCAGAGCTGGAAGGCCTCGAGCTGGAGGATGTGGAGGCCAGCACCATAGGCGGCCTGCTGATGGAAAGGCTCGGCCGGGGTGTCCGCGTGGGCGACGAGCTGCTGCTTGAGGGTAACGAGATGAACCCCGGCGTGAAGATCACGGCGCTGAAGGTACAGGGCAACCGGATCAAGCTGCTGAAGCTGGAACGTGTATCAAACGCCGCGCAGGAAGAGCAGTAAGAGTCGCCGCGCCCGGGCGATGCACTGGCACGGCGTGAAACAAAAGGGGCGGGATTGCTCCCGCCCCAGCCAGATTAAGCCGTGAGGAATGAACTCTCAGCGGCAGAAGTTGACCTAGTTGTTCCCCTCGCCCTTGCCGCCGTTCTCAGCCTGGCCGTCGCGCTTCTGGCCGTCGCGCTTCTGGCCGCGCTTCTCCCTGCGCTCCTTCATGCGGGCCTCGGCGCTGGCGTAGTCGCTGACGACCATGGCTTCGATCTCGCGGGGGGCAGCGCCTTCGGCCTCAGGCCCACCGGGGGGCGGACCCTGCATGTCCGGGCCGTCCTCGCTCTCAGGACCACCGTGGCCCTTGCGGCCATGGCCGCCTTCGCGTCCGCCACGCGGTCCGCCGGGGGGAGGGGCAGGCAGGATGCCGACTTTGTCGCCGACCTTGAAGGGGTTGCTGTCCTTCTCGCCTTCGTTAACCACGAAGACGGTCATGTCTGAGAGCTTAAAGGTTAGGGAATCCGGCAGCTCGCGCGGTTCCTTCGGACCCTTGCCCTTGCCACCCTCGCCACCGCGCGCCTCCTGGCGTTCCTGACGCTCCTTCTGGCGCTCTTCATGTATCTGCTTCACAAAGTCCGGCAGCTCCGGCTTGATCGTGATGCTGTCAGCGCTGACAGCAGTGACCTCGCCAAAGGCGATGCGCGGTCCACGGTGGCCGCCGGGGCCGCCACGCTCGCCCTTGCCGTGCTTAGCGCCCCGGCCGCCGCCCTGACCGTCGCCATGTCCCATCTTCGCCAGCACATAGTTGCGGGCGCTCTGCGGATCGGCGGCGCCAAGCACCGAGGCGCCGCTTTCCTTCCAGCTCTTGTCCAGGCGCACAACGACGTCCTCGCCGGCCTTGAAGTCCCCGGCGGCAGCGGCCTCGCCATTCAGCCAGAAGCGGCTGTCGCTTCCAAGCTGCACGGTCACGCTATCCGGCAGTGCCGGCAGCTCAATCCCCTTCTCCGCGGCCCGGGATTCCAGCCGCTCCTTCAGCTTCGGTGGCAGCTCAGGCTTGATCGTCCAGCTTGTCGCGCCCGCCTGCGTCAGCTCGCCGTAGAGCACTTTGCCGCGGCGGCCCTGCCACTTTTCGCCTGCCGCCGACTCCTGGCCGCCCGCGGCGGCATAGGCCGCAACGCCCAGGCCGATAGCCGCCAGGCTGGATACAGCGGCGATGGCAATCCATTTTCCTCTCATCATCGACTCCTTGACCCCCAGTCCATCCGTCTTGCGGACAGCCTTTTGAGGAAGGAGAGGGCTACAGAGTTTCAGTCCGCAAGCCGAATAAGCTAATATCTGCTGCTTTCGGCGGGCACCTGAAACCTGCCGGGAACAGCTCCGTCTAATTCACTGGCTGGAGACGGCCCGCGCGAGCATGGCATTTTTTGTATGCAGGCGCCGGGCGGGGTAACATCTTTGGTACAGCTCTGGCTAGTACCGGCGGATCTGGTGAGGAAAAGGTATGAGTAACTACAGGCTCTATGGGGACGCGAAGGCCAACGCCACCACGGTGGACCACGGCCGCAAACAAAAGGCGCTGCAGCAGGCGGAGCAGCGCTACCAGCAGAGCCCTACCCCCGCGAACCAGGCTTCCCTGGCCTCGGCTCTGTTTGACAACGGGCGCTATGACGAAGCGGAGAAGCTGCTCAGCCAGCTGCTGGCCGAGCACGGCGAAGATGTCCACGTCCTCTTCGAGCTTGGCTTCATCTATAAGAACCTGGGCCGCAATCCTGAGGCAATCCAGACCTGGCTGAAGCTGGTGGAAGTCAACCCGAAGCACTCGCTTTCCCGCGCGGCAGAGAACGAAGTGTGGATGCTTGACCCTGGCTACAAGCCCTCCTGGCTGCGCCGCTAAGCTGAGAGCGGCTCTCAACGCCGAGAGGGCCAGAACATTGCTGCCTCCCGCCTGGTATTAGTCACAGCGGGAGGTGCACTATGGAACGCTTTAGTTCTGTGGAAGCCGCAGTCTTGCTCGAGCAGCCAAACCGGCCAGTGCTGAGTATATTCCTTCCCACCCACCCCAGTGGCCCCGACAAGCAGCAGGATCCTTTGAGGCTGCGCGGAATGCTGGACCAGGCCGAGCTGAAGCTCGTGACAGGCGGCCTTGCCAAAGGCGATGCCGCGGCCCTGCTTGAGCCCGCGCGGCGGCTGGCGGCCGATGAGAACTTCTGGCTGCAGCAGGATGAGGGCCTGGCCCTGTTCATAGCGCCGGGCTTCCTGCGCAGCTATCAACTGCCGCTGAATCTCCAGGAGCAGCTGGTTCTGGATGACTACGCGCATCTGCGACCCCTGTTGCCGCTGCTGGCAGATGATCAGAAGTTCTTTGTGCTGGCCCTCAGCGAGAAGGAAATCCGCCTTCTGCGCTGCACGGAGAGCGGCTGCCTGACGGAGCCGCTGGCAGATGCGCCGCAAAGTCTGGCCCAGAACGAGCAGTTCAGCCAGCGTGAGCGCTACCTTGGCTTCTACAGCCGGGGCAGCGGTTCGCAGGCGCGTTTTTACGGCCAGTCGGATGCCAGCAGCCGCGAGGAACTGGCCCAGGAACACTTCGCACTGCGCGTGGCCCAGGCACTGGATACTGAACTGAACGGCGAGAAGGCTCCGCTGGTGATCGCGGGGACTCAGGAGCTGGCCCACATGCTGCGCCAGCGCCTGAGCTATCCGCACATTGCAGCCGGAATCGTTGCCGGTAATCCGGAGCATCTAAGCGCGGAGGAGCTGCAGCGATGCGCTCTGCCCCTGGTGGCTGAGCAGCTCGGCCTGCCGCGCCGGCAGGCGCTGGAGAAACTGCACGCCGGGCTTGGCACAGGCAGGGCGGAGGCCCAGAGGCTGCCGCTGGTCCAGGCGGCGCTGGATGGACGCGTGGAGACCCTCTTTGTGACGCCGGCGGGCCAGATCCGCGGCCGGATAGACATGGACAGCCGCCAGGCTCTGCCGGAGCTGCCGGGAGGGCCGGCGCTCGAGGCCGACCTGCTTGAGCTGGCGCTGGCCAGCACCCTGCGCCAGGGCGGCCGGGCCTATCTGGCGCAGCCCGAAGAGCTGCCTGGCGAGGCCGAGGCGGCGGCGCTGCTGCGCTATTGAGGTGCAGCGACAGATCTGCGCCGCGCGGGCCGCTGCAGGTAATTTGGCGTCAGGCGCAGGCGTATAATCGCGCTCCATGCTGAAGGTCGTTTCCGTCAGCCTCGGCTCCAGCGCCCGCGACAAGACCAGCCGCGCCAGCTTTCTGGGGCATGAGATCGAGCTTTCCCGCGTCGGCACTGACGGCGATTTTCAGCGCGCCATGGCCCTGATTGCCGAGCTCGACGGCAAGGTTGATGCCATTGGTCTGGGCGGCATCGACCTATACCTTGTGGCCGGCCGCAGGAAATGGGCCATCCGCGACGCCATGCGCCTGGCCCGTCAGGCGAAGATCACGCCGGTGGTGGACGGATCTGTCCTTAAACAGCTCCTCGAGCCCCGCATGGTGCGCTGGCTGGCCACCCTGCCGCCCGGCGGAGATAACCCGCCGGCCCTGAAGGGCGCCCGCGCGCTGCTGGTTTCCGGTGTCGACCGCTTCGGCATGGCCACGGCCCTTTCCGAAAGCGCTGGCGAGGTTGTTTTTGGCGACCTGATGTTCGCCCTGGGCATCCCGATTGCGATCCACAAGCTGCGACGCCTTGAGCAGTTCGCCAATGTGCTGGCCCCCATCGTCACCCGCCTGCCCTTCCAGGTGCTCTATCCGACCGGCGACAAGCAGAAGGAACATAAGCCGCGCTTCGCCGACTACTTCACCTGGGCCGACTGGATCTGCGGCGACTTCCACTACATCAGCCGCAACCTCCCCCCCCGTCTGGATGGCAAAGTGGTGCTGACCAACACCACGACGGAGAAGGACCAGGAACGCCTGCGCAGCCTTGGCCTTTCCTGGCTGATCACTACCACGCCGGTGATCGAGGGCCGCAGCTTCGGCATGAATGTGCTGGAGGGCTGCATCGCGGCAATGATCCGGTCCAGCGGCGACCTGATCTCCGAGCAGAACTACGACGTATTCCTCAACAAGCTGGACCTGAAGCCCGGCATGCTGCGCCTGAACTAGGCCCGCGCCGGATACCCTGCTTCAAAGTCCTGCTCTGCGGCAGCGTGACTGTCACATTAAGGCGCTGAAGTGGTAGAATCAGGGCCCAGCCTGATGGCAGGGCTGATGCCGGCGACAAAGGGGCCCATGGACGCTGAGCGCTACAGTCAGGACAGCCGCGGCGAGGGTGCAGGGAATCCCGTCTTTCCCAGCCCCGCAGATACGGCGGCTGCGGGATCTTACCGCTTCGTTGAGATCGGCCATTTCGCGCGCCCGGACAAGTCCTCTCCTGAGTTGCTGCCCGCACACTTCCGTTTCCGTGAACAGGAAGGCAGCGGCCGCGGCGTCATTATCGAGGCTGAGGAACTGCCCCGCTTTGCCGAGCAGTACCGCACCCAGGCCTGGGCCAGCCATTTCCGCTACAGCATTTCCGACCTTGCCGAGATTCGCGCTGCCGGCTCTGAAGGCCGGCTGAAGGTCTTTGGCGACTACTTCTTTGTCTTTAACGCCTCTACCAGCGCTGAGATCGTGCACGCGATCAACCAGACGATTGACCTGGTGGAAAAGCTCAAGGAAGACTTCGACGTCCCTTATGAAGCGGTGACGGTCTATTACGCCGGCCGCGAGCTGGAAGTCCAGGTGGACAGCGGCGTCTTCGGCGCCCAGCCTTCGGCGCGCCTCCCGGAGATCTATCGCCGCATGACCCGCGCCCTGCTGGGCCTTGACCCCGCGGGTGAGCAGGCCCCCGGCCTGCGCGGGCAGGTGGACTTCGGCGCTTACCGCTATGACTACCTCAGCCAGATCCCCGGCACACTGGTCTCCAGCGACCCTCGCGAGACCTACAAGATCCGCCTGAGCTATACCGCTTTCAAGAAACTGTCCTACCAGCGTCTCAGCGAATACAGCCAGATGCGCCCGGAGTTGCCCACCCGCGAGGCCTGGGCCATCCCCGCGCCGCGGGCCCGCAGCTTTTACCAGAGCATCGTGGACTCGCTGCAGCAGGCCACGCGCCGCGACAAGGACACCATCTCTTCGCTTTTCTATGGCACATCCGCCGTCGAGAGCCAGGCTTCCAGCCTGCGCCAGCTCGCCCCGGCCCTGCTCAAGCGCCTCTTTGACGAACAGCGCCAGTTCATCGCCACGCCCTCACCGCAGCTTAACGCACTGCTGGCCGGCGGCCTGCACCCGGGCGACCTGCACGTGCTGGCCGGCTACCCCGGCTCCGGCACTTCAACCCTGGCCCTGCAAATGATGAACCATGCAGTGGTCGAGTCCGGCGCGCATGTGGTCTTTGCCGGCCTGCAGCGCGGCGTGGAAGAGCAGTTTAAGCGCGGCCTGGCCTCCTTCGGACGGATACCGATTTATGAGATCGACCGCCATCGCCACCGGCCGCGCGAGCTTTACGAGGACAAGGAATTCAACCAGCGCATCTTTGCCGCATATGAGAACTACATGAAGGTGGCGGACCGCATCACGATCCTGGAGGGCAGCGCCGCCGCCAGCCTGACCCGCCTGGCCGAGCTGCTGCACCAGCGCCGCGAGCAGCTGCGCAGCTCCGGCGGCGGCTCGGTGCTGCTGGTGATCGATTCGCTGCAGCTTCTGCTGGCGGTGCTGCGCACCAATGCCTCGGCCTCCAGCCTGGGCGCAGAGCTGGAACTGACGGCGGCCCGCGCCGACCTGGATGTGCAGATGCTGACCGCGCGGCTGAAAGCCATCGCCCGCGAGCTGGACATCGCCGTGCTGGCGACGATGGAGTACTACGACCAGCGCATTTGCGCGATGGGCCCCGAGCAGCAGAGCGGCGCCGGTGAGCGCAACCAGTCGATGGCCGCGCTGTTCCATGACACGCAGTTCGCCGACACCCTGATGATGCTCCACCGTGCGGGCGCGAGCCTTGAGTCCCTGCGCGGCTTCTATGCCTCCGGCGGTGGCAGCGCCAACGGCGAGGCCCAGCTCTGGCAGGCCCGGCTGGCGGAAATTGAAAAGCAGCGCCGCGCCACCGAGGAGTTCAAGCACCTCGACAGTGAGTTCGCTGTGCTGGATGTGCTGAAGAATCGCGCCGGCCCGGCGGATAAGGTGCTGCTGGTGCTGAACAAGCCCTATGCCAGCTTCGAGCCCCTGGACTTCAAGGGCTAAGCTGCACGCCGCTGCTGTGCAGTTTGCGGGCAGGGGCCCGAAGGCCCCCGCCTCAGCCGTCCCGGAGGACAGCCTCGGGTAAAGCGCCAGGCGCTTCCCGCAGATGTGATATCGGCAGATCCAGGGAGTAGTGCAGGGCGACCGAAAGCGACAGTGCCACAGCGACCCGCACTACCAGAGTCTGTCAACCCAGTCCAGACCAGCAGGCGAATCGTCCACAAAGTCACGATACCGCGGCGCAACGTGAGCCTCGCGCTTTCGTCCTGATGCATGTCTGGGAGGTGTCGAATGCGTCGTGTGCATCTTTATCGTGTTCTTCTGGGGGGAATGCTGATCCTGTCTCTGGCGGCCCTGAGCCTGGTCTTCCAGGCCTGCGGGGGCAAGGGCAGCAGCGATATGAACGCCGGTCAGCCCTCGATGACCCTCGACTCCGGCGTGGACAAGAAAGTCGGCCGGCCGGCCGGCGAAATTTCCAACTCAAACTACGATGCCCAGTACCGTACTCCAACGGCTACTGAAATGGCCGATGGCACGCTGTCCAGCAGCGATGCCGCTGCACCGGCATCGAAGGCCCCGGACTTCGGCGACATCACGGCCAGTCCGCTGCTGGCGGGCGCTGGCGATGAGCTGGCCCGCCTGAATGCCTGGCTCAGCCCGGCGGCCTATGCCGCGGACAACCAGGTCGACGAAAAGTACCTAATCCGCAGCGGCGAGATCAGCCTGCTGGTTGATGACTTCGAGCCGGCGCGGATGAAGGTTTCGCATCTGGCCCGCCAGTACGGCGGCACGGTGACCAACGCCGACATCGCCAAAAGCGGCGACAACATGTACAGCGGTTTCATTACCCTGCGCGTGCCCAACGAGCGCTTCTTCGAGGCCTTTGAGGCCCTGCTGGCGGTCGGCGAAGTGGCCAGCCAGAAGCTGGGCTCCGAAGATGTTTCGCAGGATTATGTTTCCTCGATCAGCCGCCTGAAGACCCTGACCGTGCAGGAGGCGACGCTGCGCAAGCTGCTGGAGGAAAGTGTCGAGGTCCAGCGCAAGCGCGGGCTGGGTGAGGGCTATCGCATGCTGCTGGATACCGAGCAGCGCCTCAGCGAGGTGAGCAACGAGATCCAGCGCGTCGAGGACCAGCTGACGACCCTGGCCGACCGCATCAACCGCAGCACGATCACCGTTGAGCTGTCGGAGCGCGCGGCGGTGAAGAAGGACGACCCCTTCAGCTGGGGCCTCGGTGCCACCTTCGAGAGCAGCAAAAAGGAGCTGGTGCTGGGCCTGCGCGGCTTCGCGCAGTGGGGCATCCACTTCCTGGTCACCTGCTGGCTGTGGCTGGTGCCCTGGAGCCTGTTTATCTTTGTCGCCTGGCGGCTTTACAAGCGTTATCTGCTGCCGCGACTGCGCAGCGAGCCGGGCCCCGGTGCCCCCCAGCCGCCGGCCACGGCGGGCGGCGCCGCAGCCTAGTCGAAGCGCGTAAAGAGCGCGAGGCTGTAGCCCCCGACGCTGCCATCGGGATCAAGGCGCGGCAGGTAGCCGAAGTCGCCGCGCCCCGGCGGGCTGAGCGGCTGGAGCTGCTCATCCAGCAGCACCCAGCGCATCGGCTCGCCGCTGAAGGGGTTCTGCGGCATCTGCGGCAGGTACTCGCTGCCGATCAGCAGGTCCAGGCTGGCCGGGTAGCGCTCATCCTCGTCGTCGACGCAGTAGCGCTCAAGGGCCAGCTGCACCTCGTGCACTCGCTGCTTGCAGGCGGCTTCGCGCTGTTTGAAGACAAAGCCGCTGCAGAGCTTCCAGACCAGCAGGGCCGGCAGCATGACCAGCGTCAGCAAGAGCACAAAGAGCAGCCGCGCGCCGCGCTCACTGGCCGCCAGAGTCCTCATAGATTTCCTGATGCCCATGGGGATAAAGACTGCCGGGGAGCGGCAAGGTAACACAGCCGGGCGGGCGAAGATTGCGCTGTCGTGCAGCTGAGCTAGAATCGGCACATGCCGCAAAATATTGATCCTGCGCTGGAGCGTCAGGCCCTGGCCGTCCTGCTGGACGCCCAGCCCTGGGAGGCCCTCGATTTTCTGCAGCAGTCCGGCCTGAGCGAAGAGGCGGCCCGCGACTGGTTCAACGTCCTGCCGCAAAGCTCTGACCCGCTGACAGCAGCGATAGTCCGCACGGTCATTGCCCGGCAGCAGGAGGCCCAGCAGGCAGCGCAGGAAAAGGCTGCCGAAGAAGAGGCTCTGCTGGCGCGCGGATTGAAGCATGACTTCCCTGAGGGCAGCCTGGACCTGGGCCTCGCCCTGCTCTTCTACCCCGCCGAGGTGCCGCAGTTGAGCCTGTCCCGGGCCGCGCATCTCTGCCGCCTGTCCAACAGCCTCTTTGCTATTTGGCGCCAGGGCGAAACAGATGAGGCCGGCGCGCGGGCCATCGTACGCTCCGGTTCGCCGGGCTATAGCGAGGCGTCATACGAGCGCGCCTGGGACAACGCGCGGATGGTCAGCGGCGGCTAGGTCGGCTTACAATTCGTGCATGGCAATTGAACTTAGCGCAGCGGTCCACCGGCAGGCACTGGAACTGCTGGAGCGTGGCGAGCTGATCATGTGCGTCAAGCTGATCCGCGAGGCCACGGGCTGTGGTCTGGCCGAGGCCAGGGCCTGGGTTGATGACCTGGCCGGCAGCAAGGACCCTCAGGAGGCTTCAATCGGCCAGCGCCTTGAGCAGGAGCGGCGGGAAGCGGAGAGCGCATCGGCCCGAGCGGCGTTGGAGCATGATGCTGCTTTGCGAGCCGCGCGGGCGATGCCTCTGGCGCCGGAGCTTCTGGAGCTGTGCTGGCAGCGTCACTGCGGCCAGTCAGCCATCGCTCTGGAAGCCGCGCTGAGCTGCTGGCCCGCCGAGCAGGTGCGTGCCGCCGGCCTCCTGGCGGCGGAGCTGGAACACCGCGCGCGTGTGCTCTGCGATGTGGCACGCGGAGGCTGGAGCGAGGAAGAGGATGTGGAATTCAACCTGCGCCAGCTCTGCCCCGGTTTCAGTGAAAGCGCCTACCGCGAGGCGCTGGCCCAGGCCTGGCAGGACACCCGCTGAGACGGATGTCGCAGGTCGAAGGTCGAAGGTCGGAATCGGCAAGTCCGCTGCGACAGGGTGAATAGCCGCGCAGATGAAGATCAAACAGCAGACACAGCGGCGCTGAGCAGGCCAGAGGGCATCGAGACTGCATGAAGCCAGGCATTTGGCGTATCGTACAGACTCCGCCCGCCGAAGCCGATCCACCCTCGCTCTATTCTGAGTCTAAGTGCCTCCTGTTGATTGTCTGCACATAGATCCGGGCAGGGACAAGCCTGGGCCCCTGCAGGAAGAATGGCGCCTCACCTACACCACGCTGATGCTGTAGCGCAGCTTTTCGCCGTCGATCTCGCTGCCCTCACTGCTGCCGTGCAGAGCACCGCCCTCGCTCAGCATTGCGTAGTCCACCTGGACCAGCTCGCTGGCCAGCACCTCGCCGGCGATGTAACTGTGGTGCGCGGCGATGGCCGCCGCCAACGGGCTGTCGGCCGCGCTGCCCTCGATAGCCCAGGCCACCCTGACCCGCGCGTCGTAGGCCAGGTCCAGGTCCTTGCGCTTCTGCTGCAGGCGGTTGACCACCTCGCGGGCCAGGCCCTCGCTGCGCAGCTCATCGCTGAGGTGCGTGTCCAGCACCAGCAGCAGGCCACGCTCGCGCTGGGCCACCATGCCCTCGTGCGGGTGCAATTGCAGCTCGAAGTAGCGGCTGTCCAGCACGATGCGCTCGCCTGACAGCTCCAGCTCGACCCAGTTCAGGCTCTCGGTGCGGGTGATGGTCTCTTCCTCGCCGTTTTCATCGGTGAACTTGTCAAAGACCGTCACCAGCACCGGCTGGCCTTCATGCTCGGCCAGCTGGCGCGTGATCTCATCCGCCGAGCGGTTGACCCAGGCGGCGATGTCGCGGGCCTGCTCGCCAAAGCGCGGGCCGATTTCGCGGAAGTTCGGCTTGTAGCTGTAAGACACGAACTGCTGCTCGTCGCTGGCGAACTCGATGGCCTTGACGTTCAGCTCCTCCAGCAGCAGCTCGCGGTGGCTCTCCACCGCCTCCTTCAGGCCCGGCTCGCGCGAGACCAGCACCACGCGGGACAGCGGCTGGCGCACGCGCAGACGGCTATCCTTGCGCGCCGCGTGGCCCAGTGTGGTGACCCGCAGCGCCTGGTCCATGCCGAACTCCAGCAGCTCATCCTCCAGCGCGGCATCATGCAGGGGATAGCGGCAGAGGTGGACGGAATCTTCTGTAGGGGCGGGTCTTGACCCGCCTTCTGCCGCTGACGTACCGGGCGAGTCAAGACTCGCCCCTACAAATCTCAGCGCCAGCTTCTGGTACAGCTCCTCCGCCAGGAAAGGCGTATAGGGCGCCAGCAGCTTGGAGAGCTCAACCAGCACGAAGTAGAGCGTCTGGTAGGCGCCCAGCTTGGCGCTGTCGTGTTCGCTGCTCCAGAAGCGCCGGCGCGATCGGCGCACGTACCAGTTGCTCAGCTCGTCGACAAAGTCCTCGATTGCCCGCGCGGCCTCCGGCAGCTCGAGCCGCTCAAGATGCGCGGCGGATTCGGCGCAGAGGCGGTTGAACTTCAGGCGGATCCATTTGTCCAGCTCGGACAGCTCCTCCCAGCGCAGCGCGCCGGCAGGCCTGCCCGCCTGCTGAGCTCCGCCGCCATGTGGGGCGGCGCCAGTGGTCAGGCCCGTGCGTGGGTCGAAGCCGTCGAGGTTGGCATAGATCGTAAAGAAGCTGTAGACATTCCACAGCGGGATGATGAAGCGCTGCAGGGTCTCCAGCACGCCCTTGTCGGAAAAGCGCGCGCCGCTGGTCAGGCTGCCTGAGCTGTAGAAGTACCAGCGGAAGGCATCCGCGCCATACTTGTCGATCACCCCCCAGGGGTCAACCACGTTGCCCAGACGCTTGCTCATCTTGCGGCCCTTCTCGTCCAGGATATGGCCGAGCACGAGGCAGCTTTTGAAGCAGGGCTCGCCCTTGATCAGGGTGGAGATCGCGTGCTGGGTATAGAACCAGCCGCGGGTCTGGTCGATGGCCTCAGAGATGAAGTTGGCGGGGAACTGGCGGTAACGATTTGTAGTGGCGGGTCTTGACCCGCCTTCTTCCGCCGCCGCTGCGGGCGAGTCAAGACTCGCCCCTACGGGTCCGTCGATCAGGTCCTTGTTCTCGAAGGGGTAATGCAGCTGCGCGAAAGGCATGCTGCCAGCGTCGAACCAGCAGTCGATGACAAAGCGCACGCGCTTCATTGTGCCGCCGCTGCACTGCGGGCAGGCCCAGGTATAGTCGTCGATGAAGGGGCGGTGCGGGTTGAACTGTTCCTGGTCGTAAAGGTCAGTCACCCCGGCAAAGCGCTCCGGGCAGCGCGCCTTCAGCTCCTCGTAGGAGCCAAGGCACTCCTGGTGGCCGCAGGCCTCGCAGTCCCAGACCGGCAGCGGGGTGCCCCAGAAGCGATCGCGGGACAGGGACCAGTCCTTCACCTCGCGCAGCCAGTCGCCAAAGCGGCCCTGCTTGATGTGCGCCGGCTGCCAGGTGATCTGCTCGTTGCCGGCGATCAGCTTGCTCTTGACCTCAGGCGCACTCATGCGGATAAACCAGCTCTCCAGCGGATACTGCATCAGCGGCGCATCCGTGCGGTAGCAGTGCGGATAGTTGTGCTCGTGCTTCTCGCTCTTGTAGAGCAGGCCGCGGGCCTTCAGGTCGGCCAGCACCATGGGGTCGGCCTCCTTGAACCACTTGCCGGCGGCGATAGCGGCCTCCGGCACAACCCGGCCCTCGGCATCGATAGCGTTCAGGATCGGCAGCTTTTCGCGCAGGCCGATGCGGTAGTCGTCCTCGCCGAAGGCCGGCGCTTCATGCACCACGCCGGTGCCGTCCTCAAGGGTGACATAGGTGTCATTCAGCACGCGCCAGCCTGAGGTTTCCGCGCCATCAGTGCGGATATCCGGCAGGGCGTAGTCATAGAGCTTTTCGTAGTTCAGGCCCAGCAGCTCACTGCCCTTGACCCGCGCCACCACCTGCTCGGCCTCGAGGCCGTTCTTGGCCAGCAGGGCCTCAGCCAGGACCAGGAACTCCTCGCGGCCCTCGGTGGCGTTCTCCAGCCGCACCACGACATAGTCGTAGTCCGGGTGGACGCAGAGCGCCACGTTGCTGATCAGCGTCCAGGGCGTGGTGGTCCAGAGCAGGAAGTAAGTGTTGCCGTTGCTCACACTGTGGCCGCCGATCTGCTGACCGGAGAGCACCCGCGCGCGCACGGTGGCGCTGGGGTCCTTGACCACCTGCCAGTTCTGGGCCACCTCGTGGCTGGACAGGCCGGTGCCGACAAGGGTGGAGTACCACTGGATGCGGTAACCCTTGTACAGCAGACCCTGCTCATAGATGTTCTTCAGCAGCCACCAGACGGATTCGATGTACTTGTTGCTGAAGGTGAAGTAGGCGTTCTCATAGTCCAGCCAGTAGGCCAGGCGCGAGGAGAGCTTGACCCACTCGGCCTCATAGCGCCGCACGGACTCAAAGCACTTGCGGTTGAACTTCTCAACCCCGTAACGCACGATCGCGCTTGGCCCGCGCTCGGTCATCTCGCCGGCTTCGAAAAGCTCCTTCTCCACCGAGAGCTCAACCGGCAGGCCGTGGGTATCCCAGCCGGCTTGGCGGCGCACATAGTGGCCCTGCATCGTCTTGAAGCGCGGCAGCAGGTCCTTGGCCACACGGGTCAGCACGTGCCCGGGGTGCGGCATGTTGTTGGCCGTCGGCGGGCCCTCGTAGAAGACCCAGGAGCCCAGGGGCGCGGGTTTCTCCAGGCTGCGCTCAAAGACGCGGCGCTCGTCCCAGAGCTTCAGGATCTGCTCCTCCATCCGCGCGAAGCTGTAGGAGGTATCGACCTTCTCGAATAAACCCTGCTGCACTTGCACTGACATCTGACTGCCTCCGGATTGCACTTGGCAAATGAGGGATAAGGGACTCGGGATTAGGGACTAGTAAGGACAATGAGGCATTTGGTCCTTTTGCCGCTGTCCTTCCTTACTGCCCTTGTCCCAGTCTCTTATCTGATCCCTGTTTCCTTCTTCTCCAGTCCCTAATCCCTGGTCCCTGGTCGCTGGTCCTTTGGACGGGGTAACGCCCGCCCTACCGGGTGGGGACAAGCCCCACCCCTACAAAACAGAAAGGCCCCCTGTTTCCAGGGGGCCCATGAAAGTCGCGTGGTCGTGGATTCAGACGCGCACGATCATGCCCCCGCGGGGCACATAATGGCGATCGTGTGTATGAACTGATTCCGCATTTCAACTCTTACCCGCCGGCTCTGCCGGCAGATCTAATGCCGGGAACCGGACTCGAACCGGTACGGGTTGCCCCGGGAGATTTTAAGTCTCCTGCGTCTGCCATTTCGCCACCCCGGCCCGCTGGGGATTATACCCCCGCTGCCCTGGTGGCATGCGTCCAGACGCAACCTGATCGGCTCCGGCACGCTGCCTAACGGCCGCGGCGCTTCTTGGCCTTCTTCTTGTCGCCCATGCGCTTACGCTCGATATTGCGCTTGTTGTCGATCATGTTCTCCTCGCTGACGCGCTTGAAGAACTTCAACATCATATCGAACTCGCCCACCGGCTCAAAGTCGTCCAGGAAGTTGAAGGCCGGCGGCTCACCGAGGAATTCATCGGCTGCCGCGTCGCGGGCCGGCTCGCGCTCACGTTCCTGCTTGGGAGGTTTCGTGTACTCGAGGGCTTCCGCCTGCTTCAGACTCAGCTCAATGCGCCCGTCGTCCTTGACCGACAGGACCTTGATCTTGACCTTCTGGTTGGGCTTGACGAGGTTGTGGATGTCCTTGACATAGTCGTCGCTGATCTCACTGATGTGGATCAGGCCCTTCTTATTGTCGTCCAGCCACACGAAGGCGCCAAAGTCGCGCACCTCGGCCACACGGCCCTGCAGAACGTCGCCTGCTGCGATTGCCATTACGTATCACCTCCTTCATCAGGGGCTTGCGCGGAGGCAAAATGCGGCAGCCAAAGACGCAAAAGCCGCGAACCGTGGGAACGGAAGAAGCAGACCATGCGCCCCGGATGCCGCGCGATCCGCGCAGCGGAGGGAGAGTGTAACTAAGCGCAATAGTAATGTCAACACTGATGTCAAATGCCGCGGCCCGGCGCGCGTCTGGCTATCATGAACAGGATGGAAGCGGCCAAAGAGAGCCGGGCTCAGCAGCGGCGGCGCGACACAGCGCTGATCGCCGCGCTGCTGCGCAGCCTGAGGACCCAGCGCCTGCGCTTCTGGCGCGGCCCGGGCCTGATACTCTGCGGGCTGTGTCTGCTGCAGGCCGCCAGCGCCCTGGCGATGAACATCCATATGCGCCAGTCGGGCGGATCCATCACCTGGTCGCCAGGCATGGGTAGCAGCAGCTTTCTGGGCCTTCCAACCGAATTCTGGTCCTGGGCCTATTCCTGTGGCAGCTTCCTTGGCCCGGCCGCCGTTGCCTGGGCCTGGCTCAGCCTCGCCCAGATGGCCAGCCGCCGCCTGGTGGACTTCTTTGAGGACGCGGCCGCGCCCGGCCTCGACCTCTCCTTGCCTCTGCGCTTTGAGGCCGCCTGCCGCTTTGCCTGGCCGGCGCTGATCCCTCTCGCCGCCACGTACGCGCTGCTGACAGCTATTGTGCAGATTATCTCGCCGGTCAGTCTAAGTGCGCTGGTATGGCTTCTGTGGCCATTTGAGTTGCTGTCAAGAGTTACGCCGGTCCTGCTGCCGCTGCTGTTCATCACCGCCGTCTGGCTGCTCGCACCGCGCTGGGGCATCCTGCTTGCCGTGCTGGTCTTCATGCCGGATGCCGAGCTCTGGCGCGGGCTGCTGCAGCTCAGCGGCCTGTATACCGCCCAGCTCAGGCAGTTACCGCACCAGCGCCTCAATCTGGGCCTGCCAGGCGCCCAGCTCTATGGCCTGGCCCTGCTTGGGCTGTCCCTCTGGTGCATCGGCCGCTGGCGCAGCGTCTGGGCCAAAGTTCCGCTGGGCCTGATCGCCGCCGCTCTGCTGGCCGACAAGATCAGCAGCGGCTTCATCACCCTTCCGGTGACCTCCGGCCTGGCGACGGGCAGCATGCTTAATCCGCTGAGCTCACCGGCAAGTGTCCACATCCTGGCCGGCCTGCGTGCGGTCAACGCCGCCTTGACTTTGATGCCCTATTACGTTCATGGCAACTTTGGCCTGAGCAAAGGCGACACCCTGATCAGGCTCACCGCCTTTCCACTGCTGGCCCTGCCGGTCCAGGCCTGGTTTGCCTGTCTGCTCTACATTGTTGCGCCGATATACCTTTGGCTGTGCTATCTCGCGCTGCGCTGGATTCTCAGCCGCGCGCCGCGGGATATCATTTCAGACCACCGCTAACTGGAGCAATCATGCCGCGCATCACTTCCGCCCTTGCCGGGGCCGCCGCCCTCTGCCTTGGCAGCCTCATGCTGACCACCGTCCCGGCCTTCGCCGGCGAGTCCACCTCCATCACCGGCTTTGACCGCTGGACCCTGGGCGATGCACTGCCGGCCGAGGGCGACGAGTTCTGGGGCCTCTTCAGCGGGCCGCTTTATGAGAACTTCGGCGGCACGGAGTATGTTGAATACGAGACCACCTATGAGCTGACGATGCCCTCTGGCGTGCGCAACACCAAGGTCACCGTTGGCTATGGCCCTGAGAACCTGCTGGAAGTAATCATTGTTGACATGGGCGTGCTGGACGAGCCCCTTGAGCCGGCCCTCGCCGGCGCCTTCTGCGAGGACATCATCGCTGTGCTGGCCGGGGAGTACAGCCCTGAGCTGCTGGTGATCGACGCCTTCCCCGGCGGCCCTGACCGCAGCGAGACCGCCGACCCCAACACCGGCACCTACGTGATGGCCGACGAAGCCGGCAACAGCATCTGGCTGACCTGGGACAACTCGGTGGTCCAGACCATGTACGCCAGCGCGCGGGTCAGCGAGCAGCTGATCCTGCAGACTTTCGGCTCCGAGGCTCTTGGGGGCGAGGCCATGCCGGAGGATGCCATCCTCTTCGAGGATGAGGACTACTAGGCGGGCCTGAGCCGGCCCGCCTGTGCTATACCTCAGGCATGGACCTGCGGGACCGTGTGCTGGAGCGAGTGGACCTGGTCGAGCTGATCGGCCAGTACACCGCGCTCACGCGCAAGGGCCGTGAGTGGGTCGGGCGCTGCCCCTTCCATAACGAAAAGACCGGCAGCTTTTATGTAAACGCCGAGAAGGGCGTCTACAAGTGTTTCGGCTGCGGCGCCGGCGGCGGGGCGATCCAGTTCATCATGTCCAGGGAGGGGCTGGAGTTCCGCGATGCCCTCGAGACCCTGGCGCGGCGCTACAACATCGCCATTGAAGAGCAGCGCCCGGGGCCGGGCGGCTTTTCCGCCCGCGGCGAGAAGGAGCGGCTCTACGAGCTGAATGAGGCCGCCGCGCGCTTCTTCCGCCAGCAGCTGCGCGGCCCGGCGGGGGCGCTGGCCCGCGACTACCTGCAGGGCCGCGGGATCGGCGATGCCGCACTGACGGATTTCGACCTTGGCTATGCGCCCAAGGAGTGGGGTGCGCTGACGGACCTGTTGCTGGGCCAGGGGGCCACGGCCGCCGACCTGGTCAAGCTGGGCCTGATCAAGTCGCGCGATAAGTCCGCTGAAGGCGGCCCGGCGGGCCAGGGCTTTTATGACACCTTTCGCCACCGCCTGATCTTCCCCATCCGCGCGGTCACCGGGCGCATCATTGCCTTTGCCGGCCGCGCGCTCTCCGCGGAAGACAACCCCAAGTACCTGAACGTCTCCAACACGCCGCTCTATGACAAGAGCCGCACGCTGTACAACCTCGACCGCGCCAAGGGCGTGCTGCGCGAGGAGGGCTGCGTCATCGTTGAAGGCTATATGGATGTCATCGGCCTGGCACAGGCGGGAGTGCGCAACGCCGTGGCCTCCTGCGGCACGGCGCTGACAGGCGAGCATGTGACCCTGCTGCAGAAGTACGCCGAGCACTTCTACCTGGCTTTCGACTCCGATGAGGCCGGCCTGCGCGCCGCCTGGGCCGCCGGCATGCTCTTCCTTTCCGCCGGCTACAGCCCGCGGGTGGTGCCCATCAGCGGCGGCAAGGACCCCGACGAGATCGCCCGCGGCGAGGGCGGGCGCGAGCGCTGGCTGGGCCTGCTGGCCGAGGCCGAGGACAACTCCGTGCTGCGCTTCTGGCTGCAGCAGCAGCGCCGGGCCAATCCGCGCGCCGACAGTGCGGCCCTGCGCCGCTGGGTCAGCGAGCTGGCCGGGCTCTACCGCGGCCTGCCCGATGAGCTGATCCGACAGGAGGCCGTGCAGGACATCGCGGGGGCCCTGAACCTGGGGGCCCAGGAGGTGCGCGCCCTGCTGCACAGCTCGCCCGGCCCGGCCCAGCACCGCAGCCCCCTGCGCCAGGACAGCGGCCAGTCCGCCGCCCGTGACTATGGCCAGCTCAAGGCCGAGACCCAGCAGCGCGCCATGCTGCTGGGAGCCAGCGTGATTGAGCGCGAAGTGATCCGGCGCCTCTGTGAGAGCGAGCAGTTCAGCTTTGTCTGCCGCGCGATGGCCCAGGGGGCCTGGTTCGAGGACAACAGCCTGCGCGAGCTCTTTGAGCTGCTGGCCCTGGAATCCTCCGGGCCGCAGGAGCTGATGCATGACCCGCGCTGGTCCGGGCTGCTGGCCGAGCTGCACATGTCCGAGGGCCTGGCGGATACTGACGAGCTGCTGCTGGCGCGCTTTCGCAATCAGTACCTCGAGCGCGAGATCCAGCGCCTGACCGGCCTCTTCCAGCGCGCCAGCGCCCGCCAGGATGAAGAGGAGGAGCGCAGCCTGCTGTCCGAGATCCTGCGCCTCAAGAGCCAGATCCGCGATATCCGCGGGCTGGGCGGCCAGCGCTAGCTCTTGAGCGACAGACCATTGCGCACTGCTTAACAGCCCGGCGGTCCCTGGTTGATAATTGCAACATGAGCCCTGATGGAAACACTGCCAGGCAGAGCCTGGCCCACAGCATCGTCAGCGAGCGCACGACGCTTTTCTTCATCTCGCTGAATGCGGCGGTGCTCTTCTTTGACGCCTTTCCGGCGATCCATGCCAGCCCGGCAGGGCACTGGCTGCACATCATCGACTACGGCTGCATTCTTTTCTTTGTGCTCGAGCTGGTGCTCAAGCTCATCCTGCAGGGCCGCCGGGGCTACTTCAGTCAGGCCTGGAACGTCTTCGACTTCACCGTTGTTGTGCTCAGCCTGCCGGCTCTGCTGGTGCCATTTGGCGTGGCCCAGGGCGAGGGCTTCGTGGCCATCCTGCTGCTGAGACTGATCCGCCTCTCGCGCTTTATGCGCGCCCTGCGCTTCATCCCGCGTCTCGAGCGCCTGGTCGCCGGCGCGCAGCGCGCCCTGCGGGCCAGCACCGGCGTGATGCTGGCGATGCTGTTCTACCTTTTCATCTTCGGCCTCGCGGCGACCTATCTCTTCGGCCAGCCTGACAGCCCGGCGCATGCCAAGTTCAGCGACCCGCTGGTCAGCATGTACAGCATGTTCACGGTCTTCACTGTTGAAGGCTGGTTCGAGACGCCGGACCTGATCGCCGGCGAGTCGGGCTACTGGGCCGCGCACGCGATCCGCGCCTTCTTCGTGCTGGCGGTGATCACCGGCGGCATCATCCTGCTCAGCCTGCTTAACGCGGTCTTTGTGGAGGAGATGAGCAGCGACCTCAGCGAGCAGCAGGAGGACAGCTTTGAGAAGCTGGACGTCGAGCTGGCGCAGCTGAAGAGCGAGCTGCTGCAGCGCCTCGAGGCCATCGAAGCGCGCATTGCCGAGCGAAGCGGCTAAGATACTCGCCCCCGTGTCCCTGCTTGAATTCAGCGGCCTGCGCTTCGGCTACAGCGACGAGATTGTCGTGCTGGAAGCCGCCGGCGCCCTGCACAGCGGCAACGTGGTCGGCCTCGTCGGCGTGAACGGCGGCGGCAAGACCACCCTGCTGCGCCTTCTCAGCGGCGAGCTGCAGCCCGACAGCGGCAACCTGCAGCGCAGCCGCTCGACCCGCATCGCACTGGTGGCCCAGGCCGCCGAAGGCGATATGGATACCCCGCTGTATGACTATGTCCAGGGCGGCCGCCCGGAGCTGATCGAGCTGGAACACCAGATCGCACGCCTCTCGGATGAGCTGTCCCTGCCGCAGAATGCCGCGGGGCCGGCGCATGAGGCCCTGCTGCAGCGCCTTGGCCGGGCCCAGGATGAGCTGGACGCCCGCGGTGGCCACGGCTGGGAGCATATGGTGGAGCGCCTGCTGCTGGGTCTGGCCTTCCGGCCCGGGCAGTTCAGCCGCCCCATCGGCCGCATGTCCGGCGGCCAGCTGCAAAAGGCGCGCCTGGCGCGGCAGCTGCTTTCGGTTGCCAACTGCCTGATCCTCGACGAGCCGACCAACCACCTGGACCTGGATTCCCAGGCCTTCCTGGTGGACTGGCTGCGCGCGCTGACCGGCCGCGGCGGCGGGGCGGGCCTGCCCAGCGCCCGCGGCGACTGCGCGGTGCTGCTCGTGTCCCACGACCGCTGGCTGCTGGACGCGCTCTGCGACCATATCTGGGAGCTGGAAGCCGGCGTGCTTTACCGCTACCCCGGCAACTACAGCAAGTACCTGCCCCAGCGCGAGGCCCGGCGCAGGCTGGCCCGCGAGCAGTACGAGTCCCAGCGCGAGCAGATCGCCCGCACCGAGGAGTACATCCGCCGCAACATCGCCGGCCAGAACACGAAACAGGCCCAGGGCCGCCGCACGCACCTGCAGCGCATGGAGCGTCTCGAGGCCCCCAGCTCCGACCCCCAGCTCAGCTTCATCCTCAAGCCGGCCCTGCGTACCGGCGAGCAGGTGCTGGTGGTGGAGGACCTGGCCTTTGCCTACGAAAAGCGCAGTGATGCGCCAGACGAGACCTTGACTGAGAGCCCTGACTCCCGGGTTCCGGGTCCTGAATCGGAGGGGCCAGAAACCAGGGCTGGAGCCGACAGTCGTGTTGAAGAGCCCACCGCCAGCAGGCCGCAGGACTCAGGACAGCCCGCGCGAACCTCACTGGCGCTGAACCCCACGCTGGATTACGTAAGATCGCAGCCACACTCGCGAAGTGGCATCCTTGCAATCTCCGCCCTGAACTTCCAGGTTATGCGCTGCGAGCGCCTGGGCATCGTCGGGCCCAACGGCTGCGGCAAGACCACGCTGCTCAAGCTGATCACCCGCCAGCTACCGCCCCTGCAGGGCATGGTGGCCTGGGGCTCCAATGTTGAGCTCGGCGTTTTCAGCCAGGACAGCGCCGATCTCGGCCGCGGCCTGAACCTGATCTCTGAGCTGCGCTCGGCCGACCCGCTGATCACGGACTCCGCTGCCCGCGAGTACCTCGCGCGCTTCGGCTTTTCCGGCGACGACGTGATGAAGGATGTGGCCGGACTGTCCGGCGGCGAACGCTCGCGGCTCAGCCTGGCCAAGCTCTTCCGCCGCCGGCCCAACGTGCTGGTCTTCGACGAGCCGACCAACCACCTGGACATCTACGCCCGCGAGGCCATCGAGCAGTTCCTGTCATCCTACGAGGGCACCATAATCATGGTCACCCATGACCGCGCCCTGCTGGAGCGCCTCTGCGACCGCCTGCTGGTCTTTGAGCGCGCTCCTGCAGGGGCGGACCCTGCGTCCGCCCCTGCTCCCGGTGGACCCGTCCTGGGTGACAGCTCAATGACAACCATTGACGGGCGGACACAAGGTCCGCCCCTGCAAGCCGAACTTCCGGCCTTCAGCCAGCACTACTTCCGCGGGCATTACAGCGAGTACCTTAAGTGGAAGGAGCAGAGCAGCGCGGGCAGCCGTCCTGCAGCGCTGGAGCCTGGGTCCGGTACGGGCCAGCCGCTTCAAACCGAGGACAGCCGCGGACAGGCCCCCCCGCAGCCGGGAAGAAGCAGCGGCGCAGCGATGCCTGCGCGCCGCGCTGAAGCAGGCACCGGGCTGCCCAGCCCCGAGCAGCTTGCTGAGCTGGCCCGCGCCGAGCGCTGTTCCCCGCCGCAGTACTGCCGAAAGCAGCTGCAGCGCCTGGAAAAGCGCGGTATGGAGATGGAAGCGCTGATCGAAGCCGGAGAGGAAGCCATCGCTGAGCTGGAAGCGCAACAGCGCAGCGCGGATGCCGGTGGCGAGTACACAAAGATCGCCAGCCTGCAGGAGCAGATCGATGCCCGCCGCCGCGAGCTGGATGGTCTTTACAGCGAGCTGGAGCAGAACATGAGCAGCATCGAAGCCTGGGCCGAGCTGGAAGTGCTGGCCGGCTGAGGGCTGGCGCTTTTTTGCGGCGGGCGTTAGATTGCCTCAGCTTCGACGCGTCTTAGCCTGTGCATGCAAACAAACCCGCAGCCGGACTTTGAGCAGCTGCTCAGCGAGGAGGTCTATCAGGCCGCCTGGGGCTTCTGCTGCCGCCTCAGCCGCAGCCGTGAAGATGCCCAGGACCTGCTGCAGGAAGGACTGCTCAGGGCCTGGCGCAGCCTCAGCCAGCTGCGCGAGCCCTGTCTGTTCAAGCCCTGGCTCTTCACCCTGCTGCGCCGTCTGCATCTCTCGCGCTCACGGCGGGCTCAGCTGCCCCTGGCTGAGAGCTGGCTGTTCCGCCAGAGCGCCGGACTGGAGCGGGACCAGTTCTCGCAGCGGCTGGCCGAGGCCATGGGCCGGCTCCCGCAGGCCCAGCGGGAACTGCTGTCCCTGGCCTATCTTGACGGGCTGAGCCTGGAAGAGCTTGGCGCGCTGCTGCGGATCAGCCCGCAAAGCGCCAGCCAGCGCCTCTATCGCGCGCGTGAGGCGCTGCGGCGCAGTTATGCCCGGCTTGGTGGGCCTGAGCCGGTGCCGGAGGTCAACTGATGACAGACAACCCTTACAACGGAACTTTCAGCGGCCCCTGCAGCGAAGAGGAACTCTGTTCGCAGCTGCTGAAGATCGGCCGCAGCCGTGAACGCGCCCCCCGGCGTGAGGACATGCTGGCGGCCCTGCCGCCGGACAATACAAAGGAGAGAGACATGCGTGTACAAAAACTGCGGCGCCGTTCGCTGGGACTCGCCGTAGGCCTTGCCGCACTGCTGCTGCTGGCCGGGATCTTTGTCGCCCCGCACTTTACGCGCCGCGAGGACGGTGCGCTGGCCCTGCGGCCGGCCGCTCCCGCGCTGGCCAGTGAAGAAGGTCACCTGCTGCTTTACACCTTTGAGGATGGCAGGGTCGATCCGGCCCTGCGCGAGTCCCTGGGGCGAGTGCTGCAGGACTGCTGCGCGAAGCTTAACGCGGGCCACACCAATGGCGCGCCCAAGCTCAGGCAGCAGCTGCTGGAGGACGCGGGCAGCCTGCAGGTGCTGATCACCAACGCCAGCGAAGAGGAACTGCTGGCACTGCGGGAGTGCCTTTCAGAGCTGCAGGGCCTGCCGGTGGCCAGTGAAGGCTCGACCCTGCTCTTCAGCAGTGGCGAAGATGAAGCGCTGCAGGCCTTCAAGCTCAACGGCGGAGAAGTCCGCTATTCGATAAGCGCGGAGGACTCCGGGCCCTACAGCATCAGCACAACAGAACAGGCGCAGTACTTCTTTTTCCCTGAATCGATGAGCGAGGCCGAGATCCAGGAGTTCCTCGACGGGATCAAGAAGGATGGAGACGGGGTGCTGCTGATCGACATTCCCGCCGGTTCGACCTTTGTGGCTGAGGACGGCCAGGTGATCACGCTGGGTGAAGGCGTTGAAGTCCAGGTCACTGAGGACACAGGCGGCGAAGAGCAGACGAACTAGGCACAGCAGGCTGGCGCCATTGCGCCGGCAGGACGAAAGATGCTTGAGACCCGGGCGCAGCGCAGGCTGCGCCCGCGCCTTATACTCTCCCCGCCCCATGTCCTCGGTCCGCTTTCTCGTTCTGTCCACCGGCAGCCGCGGCAACTGCGCCTGGCTGGGAACGCCGCACGCCTCGATCCTCTTCGACTGCGGCATCCCGCTGAAGTACGTCACCGGCGGCCTGCGCGAGCACGGCATCGACCCGGCCCAGCTTGACGCCCTGGTCATCACCCACACGCACTCCGACCATATCTCCGGCGTCGGTGTGCTGCTGCGCAAGTACCAGCTCAAGGTCTACTGCCCGCGGGCGCATGTGAACCAGCTGCGCGCTATCGCCCCGCCTTATACCGAGGTTGTGCCCCTGGACAGCGACGAGGGCTTTGTGCACCGCGACCTGGACATCCTGCCGGTGCAGGTCAGCCACGACTGCAGCCCGACCTACATGTACAAGGTTTACGCCCCCGGGGCGCGCATCGGCCTCCTGACCGACCTTGGCATTCCCGCGCTGGACCACACCGCCGTCTTTGGCGACTGCGACTGCCTGCTGCTGGAGGCCAACCACTGCCCGCGCATGCTGGCGGCCGGGCGCTATCCCGAGGTGCTGAAGCGCCGTATCGCCGGTAACCACGGCCACCTCAGCAACGAGCAGTCGGTGATCTTCGCCACCGGCCTGGCGCACATGCCCCAGCGCCTGCTGCTGGGCCACCTTTCGGACGACAACAACCGCCCCGAGCTGGCCAGCGCATCATTCAGCCGCATCGAGACCGGCTTCATCCCGCATACAGTGATCCCCCAGCGCACAATGGGCCCGCTGGTTGAGTTTTAGCTGGCTGGGGATAGGTGCCAGGTTATAGGTGACAGGTGACAGACAAGAACTGGAGATGCTGAAGTTCAGGCCACACCCTGTTTCAAGTGCTTTACTTCCGGTAGCTGTTCTCTGACACCTGTTCTCTGTCAACTGCTCCCTGTCCCCTGTAACCTGTCCCCTCTAACCTGTTCCCTGTAACCTGCTCCAATGTCCTGCCCCACTAGACACCCCCGCCCGGTGGGCCGATAATGCTGCGGTGACAGAGGGTCGCGGGGGGACAGCCGCACACAGCGAAACAGAGGCCAGGGCGCAGCCCGGGCCGCCGCCTGCTGCGCACCGTCCTTTTCTTGTCGACAACGCCCCGGAGCACCACAAGGCTGCACGCTGGTGGACTTTGCTGGCCGGCGCCGCCTGGGTCAGCTTCTTTCTGCTGACCCTGGCCTTTCCCAAGCAGCCCGACGGCGGGTCGGTCACCCTGCAGCTGCTTTCCGTGGCCATCGGAATCGTGGTGCTCTGCGGCCTGCTGATCGCCTCGCAGCGGCCCTTCTGGTCCGTCTTCGCCCGCACCTTCATGTTCCTGGCGGGGGTGCTGGTGGTAACCGGGCTGTATGCCCTCAACCTGCACTCCGGCATAGTTCCGGCCTTCACCGCCCTGGCCCTGATGGTCATCGCCCTGCCCCTGGGTTACTGGATCGGCGAGAAGATGGAGCGCGCCACGCACCTCATCCCCCTGGCCCTGACCATGTCCATGGCCGACATCTACTCCGTGGCCCAGGGTCCAACCAAGAAGATTGCCGAAGACCTGGTGGCGCACCAGGAGAAAGTGGCCGAGGTCACGCGCCAGGCGGGCCAGGCCGTCGCCTCCGAGCTGCGCACACCCCTGGCGGACTACATCATCGTGCACCTGCCGCTGGCCGGCTCCGGCCAGTCCAGCCCGGTGCTTGGCATGGGCGACTTCATTATCCTGGCCTTCCTATTCCGCGCGGCCTGGGTCCACCACATCCACCCCGGCAAGGTCTTTGCCGCCTCGGTGCTTTCGGTCTTTGTGGCCCTCTGCGCGGCCCTGCTGCTGAACAAGCCCCTGCCGGCGCTGCCCTTCATTGGCATTGGCACCATTGGCCTGCTGCTCATCACCGAGCCGCGCATGCGGCGGCTCAACCGCATGGAGGTGGTCTGCAGCATCATCGGTGTGGGTGTCTTTCTTGTGCTGCTGCTGGTCAAGCTCTTCCCCGGCGGCCAGGGCTAAGCGGCGATGCGCGGGCCTGTCCACCCAGTTACAATAGCCCGGGTGAAGTTATGACCTGGCTTGTGACAGTCTATTGGCTGGCCTTCGGGATCGGCCTTGTTTATGTGCTGCTCTCCGGTGCCATCGGCGCGCTGGCGCACGGTGTGCATGGCGGCGGGGCGGCCGGGGCGGGCGAAGGGGCCGGCCATGAGCTGGGCCACGGCGATATCGAGCTGCATCACGCCGACCTGGAAGTCGGGCACACCGATCTGGACAGCGCCCACGGCGAGCTGGACCATGCCCACGGAGCGGCGGAAGGCGTGCATGGCGGGCACGACAGCGAGGCCGGCCACAGCGGTGACGGCATTGAAAGCAGCGGCCAGTTCGCCACCTACAGCCCCCTCTCACCCATGTCCCTGATGGGCACCGTATCCGGCTTTGGCGCCGGCGGCCTGCTGGCCACTTACTTCGGCCTGGAGGGACTGCTCTCGCTGGGACCGGCCCTGCTGGGCGGAGCGGCGATGGCCGGCCTGCTCTGGCTTGTGATCGGCAAGCTTTTCTACAGCCTGCAGGGTTCCTCGGAAGCGCACGTGGAGGAGATGATCGGCCTGGAGGCGGATGTCATTACTCCGGTCGAGCACCAGATGAGCGGCGAGATCGCCTATGTCCTGGGCGGCACGCGTTATACAGCGCCGGCGCGCCTTGACCGTCCGGGCCGCGTGGCCCAGCACGGCAAGGTACGCATCCGCCGCGTGCAGGGCAATGTTGTCTACGTCGAGGAACGCCGCAAGCTGCTTGAATAGCTGCGCGGCTAGTAGTTCGCAGGGGGAAGGGATGATTGCTGCAGAGAAGCTGGCCTTGTGTTGTGCTGCCACACTGTTGCTGAGCTCTTCTTTTGTCTTTCCCGGCCCCGCCAGAGCGATGGAGACCAGTGGCGACGCACTCTATGACGCATATTCCGCACTCGCCGAGCCTGCTTTGGCGCCCAGGAAGGTGCCCGACTTAGCGTTCCTGTCGACTGTCAACCTTGAAGGCTGCGCACTGGTGGACGACGATAAGCTGGCGAGTCTTGAGCCGCAGTTTGGGTCGGATCCACGCTTCTGGGAGCTGCTCTGCTGGTCGCTGCAGATCAGCACGGCAGACTGGCCTGGTGGCAACTACTTGCGGCCTTCTGATGACCGGGAAGTACTGCTGCAATGCGCGGGCTTCCTGGAACGCGCCCGCAGCAGCGGGAAGGCTAGCCCGGAAGCACTGCTGCGGCTGGCTGAGATCAGGCACCAGCTTCGCAGCGCTGAGATTGACGGGCTTGTTGACGCGCCCAGCCTTCTGACTGCGATGGCAGAGGATGAAGACAAACACCTGGCAGACCTGATCGACATCCGCCGCCAGTGGCCGGACGAAGCAGCACCGCATTTCTGGCTGGCTGAGTACTATTTGCAGTACGGCGAGAACGAACTGGCGCTTGCCGAACTGACTGCCTGCGCAAATGCGCCGGTCTGTGGCTGTCCCGGGCTCTTCCCGGAGAGATTTATCCGCGAGCGATTGAACCTGAGAGAGCCCTGCGGTGACCGGGCCCTGGCCGGCGCGATCCTCTTCACCAGCACCTCAACGCAGACACAGGACGCAATCAGGCTTCAAAGCCGGATCAAGGAGATCAGCAGCACCCTTGCCCTGGGCGGCGATCCGGATCTTGCCACCTGGGCTGTACGCGCCTGCTGCCGCATGGCCATGGCTGACGGCGCAGACTTCTGGCATCTCAATGCTGCGCTGAATTCCAGCCGCAGCCTGACGCGCTACAGTCTTGAAAATCTCAGCGCCGGACTCAGCCAGGAGCAGCTGGCAAGCCTGACCCGCTGCTATTCATTCGCGCTTAGCCAGATTTCGCGAAACAAGCAGGCGACGGCCAGTGCACTGCCGGCGCTGGAGCTGCTGCCGGGTCTGAGTATGCAGCTAAACGTGATTGGACCTGTTGAGACTATCAGGCTTCCCAAAGGTGAAGAGCTTGCGGCCTGGCAGCTTGCTGACGCCGACGAAAGCCCTGAGCCGCAGTTAATGGATCCGCGCGGGCCTCTGAGCATCTACTGCGACTACGTGGAAGTGCAGATCGAACCAGTCCGCGTCGACTACGCCAGCGTCCTGCGGCGCCTTCAGGACTTCGATTTTGCTGCGGTGAGCTGGCCGCTGGACGAACCAGATTTTTGACCTGCGCGTTATCATTGGGACAGCAAGAACATGGAGCAATAAATGATGCGGCCTGCGATCTTGATTGCGGTTATGGTGCTTAGCCTGATCGTGACTTCGACCGGGCGGGCCCGGGCCGACAGCACTGCGCCGTCCGATGCGCTCCTCGCGGACTACTCCGCGCTGGTTCAGCAGCATGAGCGGCGCGTCTTCCTGCCAATTGGCGAGCTGTCCGCATGGGAGTCCGCCCGTTACAACCCGGCGGTGCTGAGCCAGGAACAGTTGCAGACGCTGGAGCCGGAGCACGGCGGCGAAGCGCGCTACTGGGAGCTGCGCTACTGGTGTCTGCAGGCCGCTATGCTGACCCGGCGGGGTGCCTATGGTCTTGACTCCAGTTGGGCCGCGCAGGAAGACGAGAGCCTGGCCATCGACCTGCTCGTCAGGGCTCGCGATTGCGGCGGAGCCTCGCCCTTCGCGCTCTACTCACTGGCCCGGATTCAGCGCGCTCAGCGGCGCCGTGAGATCGATGTGATCAGTGCAGACCTAGCCCTTGACGATGCGCGGCGCCGCGAAGCACTGATCTATGCCATGGTGGCCGATGAGGAGGAATTCGCCCGGGCGCTGGAACGCATTAACAGCGCCTGGCCGGATGAGGCCTGGCCGAAGTGGTGGCATGCCGATGAGCTGTTCAACCTGGGCGAGATAGAGCAGGCCTGCGACTGGCTGGAAGAAGGCAACGCGGCGACGAGTTGCAGCTATCCGGCCTGCTGGCCGGAAACGTTCATCCGCGAGAGCGTTGCCAAGGGCGCTGCGCCAGGCGGCGAAGTCCTTTGCGGTGCGGTGCTGATGGCCAGCCAGTCGCGACTCCTGCCTATTGCTGTCCGCTGGAAGGAGCACGCCAAGGAGGCCGAACTCGTCTTCAACCTTGCCGGCGAGCGGCGCGCCTTCAATGCGCTCAGCGGCTTCGCCTGCCGCCAGGCCGGGACCGTCGGTTCCGGCAGCATGGACACCATCCTTGCCATGGTTGTCCCAAACATGTTTGCGGGCCGCCTGCTGCGCAGCCACGCCGAAGAGCTAAGCCAGACGCAGGTCAATGCCTTGCTCGACCTGCAGCGTGAGGTCGACCAGATCCAGTCCCGTCTGCGCGGTCTGAGCCGCGACAGTGAGTTGTTCAACGAATCACTCTTCGGAGCAATATACACGGAGCTGAATCCGGTGAACTACCGCTGTGAAAGCGACCTCGATGATGCCCGTGAGTACCTGCGCTTGACCTACCGGCTGCTACCGCAGCGGCGCTACCGCGCGTACCATGCCTACATCGCGCAGGAGCTGCGCACAGTGCAGAAGGAACTCGCACCTCGGCTGGCTGTGCTGGGAAGCTTTGACTTCAGCGCGCCGGCCAGTTTTGAGCATTGGAATACATATTGATACGCGAATTCAGGCAGACTGGCGGCGGGCGGATTCGAAGGCATTTCGCTGCAGCGGGCGCTTAACCCGGTTATAATCGTGACCGTCAGCCCGGGGCTGCATGTGGCATGCAGGGGCCAGTGAGGGGAGTAGCACTCCACGCATAGCGGAAGGGATGGTGGCGAATGTTGAGCTTTGTTGAGGCGCTAAGCAGCGCGCAGCTCCTTAATGCATTGAATCAGCCGGGCCTGCTGCAGTTCAAACTGCCCAGCGGGACCCTGATTTTCCTGATGGTTGCAGGCGTGGTGATCTTCTTTGTCATCATCGCCTACTTCGCCAGCCGATATACCAAGGTCCCGCCGAACACCGTCATGGTGATCTCCGGCGGCGTGGGGCAGCGCATCCGCGACCTTGACGGGCGCAGCCGCCGCATCGGCTTCCGCATCATCAAGGGTGGCGGTACCTTCGTCTGGCCGGTGGTTGAGCGCGTCGATACCCTGAGCCTCGAGCTGATGACCATCGACGTCAAGACGCCGGAGGTCTATACCCAGCAGGGTGTGCCGGTCATCGTCGACGGCGTGGCCCAGATCAAGATCAAGGGCGACGATGTTTCCATCGCCACCGCGGTCGAGCAGTTCCTGAACAAGAGTGTGCAGCAGATCGCCCAGATCGCCCAGCAGACCCTTGAAGGCCACCTGCGCGCCATCCTGGGTACCCTGACGGTTGAAGATGTCTACAAGAACCGCGACGCCTTCGCCCAGCGCGTGCAGGACGTGGCGGCCACCGATCTGGCCAACATGGGCCTGGCCATCATCTCCTTCACCACCCGCGACGTCCGCGATAACCAGGGCTACCTTGACGCCCTGGGCCGCAAGCGTATCGCCGAAGTGAAGAGGGACGCCACCATCGGCGAAGCCGAGGCCAGCCGCGACGCGACAATCAAGGCCGCCGGCTTCCGCCAGGAGGGCGAGGCGGCCAAGTTCGAGGCCGAGACCAAGATCGCCCAGGCCAACCGCGACTATGAAATGCAGGTGGCCAACTACACCAAGGACGTCAACACCCAGAAGGCCGACGCCGATCTGGCCTATGACCTGCAGCGCACCCTGAGCATCCGCAAGCTGCGCGAGCAGGAAGTCGACGTTGAGATCATCGAGAAGACCAAGCGCATCGAGCTGGAGCAGAAGGAAATCGAGCGCCGCCAGAAGGAACTGGAGGCCACCATCCAGCGCCCGGCGGACGCCAAGAAGTATGAGGTTGAGCGCCTGGCCGAAGCCGAGCGCTTCCGCCTGGAGAACATCGCCGAGGGCCAGAGCCGCAGCCAGCGCATCACCGGTCTGGCCCAGGCCGAAGTGACCCAGGCCACCGGCGCCGCGGAAGCGTCGGCCGTGCAGGCTAAGGGTCTGGCGGAAGCCGAAGTGGCCAAGCAGAAGGGCCTGGCCGAAGCGGCCGGCTCGCTGGAGAAGGCCCGCGCCTGGCAGGAATACAACGAGGCGGCCATCGCCCAGCTACTGATCGAGAAGCTGCCTGAGATCGCCAAGGCGATCGCTGAGCCGATGAGCCGCATCGAGAAGATCGTGGTGGTCGGCGGCGGCGACGGCCAGCAGGGTACAGGGGCGGCCAAGATCACCCAGGACGTCAGCCAGGTCCTGGCCCAGCTCCCGCCCATCGTTGAAGCCCTCTCCGGCATGGACCTGCACGCCCTGATCCGCCGCCTGCCCGAACTCAGCGTCGGTGCTGCACCGGCGGAGAAGAGCGAGAAGCCCTAGGCGTTGCTGTCCTCGCTGGAAATCGGACACTACAGGTTAAATTTCCCGTCGGGATGTAGCAACTTGCTTTCTCTTGCATCTGTTTACTGTCCGGAACTGGCCGGCTGGGTGTCTTGCCGAGTTTTCAAGGAACTTGGGAACAAAGCCTGAGCCCGCAGGTCTAAACTGGCCTCAGAGTGCGGTGCGCTCTGCAGGGCTCGGTGGGGAGCCTGGGCTGAAGTGTCCGGAGGTGGGGGAGATTTCCTCAACGGGCAGGGATATGACAGGGACCGAACGCAGTGTAGTCAAGCCGCTGGAAGTGCCGGCTTGGCAGTCCGCCAGCAGTGAAGAGCAGGCAGTCGCGGCAGCTGAGAACGCCTCCGCGCAGTCAAGTGCAGCACGTTCAAGTATTGAAGATTTCCTCGGGCAGGTCGCGCGCCGCCCGGCCGCCGGGCCCAGCCCCGAGACGGCGAACAGCTCAGCTCCGGCCCTGGCCGAGGCGGACCGCTGTCCGCACTGCGGCAGCCGCCTCTCCAGCCTGGACTATAAGTTCAACCGTTGCCTGAGCTGCGGCAAGCCCCCGGTGCTGGCGCTCGCCGCCGATGGCGAGCCCAAGGGCAGTGAGGCCTGGACCGTCCGGCTTTAGGACAGGCCCTTCCCAGGCAACTGCATTCAAGCTACTGAACCCACGCTCTGCGATACCATTGGCCGTGCGAAGCACAGGCAAAGATGCGCGCAGAGCGGGTGGTGGACTGCTTCCGCTGGACCGGGCACTAAGCCAGATGGCGCGCCGCGCGGATGACACCGCGGCCCTATCCCGCTTCTCGCTGTACCTGATAGCTCTCCTGCCCCTGCTGATTGCGCTGGTGGACTACTTCGCCCGCCTGGCCCGCGAAGTCTCCGTAAGCTCGCTTCTGCTCTGGCTTGCCGGCGGCTGGTGCCTGCTCATTCTGATTCCAGCCCTGCTTTACAGCCACACTGAGCGCCGCCGCCTGCGCCGCCGCCTGTCCCAAAGCGACCTTTTCACCCGGATCGCGCTTGACGGGCTGGAGCACGACACGATCTTTGAGGCTTGCCCCTGGCCCTGGCGCGCGCTGCTGCCGCGCAACAGCGCCGGCAGCCTGCTGCCCGCCCTGCGGCGCGTGGCGGCCAATCTGGACTGGTATCTGCGACCGGGCCGGAGGCTCTGGCGCTGGGAATGGCTGCTGCTGCCCCTGTTTAGCGCGGGGATGCTGCTCCTGGGGCTGTATTTCTCAGGCTATCTGGCCGCCGGTATCAGCGTCGCGGCGCTGCCGCTGGTCTGTGTGGCTTACCTTCAGGTGCGCAGGCAACTGTGGACGGAAGAGCTGACTGTCTACCTGCGGGAAGCTCTTGAAGGGGCAACGCCGGATGAAGAAGCGTTGTAGCCTCAGCCGATCTTGCGCTTGATGCCGTCAAGCATGCGGTCCTTGACGCACTCAGGGCAGTCTTCCTGGGCCGCAGTGGCATCGGTCTTGAGCTGGACGAGGATCTCTTCGATGATCAGGCGCTCTTCCTGGCAGCTTGAGCAGTTCTCAAGGTGGGCCTTGATGCGCCGCAGCTCGACAGTATTGGATTCTCCATAAATGAAGCGATAAATAACCTGCTGTATCTTCTTACAGTCCATGGGTTTATCCGGCCGCAGTGCAGAGCTTTGCGGCTGTGGCCTCCCTGGCAGCGTTTATTGTCCTGGCATTCATCTCGCAATTGAAGCGGCGCCGGTGCAGCCGCAGCATTCCTGTCTGCTTCTGCATCATGCTTCGTCCCGCTCCTCCTGCTCCTCTATACCAAGCCAGCGGCGCAGTTTGTTTACCGCGTAGCGCATCCGTGAAAGCACGGTGCTGAGGGGGCACTCGCAGATCTCCGCGATTTCCTCGAAAGTCAGGTCCTGGTAAACCTTCAGCATCACCACCATGCGCTGCTTTTCCGGCAGGCGGTCGATCAGATGGCGCAGGTTCTTGCTGAAAATCTCGTTCTCGGTCAGCACATCCGGCGTGATCCGCTGGTCTTCCAGCAGGTCGGCGCGCTCAGTATCCCCACCCTCATCGCCCAGGGGCGTGTTGAGGCTGTAGGTCTGCCGGCTGGCGCTGCGCTTCCAGTGCCGCTTCACTTCGTTAAGCGCGATCTTGTAGATCCAGGAGCTGAACTTCTTCTCAACGTCGAAGTTGTGCGCGCTCTTGTAGACACGCAGGAAGACTTCCTGCACCAGGTCCTCCACACTCTCCGCGTCAGAAACCTGCTTTTTGACGAAGTTGTAGATCTGCTGGTGGTAGCGCTCGAAGATCTCGTCGAAGGCGCCCGAATCACCGGCGGCCAGCCGTCCGACCAGAACCTCATCACTGATGCGGGTGGGGGAGTGCCTGCTGCCGATACTGTTCAATACGCTTGTCATTTCCTTTCTGACGTACCGCTCCACTCCGCAACAAGCTGCGGACTCAGTTCGCGGTTCACGTCATGCAGTCCGACGAAGGGCCTGGAAGAATTGTTCGATATCGAAGCAATCCGTTCCGGACGCCTATATTCTAGTACCTGCCGCGTGAAGCGGAACTAGTCCTGCAGACCCGCCAGGTTGATGAAGCGTTCCTGCGCGCAGAGCAGTTCGCCGTCAGGGTGGCCGTTGCCCCCCGGGGCCGGGCTGCGGCGCAGATAACTGCCGTCGGGCTGCAGGTCCCAGGCGCTGCAGTTGTCGGCTTCATAGGTCTGCAGGATCGCATCAAGCTGGCGCCGCAGCTCCGGCTCGGCCACCGGCGTGACGCTTTCGATGCGGCGGTCCAGGTTGCGCTGCATCCAGTCGGCGGAGCCGATGAAGTACTCGGCCTGGCCGCCGTTCTCAAAGCGGTACAGACGGCTGTGCTCCAGGAAACGCCCGACCACGCTGAAGACCCTGATGCTCTCGGAAAGTCCCGGTACGCCGGGCCGCAGGCAGCACAGGCCGCGCACGTCGAGCTCAATCGGCACTCCGGCCTGGGAGGCCAGGTAAAGCTCACGGATGATCTGCATGTCGCTGAGCTGGTTCATCTTGGCCCGGATGCCACAGGGGCGTCCGGCAAGCGCATGCTCGGCCTCGCGGCGGATCATGTCGGTGAAGCGCTGGCGCAGCTGGTCCGGGGCCACCACAAGGCGGCGGTAGCTGGGGTAGTCCGTGGCCGAGGTCAGTTCGTTAAAGACATCCGCCACGTCCGCGCTGAGCTGCGGGTCGCAGGAGAAGAGGCCGAGGTCAACATAGGCCCGCGCAGTACCGGAGTGGTAGTTGCCCGTGCCGCAGTGCACATAGCGGCGGATGCCGTCCTCTTCCTCGCGGACAACCAGCGCCAGCTTCAGGTGGGTCTTGAGGTTTTCAATTCCATAGGTCACATGCGCGCCGGCGGATTCCAGGCGCTGGCCCCAGGCAATGTTCGGCGCTTCGTCGAAGCGCGCGGTGATCTCCACCAGCACGGCCACCTGCTTGCCGCTGCGCGCGGCCTCCAGCAGGGCCCGGATGATCGGGCTGTCGCTGGAGGTGCGGTAAATGGTCAGCTTCATCGCCAGCACGCGCGGGTCGCGGGCAGCGCTCTCCAGGAAGCGCAGTACCGAAGTGTCGAAGCTCTGGTAAGGGTGGTGCAGCAGAATGTCGCCGCGCCGGATCTCCTCAAAGATGGCGCTGTGGTCGCCGGGCAGCAGGCGCCGCAGGCGCGGGTGGGTCTGGGGCTCATGAGCCGGGAAGCGCAGCTCAGGGTGCCCGTCCGGGCGGAACTGCGTCAGGTCGCTCTTGCCCATCACGTTGTCGTTGAGGTAGATGTCGTCCGGGCCCAGCTCCAGCTGCTCAGCCAGCCAGTTGCGCAGGCCTTCGGGCATGCGGTGGCTGACCTGCAGACGGGTGGCCTTGGCGAAGCGCCGGGCCAGCAGGCGGCGCTCCACCTGGCTGACGATCAGGCCGGGGGTCAGGTGCTCAAGTTCGGGGTCGTGCCCGTCATCGTCGCCATGGCGCTCGTTGGGCTCGCCTCGGGTGACTCGGAAGGTATAGACCTCCAGGCCCGAGACGTCAGGGAAGAAGTCCGCCAGGTGCGCGCTGATCACCTGTTCCAGCGGCACATAGCCCGCGCCGTCCGGCAGCGGCACCCAGCGCGGGCGGTTCCCCGGCACCTTCAGCCGCACAAAGCGCGGCACGCGCTTGCCACGCTCCAGCACCTGGATACCCAGGTTCAGGCCCAGGTTGCTGATGAAGGGAAAGGGATGCTCCGCGTCCACCGCCAGCGGGGTCAGGATCGGCTGCACCTGGGTCTGGAAGTAGTGCGCCAGGTCTTTCTTCTGTTCCGCGCTCAGCTCGCTGTAGTCCAGGATCGCGATGCCCGCCTCGCGCAGGGCCGGGCGGATCTGCTGCTGGAAGACGTCCCCCAGCCGCCGCGACTGCTCGTCGATTACCTCGCGGCAGGCGGCCTTGAGACGCTGGGGGGTCCAGCCCTGATAGCCGCCGTCGGCGATGGAGGCGGGCCAGCCGCGCTGGATCAGGGTGGCGCGCTTCTGAAAGAACTCGTCATGCAGCACGCCCATGATGCCGGCAAAGCGCAGGCGCTCCAGCAGGGGCACCCCCGGGTCCTCAACCTGCGCCAGCACGCGCTGGGCAAAGGCCAGCCAGCTCAGGTCGCGGTTGAAATAGGCTTCAGGTGAATCCGGGCTCAGCCCCTGTACTTCGATCGGCTGCTGCTGCCCCGCCGCCGTCTGTGGCTCTTCCAGCCCTGCGCCCCGCTTGCTCATGGCCAGATCATAACAAGCGCGACATGAGTTTTCCGTTAAGACAAAGCACTGAAGGGCATTCAGCCTTCGATTGGCCGCCTTTTGAAAGTCTTATCAGCAGCCCATGGGCAGTGCTAACATCTAGACCGGCGGACGCAGGGCGTGCGCAGAGGAAGGCAGGCAAACTGATGGGGCGTTTGGCGGCCGGGCGGGTCCCGGTCTATGTGGCAACTGGACTGCTGCTGGCGCTGCTGGCGACGGCTGGGATCTGCCGCGCGGCCGATGACGCCGTCGCGGTTGGAAGCGCGCCGCAGAACTCCGGCAGCACCGCCCGCGTCACGGTCAACGAAATCGACCGCCTGGTGGGCAGCTACCACCGCCTCAGTGCCAACGACATGCTGCGCGTCAACTTCTTTGACGGCCGCCAGCGCCAGAGCTGGGAGGTCAGCGTTGACGGTGCCGGCAATGTCACCCTGCCTTATATCGGGACGGTCCAGGTGGCCGGCCTGCTGCCAGCCGCCGCCGCCGCGCGGCTGCAGGAGCAGTTCCAGCAGTATTACCGCCAGCCCCTGGTGGACCTGAACGTGCTGGAATTCGGCCAGCTGCAGGTCTTCCTGGTCGGCTCGGACCAGCCCGGCCGCCTGGTCACGATGCGCTCGGGCGAGACCCTCTACGGCCTGCTGCAGAGCTATGTCTATACACCGGTATCCGACGAGGCCTCCCGCTATCCGGGGATTGAGCCGGTTGATCCGGGTTCCTATCGCCGGGTGCACCTGATCCGCGGCGCCTTTGACCCCGCCTCCGGCAGCCTGCCGGGCCCGCCGCCGCTGCAGCAGTTGCAGCCGCTGGCGGAGAGCTCGTCCGAGCCGGCCGAGGCCGGGGATGAAGGCGATGGCATTGCTGAGGGGGGCCGCTCCGGCATCCTGCTGAGCAGCGCGCCCGCGTCGGTGATCAAGAAGGCGGCGGACTTCCAGAGCCTGGCGGCTTACACCGGCTGGACGGCATTCATCGAGAAGTGCCGCCAGGACAGCGCGTGCAGCGTGGAGGTCTATGACCCCCTGCTGGCCGCCAGGGAAGCCAACCCAGCCGCCCTGGCCGTGCCCCTGCTGCCTGGAGACATTGTCTACCTGCCAACGCCGCTGCGCTCGGTGACGGTCTTTGGCGTGGCGCAGCCGGGCCGCTATGAGCTGCTCGAGGAAGAGAACCTCGCCGATGTGCTGCGCCTGGCCGGCACAGTGGACCTGAACAGCGACCTTTGCAATGCCATCATCGAGCGCGATGACGGCTGCTGCAACCAGGCCCAGCTTTATGTGGACATCGCCTCGGGCATGAACCACCTGGAAGAGCTGGCGGCCTTTGAAGTCCAGGACCGCGACATCATCCGCATCCAGCCGCGAGAGCGCCGTATCTTCGTGCTGGGCGAGGTGCAGCAGGCCGGGGCCTTCGACTATGCCTATGACAGCCTGGTCACCGACTACCTGGCCCAGGCCGGCGGCATGACCGGGGATGCCAACACTGGCTGGCTGGCACTGATCCGCGGCAACCGCGACCGGCGCTATCCCCTGGAGCCGGCGGAAGTGATCCAGGTCAATTTCAAGGAGATCCAAAAGGGCCACGAGATGCCGAACGACTACCGCCTGCTGCCCGGCGACACCATCTATGTGCCGCCGAAAGGCGCCTCCTTCAGCTTCTCGCAGGTGATCAGCTCCCTGACCAGCGGCTTTGCGATCTTCAAGCTCTTTGATGACGGCAACGGCTCGAGCAACAATGGCAACGGCAACGGGGACACGGGCAACTAGTCTCCCGGAGCAGTGGCCGTCCCTCTGCCTGCCTTCCTGAACCAGTCAGCGCGGCCCGGCCGGGGCCTCAACGCAGCGTAACAATCTGGCCCGGCGCTCAGCAAATGCGCTAGGGAATCGTGCCTGGCCATTGCGTCTGCCTTGGCCTGCTGCCTGGGCTGGGCAGCTGTCTGTGCAAGGTGGATCGAGTCTAAGCTCGGCTGCTACTAGGAGCGCCAGCCCTGACCCATATCGAGGAAACGCGTGATCTCCGGGAACCACAGCAGCTTCACCACGCCGGTGGGGCCGTTACGGTTCTTGGCCACGATGATCTCGGTCACCGGCATCATTTCCGGCGCGTACTCGCCGCTGATCGGCGTCGCCGGCTTGTCGGTCTTTTCCTCGTAGTAGTCGTCGCGGTGGATGAACATCACCACGTCGGCGTCCTGCTCGATGGAGCCCGACTCGCGCAGGTCGGAAAGCTGCGGGCGCTTGCTGGTGCGCTGGGTGACCTGGCGGCTCAGCTGAGAGAGCGCAATCACCGGAATGCGCAGCTCGCGGGCGATCTGCTTAAGGCCGCGGCTGATCTCGCTGACTTCCTGCACGCGGTTGTCGCTGTTGCCCGCGCCGCTCATCAGCTGCAGGTAGTCGATCACGATGCACTGCACGCCATAGTGCGCGGCAAGGCGCCGGCACTTGCTTTTCAGCATGCCGATGGTCAGGTAGCTTGAATCGTCGATATAAAGCGGCGAGGCGCTCAAGCGCTGGTAGCTCTTGGTCAGAATGCTCCACTCGCCCGCGTCCAGGTCGGGGTTCTGCAGGCGGTGGCTGCCGATACCCTTGATCCGTCCGCCGGCGATGTGCTTGGAGCCGATGCACAGCAGGCGCTCGGCCAACTGCTCGGCGCCCATTTCCAGGCTAAAAAGGGCGATGGGCACGTTCTGCTCCACCGCCAGGTTGTGTGCCATGTTCAGGGCCAGCGCGGTCTTGCCCACGCTCGGGCGGGCGGCGATGATCGAAAGCTCGCTGGCGCGCAGGCCGTTGGTCTTCTCATCAAGGTCGGCGAAGCCCGAGGGCACGCCGGCGGCGATGCGCGGGTGCTCAACGCCCTGGGCCCGCATCCGAGCCAGTTCCTCGTCGCGGTCGGAAAGCTTCTCCCAGTACTCCTGCAGCACCTGCGCGATAGGCAGGAACTCGCCGGAGAGCGAGCGCTGGCTGAGCTGCAGCACCGTGCTTTCAGCGATGTCGAGGATGCGCTCGACGGTCAGCTCCTGCTTGTAGGCCTCTTCGATCACCTTGGTGCAGCCGCGGATCACCGCGCGCAGCTGGGCTTTCTCTGCGATCTTGCGTGCGTGGTATTCCACATTCGCCGCAGTGGGCACCGCGTTGAGCATGCCCATCACCACGCCGCTGCCGCCCACGCGCTCCAGCAGGTTGCGGGCCCGCAGCTCGTCCAGCACGCTTTGCGCGTCCGGCGGGATGCCGCGGTGATAGAGCTCGCCCATGATCTCAAAGAGCAGGCCATGGCCGTCAAGGTAGAAACTGTCGCGTGACAGCATGTCGGCCGCCAGGGCGTAGGCATCCTGGGGCTCAAGCATGATCGCGCCAAGCACCGCCATTTCCAGCTCAACATTCTGGGGCGGGATGCGCTGCTCAAGCGGAAGCGCGCTGTTGTCTCTTTGAAGGGCCATTGCGGGGCGGAAATACTATCGCATGCATCCGCGCCTTGCGCCACAGGACAGGCTGTGCATTTGCTCGAATCTGTTGTTGATAGCTATGGCTTTCGCGCGGATAGTTCTGCGGCCCTGTGCATATCCGCAGCGCGGGGCCCGGTCAGCCCCTAGAATTACAGCGTGGACAGAGGCGGGAAAGCTGCAGGGGCATGGCGGGGCGCAGCCGCGCCCGCGCGCCTACTGCGCTTTGGCCTGCCGCTGCTGCTGGCGCTGGGCATCGCCGCCAAGCCGCCGGAGATCAGCCCGCCGGCGCCGCAGGAGCGCGCCTACCGGGTCAAGGGCGTGGGCCTTTCCATCCGCCCCTTCAAGGACACAACCTACCTCAAGTTCGAATCCGGTGTCAGCGTCAGCGGCGAGGGCTTTTCACTCAGTGCCGGCGTGGTGGAGCTGGAGATCGCCTCGGGCGCCTTTGCCACTGTCGAAGATCTCAAGCTGCCCGAGGGCGGGCTGAGCAAGGAAGAGCTGGGCCGCGACCCCGGCGAGGTGGCTCAGCGCATGAGCCGCGAGCTGGAGCTGCCGCAGGCCTCCTTCAACCGCTCGGCCATCAAGCGCCTGTCGGCCAGCGGCGGAGTCAGGGTCACCACCCCGGAGGTCACGCTCAGCACCGACGCTCTGCTGAGCATTGACGGCGGGCAGTCCTGGTCCACCAGCGGCCGCGCCCAGCTCAGCCGCAGCAGCGGCTCCGGCGCCCGCGCCGAGAACTACAGCCTGGCGGCCGACCACCTGCTTTACGACACCCAGGGCAAGCGCGCCGCAGCGGAGGGCAACATCGAGGCCTCCTTCAAACGCGGCGGCCAGGACCCGGTGCGGCTCAGCGCGGAAAAGCTGGAGCTGCATATTGAGCAGGGACGCCTGAAGGTCAGCGGCGGGCTGAAAGCAAGTTATGGCCAGATCAGCCTGGTCTGCCGCGAGATGGAGGCCCTGCTTGAGGAGGCCACCCTTCGCGCCGACGGCGCGAAGCCCGGCGAACCAGGGCCGCTGCTGACGGATGCGCAGCGCGGCCTGAGTCTGCAGGCCGGCGAGATCACCGTGGATCTGGACGACGAGACCGTGGAGGCCGTGGGCGGGGTGAAGCTGGATGACTCGACGCGGCGCATCAGCCTGGAGGCCAGCCGCATCGAAGGTTCGCTGAAGAAGCAGACTTTCCTGCTCAGCGGGAAGGTCTCGGCGCACGACAGCGGCCATGACCTGGCCCTGACTGCTGAGAGGATCAGCGCGGACATCGCCGCGGGCAGTTATGAGGCCAGTGGTGGGCCGGTCGTGCGCCAGGGCGAGAGCACCTTTACCGGTGAGCGCATCACGGTGACGCAGGAGAAGGTGCCGGGCCAGAAGGAGCTGCGAACGGTGGTGGAGGTTCACGGCGAGCAGGAAGCCCGCATCGATATGGACAAGCCGCCAAAGCTGCCTGAGGATCCCCGCTAAAACCGCGCCAGCATCACTCACACCGGCTGGCCGGATTTGCTGATGCTGCTAAACAGCTTTTAGACGGTTCAACCGGAAGTGGCACGGCAGGCACAGTGCAACAGCTGGTGCGCTGTCCGGATCAAGCTCTTCCCAGTGAAACCCTGATTACCAGTTTGCTCTGTGTCAATCCCAGGTCCCTGCTCAGCCCGCTCTGAAGATGCGGCCCATGAGCCAGTCCTCGATCAGGAACTGGAAGCGGCCGACCAGCAGCGACACACGCGCCATGACCGTCGTCCCGAAGGCCGCGCCGAAGCCCAGCATCAGGAAGAACAGACCCACCTTGCTGACCGAGCCCACCAGCTTCTTATGCTCCAGGCTGAAGAAGAAGAAGATCAGCACGGAGAAGACCGCCACCAGGATGATCACCTGGTTGATGTTGGCCAGGTTGGCCGCCGCGCTGGTCGCCGGCTGGAAGGGCACAAGGGTGGAGGTCAGCTGCGGCAGCAGCAGGCCGTTGAGCACGAAAGGCACCGCCAGGCCCGCGAAGCCGCCAATGTAAAAGGCGAAGGACCAGCGCGAAAGCCAGGACAGGCTGGGCACCAGGCGCAGCAGCAGGAAGAAGCCCAGCACCGCCGGTACGATCACCACATAGTTGTGGTCATAGACAATGCGGCTGAACACCTCGGGATAGAAGGTGTTCCAGTACTGCACGTTGATGAAGTAGCCCACCGACAGGCCCAGATACAGGTGCTCGCCGATCTTGAAGAGCACGTTGTCGCGGTAGATGAAGGAGAACATCATCAGGGTCAGGCCCGCGGCGATCCAGATTCCCAGGGTCTCGCCCATTACGCGCTCCTCCTCTGCGGTCCGCGCTTGCGCTCAATGAAGTAGGCCAGGTTGGCCACGATGATCGACAGCACGATGAAGATATGCACCAGGCTCTGGGCGTCCATGCCCTTGGTGGCGGCGCCGGCCGGCACCCCGGCGCTGGTCAGCGCGTCGCTGTAGCTTCCGCGCACCAGGAACTCATACTCCGCCGAGCCCTTCATGCCGGCCGCGAGACCTACGATCTGCTTGCCCTGCACGAAGGCGTAGTACTGCGCCGCCGAGACCGCCGTGCAGCTCACGCCCATCGGCACCTTGGTCGGTTCCACCGCATAGGCCAGCCAGGGCTCCACCGTCGCTCCCGCCGCGATCTCGATGAAGTAGTCATAGTCCGCGAACTTGCGCACTTCCTGGAAGATCGGGATGCCGGAAGTCGGGGTGTTGTAGTGGTCGTTGGCATAGGTGTTCTGCACGCCGCCCACCATGCCGCGCATCACCGCGGCATTGCCCGGCTTATAGCCCAGGAAGACGAAGTCCGTGCCGTTGACCTTGTTGAACTGCTTGGCTGCGCGCTCCACCGAGCCCTGGATCAGGGCCGGGCCGCCGGGCCAGAGGGTCATGATCGTCGGCTTGATTCCCTTGGCAAAGCAGTGCTGCAGAACGGCGTCCAGCATCGGCTGCAGCTCGGGCTTGGAAGCCGGGTCGAAGTCGGCGCTGATCAGCACGTGGCTGCCGGCCGGCAGGGCGTCCATGCCCTGAAAGATGGCCTCAACCTCCGGCGTCGCCACCACCGGCAGGGCCAGCGGCGAGATCAGGGGCCAGGCGACCACCAGCGCGACGATGCTGAAGATGATGCGCCGGTCCAGGTTCAAAATGGCCTTGGTCCAGTTCATCAGTCGCCACCTCCCATGTAGGTGCGCTCAATGCCGAAGATGATGCGGATAGCCACCGCGATCTGGCTCAGGTACACGCCAAGAAGGATGCCGCGCTGGGCCGCCGAGTTGGGCACGTTAAGCAGCCAGCTCGACCACCAGGGGAAGTCGATCGGCGCGGGCCCGCCAAGGAAGATCGGGTCGCCCAGCTTCATCAGCTCGCCCAGGGGCACGCGGCCCAGCATGGTCACACAGGCGGCGACCAGCAGGACCGTCGCCTCCATGCTGCGGGCCCGGAAGGCCCGGAAGGCGGCGCTGGCGATGAAGAAGGCCAGGATGGAGAACATCGTGGCCTGCATCGGCAGCATCATGTTGTTGTAAAGCCAGAAGTGCAGGCTGTCGGGCTTGTTGTTGCCGGCGGCGAAGCCCGGCAGGGGCGCCTTGATGAAGCCCGAGAGCGCCATCAGCAGGAAGGCCCCCAGCGTAATGAAGCTGAAGGCATAGCCCGGGCGTTTGGCCTTGATCTTGTTGTAGTGATGGTTCACCACCGACAGCACGCCGAGCACAGCGGCGAAGCCGACGATGATGCGGACCCAGAGCGTGAAGCCGTCCTGCAGCTCCAGGCTCTTTTGCGTGGGCACATAGAAAAGCACCCACATGGAGAGGCCCACCACAAAGGCGATGATGACCGGCAACTGCCGTCTTAGAAACTGCACACCATCCTCCTAGAGCGGCTCCACCATTTTTACCAGCCAGTCCCAGGGCTCACCCGCCGCGTTGCCCGTCGCAAACTGGGCCACGAAGAGGATGGTCTGGAGCAGGATCAGCAGCATCATCAGCGCCTTGCCCACGTCCTGGCCCTTGAGGCTGCCCAGCAGCAGCGGCTCGCGGGACAGGTAGGCCGAGGCGGCGTAAAGCTCTTCACCGATCAGCGTGTAGTCGCAGGTCGTGATGAAGAAAGGCAGCTGGTTGGGGCTGTCAGTGCCGGCGATCTGGATCGCGCCGGTACTGGCGCCCGTCTCGGCCAGCAGCAGGCTCTCAGCGTAGTAATAGCCCATGAAGAAGTTCGCCGCCGGCCGCTCGCGGATCATGATCGCGCAGACCGAGGCCGTATAGCTGAACTGGTCGTCGGTGACGAAGTAAATGTTGCTGGCGCGGAAGGCGTCAGGGCGGCCCTGCTCGGCATAGCCCTGCTTCACCACTTCCTGCGCCACGGAGAAGACGACCGGGTCACGGCAGGGCACCAGCAGATCGGAGTCGAAGTCGGCGATACGCCGCGACACGCGGCCCAGGATGTTGATCGCGGACAGCGTGGACAGCTCGGAAAGCGCGTCCATGCCGTTGAGGTACAGCACCGGCTTGCCCATCTCGGTGGCGCGGCCGATGGCCTCGTCCACCGCCTCCAGGCCGGCGATGCGCCGGATGAAGAGGTTGGGGTTGCGGCGGGCCAGCATGATCGCGCTGAGGATGATCAGGGCGTAAAGCGTGGCGATGATGAAGTGCGAGGCCAGGGTGCTCTTGAAGAAGCTCTGGCGCGGCGTACCGGGACCGGCGTCCACCAGGGCCGGGCTGCTGCCTTCAGGGCCGCTGAAGGCCAGGCGGACCTGGTACTGCTGGCCGTTCTTCAGCGGGAAGGGGATGCCGGGGGCGAGGTCCTCGCCATAGCTGCTGTGCAGCTCCTCGGCCTGGGCCGCCAGGGCTTCCGGCAGAGGGGCGAGGATCTGGCTGACCATCAGCCAGGGCTGCTCGGCGTTATCGGGCTCGCGGCCGTAAAGCGGGGCATGGGCCCCGCGGCTGTCGACTTCCGCCGCCGGCACGCCGGCGATGTCGGTGGGCAGCCACTCGGCGGCCAGGGCCGCGGAGAGGTACTCATACTTGCGCTGCTTCTCCAGCAGTTTGCGGCCGCCGCGGGCGGCGAAGCGGTTCTGCACGCCGTCGATACGGTCCTGCAGGCTGTCCATCTCGCTCTTGGCCTTCCAGTAGGCGCGCTCCAGCTCCGCCAGGCCGGCATAGTCCTTGGTCTGGGTAATGACGTTCTTGGCCGCCGTGCGGGCCTCATCGGCCGCCGCGACTTCAAGCGCCTTGGCGTCCCGGTCCGCGATCAGGCTGCCCAGATCGCTCTTGAGCTTCTCGCGGGCGCTGTCCAGGCGGGCCTGCTCAGCGTCACTGAGCTTGAACTCTTCCAGGATCGCGCTGTCCGGCTTCAGCTCGACGCTGACCGTGACGCCTTCCGCCGCAGGTTCGGCCCAGTCAAAGCTGACCCCGAGGGCCTGGCCGTTGTCGTTGGGCACATCTTCCACGGCAGCCGAACTGACGCTGGCCGCCGCCGGCGGGCTGGACAGAGGCTCCAGCTCCAGCGGGGGAGGGGCTTCGGCGGCAGTGCCAGGGGCGCTGGCATCACCCGCCGCAGCGGGCTCGCCCTGCTCCGGCGGCGCGGCTTCCTGGCCGTGGCCGGCAAGAGGGAGCAGCAGCAGCGCGCCAAGCAGCAGAAGCGGGATCAGCCTCTGTTTAGCCGCATCTCCAGTTATGAAGCTCATGGGCAGCACCTTTAGCCGGTCTCGCGCAAGCGCGCGTGGGCCTTGATTGTAAGCGCTCGCGGGTCATAAGTACAGATACCGGGCAGCAGCGGCATGGTGACTGGTAGACAATTCCGACAGTGGCAAAGAGTCTCAGGACAATTCACCGCAGCCGATTCAACGCTACTGATCCGTTGCGCATAAAGCCCGCCGAGTCAGTTTCCTGCGCAGTGCTTGACCCCGCGGTGGAAGAGCCGCGACAAGGGGCTGCAGATCCTCTGTGCCTCTGCGTCTGCTGTCGGATCGGGTCTCAGTCTGGGAGTAGTCGCCAGCGACCGGTTGTCGATTATCTGACTTAGCTCTCGATCATCTCGATGTTGGCGCGCGGCACCACCGCCGTTGTGCCGTCGCTGAACTAGATCTCCAGGGTGCGCTCCTTTGATTCGCATTCACGTATCAGCATGTCGATCAAAGTCTGAGCTCACCGGAATGCTAAACCGTTGCTGGATCAAAGTAGAGCACAAAGGCATCCAGGTCGTCATGGAAATTGTCTTCAAGAGACTTGAACACGAAGTCAGTAGAGGCTGCTTCGGGAACGGCCAGCCATGCTCCGTTAGTGTCCACAGAAGATGCGTCCACTGGAATCACTCGTTTGTCGCCGGAGTCAGGCTCAAGGTCCAGCGTAATGCCATCCGTCGCATAGCTGCTGTTTTGTGTGCTGATACTTCCTGCGATGGCCACATGGCCGCCTGGCCCTACGCTGAGGCCCATCAGATGGCTCGAAGCCGCTTCTAGTCCCAAACAGGTGGCAAAAACCGATTCCGGGCCAGCCATGTGCAGTACTGCAGTTCCAAATGACTTTGGATTGCCATCCAGAAGCAGATTACCTACGGCGATGATTGAGCCTTCGTGCACATCCCAGGCGCGGTTATCCACATATGCTTCAACCATGCTAAGCCCGTTGTTCCACTGTCCCAGAACAGCACAATAAACAACTGTACCGTCAGGCTCAAAGCTCAGGAACTTGTTGTTGTTCCGTACCAGCACAGTACCAGCCGGGCCCGGCTTGGCATCCAGCGGCCCTGAATTGGACACGTCAAGTGCCATCGGCAGTTCAAACCAGAGGACATCGCCATCTGCATCAAGCCTTCCTGTCAGTCCGAAGCTAGATTGCTCAGCGCTCTGCGCATTTCCATAAACAAACACATCATCTGATCCTGCCGCGCAGACACTTTCAAGTCCGGTCTGCATCTGTCCGACTGAAAAAGACCTGGAGTAACGCAGTTCTCCATCTGCCCCAATTCGTGTAACGAATGAAGTTGGATCACTGGAATCGGCAGACTGAAAGAGATGAGAACCTATGGCCAGATCCCCTGTGCCAAGCAAGGCAATGGACTGCGGTACCGTGCGCATCCCGTCTTCACCGGACACCTGCCAGTAACGCAGCCAGGCCAGATTTCCATACTGGTCAAACCTTGCCACTGCCATGCAGTCCTGCGAGTTCACGCTGCGCTTGCCGAGGACATAACAATTGCCAAGCAGGTCAGACGCAAAGCAGACTACCCGCTGATTGAAAACAGGCGCCGGATCATCCTGCTGATAAAGGCGTTTCGACCAAAGCAATTCGCCGCTTTCGCTGATCCTGAGCAAGGCGTACTCGGAGGCGGTTTCCACTGTTTCCTGTCCACGCCTGAGCAGCGCAAGAACCTCCCCTGCACCATCAACATCGACCTGCATGATCTGCTCTTCATCCTTGCCGGCAAGGCTGATAGCACCGCCGCCAAGTTCGCGGTACCCACCGAGGTAACAAAGCAGCCTGTCGAGGATTATTGGCACCTCGTTGTCTGCAACCAGCGCCACGAGCGCACCCTGGCCTGTGGTGAACTCGCCCTGCAGGCCAGTGCTATCCCACTGCAGATTCAGACTGACTGTTCCCCCAGGCTCGTTCCCCACATTCCTGGAAGCGCTCGGCAGGAAGACCCAGCGATTGTTTGCGAAGTCCGCCAGTGCAAGCCAGAGCGGCAGCTCAGCCGCCGCCGCTTCATCCCCCTGGGCTTCAACGTGCAGCTCCAGTTTGTGCAGCTCCTGATCGCTGTTGACTGCGAACTGATAGACGGCCCAGTTGGAAGCGGTGCTTGCGGCTGGGAATTGAAGCCTGTACTCACTTTCGTCATGAACGACTTTCGCTCCTGTTGATGCGGCCAAGGGAAGCACAAGCTCGAATTCGGAGAAGAGTGCTGTGCTGCGAGCTTCCTGCTGCATGCTCGCCAGCTCCAGCATCTCGCGCACACCAGGCAAGGCAAGTCGCGTATCAATGAATTGCTGGCGTGAGTCTGTGTCAGTCTCCGAAGACTGGGTGATGAACTGTGGTGCCTCGAATGTGCTGCAGGCAGGGGCTGTGCAAAGCAGCAGCGCGGCCAGCAGGCAGCAAGTCAGCAAGTGAGACCAAGCAGAGAAGCTCAACTTAAACCCCCGAACAACCAGACTGCCGAAGTTTATCAAGCCTTGGGCCGGTGCCGGGTCTCGACGCGGGAGTTTAACCTCAATATGATTCGACGCGGCACGTTCGGCAGTCCGCGCTGCTCCAGGAGCGACGTGCGAAAGGCTGCTTGAAGCCGTTTGGTCCCCGGTGCGACTTAGCTCTCGATCATCTCGATGTTGGCGCGCGGCACCACCGCCGTCGTCCCATCGCTGAACTCGATCTCCAGGGTGCGCACCCTGGTCTCGCTCTCCACAATCTGGGGCTCGGCGATCAGGCGCTTGACCTTGGCGATGCGGCCAAAGTAGGGCTCACGGATGCAGCGTACCTGGTCGCCCTCTGAGGTGCCGATGTTCTGCTGGCGCGCACCGCTGTCCATCTGGCCGGCACTCTTCTGCTCTTCGACCGACAGCGGGATGATCACCTCAGGGCGGATTACGCCCGCGCGGATCTGGGTCGCGCCGGAGATAGAGGTCTTGCGGCCCTCACGCTTCTTGAGCAGGCCAAAGGTCTTGTCCGCCATCGCGATCTGGCCGAAACCTTCGGTCATCACCAGGGTAATGCCCAGGTCTTCCGCGCCGGTGATCGCCACGCCAAGGTCATAGCCGAGGATCTGGCGCAGGTCCTTGTCGTGGAAGCCGCCGACGATCACGCCGCGCACGCCAAGCTGGCGGGCCTTGTGGAAGGCAGCGGCCGTCAGCAGCGAGCCGCCGACGAGGATCTTGTTCTGGTGCTCAGGCAGGATCTTGCCTTCGTCGAGCACCTCGCCCGGGCCAGCGACGACGATCTTCAGCTCGCCGCTGGTCTCGCCGCCGATGCCGAAGATGCCCTGGATAAAGGTGCCGGTGGTTTCAACAGTGACGCCTTCACTGGAGCGCAGGGCCACGACCTTGCCGTCGACATAGGCCGACTTCTCCACGAGGCGCGGGGGGTAGCGCAGGATGACCTGGCCGGTTACCGGTGAGATGTTGTCGACAATGCCGTCGAACTCCGCCACGATACGGCTTTGCAGGAACTTCAGACCGAACATCGGCTTGTTCTGGGCCAGCACCTCGCCGCTCTTGAAGGACTCGCCGGTCTTCTTGAGCATGAAGCTCTCCACCTGGCTGGGGTCGGCGCCAAGCTGGTTGGCCACATTGATTGTCTTGACCGGGCCAGGCAGTTCAGTGCGGGCGACGATCGTCTCCGCGTTTACGAACTCGCCAACCTGGGCCGAGACGGTGCCTTTTAGCGGCAGAATGCGCTCACGCCGCAGCGTGGCAAGCTCGGTGACCTTCAGCCCCGGAACGTATGCGTGTGCCAATGCCGACCACCTGGAACGGAATTTCCTGCTGGCGCCAGCCCGCAAAAGCCCCACGGAGCTGGCAGCAGAGGCCTATTTTACAACGGGCTCAGGGCAGGCCGGCCTGGCGGCGGCACCAGGCGCCCAGCAGCGGCAGCTCCCAGACCTTGCCCTGGTAGGCGTTGACCAGCAGCGCGATCCATGCCACCAGATAAATCAGCGAACACAGAGAGGATGTGCCAAAGCCGATGAAGGGGGAGCGCAGGGCGGCGGCGATAAAGCTGGCGGTGATGCTCAGCGCGGCCAGCGCCACCATGCCCAGCGAGAGCGCCAGCTCCTGCAGCGCGTAGAAGCGTACAAAGGGGCTCTTCTTTTCAACCAGATAAAAGACAAGCGCCCCGACCCAGGTCAGAAGCACCGCCAGAAAGGCAGCGGTGTTCTCCTCCAGTCCGGTGGAGGAACCTGGTGACGGGGCGCTCTGGTCCAAGTCTTATTCGAGACCGGCCTGCTTGGCAGCGAAGTTGCCAATGACCGGAACCTTAAAGATCTTGCCCTGGAAGGCGTTGATCGTGTTGATGATCACGAAGATCAGGATCAGGATGCTCAGGATCCAGCCGACGATCGGGATAATACCCAGGCCGCCGAGAAGACCGAGAATCAGCATCTGGAATCCGTAGAACTTCACGAACTTGCTATCCTTCTCAATAAAGAAGAATATGACGCCCACGATCCAGATCAGGGCGGCCAGACCTGCGGCGACGTTCTCGTCCAAGCCTGTGCTGCTCTTGCCCTTGCCCATCTCGTCCATGAAAGACCTCCCGAGTTTAGCTCAGATCTCGATTATACATGAACGGGAGTCTTAAACCCCCGCCGGCTGCCTATCATTGAATAACATCGCTGCGACGCAATGAGCAGATTGGCTAACCACGGGTTTTACCCCTTTATCGGCAGATGTACACCAAAGTAGCGCAGATTTTCCCGCAACTCCTTAGGCAGGGCGGACGCGGCTTCCCTGGCTGCGGCGGCGGAAGGGTAGAGCGCATAGCAGGCGCTGCCGGATCCGCTCAGCTCGGCGGCCAGCGTGTCCTGCCCGGCAAAGAAGTCCGTAAGGCGGCCATAAACCTCGTCCAGCTCAAAGAGCAAGGGGCTGAAGCTGTTCTCCAGCTCGGCGCGCAGGCGCGGCCGCTGGTCCTGCGCCAGCGGCTCTACGCTCTCCAGCCAGCCGCGCAGCCAGGCGCCGCGCTGCGCCTCCAGCGGCTCTGTGCCGCGCTCCAGTGCGCGGTAGGCCTCCCCGGTGGCTGAGCCAAAAAGCGGCACGGCCAGCAGCAGTGCGAAGTCCTGGCGCCGCTCCAGGGGCTCGATAATCTCGCCAAAGCCTGTGACCTGCGCACAGGGCCGTCCGAGGAAAAAGCAGACGTCACTGCCGATGCGCTGGCCCAGGGGCAAAAGCTCACGGTCGCTTAGGGCCGCGACCGCGGCAAGCAGCTCCAGGCGCCGGGCCTGGCTGAGGCGGTTCTCGTCCGAAAGCGGCCACTCCACGCTGGCGCTCTCCGCCTGGCGGGCGTCAGAGCTCAGCATCCGGGCCAGCTCGCGCAGGGCCAGCAGCATGGCAGCGCTGTCGCTTGACCCGCCGCCAAGGCCCGAGCCGGCCGGGATGTTCTTCTCCAGCGTGGCTTCCAGCGGCGGGAAGCACTGGCTGCCGCCAAGCAGGGCCCAGGCCGCCAGCACGCTGTTGCCCTCCGCGCTGATCTCATGGGCGAAGGGTCCGCTGATGCGCAGGGCCGGTGCCGCGCTGCCGCCGGCCTGCGCGGGGCTGAGCCCCGCCGGGTCGGCGATGCTGACAGTCAGGCGGTCGTAGAGGTCGATCGCCTGCATGATGCTGGACAGACGGTGCAGGCCGCTGGCCGCATCGCGCTCAAGCACCTCCAGGCCCAGGTTGACCTTGGCCGGGCAGTAGAGGCTGATGCTGTGAAGATGCACGACTAGATGATATGGCCCGCGCTCAGGTTTCCTGCGCCGTGCTGCCCGCGCCTATTCGGCCTGGATGAAGCGCAGCTGGTTGTCGTTTTCTCCGCGCAGCACGGCGAAGAGGTTGCAGCCGCTGGCCGCCAGCGAATTCCATTCCCCGCTGTCGCCGGTGGCGTCCAGGGTCAGCTCCAGCCAGTCCGCGCTGCCTGCCGGCGCGGGGATCAGGGCGCGGCGCAGCTGCAGCTTGCCGCTGCTGTCCACATAGCTCACCGCCGCAAGGTCCTCGGGCAGTCCGCTCAGCAGAGCGGCCGCGCAGTTCGAGCCCGTATCTACTGAAGACGCGACCAGGCTCAGATTCCAGTCGCCGCTGACGCTGGGAGAGCCGCTGCTGGCCCGGGCCAGTTTAAGCTCGCCCGCCGTGGCGTTGAAGTAGAACACCGCCGGCAGCCCGTTCAGCAGCAGGGCGCGCGAGCCCCGGCCCAGGTCCTCAGCCCCGTTGTCGATATCCATGCGCTGCCAGTGCTCCTCGGAGAAGGGGTCAGTCTGCAGGGCCCGGGCATAACACAGGCTGCCGTCGATCTCGTTGTAGTAACTGACCGATACAAGGTCGTCCTGCACCAGCAGCGAAGGGAAGCGGCCCACGCCGTTGCGGTCATCCACGGTATGCAGGTCAAACTCAAGGTCGTTGGGCAGCGAGAAGCGCGCCTTGGCGTAGCGCAGTACTTCTGTCTGGCCGTCAAAGTAGGCCAGCACCATATGGGCATTGGCTTCACCAACGGCCAGGTTGGACAGGCCGGTGAAGCCGCCGTTGTCCACGATGGCAGTCTTCCAGTGCGCATCCAGGTTCGGCTGCTCAGCGCTGGAATAAGCCACTTTCAGGTCCGCGCTGGCATGGATGCCGTAGGCCAGCAGAGGCTTGCCCTTGTAGTCCACCAGCGTTGCGTTGGATCCCACGGGGTTGACCGAGTCCACCACGGTGGTGACCCAGTCTTCCGGTCCCTGCGGGTCGGGCACCACGGCGTGGCTGTAGCGCAGCTCCTGGGTTGGCTGCTGCCAGTAGGCCACGGCCGGCAGGCCCTCAAAGATGCCAGCCGAGCAGTAGTGGCCGCCGCTGTTCAGCTCCTGCACCGTGCTTTGCGCGATGCGGTTGCGGAAGCCGTCGTCGCTGTTGGAGGGACTGCCCTCTTCGCCTTCGAACATGGAGCGCACCTCATAGCGGTGCACAGTGATGCTGCAGGAGTCGAAGTCCAGGAACTGCGATACCGGCCCCAGCTCGGCCAGCGCGCTCTGCTGGCCGAAGCGGTAAACGCGGTAACCGTCGGCAAGGGGGTTGGGTGTCCAGCTCAGGGCGACGTGGTCGTCAAATGTGCCGTCGCTGGCCGTCAGGCCAGTCGGCCCGGCGAGGAAGCGGAAGCCGGAATCAACATTGCTGTTGTCTCGGCTCTCGCGGCCGCTGAGCTGGGCCCGGGCGCGATACTCATACACCGGCCCCAGCAGACACTCTTTGCCGGCCGGCGCCTCAAAGCTGTGGGCGAAGGACAGCACCCCATCGCCCTCAAGGGCCTGCAGGCTCTGCCAGTCCTCTTCCGCGCCGCCGCTGAGGCGGTAGTCCAGCATATAGCCGTCCACGCCGGGGACGCCCTGCCACTGCAGCACCACCGAGTCATGGAAATCGCCGTCGCTGGCGCTGAGGTTCTGCACCGCCGGGATAGTGCGGTATCCGTTCACCGTCAGGCTGTAGTCAGATAGGTCATCCAGGAAGCGCGCCCGCAAGCGGTAGTCATAGATCGTCAGGGCCTGGGCTTCCAGGCCCGGCGGGCTGCTCGCACTGTGGCTGAAGCTCAGGCTTGCGGCGCCATCAATCTGGGCCAGTTCGGCCCAGGGCGCCTCGGGTAGTCCGCTGGGGCGGTACTCCAGGCTGTAGCCGTCGGCGTCCAGGACAGACAGCCAGGCCAGGTCAATGCGTTCATCAAAGAGGCCCTGACTGGCGCTGAGGCCCTCCGGCGGCGCCAGCAGGCGGAAGCCGGAGTCGCTCAGCGAGGGCGCGCCAGTCTGGCCGTCCACCTGGGCCCGGATGCGGTAGTACAGCGGCTGCCCATAGGGCAGCTCATTGGCCCCCGGCTCATGCACATCGCCATAGTTCAGCGCCGCGCCAATGATGGTGGCGATGGGCGCATAGGGCCCGCGCGGGTCCGTGGCCCTTTCGATCACCAGCTTGTCCGGCACCACGCCGGTAGTCTTCCAGCTCAGCTGGATGCGGCTGGCCCGCAGACCATCGCTGGCCTGCAGGTCTGTCGGCGGCGGGGCGACGGTGCTCAGGCTGAGGGTCAGCTGCTCGATGCGCAGCGCTGAAGTTCCAAGCACGGCGGCGTAGAGGTTGCCCGCCGGGCTGAGCGGCTGCCAGCCCGGCTGGATGCCGATGTTGTCGGAACCGCTGGGCGTGCCGACCTGCAGCAGGCGCCAGCGTTGCAGGCCATAATCCGCCACCGCCACCCAGTAGCCAGGAGGCAGGGCCGAGCTGTCAAGATCCACGCTCAGCAGGTTGGGCTTGTCGCTGGGCACAAGGGCCTCGAAGCGATACATCGACCAGCTGTAGCCGGGCGGCACGGGCAGAAGTTCAAGACGCCGCAGGCTGTCGTCCACCAGACTGTCGGGCGAGAGCTTAAAGAACTCATTGCCGTAAAGCTTGCTCTTGCCCACAAGCGATCCCCGGCGCAGGAGGCGCTCAGCCTCGCTCAGTGGGGGGTCATCAGGAAGTGGTGGCAGGCTGTCTTCGGGCAGCAGCGGCCCGGGGGCCCGCTCGGCGCTGTTTCCGGCATGCTGTTCCAGCTGGGCGGATCCGGCCGCGCAGGCACATAGCCCTGCCAGCAGCAGGGCGCATACCGCAGCAGCCACTCCGCTCCATTTCAGCCGCACAAAGCCTCCGGGCGCACCAGCGCTTCTCTCTAATCAGGCGGGCCGTCGACTCGAGGGCAGGCGGGCGCCGGCCCCATGCATAAAGATACCGCGTTCTGGCGTCCTGCTACCGCAGGTATTCCATTTCGCCGTGCTGGAAGCGCAGAACGTCCTCCAGGGTGTCAATGCCGCGGTGCTGCAGGTAGTTCAGCAGGATCAGCAAAAGCTCGCCGGTGGCATGCGCGTCGCCATCGGCGCGGTGCCGGCGGCCCTGCTCAATGCCAAAGAAGGAGGCCAGGTTGCCAAGGCTCTTGGAAGGCAGCCAGGGCAGGATCCGGCGGGCCAGCTTGCAGGTACAGAGATCATCATTAATCAGCGGACCAAAGCCGGCCAGCTTCATCTCGTGGCCCAGGAAGCGGCGGTCAAATTCGCTGTGGTGCGCCACCACAACACTGTCGCCGATGAAGGCCAGCAGCTCTTCCAGCACTTCATGCGCCCGGGGCTGCCCGGCCAGCATGGCATCCGTAATGCCGGTGAGGTTGGATACGAAGGCCGGAATGGAGCGCTGGGGGTTAACCAGGGTGGTGAAGCGGTCGACGATGCGCAGCTTCTCAACGCGGTAGCAGGCGATCTCGGTTACCCGGTGTTCCGGGGGCTTGCCGCCGGTGGTTTCCAGGTCCAGAACGGTAAATGCACAGTCTTCGACCCGCAGGGGGGCCGGAGCGAGCATCTGAACCGCCGCGTCATTCATCCAGTGGACTGAAATCTTACCACGCAGCGTGGGATATGGCAGGCTGCCCTGGGGTTCCTGTCAGCATTAGTGCCGTATTCCCGGGCTGTCCCCTGCCTTGCCCTGTGCAGGCCATGAAGCCTGATTTTCAATATTTGCGTGGTGCCGGAGACAAACCGGCCTTTTGCTGGTCATGCTATTATTCGCCTGTTCCGCAGCCCGCGGAGGGCTGAGCTATGCACATACATCCTACAGCGGTGGTCCATCCCAGCGCCCGCCTCGGCGAAGGCGTGGTTCTGGGCCCCTACAGCATCGTCGGGCCGGGTGTCAGCCTGGGCTCTGGCACGGTGCTGGATGCCCACGCGGTGGTTGAAAGCAACGCCCGCCTGGGCGAGAACTGCCGCCTGCACAGCCATGCTGTCATCGCCGGCCCGCCCCAGGACCTTAAGTACGACGGCGCACCCAGCTTTGTCGAGATCGGCGACCGCAGCGTGTTCCGCGAGTTCTGCACGGTCAACCGCGGCTCGCGTGAGGGCATGGTCACCCGTGTCGGCTCGGACTGCCTGCTGATGACCGGGGTGCATGTGGCCCACGACTGCCAGATCGGCAACAATGTGGTGATGGCTAACCTGGCGACTCTTGCCGGCCATGTGCATGTCGAGGACCGCGTCACCATCGGCGGCCTGGCGGCCTTCCACCAGTTCGTCCGCGTCGGGCGTCTGGCAATGGTCGGCGGCACCGCCGGCGTGATGCAGGACGTCCCGCCCTACTGCATGGTCCAGGGCTCCCCGCCGGCCACCGTGCGCGGCCTCAACCGCGTCGGCCTGATGCGCAACGGCTGCACCGAGCAGGGCTTCATGGGCCTCAAGCAGGCCTTCCGCCTGATGTTCCGGCGTGGCATGACCAAGGAAAACGCCATCGCCGAAATCGAGGCCAGCGTGGGCAAGACCCCCGAGGTCATGCACTTCCTGGACTGGCTCAAGGCCGACAGCCGCCGCGGCATCATGAAGGGCGAGCCCTCAGAGCTGCTGACGGTGGTTGAGAACCAGCTTGCCGCCGAGAAGGCCGAGGAGCATGTCGACCCCGCCTTTGGCCACTACAACGTCATGCAGCGGCGCATCGACGAGCTGACCCGCCAGATTGAGGAGCTGCAAAAGAAGCTCGGCGGCGTGGCTTAGGCAGAGCCGACTTCGCCGCTCTGCGGGAAGCCGGGCGCCACACCCTGCTGCTTGGCCTGGACCATGCTCACGTTGAAGCTGCGCGCGGCGAGGAACTCATCGCCCGACCAGACCTCAAAGGTATAGCGGCCCAGCACCGGCAGGGCCAGGTTGTCCAGCTGCATCACCATGTCCAGCACGACTTCGCTGTTGTCGGCGCGCACGCGGTTGTCGAACTGCGCCTCGCCGCCCTGGGGGTTGCGCAGCACGACGCGCAGCGGCACCTCGCCGGTAATGTTGCTCAGGCTCAGCACCAGGTAGAGGCGCGGGTGCGCCGCAGGCAGGCTCAGCACGTTGATGTTGCTGAAGAGGCCGATCAGGCTCTTGTTGTTGGTCCGCTTGTCCTCGATCACGTCGTTGCAGATCGCGATCAGCAGGCAGGCCGGGATATCACCGTAAGGGTTTGCGCTCATTGTTGTTCTCCAGCCCCACACCGGGGCCACGCCGGGCGCATAGAATAGCGCAGGTCAGGCCCTGCTGGCACGCCTGGGGACAGGCTGCGGACCACCGGGACTTAGGGATACAGGCGCATCACAAAGCCGCCGCCATTGTCCTCCGTCAGGCTCAGGTCGGAGTAGCCATAGGTCTGGTCTGAGATGCTCCAGGCCGGCTCGACCATCACATCGCTCATGTCGGCCAGCGGCTTGACGATCAGGCCGGCGTTGCCCATCAGGGAGGCAAAGCCGGTGTCGTGGCTCGGCGCCTCACCGCCCCAGAAGATCGCGCCATCCGCGCCCTGGTGCAGCTTGCAGAGGTAGTTGCCTTCTTCCGTACCGCCCTCGCCAAAGGCCAGTCGCGAGACAATGTTGCCCAGGCTGTCAAAGTGCAGCACGCTGGCATCCGATTCGTTCATCAGGTCGTCCACATGGCCGCTGACAAAGCAGCCGCTGTCCGAATCCGGGCAGCAGGAATAGAAGGCCATGTTGCCGCTGCTTGAGTTGGAATAGCTGATTACGTTACGCAGGCTGCCGTCACTCGCGTTGAACTGGGCCAGCAGGCACTGCTGGCTCGCATCGGAGTAAACACCGCAGGCATAGACATAAGTCCCGCTGGCGCAGATGCCGGTGAACTCCTCCAGCTTGTTGTTGTCGCCCAGGCGCTTGGCCCACTGCAGTGTCCCGTTGCTGTCCAGGCAGACCACCGCCCCGTCATTGTCCACGCCCATCGAATCGACCGCATCGCGGCCGGACAGGTACACCCGGTCCAGGGAGTCAACGCAGATGTCGCCGAAGATGCGGTCATAGCCGCTGCTTTCTGTGTCGTACTTGCGCAGCCAGCGCAGCGCTCCGCTGCTAAGGAACTGCACTACGGCCATCGTCCGCACGCCGGCGAAGTCGGCATTGAAGCCCAGGTTAATCTGGTTCTGGCCGTCGATGGCAAGGCGCGCCGGGAAGTTGGCGTCGCAGTCCTGCGCCAGCTCCTTTTGGATCAGCAGATCGCCATTCAGCGGGTCGATCTGCAGCAGCACCGGGTTCGTTCCGGCGTTGATCTTGCCGTCATAGCCGGCGGCCCAGAGCTTGCCGTCCATGTCTAAAGCCAGGTCGGTCAGGCCCTGGTCATAGGTCTGCTCAAACTGCTTGGCCCACTGCACTTCGCCATTGGCATTCAGCTTGAGGACGAATGCGCCCTCCAGGTTGTCGGAGTTGCCTTCCTCCAGCCGCGCCACACCGCTTACATAGACGTTGCCCTGGGCGTCCGGCAGGGTGCAGTAGATATCAGCGTAATTCCCAAGGCCCTGGAAGCTGCGCATCCAGCCCACACCGACCTGGGCATAGCCCTCGGCCATCAGACCCGTGTCGTCGGTGGCCCGCACCTGAATGTTGTAGTAACCGGCATCCGCATAGGTGTTTTCAAAGAGCGGGTTGGCACCGTTATCAATAAAACCGCCGTCGCCCTCGGGGTCGAACTCGTACTTCACGATGCTGCCGTCGCTGTCCATCGAGCCGCTGGCGTCGATGCTCAGCGGCTTGCCGATGCGTGGCCGCTGGGGGCTGAGCTGGATGCTCACCGTCGGCGCGCTGCCGGGCGGATAGACCTTCACCGTCAGCTGGGCCGTGGCCTGACCGCCGTCGTTGTCGGTCAGCCGCAGCTGCACTTCATAGTCGCCGGGGTTGTTGTAAATATGCGTGCGCTGCATGTCAGTGTTGTTGGATTCGAAGCCGCCGCCCTCGCCAAAGTCGAATTCCACCAGGCTGATGAAGCCGTCGCTGTCGGAGCTGCCGTCGGCCATGGCCGTGAAAATATTGCCCTGAACCAGGCTCAGGCCCGGGAGCGCATTGAAGACCGGCGTCGGCGGTGCGTTGTCGCCAAGGCGGATGCGCTGCAGGCTGGCGCCCTGGCTGCCCGTCAGCAGGACCAGGGCCAGGCTGGCGCCGCCGGTGTTGCGATAGTCCGCGCTGAAGCTGCCCAGGCTGATCAGCGGCTGCAGCGGGTCAATGCTGTACCACTCCCAGCGTAGACTGCCAAAGTTAGCCACGCCCAGCCAGGCCTGGCCGGCGGCGGGGGCAGTCAGCCAGTCCAGCTTGAAGCTCAGCGGGCCGCTGTAGACGCTGGTGTCAAAAGAGTACAGCGCCCAGGCGCAGTCCCCCAGCGGGTCGCCCGCTTCGTGCGCCGGGCTGAAGTCCGCGCTGCCCCCGGGGGTGTTTATGTTCCGCGGCGGGATAGCCAGGTCCAGCTCGTTGCCCTCATGCACCAGCGGAAAGGCAGAGCTGTGGCGTGCAGCGGTGTCGGCCAGCGCGCCGGGTGAAGGCAGCTCCAGAGCGGCATCCGGCGCGGCCTGGGGCCGGCTGCGCTGCACCAGGGCAGCATCCCCGCCGCCGCAGGAAACGCACAGAAGGCCGGCCAGGATCGCCAGCGCGGCAGCAAACACGGGTGCAGAGGAATTGAAGGTCTTGTTCATGCAGCTACTCCCCGGTCCAACAGCGGTCAACCATGAATAATAGCCGGATTCAACCCGCACTAAACCGATGCCACAGCTGAAACTCCGCCGCCCCCGCCGCGCTCTATACTGCGCGGGGGAATATGGACCACGGCATAGGACTTTTTCTGCTGCTCTTTGGAGCGGGGCTCTTTGTCCTCTTTTACGGGATGCGCCTGCGGGCGGCCCGGGTGGACAGGCTGGCCCGTCTTTATGAGCAGGCGATGTCAGCGGGGCATGACCCCGCCGGGCTGAAGGCGGCGCTGGACGAGCCGGAGCAGGGCGACCCCCAGGGCAACCTGAAGGCCGGCGTGATCCTGCTGGCCACGGCGCTGGGCATGGTGGCCGGCCTCTGGGCAGCCCAGGTGATGCCCGGCCCCTGGCGCGCGCTGGGCTTCGCGCTCATCCCGGCCTGCATCGGCGCGGCCCTGCTCTGGATCCACTACAGCCTGGCCCCGCGGGCCTGATCTCCCAGCAGGCCGCAACAGCGCATGCGCTAGCATCGTCTGATGCTTGTGGCCCTTCAAACTTCACTGCGGCGCAACCTGCGCAGCGGCCTCTGTGCAGCCCTGCTTTGCGCACTTGCACTCCTGCTCAGCTCCTGCCCCCAAAAGCAGGGGGGGCAGTCCGCCGCGGATGCGCCCGGTGCTGCTGCTGACAACGGCGGCCCCAGGGGCGGTCTCAAGGGCGGCCTCAGCCCCAGCACCGTAACGCCGCCCGGCGGCGATGCGCTGGACAAGCAGGCTGAAGGCGCGGCGGGGGATGCGGCCAGCGCTGAGGGCGGCGCGCAGGGCGGCCAGCAAGTGGGTTCCGCCCCCAGCCAAAACGAGCTCGCCGGCCGCTGGTTCGCGCTTTATGGCCGCGAGGGCAGCGGCATGGCCTATTACACCTACATGGACGCCAAGTTCATCACTCTCGACGCCGAGGGCCGCCTGCTGATCGAGGACGGCCAGGCCGGACCGAATGCCGCCCTGCCCGGCCGCTATGAACTGGCAGATGGCCGCCTGCGGGCCTACTTCGCCGACGCGCGGCTTGGCAGCGAGCAGCTGCTGGCAGGCGCGCAGCCCCTGCCGGACTGCGCCTCGGCCTTTGTGCTGGCTGGCAGCCGGGCCGTGAGCGTGGACGAGCTGGGCCTGAAGATGGATGCCGACCGCCAGTTCCTGGCCTTCTATGACGGCAAGGGCAAGCTGACCGTCTATGGCCGTGACGACTCGCCGCACATCGCCGGCCTGCCGGGCCTGCCCGGGCGCTGGCAGCTCTTTCTCGGCCCCCGCGGCTCCTACGAAGCCGAGCTCAGCGTCGACGGCCCGGAGCTGCAGCTGATCTGGATCGGCGGGGGCGGCTGGTACAAGGGCCGCTTCAGCCACGGCTACTACGTCGGCCAGGGCCAGGACGCTGCGACTGTCTTTGCCGGCGCCCTGACCCAGTCCGAGGACGGCGTGCTTAACGGCTTCTACAGCCCCGTGCCCTTCGTGGATGTCAGGCCGATCTTCGACCTCAAGCGCGCGCCTGCCGGCTAGGCCTGTGCCTGCGCTAAGCTGAGCCCATGTACGACGTGATCGTTATCGGCCTTGGCGCGCATGGCTCGGCGGCGCTGTATCAGCTCGCCCGGCGCGGCCTGAAGGTGCTGGGCGTAGACGCCTGGCAGCCGCCGCACGGGCGGGCCAGCCACGGCGGGCGCAGTCGGATCATCCGCGAGGCCTACTTCGAGCACCCCAGCTATGTGCCCCTGGTGCAGCGCGCCTTTACGCTCTGGGAAGAGCTGCAGCAGGCCAGCGGCCGCCAGATCCTCTGGCGCACCGGCGGCCTGATGCTGGGGCCTGAGACCGGCATACTGCTCCAGGGCACCCTGGCCAGCGCACAACTGCACCAGCTCAAAGTGGACATCCTCGAGCCCGATGCTCTGAACTCGCGTTTCCCGCTGTTCCACCCGGCGCCGGGCTCACTTGGAGTCTTCAACCCGCGAGATGGCATAGTGCTGACTGACGCGGCGATCAATGCGCAGCTGGAGCTGGCACAGGACGCTGGCGCGGAGGTGCTCACCGGCAGCGCGGTGGAAAGCTGGGATGCTGAGCGCAGCGCAGTGGAGCTGATCCTGTCGGACGGCCGGGCCCGCTCTGCCCGCCAGGCGCTCTTTTGCGCCGGGCCGGGGATGACTGAACTGCTTGGCGAACAGCTGCCATTGAAGGTAACACGCCAGGTGCAGTTCTGGCTGAGGCCCTGGCACAGCGCAGAGAGCTTCAGGCCTGACACCTGCCCGATTTTCATCAGCGAGCAGCGCGAGGAGTACGGCGCTAATGCCACTGGAGAGTCAAGCTTTATCTACGGTCTGCCGGATCTCGGCAGCGGGGTCAAGGTCGCGCTGCACGGCCAGGGGGCGGAGGTTAATACTGACACTGACCTGGCGGCTGCGGGCGATGCAGACTGGCTGCCATTACGTGGCCTGCTGGCGAGGTTGATTCCGGCACTGGCAGCAGGCAAGCCCGTGGATACCACACTATGCCGTTATACGAATACGCCCGACGAGCACTTCATCCTTGACTGGCATCCGCAGTTCAGCGGAAAGGTGCTGCTGTGCAGCGCCTGCAGCGGTCATGGCTTCAAGTTTGCGCCGGCCATCGGCGAGGCCTGCGCGCAGCTGCTGCAGGAAGGCCGGGCCAGAGCCGACCTTTCTCTCTTCAGCCTGCGGCGCTTCGGCCAAAGCTGAGCCGGCCGGCTGTCTTAGCTGCCGGAGAAGCCCCCGGCGCCGCTCGTCGCTCCGCCCTCGGAGCTGCCTGCGGTGCTGTCAGCTCCCTCGCTCAGCGCGGAGTCGATCAGCGCCAGGAAGTAAGCGCTGCTGGAAACAAAGACCGAAGTACCGGAGGTCTTGCCCGCCGTATTGACCGGCGTCCAGGAAAGCTCGAAGGTATCGCCGTCCGCGTCTTCCATGTTCATGTGCAGTCCGCCGGGCACGCTGTCGTCCGGCGTGGTGTTCAGCACGATGGAGCCGCTGTCCTCAAGCTGCTTCTTGATGTGGTAAAAGGTGGCGTCCCCGAAGCCGACGTCCATCCGCATCTCCACCGAACCAACCAGCTCGCTGCCGCCGGCGAAGTAGGTGCCAATGGAGATGAAGTACTCCAGTGCCGCAGACTCGTCAACCATCTTCATGTCATAAAAGTTGAAGACGCCGTCGGAGTCCGTCGACTTGTAGTCCAGCAGCTCCTGCTCATTCAGGAAAGTGCTGACGGGCTGGCCCAGGGTGAAGTTCTCATAGCCGTTGACGTCCATCTCCACCCGCTGGTAGGCGCTGGTATCGGGAACGCTCACCGCTTCGGCCGGGGCCGCGGCTTCTTCCGCATGGACCGGGCGGGCCAGAAGGCCTGAAACGGCGCACAGGGCCACAGCAGCAGCCAGTGCGGCGCTGTAAAGGGAGTTTCTGCTCATCATCATGTCCTCAGGCTTGGCTGTCCGGCCGGAAAACGGCGCATCAGCGGATAGTCAGATGATACACGCCACTTGGGGCTTCTCAGCCCTCTGCGGGGATCCGCCGCACAGCCCCCAGCGCCAGGCCGCCGCCCAGCAGCAGCGGCAAAAGCAGGGGCAGCACTCCGGCCCCGAAAAGCAGCGGCAAGCGTGGCAGCTTCTCATACTGCGCCTCATAGCTCTCCATCTGCTGCCAGTAGGCGTCATAGTCCGCGCTGAGCTGCTCCTGCGCCGCGCTGATCCGCTGCTGCAGCTCCAGCACCCGCGGATCCTCGGGCTCTGCGCCGTTTGCCAGCAGCGCGTCCAGCTCATCGCGCAGGGGGTAGGCGCTGTCCTGCGGCTCCGCCGGGGCCCTGAGCAGACGCACATCCTGCAGCACCACATTGCTGGTCATCGAGCGCAGCAGCAGGCGCGCATTGCCCGGCGGCGAGAGGTGCAAAAGCAGATAGCGCGCGGCCAGCGGTGCGTCCATGCGCCGGCCGCCAAGCAGCAGGTAGTCATCGCGCAGGGCCGGCCAGAGGGCCAGACCGCTGAAAAGCAGCGCTGCCAGGGCCAGCGCGGCCAAACGCAGGCTGGGGCGCAGCAGGCCGATGCAGAAGGCTCCGCAAAGCAGCAGGGCAAGCGGGGCGAGGAAACTCAGCGGCTCATAGCCGCGGGTCTGCTGGTAGGGCGCCCGCAGGTGGTAGTCAAAGAAGTGCTGCGCGCAGTAGATGCCGACCCCCGGCAACAGCAAGAGGACAGCGCGCAAAGCCCGGGAGCGCAGGCTCTCCTGCAAAAGCAGAGCCCAGGCCAGGGGAAGCAAAGCAGCGCTGACCAGGTTCAGCCCCAGCCATACAAGCCGGCCCAGCCACAGCGCCTCGCGCGGCGGGCCGTACCAGGCATAGCTGATGTCCTCACTGACCCAGCTCTGGCCATAGGGCAGCTGGATATACAGGCAGACCGCCAGCCACAGCGGCAGGATCAGCAGCAGGCTGCGCAGAGGCAGCAGGGCAAGGCCCATGCTGCGGTGCAAGAAAAGTTGCAGGGGGGGGAGGGGGAGGGGCAGGCCGCCCGCGGCGCTGCGGTTGTCGCGGTCCTGGGCCGCCGTGTCCCGACCGCCGGCCAGCCACTGCGTCAGGGCCCAGGCGACGCACAGTAGCACCAGCTCGGCGCTGAGCCAGACGGCCAGCTGCTCCAGGTTGTGCTCCATGCGCCTCGGGTTGAAGGGCCGCAGGAGGGTCCACAGCGTCAGGCCAAGTGCCAGGCCAAGGCCAAGCCAGGTGAAGAAGGCCGCCCCGGGCCGCGCCAGCTCGCGCGCGGCCACCCGCCGCAGCAGCTCCCAGTTCAGGGCTGGCGGGCGGCTTGCAGGCGCTGCGGGCACAGGCGATTGTAGGCCCCGCCCCTGTCTGGCCCGCGTCTGCGTCCTCATCCCTGGCCACACTTCTCGCATTACTGTTCCTTCTGCCTGCGGCAAGTAGTAAACTTGCAGCGCCACTGCGCGCGGGCGGATGCCCGCCGGGGCGAGCTTTTCCAGGAGAGGATCCGTGGCAGATATCCGCTACACCAAGACGCACGAATACCTGCGCCGAGATGGCGCGGCCTTCTACCTGGGCATCACCGACCATGCCCAGAACCAGCTCGGCGACATCACCTTCGTGGAGGCGCCGGAGGTCGGCGCCAGCGTGGCCGCCGGCAAGTCCTGCTGCACCGTCGAGTCCGTCAAGGCGGTGGCCGAGGTTTATGCCCCGGTGCCGCTGAAGATCACCGGCTTCAACACCCGCCTGGAAGACAGCCCGGAGCTGGTGAACAAGGACGCGATGGGCGAGGGCTGGCTGCTCTCCGTCGAGCTGGACAACCCGGCCGACTTCGAGAGCCTGCTGGACCAGAGCGCCTACTACGCGCTGGAGAAGTAGCCCGGGCGGGGCCTTCCCGCCAGGCTGCAGGCCTTCCCGATGCCGTGCGCGGGCCTAGATAAAAGGCCGGGCGCTCAGGGTAGATGCATACGACAGAACAACACAGGGCGGGGTTTCCTCGCCCTTTGACATGAAACAGCCCGGTCAGGCAGGTGCCCGCCGGGTCTCGGGAGCCATCAGATGCCCTATGTCCCTCATACACCGCAGCAGCGTCAGGCGATGCTGGAGACCATCGGTGTCGCCAGTTTCGAAGAGCTGCTGTCACCGATCCCCCGCGAGCTGATCCTCGACCGGCCGCTGAATGTGCCGCCGGCGCATGGCGAAGTCGCCATCATGCGCCTGGTCTCCTCGCTGATCAGCCAGAACCAGTTCATCCCGATGAACCGGGTCTATGCCGGGCAGGGCTTCTACCCGCACCATGTCCCGGCAGTGGTGGACGAACTGGCCCGCCGCGGCGAGTGGTACACGGCCTACACCCCCTACCAGCCGGAAGTCTCCCAGGGCCTGTTGCAGTGCATCTATGAGTGGCAGAGCTATATCTGCATGCTCACCGGCATGGAGGTCTGCAACGCCTCGGGCTACGACGGCGGCACCACCCTGGCCGACGCGGTGGTGATGGCCAAGTACCACCACAAGGACAAGAAGAAGAAGGTCCTGCTGGCACCCTATCTGAACCCCGAGGCGGTGGAGATTCTGGCCACCTACAACCTCGGCATGGAGATGGAGCTGCTGAACCTGCCGGCGGACAGCTCCGGGCGCGTCGACCGCGCCGGCCTGGAAGCCCTGCTGGATGAGAACACCGCCGCGGTGGTCTTCCAGTACCCCGACTACCTGGGCTATCTAGAGGAGGAGCTGGAGAGCCTGATCGCGCTGGTTCACAGCCACGGCGCCACCGCGGTCGTCAGCTTCTATCCTTACGCCGCCGGCCTGGTGAAGAGCCCCGGCGAGCTGGGCGCCGACATCGTCTGCGGCGAAGCCCAGTGCCTGGGCAACTACATGGCATATGGCGGCCCCGTCTGTGGCTACCTGGCCTGCACCGAGAAGTATGTCCGCGTGCTGCCGGGCCGCCTGATCGGCCGCGCTTCCTGCGAGCGGCGTCAGGAGGACGGCTCCTTCGCCCCCGGCGAGGCCTTCGTCATGACCCTGCAGGCCCGCGAGCAGCACATCCGCCGCGAGAAGGCGACGTCCAACATCTGCACCAACCAGACCCTGCTGGCGCTGCGCGCAGTGTTCTACATGGGCGCCATCGGCAGGCAGGGCTTCATGCAGAACGCCGAGCTCAGCCACAGTAATGCCGTGGCCGCCCGCGAGGCCCTGCTGGCCCTGCCCGGGGCAGAGGACTACTATCCCGGCCGCGCCATCTTCAATGAGTTCACCCTGCGCTTCCCGGCCGGCAAGGCGACCCAGATCTTTGAGAAGGGCCTGAGCATGCACATGCTGCCGGGCCTGGCTCCGCGCCACCGCATTGCCGCGCCGCGCGTGGGCGGCAGCTCGGCCGCCGACGCCCAGCTTGGCGACTGCCTGACCTTCGCCTTTACCGAAGTCCATACCGAGCGCGACATCAAGGCCCTGGTCGGCCTCTGCGAGGGAGCACTGAAGTGAGCAAGACACCCGGCATTGAAATCACCGTCCACGAAGAGCCGACCCTGATCTTCGAAAAGGGCCGCGCCGGCCGCGTCGGCGCGCAGGTCAACCCCATCGGCGGCCACAGCGGCTCTGCCGCGCCGCAGATTGGCGCGGCGCGCATCCCCGCCGCCCTGGCCCGCAGCAGCGAGCTGCCGCTGCCCGAGCTGCAGGAGCTGGAAGTGGTGCGCCACTACATCGGCCTGTCCCGCAAGCAGTTCGGCATCGACACCGGCTTCTATCCCCTGGGCTCCTGCACGATGAAGTACAACCCCAAGATCAACGAGGCGGTGGCCTACAACTACCACCTCGCCGCCGTGCACCCCTACCAGCCCGAGGACACCCTGCCCGGCATGCTGCGCGTGCTGCACGATGTGCAGGAATGGCTGGCTGATGTCTCCGGCATGGATGTGGTGTCCATGCACCCGGCCGCGGGCAGCCAGGGCGAGTTCGCCGGCATGCTGATCTTCAAGCGCTATTTCGAATCCCGCGGCGAGCATCAGCGCAATGTCATGCTGGTGCCCGACAGCGCGCACGGCACCAACCCGGCAAGTGCGCACCTGGCCGGCTTTGAGGTCGGCGAAATCAAGGTCCGCGAGCACGGCGGCATCATGACCCTTGAGCTGCTGGAAGCTGCGATCCAGCTCTACGGCGAGGACAAGATTGCCGGCATCATGCTGACCAACCCCTCAACGCTGGGCACCTTCGAGGAGAACATCCTGCCGGTGGCCAGGCGCCTGCATGAGATCGGCGCGCTGCTGTATTACGACGGCGCCAACCTCAACGCGCTGGTCGGCATGGCGCGCCCCGGCGACATGGGCTTCGACCTGCTGCATATCAACACGCACAAGACCTTCAGCACGCCGCATGGCGGCGGCGGCCCCGGCGTCGGCCCCATCGGCGTGAAGAAGCACCTCGCGCCCTTCCTGCCGGCCCCGCTGGTGGAGAAGACGGCGGAGGGCTCTTACCGCTATGTCACGCCGGAGCAGAGCATCGGCCGCCTCAAGCTGGGCTGCGGCCAGTTCCTGCTGATCCTGCGCGCCTGGGTCTATATCCTGCTGCACGGGCCGGAGGGCCTGCGCCGCATCAGTGAGTACGCCATCCTCAACGCCAACTACATCCAGGCGCGGCTGAAGGATGCCTATGACATTCCTTATGCCGACCGGCCCTGCATGCATGAGCTGGTGGCAAGCGCCAGCCGCCAGAAGTCGGCCAGCGGCATCCGCGCGCTGGACATCGCCAAGGCCCTGCTTAACGCCGGCTACCACGCGCCGACGACCTACTTCCCGCTGATCGTGGAAGAGGCCTTGATGATCGAGCCGACCGAGACCGAAAGCCCCGAGACCATCGAGGCCTTCTGCCGCGTGCTGCTGGAGATCGCGGAGAAGGCGAAGACAGCGGAGGGCGCGGAGGAGATCCGCCGCCTGCCGAACCTGCAGGTGAAGCATATCGACGAGGCCGGCGCCGCGCGCAACCTGAACGTCCGCTGGACCCCGGAGCAGGCCGCAAAGAGCACCGAAGCCGCCGTATAGGGGCGCGCGGCGTCTGCCTGTCTTCAATTGGAGCGCAGCCACCCTGGCCGCATCTTCGGAGCGCCGGCTTCAGCCGGCATTCTTTCCGTAACGTCGGGTTTGGCTGGGCATCTCTGCGCGGGGGAGATCGTTGCCCTCCTTCGGCCTCTCAATGCGCGCAGTTAGAGGTCGGAACGGTACAATTCCCTCGTATGAAGTTTCTGGTCACCATTGAACGCGACCCGGAAAGCGACTTCTTTGTAGCCGAGTGTCCGCAGCTACCCGGCTGTGTCTCGCAAGGGATAAGCCGTGAAGAAGCGCTGGTCAACATCAAGGATGCCATTCGGGCGATCATCGAGTTCCGCAGGGAGCAGGGTTGGCCCTTGCCTGCAGAGCCCCTGGAAATCGACATGCCGGAGCTGGAGCCTGTCGGCTGATGCCGCCGCTTCCGCCAGTCTCCGCGCGTGAGGCGATCATTGCCTTCGAACGCCTTGGCTGGATTTATGACCGCAAACGCACTGGACATCATGTCATGTACAAGCCAACATACTTTCTGCACCTTTCAATCCCGGATCATGCGCTGCTCGCGCCGGGAACGCTGAGAAGCCTGATCCGCAAAAGCCAGTCGACAGTGGAAGAGTTCATCGCTGCGCTCAAGGCATGATGCGCTCACCTTTGGGCAGAGTTTCGCCAAGCGCTGAGGCGCAGAGAATCGCGGGGTGGATTCCTCTAAGCGTGCTAACCTCAGCTTGCGTATAACGCATAATCTGACATATGGATAAGGCTGAGCAAAGTATCGGCTCTCAATCAGATCATCCGGCAGCCCCTGGCAGAAGGGCACGGCTGCGGATTCTCTGGGCTACTGGGCTGGTCCTCTCCGTGCTGGCTCTGCTGCTCTGCTATCCGGCTGAACTTGAACGCTATCAGCGCAGAGACTCCAAGGAATATCTGCACACCCTGCAACTGAGGCTGGAAATCTGGGCCATTTCGCAGCCGCACAAAGGTACCGTCATTCTTGAGCACTATCCCAGGAGTCTGGCGGAGCTAAGTTGGGACTCAAACCTTGCTGAACGCTCAGACAAGGACAACTCGAACTGGAAAGAAGTCTTCTTATCTCGGCCCCCTCGAAACTGGCACACGAAGCGCGCTGTGCGGGACGTTACGGTCAATCAGCCAGCGGCGGGCGAGATCAGTTACCTGCCGCTCAGGGGCAGCGCTACCCTGCCGGATGGAACAGTTGTGGAAGATGTCTATGGTTATGCGCTCTTTCTGTGGGGCGGCAGGCGCCTGCGGCAGGACGCGCTGCTGATCGGACCTGGATTGGAACAACCCGTGGCGATGTTGCTGGATGGCTATGGTGACAGCCGCAACCCACCGGGAACAGTCCTACCCGACCGTGTGCAAAGCGTCGAAGAAGCTCTGGCAGTCTATGACCTCAAGCTCGTGCGTGAGCCCTGAGGGCTTCCGCTGCTTGATGCTGGCCCCACGAACGACAGCGCAGTGCTCGACCTAGGGATAGATCAGCAGTTTCCGGTCGGTAAGGACCACGATGTGGCGGACGCCCTTGTCATCGGTGATCTGGCCCATGCTTTCAATGTTGCCGCCCAGCTCTTCGTAGTACACACACTGCCCGGCGCTGTCGAAGGCGAAGACCGAGCTGCCCATCACGAAGTTGCTGCCACCGGTGACAAACTCATCCTTGACGTCGCCGTCGATGTCCTGGGCAAACACCAGCCTTGCGGTGGAATCGCGCTCATAGCCGGCCGGGTAAGTGAACTGCGTCAGCTTGCCGTTGACCGGGTAGATGAACCCCAGCTCGGCGGCAAAGAGCTCGCCGTGCCTGTCGCCGTCGACATCGATAACTGAGCTGACAAATCCGTCAGCGTCCCACAGCCCGCTGAGCCGCTCATCCTGCTGATCCGCCGCCGCCAGCACTATGTCGTGCGCGCAGCTTGCCGACTTAGTGCAGAACGTGCAGAGTGTGCGGAGCATTATCTGAAGCAGCGTGCAGATCAGAGCGGTGGACTGTAGAATCCCGCTATGAATAGTGAAGCTGCAAGATGCCCGCGAAAACTAAGCTCTGGCAAACTGCGCTCCTGGCTGGATGAATTCCGTGACGACTATGCCGCGCTGCGCTCGGCGCTGGGCGCGCCGATCCGCGCCTGGTTCTGGCGTCATTCCGTTTACTGGCTGCTCGGCAGCCTTGTCTGCACACTGCTGCTGACGGCTGATCAAACTGGCACCAACATCGGGGTCTATGGGCTGCTGGCCAGACTTGGGGGCAATCCAGCGGGGCCTTACATCTCGACAGGGCTGCACCTGCTTTCCGGCCTGTTCTTCAGTGGCTTCTGGATCAGCCTCGCCTCCTTTGCCGCCAGCCGGCTGGAGATCCTGCGCAGCTCGGCGCCGGAGACTGAATATTCGCGGCTGAGACAGCCGCTCCTGTTGATGCTTCTGCTATCGGGCTGGCCGCTGCTCCTGATCTCCGTCGGCGTGCCGCTGCTGGGAAGCCTGACCAGCCATGCGCTGGTTAGCATTCACAACCAAATGCCTTCCCTGATCCACAGCGGACTTGGCGGCGATCTGCTCGGCGCCGTCGACTCCCCGCTGCGCAGCTTTGTCTATACAGCCCTGCTGCTTTGCACTTTCGCCCTGCTCATGCGCCACAGCTGGACGCTGCTGTGGCTGCGCAAGGGCAGCAGCGTTTTGCTGGCCTTTCTTATGAGCTGGGTCATGACGAATTACAGCCTCCGACAGTTGCAGATTCACGCGCTGCTGGCGGACCTGCTGCTGCTGGCGGGTCTTACCGCTCCACTGCTGGCCGCGGCCCTGCTGCGGCGCTGGCAGCCCGTGGGCCTGCCGCGGGTCTGGTGCCATCCAATCGTTCTGCTCGGCATCTTCGAACTGCTGTATGCCGCGTCCTCATTTCTGATCAGCTTTGATCTCAGCGGCTCTGGCCAGGCATTGCTGGTCCAGCAGCGCGTTTTTCTGCTGCTCTGGGAAATCAGCGTGCCGGTGTTTTGCTTCCTTGTGCTCGCCCCGGAGCGAAAGCCTGGCAGGGGCGGTCAGGCCGCTGCTGCAGCGCAGAGCCTGGCCTGACACTCAGCCGTCCAGGCGCCCAAGCAGCAGCTTCTCCTCGCCCACCACGATCAGCACGCTGTGGCCCTGGGCGTCCTTTGCCACAGCTATGTCTCGGACCGGCTCGCCGAGGTCCTCATACCAGACACATTCACCCTGCAGGTTGAAGGCAAAGAGCGATCCGTTCATCCGGCCTTCCGCGCTGCAGACAAGCTCCAGCTTGCCATCGCCGTCCAGGTCGCAGGCCTGGGGCCAGCCAGCCTTGCCGACATCCGCTTTGATCTCAGCCATTTTGCTGTTGTCGATGCCAAAGCGCTCCATGTGCTTGAAGAAGCCCTCAGGGTACTTCAGCTTCACCGTTGCGCCGCCCAGGGGCTGATAGATCGCATGCTCCTGCCAGCACAGCTCCTCACGACCGTCGCCGTTCAGGTCATAGGCCGCGCCAAGCTCGGCCAGCGGGTCCCAGCCGCTCAGCTCGCGGCTCTGGCCGCTGATGCTGACGCCGCGGATCACGGTCGCCCCGGCCTTCTCCTCTTCAAAGTAAATCTCCGCCTTGCCGTCGCCGTCCGTGTCGGCAAAGCAGTAGCCGCGCTGCGCTTCGGCGCGCGGCAGGCTCTTGAGCAGCCTGCCCTGCAGGGTGTAGACCTGCAGCGCATAGCTGTCCGTGTCGTCCAGCACCAGCTCGGGCTGGCCGTCAGCGTTGAAGTCCGCCTGCTCGGGATTCTCCAGCGCCCAGAGCAGCCCGCGCAGCTGTTTCTCTCGCTGCAGCTCCAGGTCATACAGGCCGGTCACGCTTGCTCCGCTCGCGCTGTCATCCGGCGCGACCAGCTCGTCAGTTCCATCGCCGTCCCAGTCCCAGCCCTGCTTGCCCAGATAGCGCGGCTCATAGCGGTTCTGCAGCAGCTTGCCACTGCCGTCCAGCTCATAGAGCTTCAGAGTCGCCGGCTCGTCCATGCGGTGTTTGGCCGGGTCCTCGCTGAGGATCTCGCCGATGCCAGGAATGGGCTTGAGCATCAGCACGAACTCATCCGCGCCGTCGCCGTCAAAATCGCCCACCGCCAGGTTATCCAGGGCCGAGGCCCGCAGCGTGTCGATACTCTGCCACTTCGGGCCGCGGCCGGTATGCACCTTTGCCGGCGCGGTGATCAGCTTGCCAAAGGACTTCTCGCCGCTGAGCACCTGGCCGCAGGAGCGCAGGGCCAGGCCCAGTGCCACCAGGGATGCAAGCACCGGCAGGCCGCAGCCGAGGCCAAAGATCCAGCCCCAGGGGGTGCGCCGCGGCCCGCGGGGCGGCGGACCTTCATAACGGACAGTCGAGAAGTAATCAGGCGGCTGCGACATGCGCAGATTCTAGTACAACATTTGCAGGCTGGTGCAGGCGGCTCTGTCGCGCCGCAGCTCTCCTTGTTGCGGCGGCTGCAGTCCTCAGCGCTGCGCCAGCAGTGCCGGGCCGCCCAGGAAGCGCACGCCGCTGTAGGTCTGCACCGCCAGCAGCTCCTGCCCCCGGCTCTCCACCGTGGCGATGCGCAGGATCTCCTCGCCCAGCTCAAACTGCCGCGTCAAGCTGCCCTCGCGGTCATAAAAGCGCAGCTCCCCGCGGGGGTTGTTGAAGTAGGGGCAGTAGGCCAGCTCGGCGCGGCTGCGCTGGCTGAAGGCGCCGGCCGCCAAACGCTGCTTGGGCTCGCCAAAGAGCATGTAGGCGCCCGCCGGAGCGCTGAGGCTCAGCTCGCTGGAGTTCATGCTCCAGGTGTCATACATAAAGCCGTCGCCCGAGGCCACCACCGGCCAGGCGTCCTCGCGGGCACCCAGCGCCACCGAAGGCACCGCCCCCGGAGGCCAGTCCTCCAGCACGGAGCCGCCCGGCAGGCTGGGATGGTAGGCCAGCACCTCGCCGGTTTCATAGCTGTAGACGCATTCCATTGAAGGGTCGCCATAGCGGCCGCGCATCAGGCGCTGCGAACCGGTGGTGCGGAAGGTCCACAGCAGCTCGCCGCCCCGGCCCAGCACGCGGAAGTTCACCGTGGAAGCCTCGGTGCCGCAGCCTTCCTCGGCCAGCACAAGCTCGTCCCAGCCGTCGCCGTCATAGTCAAAGGTCACCGCGCACTGGCCCTGCGGCACCACGCCATCCAGTTTGGCTATCTCGCGGCCGCCAAGGCTGAAGACCGGCGTGTGGCCCTGCGGCGTCTTGTCCTTTACCTCAACGTGCGGCGGGTCCTGCGGGTTGATTTCCGGCAGCTTCGGCAGGGCCAGCAGCTTTCTGGGCAGCAGCTCATCCACGCCGTCGCGGTCATAGTCCCAGGCCACCGGTCCGGCCAGGAATGAACTGCGCGACCACTTCAGTTCTCGGCTGCCGCCGTCAGCGCTGTAGATCATGCTCTGGCCATAGGGGCGCAGCACCAGCACTTCCTGGCCGCCCGGGCCGCCAAAGCTGTCCACCGCCATCTGGTCCAGCACCAGTCGGGTAAGCAGGCGCAGCTGCAGTTCGCTGTCCAGCTCCTTGACCAGCTTGCCCGGCGCCTCGATCACATCCTTCGCCGTCAGCTTGCGTGTATCGCTGTCCAGCTCAAAGTCCTCGGTCAGCTCCTTGAGGTTCTCGCGCTGCTCATCGTCAAGCGGCACCTCGGGCAGCATTGCTGCATACTGCTGCGGTTCGAAGTCCTCGTCCCGCAGGCCGTCCAGCCAGTCCTGCAGCGGGCTGTTCTGCGCCGCCGTGCTGTTGCTGGCCATCAGTACGCCAACTCCCAGGAGGATCAGCGCGCAGAGCTTCACCGCGCTGCTCAGGCCAAGGCTGCGCCAGTCCCGCGCGCCGGCGCTCCGCGTGCTGTGCCGGATATGGCTCGTGCAGTGGTCATCTCCGAAGTACATCCCGTCCTCCTGCGCTTCTTATCGGCAAGAGTCTAACCCGCCAGCACGAATCCTGCAGGCCCGCCATGGCAAACGAGCCTGAATTTAATGCTCCTGCAAGCCAGGCAAAACACAGGTAACCACCCGCTGTTTTGCACGTCATTGTGTCTGACGAGGATGCACCTGCTTCGGCGTGCAGGGCTGGGTACTCAGCCGCTCCGGCGGCACTGTATTTCTGCTGTGGGGTAGTCGCATGTATGGGGGAATCCTTCGCTGCCGCAGGCAGCTTGTCTGCGCGCTGCTGCGCGCAATTGCAGTGCTTCTGCTGCTGGCGCTTTGCGCCTGCGGCGGCCCTGGGCCGCAGGAAGCTGCGCCGGATCCAGGCACTTCGCCAGACCCCGCTCCGATCCTGCCGGATCACGCTGAGCAGCCCGGGATAACAGCGGACCTGATCAGTTCTGCATCGTACGACCGCAGCTCGCGCCGTGTCTCGGTCCAGCTTGACGCCGGCCGCAGTGAAGCGCTGGAGCTTGAGCTGGATGTCCCGGCCGGCATCAACTCGCTGGGCGGTTCGCACTTTGAGCTGCCCGCCGGCCGCGGGCGTATCGAAAGCGAGCTGGTCTTCAGCGAACTGGGCGCCCGTTCCAGCCAGCTGCGCCTCAGCGCCCGCCGCGCTGGCAGCGCCGAAAGCGAGAGCCTGCTGCTGAACATCCCGCATCCGCGCCTGGAGCTCAGCGCCAGTTATGACCCGGCGAGCCATGTGCTGACGGTCAGCGCCGCGCACCCATACCGCGAAGCGGTTCAGCTGGCCCTGCAGCCTTCCCTGGGCGTTGGCATCGACGGGCCGCTGGCCTACAGCTTCAGCACGGGGATTGGCACCCGCGCCTTTGGTGTGCGCTTTGACAACCCGCAGATCTCCAGCGGCCGGGTCAGCCTGGACTTCAGCGCCCCGCGCTGCGAGCCCCTGCACCTGGAAGTCAATGTCAGCCTCAGCCGCATCATCACGGAGACGCGCTGGCTGCTGCCGGAGAACATCCTGCGTGTCAGCCTCGACAACGGCTACAGCGGGGCGGCGGAGCTGCCGCTCAGCCTGGACTGCGACTGCCCGCCGGGCATCAGCGTGATCGGTCCGCGCAGCCAGACCCTGCCGGGATCCAGCGGCAGCCTGGACTTCCGCTTCGCCTTCGCGGAGGGCGAGCTGCCGGACTACACGGTGCACTTGAAGGCCAGCGATGCGCAGGGCCACAGCGACGCGGCTGATGTGGCCCTGACCCGCCTGCCACCCGCCATCCCAGATGGCGCGCTGCAGGTCTATCCGCTGGCCAGCCATGTGGCCGCCGGCCAGCCCCTGCGCTTTGTGGTGGCCAGCGGCAGGACGCGCTTTCCCCTGCTCTTCCTGGCCAATGTCACCCTGGCTTTCCACCCCGGCGCCAGCTATGTGGAGAACTCCTTCAACATCGGCGCGCCCGGCGGAGCGGCCGAGGCGCCGGACGGGCTGTGGGCCGCCTGCGCACCGGCCGACGGTTTCCTGACCGTCGTGGACCAGACCTATGCCCAGGCCAGCAAGCTGGTGGACGGGCGCAAAATGCTGTCCTTCAACATCACGCCCCTGCTGGGCCAGCCCGTCGCCGGCGGCGGCGAACTCTTCAGTTTCGAGCTGCGCTTCAGCCAGCCCGGCAGCTACAGCATCGAGCTGATCGACCGCAAGTGGCTGGGTGTCCAGCAGACCTACTACTTCAACATGAACCAGCCCCTGCTTCTCTGGGAGGACAGCAGCGGCCGGCATCCCGGCGTGCCCTATGAGGTGACGGTGTATTAAGCTTGCCTGGAGCTGAGAAGAATGCCACGGCCCGGCGGGTATCATTCAGCCGTGCAATGGAAAGGCAGTCAGGCCGGGCAGCCGGCCCTGGATGAGAACTCCGGCAACTTTGAGCAGCTCACCCCGCGGGAGATCGTGGCCCGTCTGGATGAGTACATCGTCGGCCAGTCGGAGGCCAAGCGTTCGGTGGCGATCGCCATCCGCAACCGCCTGCGCCGTCTGCGGGTGGGCGACGAGCTGCGCGACGAGATCATCCCCAAGAACCTGATCCTGATCGGCCCCACCGGCGTCGGCAAGACCGAGATCGCCCGCCGCATGGCCCTGCTGCTGCGCGCGCCCTTCATCAAGGTGGAGGCGACCAAGTTCACCGAAGTGGGCTATGTCGGCCGCGATGTCGACTCCATCGTCCGCGACCTTACGGAGAACTCCGTGCGCCTGGTGCGCCAGGAGCGCATGGAGGGCCTGCGCGACACCCTGATGGGCAAGGTCATCGAGCGCCTCGTGGACTACATGCAGCCCCTGCCGGGCCGCTCCAAGCGCAGTCCGCACGCCGACCTTGAGGCCGAAGAGCGGCGCCTGCGTGAGGAAGAGGAGCGCATGGAGCAGGTCAAGCGCATCCGCGAGAAGCTGCGCCGGGACCTGCGCGGCGACCGCATTGACGGCCAGAGCGTCACCATCGACGCGGTGGAGCGCGGCCAGAAGATGATGCAGGTCTTCACTTCCCAAGGCCTCGAGGAGATGGGCATGGACCTGCAGAACCTCTTCGACGGCATGGGCGACAAGAAGCCCAAGCGCAAGAAGACCACGGTCGGCGAGGCCAAGCGACTGCTGCTGGCCGAGGAGGCCGAGCGCGCCCTGGACATGGAGAGCGTGGTGCAGGAAGCGGTGCAGCGCGTCGAGGTGGCGGGCATCGTCTTCATCGACGAGATGGACAAGATCGCCCACCGCGAGGGCGCCGGCTCCGGGCCGGATGTCTCGCGGGAGGGCGTGCAGCGCGATCTGCTGCCCCTGGTGGAAGGCACATCCGTGGTCACCAAGTACGGCCCGGTGCGCACCCAGCATGTGCTTTTCGTCGCCGCCGGCGCCTTTCATGTCAGCAAGGTCTCTGACCTGATCCCCGAGCTGCAGGGCCGCTTCCCCCTGCGCGTCGAGCTGCAGAGCCTCAGCGAGGAAGACTTCGGCCGCATCCTGCGCGAGCCGCGCAACAGCCTGATCCGGCAGTACAAGGCCCTGCTGGCCACCGAGGGCGTCGATCTGGACTTCACGGACGAGGCGCTCAGCGCGATGGCCCGCCACGCCTCGCGGGCCAACTCCCAGAGCCAGAATATCGGCGCCCGGCGCCTGCACACGGTACTGGAGCGCGTGCTGGAGGATGTCTCCTTCGACGCCCCTTATGAAGAGGCGCCGGCCCCCGTGCCCGCCGCAGCTCCAGGCCCGGCGCCGGAGCCCGCAGGCACAGCGCTGATCCCGGCCGACAGCCCGGCCTCCAACGGCAGCGCGCCTGCTGATCCGCCCGCCGCCATGCGGCATGTGCTGATCGACGCGGACTATGTCAACTCGCGCCTTGAGGAGCTCTTCAAGGACAAGGACGTCGCGCAGTACATCCTCTAGCCGGGGCCCCACTGCGACAGGGTCTGCTTGTAGGAGTCGCGGATCATCTGCTCCAGCACCGCCAGATCGATATCCGCCAGGCGCTTGATATAGAGGCAGACCTTGCCGGTCTTGCAGGGGCCAAGGCGCGCCAGCTGCGGCTGCTGGAAAGTATCGAGGCCTTCCAGATAGAGCACCAGGCTGTCCTTGCGCGGCGAGAAGCCGGCGGCGCACATGTCGCCCTCGCGGCCGCTCTCGTACTTGTAGTGGTAGCTGCCAAAGCCGATTATCGAGGGACCCCACATCTTCGCCGGCTGTCCGGTGACCCGGCCCATCAGCTCCAGCACTGTCTGGGCGTCGCTGCGGCGCTGGTCGTTCTCGACGCTGGCCAGGAAATCCGCCACCGGTACATCGGTGGCCGTCGTCTTGTTCTGCGAGCCTGCCATGCCCCGATTGTAGCGCGGCCTTCTGGTTGAATGGCAAGAGGTAATCAACCACCCCGCCTGCAACCCAAGCTATCCTCTTTTGTGTGAGCAGCACTAACAATCCTGCCGCCCCGGCAGCCCCGGATTCCACGTCCGCCGCAGCGCCCGAGGGTTTCCTCGCCGGCCTGCGCGACATGGCGCCGCTGCTGCTCTCGGTCCTCCCCTTCGGCCTGGTCTGCGGCGTCGACGCCATGAACTCCGGCCTCAGCCTGGGCCAGGCCGAGTTCTTCTCGCTGGCCGTCTTCGCCGGCGCCTCGCAGCTGGTCACCACGCAGCTCATCGGCCACGGCGCGCCCCTGGCCATGGTCGTGCTGGCACCGCTGGCGGTCAACCTGCGCTTCCTGATGTACAGCGCCGGGATGGCGCCGCACTTCGGCAAACTCAGCCTGCGCCGCAAGCTCTTTTACTCCTTCATCATGACCGACCAGTCCTTCGCCCTGACCCAGGCGGCGCTGCACAACCCGGCCCGGCGGATCAAGCTGAGCGCCTACTACCTCGGCTGCTCGCTGGGCCTCTTTTGCGCCTTCCAGAGCGGCCATCTCGTCGGCGCCCTGGCCGGCGCGCGCATCCCGGCGGCCTGGGGCATGGACTTCGCCGTGCCGCTGGCCTTCACCGCCCTGCTGCTGCCGGCCTTGCGCAGCCGCAGCCATGTGCTGGTCGGCCTGATCGCCGCCGCGCTGGCGCTCTGCCTCAGCGGCCTGCCCTATCTGCTGGGCGTATTCCTTTCGGCGGCCATCGCCATCGCCGTGGGCTACTTCTTCTTCGACGAAAAGCAGCCGCCGCCGGGCGCAAAGGGGGAGGCCAGCGATGCTGACTGAGCCCCTGCCCTTCATCCTGCTCACCGCGCTGGTCGCCGGCGGCTCCTTTGCCCTGCGGGCCGTGTTCATCCTGCTCGCCGGCAGGCACGAGATCCCGCCGCGCCTGCTGCGGGCCCTGTCCTTCGTGCCGGCCGCGGCCTTCTGCGCGCTGATCGTCACCACCCTGCACTTAAACCGCATCGCCGTCCCCGGCGAAGGCGTCTGGCAGCGCGCGCTGGCGATGCTGGTCGCCGGGGCCGTGGCGCTCAGGACCCGCAGCATCCTCTGGACCATCGTCAGCGGCATGTGCTCGCTGTGGCTGATCTCCTGGCTGGCCGGGCTGATTTAGCCGCGGGCTGCCCTGTGGGCCCGCATGGCAATGCGGGCGCGGAAAATTCCGATCCACAACAGGTTCCAATCCACAACAGATTCAGATCCACAACAGAGAAACAGAGCAAACCGAGTTTCACAGAGTTCTCATTAGCAGGGAGCGCCGGTCGACAGTCCAAATCTTGATGGAGCGCGGGACACAAGTCCCGTATCTTCGACATTGCCGGGCTTTGCCCGGCGTAACCTGGGCCGCCGCAGCGCTTGCGCAAGGCGGAAACGCCGTCGGAGCGCGGGACACAAGTCCCGTATCTTCGACATTGCCGGGCTTTGCCCGGCGTAACCTGGGCCGCCGCAGCGCTTGCGCAAGGCGGAAACGCCGTCGGAGCGGGACACAAGTCCCGTATCTTCTGGAGCGCCAGACATGTTCTGGCGTGGCTCTATCTTGCACACAATTGCAGGCATCCCGGGATCGGCCCGCCCGGCCAGGCGGCGAGATTTAACTTTGAGCGCCCCAAACGAACGTGAATCACAAAGTGCAGCCCGGCTCCGCGCCGCCCCGGTTTTAACCTTCAGGTCTCGTTTTGCACCGAAAACCGCGCAGTTCAAAGTTGTGAAAGCTAGGGATTTAACCTTGACCCCCGATTTTGTGCCTGCGAAAGCCCTTTTCACTTTTGCATTCGCACTGCGCAGCATGAATTCCGAATCTGAGGCGCTAGCCGGGGCAGAGGCCTGCGCGCAGTGTGAAGCTGTTGCAGATTTATGCAAGCCAGTCCAGCGCAGAACAGTAGACAACATCCGACCGGAGAACTTCACAGCTACTAGTACCATGCCGATAGCGTTTTATTTTACTTGTCCTGCTATTATTTTTGGCTAGTGCCCTGCCTGGGGGCGCGGCCGCCGGGTGCCCGCGCTGACTGAGACCGGATCAGGATTTCTTGGTGTCTTTGTGCCTTTGTGGTTGAGGATCTATAACCACCAAGACACCAAGACACGAAGTGGACTTTTTTGGACTTCCCCCGATTTAGTGGACACCCGGAATGCGGGCAGGGTGCCCGCGCTCCGACAAGGAAAAGATGCCGAGTGCAAATCGGCGCTCCGCAGATTCTGGCAAGGTGCCCGCGCTGCCTGGGACCGGATCAGGATTTCTTGGTGACTTTGTGCCTTTGTGGTTGAAGATTGAATCGTCCCGGGTTTTCCGGAGGCTACATTTACGAGGAGAATGTAGCCATGGGAAAAGCAAATCCGCGTTACAGCCCTGAGTTCAAGGATCGGGCAGTCAGGCTGGTGCTGGAAAGCCACGGGG
>JADZFO010000045.1 GCA_020849855.1 bacterium | reverse complement strand
GCGCAGGCGTGGTTTTCGCTAAACTGTGTATGTTCATTCGGGTGCTCCGGCTTGACTGGTGTCTTCGCAACCAACAGTCTCTCAGCCGTCACCCGAGTGAACAACCTATTTAGCAACTACAACTAGGGATCAGGGATCAGGGATCAGGGATCAGGGACTAGGGACTAGGGTAGGGGCGCACGGATGTGCGCCCATCTTTGTAGGGGCCGAGCTTGTCTCGGCCCGGCCCGTCATGCCTCGACCCGCCCCTTATTACCTCGACGCCGGACAGAACCGGAGCGCAGGCATCCATGCCTGCATTCTTACTCCGCCCCTTTACCCTCCAGCCCGGCCAACATGCTGCGCAGGGCCTCGATGTTGTACTCATCCAGCAGCGGGTGCGCCGGGTCAGCGCCGGGGCTCATGAAGGGCGACAGCGTGGCCGCCGCGCCGCCCACCTGCGTGCTGTAGCCCGGGCCGCCAGTCCAGTCGTCCATCTCGCTGTAGTACTCCGCCGGCCGCGCCAGCGCCAGCTCCAGCTTTGCCAGCAGTTCGCGGTAATAGCCATTGGCGGCGGCGTAGTAGCCCGGCATGCTCTGCTGCGCCTCGGCAAAGGCCCAGGCTTCGCGGTCGAAGCTGTAAAGCTGCGGGTAGTAATAGGCGAAGACCGCCGCGAAGGGCGTCCAGATTGTCTCCAGCTCCCAGTCGCCGTCCCCGTTATAGTCCAGCAGGTTGATGCTGCCGTGCGTGCTGTAGAAGGAGGAGCCCGGTGCCTCCGGCAGCTCCGGGTCGGCTCCCGGGCCGCCGAAGCCGGCCAGCCCGCCCGTGGGCACCACCGCCACGACATCCGCCCCGCCGCCGCCGGCCACGCCGGTGGCCCAGGGCACAACCAGTTCCACCACGCCGTCGCGGACCATGTCGAGGGCGTAGATGCCTTCGCTGTACTGCGCCGGCAGCTCCCACTGCGCCAGCAGCTCGGCCCCCGAGCCGTCATCCGGCAGGGCGAAGGACAACAGCAGCAGGGGGTTCCAGTTGTATTCCTCCGCGTCCTGAACCCGGCCCTGGCCCAGGCCGATGCAGACCTGCCGGCCCTCAAAGCGGTAGCTCGGAAGCTCAGTCAGGGGCGCCAGGCGCAGGGGCTTTAGCGGGTCAAGCTGCGACTCCTCCAGCGCTGCAGGGCTGCCCTGCTCTGCTGCGGCGAAGGTGTTGACGCCAAAGAAGCGGCTCATCCCGGCCTCGACGCGGAAAGCGCCGTGCAGCAGCAGGCCCTGCGCCTCGGCGCTGGCGCTCAGCGCTTCAAAGGCGTTGGAGGCGGGATCCAGCGCCAGGCCCGCGCCGGCCAGCAGCGGGCTGAGACTGTAGCCGGGCTCAGAGGCGGGGTAGAACTCCGCCCTTGCCGGGGAGATGCCAGCGGCTGCGCAAAGCGCCAGCAGGGCGCAAAAGAGGCTGATCCGGCCCGCCCGCACGGCGGCGGTTGCGGCTGAACAGGGCAGTCTGAACATTGCTGAAGCTTAACACCGCACATGGCCCTCCGGGGTACAATGTCTCAGGCGCCCTGGGGTGTTCGAGAAGGCCGCCTTAGAAGGTTGAGCCAATTAACGAATTCCGGGAGACGGAGTCGAGAGACCGTGATTCCGGCGCGAGCCGGCCGATACTCAGCGGAGTCTCCCCCGTGCTGTTGAGGCTCAACAGCACTAGCGGAACGACGGCACCGCCGGGGCGCCTGTCTTTGCCTTTCGCGGCAGACAGTTCATCTCCAAAGACCTTGCTCACCAGCCCTGCGCGGCTGTCTGCAGCCCTGTCCGGCCCGGTAACCTAAAATAGCGCATCAGTCCCGCCGGCAATATACAGGAGCTGAACGACGCCAGCCTGCAGGCCTTCCTGACCCAGGCCCAGGGTCTGGGCCAGCCCACGCTGCTGGTCTTCCACGCCCGCTGGTCCCGCCCGGCGCGCACGGTCCTGCCCCTGGTGGAGGAACTGGCCGGCGAGTATGACAAGCTGGTGCGCTTCGCCCTGGTTGATGCCGCCCAGGCCTCGGACGCCCTGGACCGCTACGGCATCCTGACCCTGCCCACCTTCATCTTCCTGCGCGGCCAGCGCGTCACCGACCGCATCACCGGCGTGCACGGGCGCGACATGCTGGAGGAGCGCCTGGAGCTGAACCTGCGGCGCCTGAGCTGAGCCGCGGCGCGGGCTAGAAGGAGATCCAGGACCAGGCCAGCAGCGCCCAGAGTCCCAGCGCGATAATCCCCACCACGATCCCGGTCACGGCATGGGCCTGGCCCTTGACCTGCGGCTCGCGCTGCGCGCGCTGCAGGCCCAGCACGCCAAAGATGATGGCCAGCGGCGCCAGCAGCGGAAGCACGAAGGAGAAGCAGCCCATGTAGTAAGCGCCCAGGGCCTGGCCGTTCTTGTAAGGGACAAGGCCATAGCCGGCTTCGCTGCGCGGCGCCTCAGGGTTCTGCTGCGCGTAGGGCATTCCATACTGCGGCAGGCTGCCCGGCGGCGGTGCGGTGTACTGCTCCTGAAGCGGCGCGCTTTGCGGCGGCGCGGCGGCGATAAGCTGCTCGGGCACCTGGCTTCCACAGGCGGAGCAGAAGCGGGCCCCGGGGCGCAGCTGGGCCTTGCAGGCAGGACACAGAAAGAGGCTGTTCATGAGCATTATGCTAGCAGGCCGGCGCCCTATCCGGTAGCCCGGAAATCGATGCCAAGTGTGTACCTTCAAACATTCGATCCTCAGGTACAGTCTTGGCGCGGGTGAGCCGCGGGTGGTGCAGAGAGCTGCATGGTGGAGAGTGTGATGGGAAAGATCAATTGTGCAAACGCGGGGGCTGGCCGTGTTGAGCTGGCCAGGCGGCAGGGCCGCCGGGCCTGGCTCTGGCTGCTGCCTGTGCTCCTGCTGGGAAGCCTGAGCCTGGTGTCCTGCGGCGGCGGGGCCAGCCTGCCGGATGTCTGGGACGACGAGCTGCCGCCCATCGGCAACCCCGGCGGCGGCAAGGGCACTGTTTACACGCCTCCGGTGACTGTGCCGGCCCAGGAAAGCTACAGCGACCAGGCACCCTCCGGCGCCAGCGCGGCCCAGCGCTGGGTCTCGAACAGCTATGCCACCCTGCCCCCCGGCGCGCTGGTCTTCCAGAACAGCTCTCTGGAGGCCTGGGCCGACGCCATCGTCAGCGGGGTCAACGCCCAGCGCCAGAAGGCCGGCCTGCCGGCCCTTGCCCATAACACGCAGCTCGAGCGCCTGGGCCAGGCCCACGCGCGCGACATGGCCCTGCGCGACTACTTCAGCCACACCAGCCTGGAGGGCCTCGAGCCCTGGGAGAGGCTGTCGGCGCTGAATCCGCCGGCCTATGACCACGCCGGCGAAAGCAATGCCAAGGGTCAGGAGAGCGCCAGCGAAGTGGTGAACGGCTGGATGACTTCCCCCGGGCACCGCGAGATCATCCTGAACCCGCTCTACACACACATCGGGGTTGGCGTGTACTATGACCCCTCGGACAGGAACCTGCCGATCCATGTGGCGGCGGAACTGGTCGAGTTCGTGGCTGACCCGGGCGGAAGCTGGGGTCTCTAGCCGCACAAGCAAGAGTGTGCAGGAGTCGCGCTGATGTCAGCCAAGCCTAGTGAAAGCAGCCCCCTGCGCGCCGTCAGCCGGCGCGAAATGCTGGCCCGCCTCGGCGGCGCCGGACTGGCGCTTTACGGCCTGCCCTGGCTGGCGGGCTGCCCCGGTGGCAGCACCTGGGGCCGCGAGGAGAGCCACGGAGCCGCAGCCGGCGAGGGGAGCGCCAGCCCGCCCGGCCAGCACCGCATGGCGGTGCCAGCCGACGGAGCGGTGGAAGTCTGGCGCGTCGGCAACGCAACAGGCTATGTGCTGCAGGACGCTGGCGGCCAGTGGGTGGCGATGAGCCGCGTCTGCACGCACAGCCGCTGCAAGGTCAACCACCGCGCCGAGCAGGGCGACTTCGAATGCCCCTGCCACCACAGCATCTTCGACCTTGAGGGCAATGTGCTCAAGGGCCCGGCCAAGCGCCCGCTGCCGAAGTACCCGGTCAGCCTTGAGGGCGGCGAGCTGGTCATCGACCTCAGCGGCATGTCGGCGGCGGATATGGCCAAGCCGGAGCGCGGGGCCGCGGGCGCAGCGGGCGGCGGCGTGGCGCAGTCAGATGACGCACAGGACGAGGACGGACACCGCGGGCGGGGCCGCGGACGCGGCGGCCGTGACAGCGACGACGACGACGAGCACGAGGATGATGACTCTGGCAGCGCTGAGACCCCGGGCTGGAATCCCTGAGCCCGATATGCAGTACCCGCGGAATCTCAGCCGGCGGGCCGACGCCGGCTAGCCGTCGCGGAAGTCGGTCGGAGTGGCGTTCTTGAGGAAGTCCTGGAAGGTTTCGTAGTCCATAGCCTCGCCTTCCACATCGGACTCGTCATCGTCCTCATCGCCCTCGCTGATCTCGACGAATTTGATCGAATACATCAGGTCGTCTTCCACGAACATCCGCGCGTTCTCGCGCAGGGCCAGGGCGATGGCATCGCTGGGCCGCGAATCGACTTCGATCTGCTGGCCCGAGCGGGTCTCGATCACCAAAGTGGCGTAATAGGTGCGTTTTTCCAGGCGGTCGATGATCACCTTGATCAAACGGCCGCCCAGGCCGTGAATGCTGGAGACCAGCAAATCATGGGTCATGGGCCGGGGCGGAGACTTCTGCACCACAGCATTTTCAATGCTGCTGGCCTCCAGCTCGCCGATCCAGACGGGCAGGTACTTTTCGCGCAGTGCGTCCTTCAGGAACAGCACTGGCGACTTGTGCCTGTGGTCATAACGCAGGTCGAAGAAATCCACTTCCGCCAGGGGCATCGCAGTATGATTATACCATCGCAGGCCGCATTAAATCTTAGCTCAGCGCATTTGCGACAGGGCCCCCGCGCCCCGGGCAATTGGCTCTGCCTCGCCCGCCAGATTAAAGTTTCCTGCAGAATCCCCGTTGAAAGATAGGTCCTGGCCCGTGCAAGGTGAACAGCGCCGCTGAGCGCTGGCACGGCCGGACAGGCCAGTCCCACACTCCAGCGGCCGGTGGCCGCAGCCAAGCTGTGAGCCGCGGGCGCGGCTGCAATCTGAATGTCGGGGGACATGAATGCTTGAAGGACGGGCCTTAACGCGGGTCGAGGCGATTGTGCTTGACCTGGACGACACGGTCTTTGACGGCGGGGAATGGAATGTGGCGGCGCTCAGCCAGGGCGCGGCCCGGCGGGGCATGCAGGCCGGCAGTGTCGAGCGCGCCATCGCCGAATTCCTGCGCACGCGCAGCCCGCATGACCCGGCCCTCTACAACGCCATCCTGCTGGGCTGCTTCCAGAGCGACAACGGCTTCAACGTCCGCGCCCTGCATGAAGCGGCCAGCGAGTACCGCGGGGAAGAGCGCAGCTGGGAGCCTTATCCCGGCGTGCTTGAGGCCCTCAGCGAGCTGCGGCGGCATTTCCGTCTGGCCCTGCTGGCTGAAGGCCCGCCGGAGCAGCAGAAGGCCAAGCTCAAGGCCCTGGGCATCAGCAGCTTTTTTGAGCTGATCGTGTTCAGCGATGAGATCGACGGTGTGCGCAGCCGCCGGCCCGATCCGCGGCCCTTCCAGCTCCTGCGCGAGAAGCTCGACCTGCAGGGCCGCCAGATCCTCTTTGTCGGCGACCAGCCGGCGCGCGACTTCAAGGAGGCCCGGCGGCAGTCCTTCGTCACCTGCCGCGTCTTCACCGGCGCTTCGCGGGCCGAGGCTTACCCCGACGCCACACACCGCGCCGACTATGAGATCACTTCGCTGGCGCGCCTGCCGGAGCTGCTGGCTTCGTCCCAGCGCAGCATCAGTTCCTACCTGCTCTCGCACCTGCCCTTCCTTGATGTGGTGGGCCGGCCCGACAGCGCCATCGCCAGCGCGGCCCAGGAGGCGGTAGCCTCGCAGCTCAGCCTCGAGCTGCCCATGGCCGCCCTGGAGATGTCTCTCCTGCCACCGGCCCCGGCGCAGGCCCCCGCTGAGCTCAGCGTCATGCCCCAGCCGCCGCTGTCCGCGGACCCGGCCCCGGAGCAGACCCCTGCCGCGGTCCCCGCGCAGGCAGCTGACCGCCGGGCCCTGGAGCTGCTGCCCACCCCCGCGCTCCCGCTGCCGCGGCGCAGCAGCATGTCCGGCCGCCGGGACAGTGCCTCGCGGCGTCTGATCCTGCACACCCTGAGCCGCGAACTGCAGGGCCAGCCGGCCCTGGAATGACACCGCCCGCGCCTGTGCTAGTATCGGCGCCCACGCATCCTTGCAGATATGTGCAAGGAAGGTGCACGCCGGGCCAGGACGGCCGCGGTGTATTTCGGGGGATGCAAATTGCCGGAAAGCGCCCTGTCGCGCGTTCGTGCGCTGGTTTTTGATCTGGACGACACTCTCTTTGACGCCCGCGAGTGGCAGCTTGCCGCGTTGCAGCACGCCGTCAGCGTGCGCGGCCTGAACCCCGAAGCCGCCCAGCGCGCGATCAGCGACTACCAGCTGCGCGGCAACCTCGACGACCCGGGGCTTTATAACGCCATGCTGCTGGCCAGCTCGCAAAGCGACAGCGGCGTCAACATCCGGGCCCTGCACGACGCGGTACTTTCCTATCAGGGCGACGGGCAGACCTGGCTGCCCTTCCCCGGCGCAGTGGAGGCCCTGCTGGCCCTGGGCAAGCTCTACCGCCTGGTGCTGCTCTGCGACGGCCGGCCGGAGAGCCAGCGGTCGCGGATTGAGGCCCTGCGCCTGGAGCCGCTCTTTGAGAGGCTCGTCTTCAGCGACAGCATCGACGGGCCGCGCTCGCGCCGTCCGGACCCCCGGGGCCTCGAGGAATGCGTCCGCCAGCTGGGTCTCGAACCCGGCCAGATGCTCTTCATCGCCGACGACCCCCTGCGCGATTTTGTCGCCGCGCGCCAGATCCAGATGCTCTCCTGCCGGGTCTTCAGCGGCCCGCATCGGCACAAGCACTACCCCGACCGCGAGTCCCGGCCGGAGTTTGAAGTCACTTCTGCCGCCCGGATTGCGGAGCTGATGGCCAAAGGCCAGCAGCAGATGTCAGCGCGCCTGCGCTCCAGTCTGCCCTTCCTCAAGTAATTCAGGACTGCTGTTGTCGCAGTTGGTTAAAGAACAGTGCAAAAGTGTTTGCATAGGGTAAAATAATTGTTGTAGGCTTAACCGGTATCTACCCGGATGCTGAAGGCTGTTGACAAACGGTCGAAGTATTTATGCATCCGGGCTGCGGCGGTGCCGCGGCTAGGGGGAAGGCGGAATTATGCAGGAAGGCAACAAGCTGAGCCGCGTCAGCGCAATTGTCCTTGATCTGGACAACACGCTCTTTGACGCTACTCAATGGAATATCGCCGCGCTCAGGCATGCAGGCCGTGTCCGCGGCCTCAGCTCTGCTGCGGTGGACCGCAGCATTGACCACTATCTGGAGCACCACTCCAGCTTCGGTCACGACATCTACAACGCCATCCTGCTGGGCTGCATGCAAAGCGACAGCGGCGCGAACATCAAGGCCCTGCATGATGCCGCCGGTCAGTACCTCGGCCACGGACACGACTGGGACCTCTATCCCGGCGTGCGCGACACCCTGAAGGAGCTGGGACGCCGCTACCGTCTGGCCCTGGTTGCCGACGGCCCGGTTGACGCCCAGCGCGCCAAGGTCCGGGCCCTGGACCTGGCGCAGTACATCCGCTGCACGGTCTACAGCGACGCCATTGACGGCGTGCGCTCGCGCCGGCCTGATCCGCGCCCCTTCCGCGAGATGCGCGACCTGCTGGAACTGCCCAGCAACCAGATCCTTTTTGTTGGCGATAACCCGGCCAAGGACTTCAAGACTCCGCGCTTCCTGGGCTTCCTCACCTGCCGTGTCTTCAGCGGTCCGCATCGCGGCGAGGCCTACCCCGACGCCGAATCGACAGCCGACTTCGAAACCACCAGCGCGGCGCGCCTGCCTGAGCTGCTGGCTGTGCCCAGCCTGGATCTGGCCGCTTATGCCAACCTGCCCTTCCTCAAGCAGCCGGAGGATACTGCCGCCGCGGACCTGAAGGTCGCGGAAGGCGGCATGCCCGAGCAGCAGCCCGAGCCGGCCGTCGCTGCGCAGCCCCGCCGGGACAACCCGGTGCTGTTGCCGGTGGCGCGCCCGGTCAGCCCGGCCAGTCCCGCTGCGCACAGCCTGGCCAGTCCGGTGCAGCCGGCCGCGGTCGGCAGCTCCCAGCCTGCGAGCAGCGCAGTACCGCGCAGCTAGCTTCCGCAGACTCCTGATCTACTGGCCACAGCAAGCTGCTGCACCGTGTGGCGCGACTTACTCTGCCGCAAACTGCGCGGCTTCACTCGCTGCCTGTCAGGCCGGCCAGTTCTCCACAAAGCGGCGCAGGGCCCGGCCCAGACGCGCGGCGGCATTGCGGCTCTCGCTCATTACTTCCTCATGGCTCACCGGATCCGGAGCGAAGCACTCGTTGGTGATCAGGCTCAGGCCGCAGACCGGCAGCTTCAGCAGGTTGCAGACGCTGATCTCCGGGATGCTGCTCATGCCGATGGCGTCGGCGCCAAAGGAGCGGAACATCGCCAGCTCGGCGCGGGTTTCATACATCGGCCCGCGCACCCCGATATACACGCCCTGGTGCACAGTCAGCCCGGCCTGCTGCAGGGCCGCGCCAAGCTGCGCGCTGCGGGCCAGGTCATAGGGCGGCTTGGGGTCAATGAAGCGCTGGGCCGGGTCGTCGGTGCGCAGGCCGGCCACCGCATATTCGCCCTGGAAGTTGATCATGTCGTTATGCAGCATCAGCTCGCCGGTGCGGAAGTGCTGGTTCAGCCCGCCGGCGGCGTTGGTCAGGATGAAGAGCTTCGCCCCGCTGGCCTGGGCCACCGCGGAGATAAAGCCGCAGCGCTCGGCCGGATGCCCCTCGTAAAGATGCACACGCCCGGTGACGATCAGCACCCGCACGCCCTTGATCCAGGCGCCGATGATCTCGCGGCCGTGGCCGGCGACTGCGCTCTGCGGCAGCTGCGGCACATCGCTCATCGGCACGCCCAGCCAGCCCTCGATGCCGTCCAGCAGCGTGTGGGTCAGGGGTGAAAGGCCGGAGCCGCACTGGATGACGATATCGGCGGGGACCAGCCCGGCCTGGCGCAGCCAGGCGGCAGCCTTGGCGGCCTGCTCCATGTAAACAATGAAGTCCTGCATTGGATGAGGATTATAGAGGCGCCGGCGCCGGGACGCGCCGCCCGCCTATTCCTCCGGCCAGGCGCCCAGCATGCGGCGCAGCAGCACGATCTGCCCAAGGTGGTATGTGTTGTGCAGGGCCTGCATCGCCATCAGGAAGCCGCTGCTGCGGCCCTTGTAGAACACCTCGCCAGCCGGCAGCTCTGCATCGCCCTGCTGTTCAAGCAGCTGGCAAAGCTGCTCCAGGCTGTCAAGGAAACTCTGGCGCAGGGCCTCCCACTGCTCGGGCTGCACAGCGGGGAAGTTGATCTCGTCCGGGATCGGCGCCGCTGGGGGCAGCTCGCCGGCCAGCCAGCCGCAGGCATGCTCCTGCCAGTGGGTCATGTGGCCCAGCAGGGTCGCGATGGAATGCGGCATCCCCGGCGCCACGGCGCAGGCCTGCTCCGGGCTCAGGCCCTCCAGCAGCCGGGCGGGCGGCAGGTGCTCATCCGCGCCCTGCAGCAGATGGCGCAGGGCGGCGGCATTAAGGGCCAGCAGGCGCGCTGGCGGTGCTTGCTGCGGGGTATCCATGCGGGGATTATAGAAGCCCCGGCAGGCAGCCTCCCGCGGTGTGAAAGCGAAATCTGATATGCACGAATCTAGGAGCTTTCGCCGTTAACATCAGGCCCCATCCATGTTGAGGCAACAATAGTAGCAAGGAGCTTGGAACGCTTCAATATCTCATCCGGACCCCACGATTCTAGATCATCTTGGCGAAAATACGAGTTCATTGTCAGCTTGCTCTCGGCACAGAGTTTAGGCTTCTTCTCTGAGAAGGGCTTATTCTTCATGTTAGAGTTATAAGAAGATCCAACCAATGTCAGGTTGCCAGGGCTGTGCAATAGAGACATTGCCTCTTCGAAACGCTCACCCAACGACTCTCGCCAACTTCTTACATTGATATCAACCGAACCCGTGCCTTTTTGATCAGTAAAGACGCTAACTGGCAATACATGTTCAATTGAACAGCGCTTAAGGGAGATCGCAGGTTCCGTTTGATTCTGCATTACTCTCTCTATGGACTCCAAGATAATTCTCTTGTAACTGTTGCGATACAGCGGCATTGTCTCGAATGCACTCATCAGCTCTTTGTCATTCGGCCAGCCTGTCTCTTTGAAGAACCCAAAGAGCTTATGGGGCTTACGTTCACGAATGTGATAGCACGCTTTGGCGAAAATATGACCATATTGCCTAGAGCTGAAACCACATATATGTCGTCGCATGACAAATCCGGCGATGGCTGAAATGCACTTGGCGATGAGATCCGATTCCTTCCCTTTCTCTGTCCAAAACCACAAAAGTGCGAGTACCAAGGGAATCGACGTGCTATGCTTGAGTAACTGAAGATGGTCAAGCGCTAGTTGAACTTCGTTAGAAGAATGATTGCACTTGCCTATAGCAATATCATAGAAGTTAGCGTACTGCTTCAACTGACGAGCTACGTCCATAGCCTCACTGGGGACCATACTCGTATACTTTCGGTCGAACTCTTCATAAACAGCACTATCCAGAACATACTGCTTCTCCAATGACATCATCCAGTTTCTAATAAAAGCAGTCAATTGTCCAGATGAAAGTGAAGTGTAACTGGTATCACCGTCCTCAGTCTTGATCGTTTCTACAAAATGTGATTCTATGTGCGACCAAAGCTCTGTGTCGAATCGTTCCTGCGCGGTGTCGTCAGGAATAGCCATGAACAGGTGGTTACGAATTAGATCTCCATCCCCGAGAGTCACTCCCGTCGAGTTGAGCGATTTAAAAACCCGAAGGGGATTCTCAAGTTCGTTAAGATCTATGAAGACCGCATCCACTCTTGCTGTCACTGCGAGATAGAGCGACTTTAGCCACTCCATATCATCAGACTTGTCCAAAAGACCTCCAGTGACTTTTCCAATGAAGAAATCGTAGGCTTCCAGGATTCTGTTCTCCCTTCTCAACTCTGGATCAAGATCAAATGCGCCACCAGAGATTACCTGTTTATAGGCAGCCCGGTCCCGCATTCTAGGCCACACCTTGAAGTACTGTTCACCATCTTTGTGCTTATTGACAAGATAGGTCTCCTGAATCTCTTCGTCAAGCCTTATGTCATTTCTATTCTGCGTAGACCTGATCTTGCCAATGCAATCGCGTATAGTAGCCAAGAGAATACTGATGGTTATGAGGCGCTGTTGACCATCGATGATCCTTGATTGCGGTACATCTAGAGTTGAAGCATTGCTTGGCACAAAGACAAGTGGACCTACGAAGTGGTGTTTCCTTGGGTCTTCTGACTTAATTACGTAAGTTATGTCATCCCAGAGTTTCTGCCAATTTCCTTCGTTCCAACTATAGTATCTTTGAAACACTGGGACAACGGAGCATCTGACCTGCTCCAACAGAACACGGATCTGCGCAGCTCTAGCTTCCACAGTGACCCCCTTGCGGTGTTGAGAAAGGTTATCACAAGTTGCTGCGCAGCGGTAGAACTAACTCCGCATGTCGTGCAATGCCTGTGTGGCGTCATTCTCATTAGCTTTTGTCGAGTCGTCAGTTTGCCTAGCCCTGTGATTTCTGTTCTATAAGTGTCGGTTTGCCTCGGCTGCCATAATCGCCGCGTGACGCACAACCGCATGCCAGCCGACACGGCCCGCCTCAGCTTCCGACGCTGGAGTGCGCAGGACCTGCCGCTGGCGCAGCTGCTCTGGGGCGACCCGCAGGTCTCGCGCTATATCGGCGGGCCGCTGAGCGAGGAGCAGGTGCAAAGGCGCTTTGCGCGGCACCTTGAGTTTGAGAAGCTGGCCGGCGTGCAGTACTGGCAGCTCTGGCTGCGCGGCGGGGATGTGTCCAGCGATGGGTTTGTGGGCTGCTGCGGCCTGCGCCCGCCGGAGGCCGGCAGCTATGAGCACGGCTTTTATCTGCGGCCGCAGTTCCAGGACCTTGGTCTGGGTTATGAAGCCGCCAGCGCAGTGCTGGGCCATGCCTTTGAAAAGCTCGGGGCGGCCAGCGTCTGGGGCGGCCATCACCCCGACAACGCAGCCTCCAAAGCGCTGCTGCTGAAGCTGGGGATGCACTACAGCCACATCGAAGAGCTTCAGCCGCCGCGGCCGCCGAACCTGGTGTATGTGAATCGTCCCGGGTTTTCCGGAGGCTACATTTACGAGGAGAATGTAGCCATGGGAAAAGCAAATCCGCGTTACAGCCCTGAGTTCAAGGATCGGGCAGTCAGGCTGGTGCTGGAAAGCCACGGGG
>JADZFO010000044.1 GCA_020849855.1 bacterium | reverse complement strand
TCGGATACCGTCCGGACATCCCGGCCGCCGATAGCCGTACGGGGGCACTGATCTACGGGCCAAGGTTGATGAAACCCTGCGGGGCGGGAAAGTGACTCCACGTACCTCGTAAACATACAAGGGGCGGAGCATGCTCCGCCCACCTTATCGCGCGCTCTAAACGCGCTACTCCTGCTCAGGTTCCGGCTCTGCCTCTTCAAGCATTCCCAGTGTGCCGAGGAAGCCGCAAACAAGCTCTTCCGCCTTCTCGGCATCCCGCGCGTAGACCTGCACTTCGCCATGCCACAGCACCGTGCCCATGTATACGTTGAGATAACCGGACGCACCACTGGCGCTTGTCAGAATGGTGGGAATTCCGTTCTGCAGCAGCAGGTCACGGATAGAGATGCCCTCGAACTCGCTGTTCGCGTGAAAGACGGTAATCAGTTCTTCCTCTGGCTGTAACATCCTGCTCAGTCTAGTGCCGGGCGGGCAATACCGCAAGGCGCGGCGCGGCAGCAGCATCACAGTTCGTCGTTTGGCGCCGGGCTGCGGGTAGCGACGAAGCTGAATGTGCGGCGCGGGCTGCCATCGTGGTAGCGTTCGTTGCCGCTGCCCCGGATTTCGTCGCTTAGATCCATAGCCGTTAATACGCCCTCAGCAAAAGTAGTGCTGTCCGGCTTCTCCCAGGTCCAGCGAAAGGTGTTCCCGATCATCCTGGCTGTGCCGCGGTCCTCATCCTCCACCTTCACCGTATAGCGATCCTCGCTGCTGACTGTCAGCAGCATCGAGAACTGCAGGCGGCTGCCATCGCGATAGACAAGATCCCAGGTCCAGATGCCGTGTACATCCGGGGCCGGTAATCTGGGAGCCCCTGAGCCGCCGCCACCGCAGGCGCTAAGGCCACCCAGCAGAAGCGCTGCCCCGAGAGCCAGCCCGCCGCGCAGGAGTCCTGTCCATCCAGTCATAATCCCGGCTCTACCGGACTGGATCAGACCCGCGCGCCGGGCCTTTGTTTAGCGCTGGCGTGCCGTGAACACAAAGTCTGCGCGAGGTTTGCCGTTGTCAAAGGTGTCAAAGCCGCTGCCTTCGATGTAGTCGCCGTTGAAGGTGCCCCATTCATAGTGCGTGCCGTCAGCGCGCGAGACGCCGGTCGGCCGGTTCCAGATCCAGGTGAAGTAGCGCCCGTCCATGAAGGCCGTGCCCACATCATCGCCGTCGACACTGGCACGGTACTCATCCGGGGCGATCTCAAACAGGCGCATGGTGAAGGTCACGCGCTCGCCGTCCTCATAGCGCACATCCCAGTCCCAGGTGCCGGAGATGGAGACCGAGCCGCGGGGAGGCGGCAGTGGCGCCGGGCTGCAGGACGCAGCCAGTGCGAGTAGAAGCAGCAGAGCTGCGAGCGGCGCTGTGAATCTGCGCATATGCCCTCCCGTGGCCGCTGAGTGGCCACCCTACTATGACGCATAGGCGCAGGCTTTATTCAATGCTGAGCTGGCAATCTGCCTCAGGCTGCAGGCGGTGGGCTGTCCTCGCCGTTCTCCGCGGCCACCGACATGCTGGCCAGGTAATCCTGGATCAGCGGGATGGCGTTGGCCTCGTAGGCTTCATCAACCAGCAGGTCGCCCCAGCGGCCCTGCAGCTCTTCCCCCAGGCCGCCAAAGCCGGAAGGCGCCAGGGGCTGGATCACGGTCCGGATGCCGTTGCTTTCAAGCCATGAGGCCATGGCCTGCGCGGTCACTTCATCCGGCGCTTCAAAGACTCTCACCAGGTCCATCTCTGTCTCCTGGCCGTTTTAGGGCCAACACTAATACAGCAGCCCACGCATGACACTCAGTCCGATGCCGATCAGGACGGCAGCCCCGGCCACGCTGGCCGCAAGCTGGGCGCGGCGCTCGCCCTGCAGCCAGTAGTGCGGCGCCGGGCGCTCGCCGCAGAAGTCAAAGCGCACATGCCCCACCGCCAGCGGGCTTTCCTGCGCCAGGCGCATTCGGGCGGCGGCAGAGCTTAGCGCTTCCCGCCGCCCCGGCCACCACTGCTCTGCGCGCAGGATGGCCAGCTTCAACTCCCGGGCCTCGTGGCTCAAGGAACGCTCCTTCAGCTTGGGCAGCGGCAGGCCGCGCGCATGGGCGTCCTTAAGCTGCTCGATTTGCGCCGTTTCTTCCCGGCGCTTGACCCAGCTCATCTCCGTCGGCCGCAGCTCGTCAAGCGGGTTGCGGTGCACATCCAGTTTGTGGCTGACCAGGATCGTCTGTTCCTCCACTGATGCTTCCAGGCTGAAGCCATCCGAGCGGGCCAGACGCTCCAGCTCAAAGCTGCCCAGATCAGACAGCTTCTCCAGCCATTCCTGTTCCCGGCTGAGCATCTCGGCCGCCACATAGCCCGGTACTTCGTCCACCTGCACCCGGCCGCTGACGCGCAGGGCGTTCAGCGCCTGGCCCTGCTGGCCGTAGCACTCCGCCAGCAGCAGGGCGGCCCGCGCATGCAGGTGCGGGTTAACATCGGCGGTCAGGGTCACGGCGGGCTGCAGCTCGCGGATTGCGCTGCGCACTTTGCCAGCCTTCAGGCTGGCCCAGGCAAGGTATAGGCAGCGGGCGTATTCAACGCTGTCGTGCTGGCTGTGCTCCGGCGCCGAAAGTGCGGAAAGCGCAGCGTTCACATCCTCGCGGCTAAGGTGGCACATACCGCCCAGCAGCTTCAGCTCATCATTGAGGCCGAACTCCTTGGCCAGCTCGCGCAGCACTTCCAGTGCCGCGCTGTGCTGATCGGTATGCATCAGGGCCATGGCGTAAAGCACACCAACCGCGTACTCGTTGGGGTAGAGCGGCAGCAGCAGTACCGGGCAGACCCGCGCCAGGATGCGCAGACCGGGGAAGAGACGCCGGCTGGCCAGGCCTGGGCTTGGGAGGGGGCTCTCTTCGTCCAGGATCTGGCGGTAGACCTTGGCCAGTGGTTCCAGGGCCTGGGCTGCCTGGCCGTCGGCCAGCATGAAGCAGCCGGCCAGCAGGTCGAGGTCCGGCAGGAGCGTGCCGCCGCGGTGCTGTTCGTAGGCGATGTAAGAGGCCCGGACGGCATCGCCGGAAGCCAGCAGCTCCAGACAGGAGATCAGCGCCCGCTCGGAGGGCGAGAGCATGAAGCGGCTGAGGGGAAAGAGGCGAGCGGTCTCGCGCTGCTGGGCCCGCCCGGGCTTGATATCCAGATCAAGCAGTTCCAGTTCAGGATAACTCGCGAGCCAGCGCTCCAGCATATGGGAATGATAACGCAGCGGCAGCTAAAGCAGCTCCTCGGGGCCCAGCGAGCACTAAACTTGCATCATGCACACCCCGCGCCTGAACCTGCGCTCTCCGCGATTGCTGTTGCCGCTGATCTACCGCGCGCTGGCCGGGCGTGCCGACCCGGCGCAGGCCGCGCTGACCCAGCGGCGGATTGAGCACCTGCAAGCCGAGGGCACTGAGCTGGCCAAGCAGCTCTCGGAGCTGCGGGCGCGAGTCGGGATCGCCGGGGATAAGGCCGACAAGGCGCGCCAGGCCGCCAGCCAGGCCGCGCTGGACCTGCGGATTTTCCTTGAGAGCTATGAAGAGCCGGCGCCCGGCGGCCTGTTCAAGCGCCTGAGCCTGGAGCAGAAGCAAAAGCAGCTGCACAAGAACGAAATGGAGTCCATCAGCAATGCGGCCCAGGCAGACCAGCGGGCCCGCGAGGCTGAGTCTGCCGCCCTGAAGCAGCGCCTCAGCCAGGTGGAGTCGCAGACTGAAGTCAACCGCGAGGCCCGCCGCAGGCTTGGCGCACTGCTGACGGAGGAACTGGCGGCCGACGTGCTGGGCCGGGTCTGCAGCGCGATGGAGAGCGCCTGGCAGGACCTGCAGGCGCAGCGCGAGGCCAGCGACAGTACCGCGGGTACGGTGATCAGCCCCGGGATTACATCCGCCGTGCTGGCGCAGCATCCCGCGCTGCAGCAGCTGCGTGAGCGCTGCATGGAGGAGCTGGGCCTGCTGCGGCGCTCGGTGCGCGGCGACCTGATGGTGGCGGTGCTGCTGGTGTTGCTGGAACTGCTGGTGCCGGCCGGACCGCAGCCGGCTGTGGCCATGCGCCGCGCCCTGGCGGACCTGGCCACAATCTTTGAGCAGCACCATGACCCGGCCCGTCGCATTCTGGAATGCCTGCAGCGCTGGCTTGATGGCGAAGCCCTGGGCATGTCGGATATCGGCATCTACAGCTCGGGCCACTTCAGCTACCCTGCCCTGCACCGCCTCTATGAGCTGCTGCGGGTGCTGGCCGGACTGGGTTATGACGAATCTGAGCTTGAGCGCGAAGAGGCGCCGCCTGAACACGGCAGCAGCATCCTGATGCTGCATGAGTATGGCCGCAGCCTGCGCCCTTCGGATGACTGGGAGCCGCTGGGACCGGAGCTGCTGGTTGAGTTTGCTGGCTCGGGCGACCCCCTGCAGCGCCTGCTGGCCGCCAGTCTGCTGCTGGCCGCCGGCGAGGTGGACCGTCTTGTCAAACCGGGTGCAGAGGAAGCGCACCTGGTCTGCCTGCCCCGGGATGCCGGAAACCTCGCCATCCGGCATGCCCCGCTGCTGGAACAGCTGGGCCAGGGCAGCCTGCACTCCTGGCCCGCCGCCTCGGCGCGGCCGCTGCTTAGCGCCCTGGGCTGCCACGTGCTGCTGGCGGCGCGGCTCAACGCGCCGGAATGGCTGTATGCCCAGTGGCTGCAGGAAAGCTATGGCTGGCCCAAGGACGACCTCTACTGGTGGACGCTCAGCAGTCTGAGCGCCGACCCGGCCCTGCTGCGCAACATCCGCCGGGATGCGGCGCAGCTCTTTGTCCTTGACAGCAGCCCAGCTTAAGACAGCAGGCGGTTAACCTGCGCCAGCTCCTCAGCGCTGAGTTCACGGCGGGCCGCCGCCGCATTCGCCTGCACCTGGGCGGGGCTGGTGGCGCCGGCAATCACGCTGGCCACCGGGTTCTGGGCCAGCAGCCAGGCAAAGGCCAGCTCAAGCAGGCTGAGGTCCTTCGCCGCTGGAGCCGCTTCAGAGCCGCCGCCAGCGCTGCTTTCTCCGCTGCCGGCCAGCCAGCCCTGCAGGCGCTCAACGAGCTTCCAGTTGGCATCGCTCAGGTAGCGCGCCTGGGCCCGTTCTGAAGCGGCAATGCGGCTGCCTTCCGGCAGGGGGGCATCGCGCCTGTACTTGCCAGACAGCAGACCTGAAGCAAGAGGGAAGTAAGGCACGAAGGCCATCTTCAGGGCACGGCAGGCATCCAGGGTGCCCTGGCGCGGGTGCTCGCTGTCCTGGGGCAGCAGGGCCTCACGCTGGATCAGGGACAGCTCATTCTGCAACGCAGTGAAATGCACCGTCCCGAGGCGCTGGGCCTCGGCCTCGGCTTCACGAAGCTGCGCTGGGCTGAAGTTGCTGCAGCCGATCTGCCGCACCTTTCCGGCCTGCACCAGTTCATTCAGGGCCCCCAGCGTGTCCGCTATTGGTGTTAGCGGGTCGGGCTGGTGCAGCCAGTAGAGATCGATGTAGTCCGTTCCCAGGCGCTGCAGGCTGGCATTGCAGGCCTTGGCCACATAGGCCGGATCTGCGCCGCGGTGCTGAGGGTCAATTTCCATGCCGAACTTGGTCGCCAGGATGATTCCGTCGCGGCGGCCTTTGATTGCCTCGCCCAGAAAGCGCTCACTGTTCGTGCCGCCATAGATATCCGCAGTGTCAAAGAAGTTGATGCCTGCACCAAGAGCAGCATCGACCACCAGCTTTGTCTGCGCAGCGTCGATGCGCATGCCAAAGTTATTGCAGCCCAGGCCAATTACTGAGACGTCCAGGTTCCCGATACGACGAGTTTGCATACGCAGCCACCTCTGCCGGCGGCAGTGGGACAGCCGGCCCAGCAGACTCTAGCACCATCCATGCAGCAGTCCTTACTAGTTTGCGGGACAGCGATAGTGCACTTCCTGCCCGACTACCGCGAAAAATGCCGGCAGGCCGCCGTGGCTCACCAGGCGCCGGTTACCAGTGCCGGCCGAAGAGCAGTCGATGCTGATCCAGTGGGCGCTGGAAGACGGTGCGCCAGACTTGGCGAGGCGCAGGCTGGTCGCCGCACCGTAGCCAAAGACCGGGCGGCCGTCCAGGCTGCCCGCCAGGGTCAGCGGCTCGCTCAGGACGGGCATGGGGTCATGGTCGCTCCAGTCGCCGGGCAGGATGGGCTGCGCCTTGCTTGCCAAACGGTAGTGCAGCTCCCAGGTAAAGCTGGCGGTCGCGCTGCTGTAGACAATCGCCGGCAGGCCGGCCTGATCCCAGGCATGGGAGAAGATCTCGGCAAGCGGCACTTCGCCATCAAAGTGGCACGCGCCCCAGTCCGATCCACCCGGATCAGCACTTCCGGCAAAGACTGTCAGGGTGTCACCGGTCTCCGCGCCACGGCCCTGGTAGACCGGCCGGCTGCCCACCTGCAATAGCTGATATGGGTAATTGCCCACACCGCCCAGAGCTGCGGGCCCCTGCACCGGGCTCACATTCCAGTCCGCGCTGCCCAGAGGCCTGCTCAGCTGGGACTGGGCGTAGACAATTCCGCTGCCCAGTCCGCCGCCGAAGCTCTTGAATATCACCGCCGGCCGGCCATTGATGTTGGCCAGTGTGGCAAAGTCAATGCGGTCGTCATTGCTGATCAGTTGATGGTTGGCAAAGTTGTCGCCGCTGTAGGAGCCATAGTAGATCTGCTGCTCGGTGCCAAGGACATAGGCCGCTTCGCCGTTGATGTCCGCCAGACCAATGGAGGCCGAGAGGTCATTGCTGGCGATAAGGTCAATGCGCCAGTCGGCCAGGCTTTGCGGATCCGGCCGCCGGGCTACGGCAACGCGAAACTCCTCGCCCGGGCTGTTGGGGTCATCCCAGATCCAGGCCACCGCCGGGCAGCCGGCGACCATCGCCGCCGCCATGCGTTTGCCGTCAAAGGACGAGATATCGCCCCAGGCACCCAGGCTGGTGCTCTGCCAGGAGCCCAGCGCCAGAGGGTCGCCAGCCAGGATACGCAGGTTGTAGTCCGCGCTGGCAAACTCGTCGTCCATTACACGCAGCAGAACGTTATGCGAACCCGCGGGGAAGCTGTGCTGCGCCAGTGCTGTGCCAAGCGTCTCCTCGAAGGTCTCATCGCCATCCCAGGACCACTGGTACTGCGTGATGCTGCCGCCCGGGGAAGCGCTGGCGGAGGCATCAAAGTTCACGCTCAGCGGAGCCCCACCGATGCGGACGTCTGCACTGGCCAGAGCGCTGGGCCCCGGCCGCTCAGTGACCGTAAGGACAAGGTCAAAGCTGTCGGCGCCAAACTCCGAGCTGACTTCCAGCGAGCAGTTATATGACCCTGCCGCAGCAAGCGTCACCGCGGGCTGAGCATCCGAGCTGGTGTTTGGCAGCGCTCCACCACCGAAGTCCCAGGCGAAGCTGAGCTGGCCGTTGCCCTGCAGCTGCGCCTCGAAGATCGCCGCTGTGTTGGTGATCGCTTCAGTGGGCGTGACCGATTCAATCTGGGGCACCACCACACCGCTGTGGTAGTAGTAGCCCATCGCTGTTGCATCCGCCTCGGTGATGCGGCCGTCCATGTCGGCGTCGGCAAAGATCGTGTACTGGCCGTCGCCGGCCTGGCTGCCCAGCAGGCTGCGCAGCAGATCAAAGTCCGACATGCCCACCGCGCCGTTTCCGTCGGCGTCCCCGCGCTGGTTGAAGATGCTCAGGCCGCTGCTTTCAATGCTGCCGTGGTGGCCAGTCTGGCTGTAGTAATCCGCCCGCAGCACAGCCGGCTGGTTTGTCAGGCCGCTCAGGTCCAGCTGCGCGCTGAAGAATGGCGGCTGCGCTGCTTCTGCGCTGAGGTCCTCCGGCCCGGCGCTGCCAATGGGCGCCAGGTCCAGGCTGTACTGCACGCGGGAGACATTGCTGGCTGCGCTGACGCTGAGCGCTGCCGCCGGGCTGCCGGAGACCAGGCCCAGCACGCTGTCCGCAGCCGGGCTGAGACCGCCCACTGTAGGAATCAGCGGCACCTCGACGGAATCCAGCGCCGCTGCGATGTCCAGGCGCCGGATGGGCCGGGTGAAGCCGCTGGCGGCGGGCCCGCTGAACTCAAGCGCGCTGCGCACCTCCGCCGCGCTCAGCTCAGGCCGGTAGGACCACAACAGGGCCGCCGCAGCACAGACCAGCGGAGCGGCAAAGGAGGTCCCCTGCCCGGCTGCTTCATAAGCGTCATCCGCAAAGGCCTGGCAGGACATCAAGTCCTGCCCGGGGGCAGCGATATCAACGCCGCTGCCATAGTTTGAGAAGGCGCTGCGGGCGTCCGCTTTGTTGCTGGCCCCTACGCTGAAGGCTGCGCTGTAGGCAGTGGGGTACTCATCTGTAGCACTGGCATTGTTGCCGGCAGCGCAGACCAGCAGACAGCCGTCGGCCAGCAGCGCGTCCAGCATCTGCTCTTCGATGGGCACCTGCTCCGGCCCGCTCCAGCTGTAGTTCACCACATCCGCGCCAAGCTGGCAGCCCAGCAGCGCGCCGGCCACCAGGTCATCGACGGTCGCGCTCAGCTCGCTGGCAACCTTGATCGGCAGCACGCGGCACAGCGGAGCGGCGCCGCAGATCGTGCGGGCGTTGTCTCCCTCTGCCGCGATCATGCCGGCTATGAAGCTGCCGTGGCCGTGGCTGTCCTCCACACTCTTATCGTTGTTAACCAGGTCGCAGGTGGCTGAGGGGAAAGTGACCTGCGGGTCGATCACCTGCGCTGCCAGCTCCTCATGGCTCAGCCGAACGCCGGTATCCACCACAGCGACGATGACGGAGCTGTTGCCCTGGGTCTTGTCCCAGGCCGCCGGGCAGCGCACCTTCCAGTGGCTCCACTGCTGGCCATCTGGGTCGTCAAAGTCCGGGTCATCCGGTACCAGGGCCGCCTTGCGCAGCGGGCTGCGCACCGCTGCTTCGAGCATGCTGCCGGCCTCGCTGCGCAGGCGCTTCAGCAGCGCCTCCGCGTCCTGTCCATCAGGCAGCTCAAAGCTGGCATAACGCAGACCAGAAAGGTAGACCTGCTGGCGTACAGTGAGGCCATAGCGCTCGCCAAGTGCTGCCGTCAGGCTTGTGTAGGCCGCTTCACTGCTCAGCAGCGCATTCGGCGCCTGCTGGGCCTGTGACAGCGCGCCAGAAGAAGGAGCTTTCCAGCCGGGAGGGAGCACAGCGCCCGGGCGATAGACCACCAGGATGCGACGCGGGTCAAAGTCGCTTCCGGCAACCCCGGGCCGCGCGCTCAGCTCGGCCCAGGCTTTTGCGTGCCGGGTGGCGCTGGACGCGGGAAGCGACTGCTCGTCCTGCGAGGGACTGTCCGGGACTGCGCTGCCACCACAGGCGCACAGCATCACTGCACAAACAAAGAAAAGGCCCATTCGCGGCATCGCCGCTTGGACGTAGCTCAGCCGAAGCATACGTTCCTCCTGCACAAGGTCGCCGCGGGCCTGCGGCCTGTTCGGATTATACGGCAACTTGAGGTGTCCACAAAGAACTAAATCCAAGTCATGAGTTAGTAAGCTGGTTCCTTGGCAGTCCAAAGGTCGCACCTGCTTTCAAGTTGCAGACCTGAGATAAATCTGCTTCAAAGAGGTGAGTAACGCATTGGCAACACGAGTGACAGGTGTGCGTGCATGGCTGACATGAACAGACTATTCATCGAGTCCAGCAGGGCCTGGAGACCCGGCCGGCTGGTCTGGAGCCGGCGACTTTGCCTGCCGATGTTAAGCTAGGCTCGCGGCTGCAGCCGCTAGATTCCACTGGAGCTGTCCTATGACCTTCGTCAACCTTCTCGACACCATCGGCCAGACACCGCTGGTCCATGCGCCGCGTCTCAGCGCCGAGCTGGGCTGCGAGATCGGCTTCAAGCTGGAGTACCTGAACCCCGGCCTCTCCATCAAGGACCGCATGGTCAAGCACATCATCCAGCAGGGCGTGCGCGAAGGGAAGATCGGCCCCGACACAACCATCGTGGAAGGCTCCAGCGGAAACACCGCCGCCAGCGTGGCGATGATCGCTGCGGCGATGGGCCTCAGGGCCCGCATCGTGATGCCGGAGAAGGTCAGCCGCGAAAAGGTCGACACCGTGCGGGCTTACGGCGCCGAGGTGATCATGACCACAACCGAGAGCGACCCGAACAGCCCGAACTACTACCCCAACGTGGCCAAGCGCATTGTGGAGAGCACGCCGAACTGCTTCTATGTGGACCAGTACATGAACCCGGCCAACACCGACGCGCACTACGCCATCACCGGCCCCGAGCTTTACAGCCAGTGCGGCGGGCAGATCGACCTGCTGGTAATCGGCGTTGGCACCGGCGGATCAGCCACGGGCATCGGGCGCTACTTCAAGGAGCGTGACCAGCTTAAGGTGCTGGGTATCGACACCGTTGGCAGCATTTATACCGAGCACTTCTATACCGGCAGCCACGGCGAGGCGGCCATCTACAAGGTGGAAGGCATTGGCGAGGACTTCATCCCGCCGATTGTCGACTTCCAGTACATCGACGACTTCGAGCAGGTCAGCGACAAGGACAGCTTCCTCGCCGGGCGCGAACTGGCACGTACCGATGGCCTGCTGCTGGGCGGCAGCACCGGCAGCGCGGTCGCCGGTCTTAAGCAGTACCTGGCCAAGAAGGGCGGCGCGGCGGCGGCCGGCTTCAAGCGCGTGGTTGTGCTCTCTCCGGACAGCGGCGTGAAGTACCTGTCCAAGATGTACAACGACGACTGGATGCGCGAGCAGGGCTGGCTGTAGATTTGTAGGGGAGGACCTTGTGTCCTCCCGCCCGGACGTAGGGGAGAACCTTGTGTTCTCCCGTCTGGACGCAGGGGAGGATCCTGGGTCCTCGCGTCAGGAGGCCAGGGCGGGCCGAGACAAGCTCGGCCCCTACAATACTGAAATGGGACTCTCCACGAAAGCAATCCACAGCGGCGAGGAGCCGAACCTTGAGCCGGGCGGCAGCGGCGACGTGGTGATGGGCATCCACACCAGCTCCACCTTCGCGCGGCGCGAGGTGGACAAGCCCACCGCGGGCTATGAATACAGCCGCTCTGGCAACCCGACGCGCAACGCGCTGGAGGAGAAGCTGGCGGCGATTGAGGACGCGCGCTTCGCGCTGGCCTTTGCCAGCGGCCTGGCCGCGCAGAACACCCTGTGCCTGTCCCTGCTTAAACCCGGTGACCGCGTCGTCGGCTTTGACGACCTCTATGGCGGCACGCGGCGCCTCTTTGAGAAGACCCTGAAGCCCGCGCTGCAGCTTGACACGGTCTATGTTGATTTCACCGATATGGCAGCGGCTGAGGCCGCGCTGAGCCAGCCCTGCGCCCTGCTGTGGCTGGAGAGCCCGACGAACCCGTTGCTGAAGCAGGCCGATATCGCGGCGATCGCGAAGCTCGGCCGTGCAGCCGGCGCAGTGGTCGTGGTGGACAACACCTTCATGACCCCGGTCTTCCAGCGCCCGCTGGAGCTTGGCGCGGACATCGTGCTTTACAGCACCACCAAGTACATGAACGGGCACAGCGACTCTGTTGGCGGCGCGCTGGTGCTGAGCGACGATGCCCTGCATGAGAAGCTGCGTTTCAACCAGAACGCTGCCGGCGCGATCCTCTCGCCTTTTGACAGCTATCTGTTGATGCGCGGACTGAAGACCCTGGCCGTGCGGATGGACGCGCATCAGCGCGGCGCCATGCAGATCGCGCAGTGGCTGGAGCGGCATCCGCGGGTGAAGCGGGTGATCTATCCGGGCCTGCCGAGCCACCCGCAGCATGAGCTGGCGAAGCGGCAGTGCTCCGGCTTTGGCGGCATGATCAGCTTCGAGCTGGACGGCGGCGAGGCGGAGGCCCTGGCTTTCCTTTCGCGCCTGCGCGTCTTCGCGCTGGCCGAAAGCCTCGGCGGTGTGGAAAGCCTGATTGAGCACCCGGCCCTGATGACGCATGCCTCGGTGCCCGCTGAGGTGCGCGCGCAGATAGGCGTTTCCGACAGCCTGATCCGCGTCAGTGTCGGCATTGAGGACATTGAAGACCTAATCGAGGACCTTAAGCAGGGCTTTGGCGGCTGATCAGGCTACTGCGGATAACGGTAAACCACCTGCCCGTTGGTGACAGCAAAAAGTGAGGGCAGGCCATCATGGTCGGCGATCCGCCGGTTGCCGGACTTGTTGTTGGGCAGCGAAATCACGAGCCAGTCGGCTGTCGAAGCCGGTTGCGCAACCTGGGCCAGCGCCACTTGGGTTTCGCCTGCGTCGTTCCAGCCAAATGCAGGCAGGCCGCCTACCAGGCCGCCCATTCTGATACTGGGGTTGTCTGGAGCCAGCGGCTGGTGCAAGGTCCAGTCGCTGGTCTGAGCCGGCTCGTCAGAATTTGCCGCCGCGTAATTCAGCGTCCACACGGCCGCATCACTGCGGTTGTTGAACACCAGCGCCGCCCTGCCAGCTACCTCGTAGCCATAGGAGAATAGCTCACTGCCAGTGTGCGTCCCGGGGAAGGTAACGCTGGCCCAGGTGTTCGCAGTTGTGTTCACGTTGTTGGAAAAGGCGAAAAGCGTTGTGCCGCTCTCTATGCCGCCCGCATTGAAGGCAGGCTTGCCGCCGACGTCAAACAAGTTGAAGGCGTAACTGTAAGGCGTATCCGCGGGCGGCACGCTGTTGCAGGGCATCAGGGTCCACTGGCCCGAAGAAGAAGGATCTCCGACGCTGGCATAACCATAGGCCATACCCTGGCCGAGGCTGCCGCCAAAGCTGCGGAACAGCACGGCGGGCTCACCCCCGATGTTGGCCAGGGTCGCATTGTCCAGACCCGCGCCCGCACCGTCATACATCACGTACTCGCTATGGCTCGCCCCGTCGTAGCTGCCGAAGTAGAGCTGATTGCCCTTCTGGAAGATGAAGCCGGCCTCGCCCCCTGCATCGCAAATGCCATAGCTGTCGTAGAGATCCCCTGTGGTAATCGTGTCGACCCGCCAGTCAGCAATGCTCAGCGGGGTCGGCGTGCTTGCCACCGCCACATAAAGCGTGAGATCGAAACCGCTGGGGTCATCCCAGCCCCAGACAACCGCCGGGCAGCCCGCCACCTCGCCACAGGCCAATCGGTTGTTGTCCGCGCTGTTTCCGCTACCCCAGGGGCCAAGTTCCGTATCGACCCAGTTGTCTATGCCGCCGAGCACCTCAATGTCCACCGTGGCCTGGCCCTTCTCTCCCCGATTGTCCGTCACCTCCAGCCGCACCGTATAGGTGCCCTCTGTGGTGAACTGATGGACGGCGTCAGAGTTGGTGCCTTCGGACTCCCAGACTTCATCGCCGTCCCAGGACCAGCTATAGCTCACTATGCTGCCACCGGGGACAAAGCTGCCGCTGCCTTCAAAATCCACCACCAGCGGGGCGAAGCCGGAAAGGGGCGTGGCCGAAATCACAGCCGTGGGCTCGATCACGTCCTGCAGTACGAGGTCAAAGTCAAGGCGCACACTGCGGAAGGGATCGCTCAGCGTCAGTGAAGCGGAGTAAGTGCCCTCGGCTCCCAGGCTAACAGTCGGGGCAGGGTCTGAGCTTGTATTGGGAGTAGCACCCCCGCCGAAGTCCCAGGCGTAATCAAGCTGTCCGCTGCCGCTTACGTCCGCGCTGAAGGAGACCTGAGTAGCGGCAAGGGCCAGCCGGGGCTGCACATCATTGATCACTGGAACCGGCGCGCCAGCACCATAGAAATAGCCAATCGCCGCAGCATCCGCCTCGGTGACGCTGCCGTCCAGATCGCTGTCGGCATAGCGCAGGTATCCGCCCTGGCCCTGCTGCGCGCCGATGACCGGTGAGAGCGCAGCCAGGTCATCTGGCCCGACCACGCCGTCGCCGTCCACATCGCCGCGCTGCTTGAAGATCCAGATCGGCTGGGAAGTTGTCTGACCCGAGCTGCCCAGGGACGAGAAGTACTCCGCCTTCAACTGGGCCAGCTGGTTGTTCAGCGCGCTGATGTCCAGCTCGGCGGCAAAACCTCCCGGCAGCACTGTCGACTCCGCTGTCAGGTCTTCCGCTCCGTCAACGCCCAGTGGCGCCAGGTCCAGGCGGTACTCCACGCGCACCACATTCTGCGGCCCAACTACACTGGCCTGCAGAAGCGTCTGTCCAACCACCGCACCCAGTGTGGTGCCACCAGTCGGGTTCAGCGCTGTGATTGTCGGGGTGGCCGGCACAAAGACCGAGTCCATCGCCGCCTCGATATCCAGTCGGCGGATCGGGCTGCTGAAGCCCGTCAGGCTGGGGCCGGTGCTGACCAGGGCCGTGCGGACCTCGCTGAGCGTCAGGCCCGAGTCCAGGCTCCACAGCAGGCCCGCGGCCGCTGCCACCATCGGCGCCGCGAAGCTGGTGCCGTCGATGTACCAGTAGCCAAAGGGGTCGTCATGCGCCAGGCCCAGCAGGCTTTCCCCGGGGGCCGCGATGTCCACCGCCGGCCCCCAGTTGCTGAAGGAAGCGCGGACATCATTGCTGTTGGTCGCGCCGACACTCAGGGCATTAGCAAAGACAGAAGGGTACTCATCCGTCGACACGCCGTCATTACCCGCGGCGCAGACAAAGAGCCGGCCATTGTTGGTGACGGTGTTGACCATGCTCTGCTCTATCGGCACCAGGTCTGGGCCGCCCCAGGAGTAGTTGATCACCTGCGCCCCAAGCTGATCCGCCAGCAGCGCTCCGGCAACCGTGTCGTCCACCAGGCCGCCCTCGCCATTGGCGATCTTGATCGGCAGCACCCGGCAGTGATAAGCCACGCCGGCGCCGGCCGTGAAGTTGTTGCCGTCCGCCGCCACCACGCCGGCGATGAAGGTGCCGTGGCCATCCTGGTCCTCGACGGTTTTGTCGTTGTTCACGACATCGCAGTTCGCGCTGGGGAACTCCGTGGCCGGGTTGATGACCTGGCCGCCGAGGTCCTCATGCAGGTTCACGCCCGTGTCGACGACCGCAATGATCACCGAGGAAACGCCGGTTGTGAGGTTCCAGGCCTGCGGGCAGTTAACCATGTAATGGCTCCACATGTCGCCGAAGAAACCATCCTGGAAGGCGGGGTCATTGGGCGTAGCGGAGCTGTGGCGCATCGGGCTGAAGACCGCAGCTTCCAGCATGCTGCCGGCCTCCCGGCGGATGCGCGCCAGCAGGGCGGCGCCGTCCGCTTCCTGCGGCAGCTCGAAGCTGGCATAACTCAGGCCCGGCAGATAGACCTGCTGCCGGATCGTCAGGCCATAGCGCAAAACCAGGGCATCCGTCAGGGCTTCATAGCTCTTATCCTGGCGCAGGCTGGCGTTGGGCTGGCTGGCCGCGGCGGACTTTCCCGCGGGCCGGGTCCAGCCGGAAGGCAGGCTAGCGCCGGCTTTGTAGGACACAAGGATGCGCCGCGGGTCATAGTCCTGCCCGGCGATGCCGGGGCTTTGTTCAAGCTGCAGCCAGGCAGCGCGGTGGGAGGGCAGAGCCTGGTTCTCCCGTGGCTGCAAGTCACCGTCTGAGCTTCCGCAGGCAGAAAGCAGCAAAGTCGCGCTCAGGACGATTGCCATGCGGCCAGGCAGCTTGAACCGAAATCCCATTATGATCTCCAGTGCGCTCATTCCCGCGCAACTGGAATTATAAGTTCCGGCTAAGAGGCTGCGTCACAGTTCCTGGCTCAGCAGTTCCATTACCAGGCTGCGCAAACTGCCCGCTGCTTTCTCTCCACCGGCATTGCAGATTGCAACGACCGCGATCTGCTGCGCAGGCCGGATGACTGTGATCGCGTGAAACGTGCCTGCCGACCCCTCATGTGCGCTCTGCACGCCACCGCTTAGCGGCTGCTCCAGCCAGCCGCAGGAGTACTCACCCTCAGGAATATGCAGATCCTGAATCAGAGCGGTATTCATTCCGCTTGTCACTCCCTCTGTAGTGGAGCCGCTTAGCGGCGCCAGCCCCGTCAAGCCCCGCAGATGGGCCTGGACGAACAGAGCATAGTTCCCGATGCTCATGCTCATGTCACCGGCAGGGGCGACGAAATCCTCCAGTCTGTATTCGCCATGCGGGTCGTTCTCCACCAGCCCCAGGAGCCCGGCGCCATGCCCCCAGGGCTGACCCTCCACCAGGCCGGGCCAGCCCCAGTGACCGCTGATGCCAAGAGGTTGCATTACCTGCGCAGCAAGCAGGCTCTCAAAGTCCTCATCCGCCGCCTGTTCCAGCATCGCAGCTGCAATGCTGTAGCCGGCATTGGAATACAGGTAATCTCCGGGCCTGCCCCCGGGCTTGTGGCAGAGAACATATTCGCTGAAGGCAAGGCGTCTGGCCCGGCTGTCTCCCTCAAATGCGGGCAGGCCCATGAACTCTGAACCGCTGGTGAAAGCCGGTATGCCTGCCCGGTGCCTCAGAAGCTGTCGCAGTGTAATTTCTTCAAATGCCGGGCTGATCCTTCCGCGCAGCTCTGGCCACAAATCCAGCGGCCTGCTCTCCCAGCTCAGTCTTCCCGCCTGCACCTGCAACCCGGCGAGCGTGGCGGTCATCGCCTTGGTGTTTGAGCCGAGGTGCCACAGATCCTCAGATGTCACGGGATCCTTGCCACCCTTGCGCCGCAAACCGGCTACAGCCGTCTCAATGCTGTCCTGCTGGATCACTGCGACTGCCAGCGCCGGGACCCTGCTCCTGCGCAGCGCTTCATCAATCCGGCCCTGCAGCTCTGACTTAGCCTTACTCTGACTCATGGCGCTACCAGCCTTGTCCTCCGTACGCGCCGGACAAGCTGCCAGTGTGGCCAGGAAGAGGAGTAAGGCACTAGTGAGGCCGGCACGCACATGGCAACCTAAGGATCCCAGGTACATGCTTCCAAGTTTAAGCCCTTGCCAATAACATCGTCACGGTAGGAGATAGCGCAAGGCCGGCATTGAGCTGCGCTACACTTCCCGCATGCGCGACGAGGAGTTCGAGTCGCTGTTCGGCAAAAGCAGCATGCAGAAGCTGCGCTCCGGCACCAGCGTCCTGCGCGCTGGTTCCAGGGCCAGCCGCGATGCGGGCGGGCGCATAGACTGGCGCATGGTCGGCATCCTTGCCGGCCTGGCCTTCCTGATCACCCTGCTCTGGGGCACCCCCGTCGTCTACCCGCTTAAGATCCTGGTCGTCTTCTTTCATGAGCTCAGCCACGGCCTGATGGCCATTCTTACCGGCGGTCAGATCGTCCAGATTCAGCTCTCAGCTTTTGAAGGCGGCCTGTGCATCACAGCCGGCGGCAACCGCTTCCTGATCCTCAGCGCCGGTTATGTTGGATCGCTGCTCTGGGGCGGTGTCATCCTGCTGCTGGCCGCACGCACGCGCTGGCACCGCGCCCTCACTATGGCCCTGGGCTGGCTGCTGCTGGTGGTTGGCATCGCCTATGTCCGTCCTCTGCTCAGCTTTGGCCTGGCCTTTATCCTTGCCAGCGGCGCGGCTCTGCTTTACAGCGGTCTGCGTGCCGGTCAGGAGTTCAACCGCTACCTGCTGAAACTCATCGGCCTGACCAGCCTGCTTTATGCACCGCTGGACATCCTCAGCGACACCATCTTTGGCAGCCATCTGCCCAGCGACGCGCAGATGCTCTCGCAGCTCACGGGTATCCCCACTGTGGTGCATGGCGTGGTCTGGATCGCCGTCTCAGTGCTCTGCGGCTTCCTGCTTCTGGTGGCCGCCTGCCAGAGGGATCCGCTTATGCCCGCAGCCCGCAGAAAGCGCTAGGTGGCATCACTGCCTGCGCTGCCCTGGCCCGCCGCGCGGCGCAGACGGTCGGCGATAGCCACACCAAGGCCGCGCTCTTCCGGCAGCATGCACAGCAGCACTTCAATGCCTGAGTTGTCCGCATCGCGCAGGCGCTGGTACAGATGCGCCGCGATGGCGCCGGGTGCCGGCTCAAGGCGGATACGCTGGACCAGCTCTGGCAGCAGCGCGCCGGTGAGGCTGTCGATGTTGCCGAAATCAAGCAGGCCAACCACCGCTTCCTTGTTCACCCAGAGCCGGGCATAGGCCAGCAGCTCAGCGCTGTCCGTTGCGATCAGCACCCGGCAGCGCGGCGCATAATGCGCGGCATGCATGCCCGGGGCCCGTGGAGATGACGCTGAGCGCCAGGCGAAGCTGATTCCACTGGCTGCCTTAAGATCCTCGGCTGTTACCGCGCCTGGCCGCAGGATCGCCGGCGCGCGCCGCGGCTCGTAGCTGCCGTCGGCCTCTATGCCCGATAGGTCGACGATGGTGGATTCGATGCCCACATTGCAGGGCCCGCCGTCCAGCACAAAGTCCACGCCCGCGCCAAGCTCGTCGCGCACATGCTGGGCTGTGGTGGGGCTGACCTGCCCATAGCGGTTGGCCGAGGGCGCGGCCACCCCTCCGCCAAAGCGCTCCAGCATTTCCAGTGCGAGGTTGTGCGCCGGCACCCGCAGGCCGATGGTATCAAGGCCGCCGGTAACCACATCGCTCACATGGCCCTGGCGGCGCAGGATAAGGGTCAGCGGGCCGGGCCAGAAGCTGCGCGCCAGCTCAAAAGCCAGCGGCGGAATCTCGCGGCCCCAGGCCGCGATCTGTTGCGACTGAGCCAGGTGCACGATCAACGGATGGTCGGGTGGGCGGCCCTTCACCGCGAAAATCTTCCGCACAGCCGCAGCGTTGTCGGCATCCGCGCCAAGGCCATAGACCGTCTCGGTGGGAAAGGCCACCAGACGGCCATCGCGCAGCAGCGCGGCGGCGGCAACGGCTGGCGGGGCGGGTGAAATCACGCGGGAATTATCGCGCATCCGTGCCAGCCAACAAAGCAAGAGGCCCCCGGTTTCCCGGAGGCCCCGCCTTGCGATGAGTTGTTGTCAGTTACTTGATGAGCGATACATGGCCGGTGTATTCCTTCTTGCCTTCACCCGTCTTCTTGATCTCCTTGGAAAGCTGCTTGAGGGCCTCGAGGGTCGCCAGCAGCTCATCAAGCTTCTCGTTGACCGGCTGCACGCTCTCGGTCATCGTCACATCCGAGGAGCTGCCGTCGCTGAAGGTCGCCGTGGCCCGCAGCTGCTGCAGGCTGGACTTCACCGCGGCCACCGTCTCGGCATCCAGCAGTGAGGCGACCTGCTCATCAAAGACGCGCTCGGCGTCATCACAGTCCTCGATCAGCTTGCTGCCATCCTGGCTGATCTGCTGCAGCTCGGCATCCGCCTCGACAGCCAGCGCGGCCATGGAGTCGCAGCGCGCCTGCAGAGCAGCTATCTGCTCGCTGATCGAGACCAGCATCTGATCGACTTCGGCCTGCACGGCTACGCATTCCATTAGCTTAGGAGTCGACTTGTCATACTCCTTGCTGGCCGCAGGCGAGGCCTGCAGCAGCACGGTGCTGATGGCGGCGCCGGCGAGCAGCGCGCTGATTCCGATCTTGTTGAAGTGACTGCTGAGCATTGATTTCTCCCCCTGAGAGTTACTGCGGTTTACTTTGAAACCAGCAGTCATACCCTTTCGCAACCCGCGCCAAACAATTCCAGGCGATTTCGCCCGTCAGGTCACTAAAATATGCCTGTGGACGACAACAAACGCGCGGCCGCCCGGATCATGGCCCTGGTGCTGACGCTGAACCTGGCCGCCGCTGTGGTCAAGTTCATCATCAGCCTGCTGGCCAACTCCGCGGTGCTGCGTGGCGACGCCTACTACAGCGCGATCGATGCGCTGGTGGATGTCGTCCTGCTGGTGATGCTGCGACTGGCCGCCCGTCCGCCGGATGAGAACCATCCCTACGGGCATGCCAAGTTCGAGGCCGTGGCTGTGGCGGTCGTGGCTGTGATGATCTTCGCCATGCTGCAGGACCTCTTCATGTCAGCCTGGCACAGGCTCAGCGGCAACCACATCCCGCGCTTTGACCCGTTCTATATGCTGGTGCTCGCCGCCACCCTGATCTTCAGCCTGCTGCTGGCGATCTATCAGATCCGGGAAGCCCGGCGGCTGAACTCACCCTCACTGCGCGCTGACGGGGCCTTCACCTTCAGCGGCTGCGCCCTGACTGGCCTGTCCATGCTCAGCCTCTTGGGCGGCCGCGCGGGCCTGGCCTGGCCCGACAGCGCGGGCGCCTTTCTGGCCTGCGGCATGATCCTCTGGGCCGGCTGGCATGTCGGCCGCGATGCCCTCGCCGCCCTGCTGGATGAAGTACGCATCGATGAAACCCGGCTGCTTGAAGTTGTGCTTGAGGTACCCGGCGTGGGCGGCTGCCACCAGATCCGCAGCCGCGGCCTTCCCGACCACATCCATGTCGACCTGCATATCCAGGTTGATCCGGCGATGAGCGTCTATGACAGCCACAAGGTGGCGCACGCAGTTGAAGACATGGTGATGGCCAAATTCCCTGGTGTGCAGGAGGTGGCAGTGCATGTTGAGCCACTCAGCGCAATTGTGCAGGGGCCACAGCCTGAGCCGACCCGTCCGGCCTGACGACTTAGCTGTGGAAGGTCCGGGGCCATACCGCAGCAGCGATTGATACCCGTTCGCGATACCCTGCGACATAGGCTATGTGCACCCTGGAATCCCCGCCAACTGTGTCTTGTGTTAGTCGATATATCGGATAGGCTATATCTGCATGGCATGCCCATGCAGATTAGAGTAAGGGAGACCGATATGAAAGAGCTACACCGTTGGACAAGGATCATCCTGCTGCTCCTGTTGCTGGCAGGTTTGATGACTACCCTCAGTTCCTGCGGTGGAGCCCTGGCAGCGGGGGACTTCCTGGGCTCCGACGACAGTGATGGCGAAGGAGACGACAACAGCAATGGCGGCGGTGACGACGACGACGGTATAAGTGGCAATACCGGCGGCAACACTGGCGGCAGCACCGGAGGTACAACTGGCGGCAGCACCGGCGGTACAACTGGCGGCAACACCGGCGGGACAACTGACGGAGGCACCGATGGCAGTGCTTCTTACTTCGATGCTGCCGGCAACACATCGGCCTTTGGCATCCCTGCCGGGATGAGCGGCCGTGTCAGCACTGGCCAGAGTGTCTATGGCAGCCGCTGCGACGGTTGCCACGGCAGCCTTTCGGCCATGAACTACAGCTCGCTTCAAAGCTGGATGGGTCGCTCTCCGATGAAAGAGCTGGGGCTCGGCCAACAGGAGATAGTTGATCTGGTGGCCTACCTCAACCGTAATGCCGTTCCACCGAGCAGCGGTACAGGCGGCACTGGTGGTAGCGGTGGCACTGGTGGAACAGGCGGTACAGGTGGTTCCGGTGCCGCTGGCGGATCTGGTGGCGGCGCTGGCGGCTCGAGCGGCACAGATACGGGAGGAGCCAGCAGTGCCGGCCAGCTGGTGTTCGAAAGCAAGTGCAGCGGCTGCCACGCCAGCCTCGGAGCACTCAGCAGCGCACAGCTTGAAAGCGCGCTGGCCAAATCACCGATGACCGGGCTTGGCCTCAGCGAGACAGATAAGGCCGACCTGCTGGCTTACCTGAACGATGCTGGCAATGGCGGCGGGACCGACATGGATCCAGGCCAGATAGTGTTCAACAATAAGTGCAGTATGTGCCACAGCAGTATGGGGCCGATCTCCTCCTCAGAACTCGATGAAGGTTTCGAGTCGAGTGCGATGAGCGGTATCAGTCTGAGCAGTCAGGAGCGCAGTGACCTGCTGGCCTGGCTGGCCACCGGCGGCGGTGGTGGTGGCGGCGTTGACGATGAGGATGAGGATGAGGATGAGGATGAGGACGAGGATGACGATGACGAAGAAGACAGTGAAGAAGGCGACGACGACTAATGCAGCGCGTCCGTGGTCTGGCTAAGGCTGGACAGGTTGAGAGAGAGATAATCAGGCGGGCAGAAATGCCCGCCTGTTCTATTTTGCCATTTGCTGCCGTGCTGCCTGCTTGACCTAGACAGGGCCTACTGCTGAGCTGCTGTATCCGCTGGCGGGGCCTGCACAAAGACCACGTAGTCGCCCACGCCTTCCAGGTCGGCCCAAGCTTCAGATGCGAAGTCGCCAGTGCTGCCCAGATTCTGCACCGGCACGAAGGACACCACCCGCACTGAGCATTCGGCGTTTGAGTCAATCGCCTGCAGGCGGCTGATTGTCCGCGAGGCAGTCCCCAGGCGGTAGTCGCTGTGGAAACGGCCGTTGGTGTGGACGACCAGTCCGCCCGGGTTGCGGTAGAGCCACAGATAGATGCTCTCGGCCATTGTGTCGTCCTTCAGGCACTGGGCGAGATAGAAGTTCCAGGCCATCTCGCGGGTCATGCCCATACCATGGCTGGTATCCGGCGCCTGGCCCGACTCCAGCGCGGCCTCGGCCTCCAGTGTCAGCCCCATCGCCAGCTTGAAGAGGCTCCAGTACTGGTCCTCGGGATGCGTGCTGCTCTGGGCCAGCCAGGCGCGCTGCTCGGCTGTGTAGCCGGCCCAGGCCAGCTCCCAGCCCTTGCGGCTGACCATCCGCACCACCGGCGTCGGCGTGTTGGAGGCCAGCACCGGGATGCCCTGGCTTCTGCTCCAGTGCAGCAGGCGGCGGTAATCCGGCTGGTAGTTGCCCCAGGGTCGGCTGACAGTAAGGAAATCCAGCTCGGACTGCTCACTGCCGTCACCGGCCAGCCAGGCATCCACGGCCGACTGGACATCACGCTCAAACTGCTCCATGCCCAGGGCAACATTGCGGCAGGCACTCAGCTCTGCAAGCACTTCAAACTGCAGGCGGTGGGTGGCATCGTCGTCGTGCTGCTCGCCAAGGAAGACCACACTGGCGCTTGAGAGCTCGTCGAGCAGCTCCTCGAAGCTGACCAGCTCGCGGCTGCCGTCGGCGCCGAGGCGATAGCTGACCCGCGGCAGGGCTTTGGCCGCGGCGAGCTCCGCCGCCAGATCCATGCTCACGCCCCGCACCTTTTCGCAGACCGGGCAGGCCGGCTTCGGGGCTTCATCAGCCCTAGCGGCGACGGGCGCCAGCAGGCCTGCGCTAAGCAGGCCGGCCGCGGCAAGACCGCATAACTTCGCATGGGCAGAGTGCATTTCATCACCGTCGGCCGGGTTGGCCAGCGCGATTATACGCCGCGCTCACCGCGCGTCAGGCGGTAGACCACGCGCCCGCTGAGGCCGCCGCCGCTGCTGTACTCCAGCATCCCGGCCAGCTCCAGGCCAAGCTCAGCCAGAAGCTCCGGGTCCAGGCGCTGGACCCCGCTGAGATAGCCACGCAGCTCGCCGCTGGTCCTGAGCAGCGGCATGGCCAGGCGCAGGAGCTGCTCAGGCTGGGCGAAGGCGCGGGCCGTGACAAGGTCGTAGGCCATGGCGTGCTCCACGCTCAGCTCTTCCACCCTGCCGTTGATGAAGCTGAGGTTCTCCAGGCGCAGACGCGCCCGGGCCTGCTGCAGATAGACCGCGCGGCGCTCGCGCGATTCGATGCCGATGAAGCTGGCCTCGGGGCAGAGGATCGCCAGCGGGATCACCGGTGTGCCTACGCCGCTTCCCAGGTCCAGCACCTTCCAGCCCGGCTCAATCGGCCCCAGCTCCAGCAGGCGGGCTGCCTCGCCGACGAGCTCGCGGGTCAGCTGCTCAGCGCCGGCGAAGGCGGTCAGGTTTAGCACCCGCCGGTAATGCTCGACAATTGCCAGATACTCTGCCAGGCTGCCCAGCTTCTGGGCATCCACGTCCGGCAGCTCGGCTTCCAGTGCCGGCAGGAACTCCCGGGGGTTGACTCGCAACAGCATCAGCCGCTCAGACGGCTGAGCATCTTGCGGATCAGCTGCACCGTCTCCTCCCCGTCGTAGTCGCGCCGCACCTCGGCCAGCGCAGCCTCGGCCCGCGGCCGCGGGAAACCCAGGGCGATGACCGCCTGGATGGCGTCCTCCACCGGGCTGGCTTCCTGGCGGCCGGCTCCAACCGCCGCCGCCTGCATGCTGTGGCCCTCAAGGCCAAAGCCGCTGAACTCCTTTGCCACTTTCTCGCCCAGCTCCAGGATCACCTTCTTGGCCAGCTTGGGCCCCACGCCGCTGACCTTCGTCAGGGTCTTCTCATCAGCGTCGCGGATCGCCGCCACCAGCCCGCCGGCGCCCAGGTCCAGCAGGTTCAGCGCTACCGCCGGGCCGATGCCCGACGCGCTGATCAGCATGGTGAAGAGGTCGCGGGCCAGGCCGCTGGTGAAGGCATACAGGCGCAGCACATCCGCCTGGGAGGCGAAGTGCAGATATGTGTGCAGCTCGCAGTCTTCGCCGATGGACAGCTCGCGGCTCATCCCCAGCGGCAGGGTCAGCTCAAGGGTCACCGGCCCGCAGCGGAAGTGCACCTTCGCATCGCCGCGGCCCTCGCTGCGGATCGCCTGCACCTGTCCGTGTACCGCCGCGATCACAGCGCAGCCCCTGAACCCTGGCGCAGCAGCGCCGCCGGGATACTGATACGCATGCTGTGGCACAGCGCCACGGCGATGGCATCCAGCTCGTCGTCGAGGCGCTTGCGCTCCTCAAGCTGGGCGCCGACCAGACGGCGGACCATGAAGGCCACCTGCTCCTTATCGGCCCGGCCGGAGCCGGTCAGCTGGCTCTTTACAGAAGTTGGCGCATACTCCACCACCGAGAGCCCGGCCGAGGCGCAGCGCTCGATCAGCACGCCGCGGGCCTGGGCCACGCCCATGGCGGTCTTGGCGTTCTTGGCGAAGAAGAGCTCCTCGACCGCCACCTGCTGCGGCTGCCAGAGGGCCAGCAGGGTCTCCAGCCCGCGGGCCAGCGCGCTGAGTCGCTGCGGAAAGCTGTCCGCCCGGCTGGTCTGCAGGGTGCCGCAGTCCAGCAGGCGGCCCAGCTCATTGCCGCGCGGCCGCTCAGGCCTTTCCAGCACGCTGTAGCCGCAGCGGTCAAAGCCGGGGTCGAGTCCAAGTATGCGCAGAGGCTGCACAAATATATAGTAGCAGCCAAGCTGGGCGCCTGCCGAGATTCCTGTGCCGGTTGCGTCCATCCCTCACTTGCAGACCACTTCAAGCAGTCTCCTGCACTTGCCCCGGCCCGGCCGAAGTGCCTGATCAGGGGCGCAGGCCGGGAATTTAACTTTCCAGCCCTGATTCACACGTCACACAGACTTTGCCGGCCCCGGTTTTAACCTTTGACTCCGCAAACAGACCGAAATGAGCACTTTGATTTTTGCACTGCGTGAATTGAAAACTGCGCGCGGCAGGCTGCAGACCGGGCAGGTTGCTGAGCTGCTGAGTGCCTCCTTAGCAGATTGATGCAAGTAACAAACGACGCGCTTATCTGCAGCAGCATCCATAACCCACGAGATACCTCGCGGGCCGGTGCTTTATTGCGCTCAGCGGGCTGCAATATCATTGACGCTGCACAAGTGAGCCACTAAGTTACAGCCCGCGCAGCAGCATCAGTTCGATGTTGAAGGTCTCGGCGATCAGCTCTTCAACCCGCACCGGAGCGATGTAGAGCGCCTCGTTCTCAGGCAGGGTCTTGAGACGCTCAATCTCTTTCAGCGCGTCCTTGCTGAACTCCCATCCGATGAAGAAGCCGCCCCTGCGGCCATCGCGGCGCAGGGCCGATTCAAACTTGTCAATCTCCGGGCGGCCGACCTTGTCTGTGTTCTTGACCTGGATCGGCAGGTACTTCTGCCGCTCGCCGCTGCCCGCCCCGGTGGCCTCCATCAGCGGCAGGTCGCCTGTGCGCAATGGCTTGCTGACCTTGTCGGCAAGGTAAATCCGGCCATCCAGGCCCAGGTCGCCCACCTTGGCGCGGTTGGTACGGGCAAAGACGCTGTGGCCCTGATGCATCAGCACCTCGCCGAGCTGCAGCACCGCCCAGTTCTCGAACTCGAAGCCCGGCAGCTTGCGCAGTTGCTCCGCACTCCTAGGCAGGTTGCTGAAGCGGTAGTAGCGCTCGCCGACCGGCGCGTTCCAGCTGTCCTCAACCTCGCGGGTGCCCATCGTCGGCGGGGCCAGTTTCAGGCCACAGACTTCCTCCAGCCGCTGGCCCATCACGTTGCAGCTCGTCGGGCTGATGTCGATGCCCAGCCACTTGCGGCCCAGCTGCTGCGCCGCGACCAGCGCAGTGCCACAGCCGCAAAAGGCATCCAGCACGATGTCGCCAGGATTGGAGCTGGCCTTGATGATGCGCTCCAGCAGGGCGAGGGGCTTTTGGGTGGGATAGCCGAGACGTTCGGCAGACTGTGGCGAAATTGGAAGTATGTCTGTTATGACTGAATTGATCGGTGTCCCCTTCTGCTCATGAAGGTATCGCTTGAGATAGGGCCTGCCAGTTTTGCTCCATGCGATCCGACCTTCCTCATCCAGCTTCTCCAACTTCTCTCTTACTACACGCCAACCCCATTCAGGTGTATACCCGTTGAATTCGTATGCGAGATTTGGTCGTGGCCCCATGGTTGCACTTCTGATGATGTGATCGTGTCTGTATGTTCCCCGGTCATCTTTGAATCGGTAGAACTTGGCCACATACACAGGATCGTGAGGCAGGAACTGCGGGTTCCACTTCGATTTCTTCTTAGAGTAGTAGAAGATCGTGTCATGGACATGTGCCCACTTCTTGCTGTCGTTGTGACTGCTGGTCCGCTTCCAAATGATTTCGTTCTGAAAGAGGTTTGCCCCAAACACCTCATCGAGCATGATCTTGATGTAATGGCTGGCGTGCCAGTCGCAGTGGTAGTAGAAGCTGCCGGTCGCCTTGAGCACGCGGTGTAGCTGCTCGACGCGCGGGCGCATGTAGTCGATGTAGGCCATCGCATCGCCATAGCGGTCGTCGAAGGCGCGCTTCTCCTGGGTGTCGCCCCAGAAGACCTCATAGTTGCGGTTGCTGTTGAAGGGCGGGTCGATATAAACCAGGTCGACGCTGTTCGCCGGGAACTGGGACAGGATGTCAAGGCAGTCGCCGCTGTAGATGGTCTGCGGCGAAAAGTGAACGGGCTCCAAAGTGTGGGGCACGGTGGACATGGGGTTATTGTAGTAGGGGGCGCAGGCCTATCGTGCGGCAATCAGTCCTGAGACATTCCCTGGCGCACGACTCTATTTAGTTTGTGGGTCTTTCCAAGGAAGTGAAACGCAAAGGGTGCAGAGCCCATAGTAGGTCGCGCATCAATCAAGTCGTGAGTGGACAAGAGAGTAAGAGCTGGATTGAGGCGGCGGGCGGACCAGCCTAACTGGGCTGCGATGGATGGAGCATCATAGGACACATCGGAACTGTTGAATAGTAACACGGCAACGGTATCTGCGTCCTTGATGGGATCCCATCCCATTACGCTGTTATCTACTTTCCAGAACAGCATGTTTTGGGGCATGAATCCGTGGATTCCACTGAGACTCCTATGGATCTCAATCATCGCCTCATCCTGCAGTTCGTCCAGTGCTTCCATGATCTCAGTATCAGATAGGCCCACTTCCGCTTTGATTTCGCTAAGATCACAGTAGGAGAGTCCACTACAACCGAACTCGTCTGCAGCCGCTACTTTCCTAGCTAGCGTACTCGCGTTCGGGCTCAACTTAGTGTTCTCTACAGCTTCTCGCTGAGGCCTATCCCCTAGAGGTGGCTTAACAGAAAAGCCGTGGCAGACATTTAATACCATTTCCATTCTATCTTGGTCAGTACTCCCTGTAACACAGGCCATAGAACGTAGTGTCAATGGAACTTGATCAACTGTTACTCCTCGAAGTACAGGAACTATTCTGCAGGAGCCTTGCAGTTTGAGAATCGTAGCAGCATCCAGCTCAGTCTTAACCCATTCACTCTCGAGGCTGTTCTCCGAAAGTACTGGGATAAAGAACCCTGAGCTCTCGATTCCCTCTTCGATCTTTCGACGGAGACTATCGCCCGGCTGAATATCCCACTTGTCGAACCAAACTTCCACGCCGTGCGCCATCAAATGCTCAGCCAGTGCCTCGACAAATGGCTTGTCCTTTGAAGAATGACACAAGAATGCTCTTGGTGCGCTCATAGTACCTCAGACTCAAGGGTGACCACTCTGAAGGAGGGGTAATCGGAACAAGCCCAATTTCTGACCTAATGAATGGTTCCGATAGATTAGCAAACGCCCCGGAGTGTGAGACCTCCGGGGTGCTTGGCTTTCCGCGGGAGCAACCGCAGTCAACCACTGGCCCATCTGAAACAGAAAAACAACCGGGCCGGGTGCCGCAACAGGTGCAACCATTGCGGAGGGCGGGCCTTGAGGCGATACCCTCAAACAACGCCGATTCTAGCAAATAGGTGAGTCTGCTTACAGCAGTACCTACTCAGGATCGTCGGGCGCATCCTTGGGGTCGTTACCAAGAGGCACGAGGTGACCAAGGTCAATAGAGAGCAGTTGATAGATGATTGAGCGCACGGGGCATGTTAGCACTCAGCAAAGCCAGTCCTAGAGCAGGCGTGAGGCTCCGAGGCGGGGACAAGCCGCGCCCACAGAACAAGACGCCCGCATTGCCATGCGGGCCCACAAGATGATCCGCCCGCACTGCCGTGCGGGCCCACAAGCCGGGCGGGGACAAGCCCCGCCCCTTGTATGTTTACGAGGTACGTGGAGTCACTTTCCCGCCCCGCAGGGTTTCATCAACCTTGGCCCGTAGATCAGTGCCCCCGTACGGCTATCGGCGGCCGGGATGTCCGGACGGTATCC
>JADZFO010000043.1 GCA_020849855.1 bacterium | reverse complement strand
TGATTGAGGTGAAGTGGCGCGACGACGGCTGCGCGCTGCCGGGCCGCGGCCGCTCCTGCAGCGGCTATGCCATTGAGTACATCCCGCAGAAGTGGCCCACCTGGAGCTCCTTCGCCGATGCCACCTTCGAGGATGTCTACGGCAAGATTGACACGGCGGCGGAGCGCTATGACGCGCGGCAGCTGCGCAGCCAGGTGCTGCTTAACGACGGCACTGGCAAGTTCACAGGCACCGACCTGCCGGTGGATGTGCAGCTCTCCATAGCCCAGGGTATCGGCGTGGGCGACTATGACAACGACGGCAAGCTGGATGCCTATATCGCGCAGAACTTCCACTGGCCGCAGCCTGAGACGGGCCGCTGGATCAGTGGCTATGGCGTGCTGCTGCAGGGCAGGGGCGATGGCAGCTTTGAGGCCCTCAGCATGGCTCGCAGCGGCATCAACTGGCACAAGGACGGCCGCAGTGTGGTGCCCTGCGATGTGAATAGCGACGGCTGCCTGGACATCATCTTCAGCGTCTCCAACGGCAAGCCCCAGCTCTGCCTGGCGGACAAGGGCCAGAGCCAGGGCAGCGGCCTGCTGGTGTCCCTCAGCGGCAAGGCCCCCAACACCCAGGCCGCCGGGGCAAAGCTGACCCTCGAGCTCTCGGATGGCACGAAGCTGACACGGATCGTGCAGGCCGGCAGCGGCATGCTGTCCAGCTATCTCGGCCCCGTGCACTTCGGTATCCCCAGCGGTGCCACGGCCAGCCGCCTCACGGTGGCCTGGCCGGACGGCAGCAGCAGCGAGAGCACTGAGCTTGCCGGCCCCGTGGTGAAGATCCAGCAGTAGAAGCAATTCTATTCAAATCAGAATGAACTAAGGCGGGCGCAGGCCCGCCTTTTCTTTTGCATTGCCCTGCTTAACATTGAGCGGATATTGCAGGGTTATAATCAGCCTGCCTCTTCCAGAGGTCTGTAGGTGGAAGGCATGGGTACTCAATTCAAGGGGCAATGGTTAGTTGCCGTCCTGTTCTCCCTGCTTTGCTGCGCGCTGGCGGCCTGTAACACTGAGCAGAATGGAAGCAGCGCCAGTTCCTCCTCAGCGACATCCTATAAGGCTGAGGCGCTCGCCGCACCCAGCACGGCTGCTTCGCGGGTGGTCAGTGCCGTGCCTGGCTCAGAGAGCGGCATCGACTTCACCAACAAGCTTGAGGACCCGCGGGCCATGCTGGACAGCATCTCCACTCAGGCCGGCGCCGCCGCAGGTGATTACGACGCAGACGGTGACACTGACTTCTTCATCTCAGGGCTGGAGTCCCCCAGCCGGCTTTACCGCAATGATGGCGGCATGAAGTTCAGCGATGTCACGGCCGAGTCCGGCCCGGGCCTGGACTGTGCCGGACTGTCGGCCTGCGGCGCCGTCTTCGCGGACCTTGATTCTGACAAGGACCTCGATCTCTATGTCGGCGTACGCAACGGCGAGAACCGCCTCTTCATGAACGACGGCAGTGGCAGGTTCACGGAGGAGGGCAAGACCCGCGGCGCCGCCAGCGGACGCTCCACCGTCATGGCGGCCGTGCTTGATGTGGAGAACGACGGCGATCTGGACATGTACCTCTGCAACTATGCCGAGGGCCGCATCCCGGACGCTGTCCCGGAAGAAGCGCGGATGGAATTCACTATGGGCTACCAGCCTGAAACGGGCAAGTTCGTGCTGCCCCCGGACCTGGCGAAGAAATACTACGTCGACGGCAGCGGCAAGATGCGTACCTTGCCGGACCCGGACGAGCTGCTGATCAACGACGGCAAGGGCAAGTTCCACGACAATGCCCAGGCGGCCGGCCTGCTGCAGGAGAATGGCGGCTGGGACCTGCAGGCCCTCCCCGCGGACTACAACAACGACGGCTTCGCGGACCTGCTGGTCTGCAACGACTTTGAGATCGGCGACCGCCTTTACCTCAATCAGGGCGACGGCACCTTCAGGGACGAAGCAGAGGAGCGCCTGCGCGTCACCAGCTTCTTCTCCATGGGTGCCGATACTGCCGACCTGAACAGCGATGGCTGGCTGGATATCCTGGCGGTGGACATGTCGCCGGGCGGCTACAAGGACGGCAAGAAACAGAGCGGCGACATGCGCACCTACCGCTGGGACCTGACGCACCTGGTGCCGCAGCAACAGATGCGCAACGCAGCCTATCTGAACCGCGGCGATGCCTGGTTCAGCGAATGCGCGGAGATGCTGGGCGTGAAGTCCACCGAGTGGTCCTGGACGGCGCGGATCAGCGACCTGAACTGCGACGGCAGGCTGGACATGTATGTCAGCAACGGCTTCATCAACCGCGTGGCGGAGAAGGATGTCTCGACCGAGCTCAACAAGATGTCCAAGGAGAAGCGCTCGGTGGAAGAGCAGGCGGCCTACCTGCGCAAGCTTGGCCCCCTGGCCACCGACGATGTGATCTTCGAGGGCACGGGCCAGCTCAGTTTCAGCAAGGCCCCGGACAACTGGGGCATGAAGGACGCGGCGATCTCCTGCGGCGTGCTGCTGGAGGACTTTGACGGCGACGGCGACCAGGACTTCCTGAGCAACAACACGGACAGCCCGACGGTGCTGTGGCGCAATGATGTGGCGGAGGGCCAGCGCCTAGTATTGCGTCTGCGCTCGGACAGCGCCAACACACAGGGTGTCGGCGCGCGGGTGACGGCCTGGGTCGGCGACGCCCAGTACTGCAACGAAGTGATCCTAAGCCGTGGCTGGGCCACGGGCTGCAGCTCGGACCTTTACATCGGCCTTGGCACAGTAGACAAGGTGGACAAGCTGACTATCCGCTGGCCGGACCTCAGCGAACAGACGATCGAGAACCTGGCGGCAGGTTTCCGCTACACCATCACCCAGCCCAGGAAGCTGCCGAAGTGGCAGCCGGAAGCAAAGCCTGCGGCGCTCTTTGCCCAGCGGGACTTCGACTGGGAGCAGAAGGAGCGCGAGACCGGGGATACGACCCAGGCGCCCGGCATGCCGCCGGAGTTCACCGCCGAGCAGCTCCTGCCGGCGCAGCGCAGCCAGCTTGGCACGGGCTGCGCGGTGACTGACCTGGACGGCGATGGCAGCCTGGACGTCTACTTCGGCGGAGCGGCGGGCCAGAGCGGCGCCCTCTTCAAGGGCGACGGCCAGGGCGGCTTCAGCGCCCAGAGCCTGCCCGCCGGGCTGATCCCGGATACGGTGGAGCAGATGGGCGTGCTGGCCTTTGACCCCAATGCCGATGGCCGCCCCGACCTGCTGGTGGCCAGTGGCGGCAACGAGAGTGCTCCTGGCACCCCTGACTTCCTGCCGCGCCTGATCGCCAACCCGGATGGCAGCATCGCCTCTCTGGCCACCTTCGCCCCGGAGGGCTTCAAAGGCTGGTCAGCGGGCAGTGCGGCGGCGGCGGACCTGGACGGCGACGGCGACCTGGAAATTCTGCTTTGCGGACGCCAGTGGCCCTTCGCCTACATGAAGCCGGCCTACACGCGGATATACGAGGCGGGCGAGGGCGGTAAGAGCTACAGCGACGCGACCGCGAAGTACAACGCGGAGATCGAGCGCATCGGCGTGGTGGCGGACGGCCAGTTCATGGATCTCAATGGCGACGGCGCGCAGGACCTGGTGCTGGCCATGGAGATGGGCCCGGTGGCGGCCTTCTTCAACCAGGACGGCAAGCTGGTGCGCGGGGCTGACATCGCCGACAACGGCATGTGGCAGAGCCTTGGCGCCGGCGACTTTGACAACGACGGCGACCTGGACCTGCTGGCGGGCAACATCGGCTGGAACACCAAGTACCACCCCAAGGACGGCAAGCCGATGACCCTGGTCTGCGACGACTTCGACAAGAACGGAGTGCGCGACCTGATTGAGGTGAAGTGGCGCGACGACGGCTGCGCGCTGC
>JADZFO010000042.1 GCA_020849855.1 bacterium | reverse complement strand
TCACCGTGCCGTCGGGGTCCATGCTGGCGGTGGCGTTGAAGCTCACCACCACGGGCTTGTCGCCACTGGTCGGGCTGGCCTGCAGGTCGGCCACCGGGGGCTGGCTGGCGCTGACATTGATCTGCACAGTCGCCTCATCCTGCAGGTCCTGGTCATCAGTTACCCGCAGCGTCACGTCATAGCTGCCGGGCGTGTCATAGATAAAGCTCGCCATATTCAGGCCGAAGCTGTCGCCCTCGCTGCCGCTTTCGTTAAAGAGCCCGTCGCCGTCGAGGTCCCATTCATAGTTGGTGATGGTCCCGTCGCTGTCTGCGCTGGCCGAAGCGTCAAAGATCACGCTCAGCGGGGCGATGCCGGAATCGAAGTCCGGCACGATGCTGGCCACCGGCGCCTGGGCCGTGGAAAGCTGAATGCTGTCCAGGATCGCCGCATCGCTGCCCTTGACCGCCACGCAGAGCAGGTGGATATCACTGGGGCTGATGTACTCGGTGAAGCCCGGGAAGAGCAGGCGCCCGTCTCCCGGCAGGGAGAACCAGGACCAGAAGCCGCCGTCAAAGTCGCTCAGCGCGACCAGGCAGTCCCCGACAGGCGGCGCATCGCTGAAAGTGAGCTGGATATCCACCGGGGCGTCGTTGTTGTAGTCAGGCAGGGTGAAGGCGTAGACGGCATAGGCCAGGTTGGCCAGACCGCTGTCTCCGGCCGCGAAGGCTGGCACAAAGGCCCCGGTTGTGACAACTGCGTTAACCCGGTTGTTAGGCAGGCCGGGGTCAAAGTCGGCGCCATCGCTGAAGCCATCGGCCAGGCTAAAGGAGGCGCCGCGCTCAAGCAGCAGGCCGCCTGGCGCCGGCAGTGCCAGTGGCGCGCTGCTTTGCGGTGGCTGCGCCGGTGTGACCCGCGCAGACTGGGGCGGCTGACTAACCTGCGGGCCGCGGCTGGCCGCAGAAGGTCTCTCTCCTCCAGCGCCGCAGGAAGCCAGCAGCATGGCCGCTGCCGTAAACAACAGTTCAATACGACGACTAAAGAACCAGTGCATAGCTTCCCCCGGCCTGCGTGGCCACCCTAATACCTGATCGCGTACTTGATTGCAGAGTTTGTGCTGTCCTGGTAGCAGACCGCCGGCTTGCCGTCGACCTCCAGCAGCTTGACGAAGCCGCCCACAAAGTTGGCGCTGTCGATGGTCTCCACGGTGTCCCAGTCGGCCGCAGCTCCGCCGCCGGCTGTCTCGGATTTCACATACTTCAGGTCGCCATTTGCGTTGGTCTGGTAGGCCAGGGCCGGGACGCCCCCCAGCAGGTTAAAGCTGCCGAAGGTTCCGACCTCCGTCGCGGCAGCAATGAGGACTCCGGCGTTCCAGGCGCTGCCAGCCGCATTGCTGGCGGTGCGGAAGTGCACCTGGTTGGCGTTGGGGTTGCGGTAGATCACCGCCGGATTGCCGCTGAGGGTCTTGAGGCCAAAGCAGGACCAGGAACCCGTGCCATTGTCGTCCTGCAGGTTGAAGCCGCTGGTCCAGTCCGCGTTGCCATCGCCAAGGGTATCGGCGCTGCGCTCAAAGCGCAGGTGGTCCGTCGGGTTGTCATAGTAGTAATAGACCACCGCCGGGTTGCCGCCAATGATGTCGTAGGTCTCCAGGGGCTGGATATTCTCGTCCGCCGCCGCGTCATGGATGATGGCCGCCGGCAGCCAGTCGATGATCAGGTCGCCGCGGCTGTCGATGGAGCGGATATGGCGGAGCTGGTTGTCGGTGCTGTTCCAGTAGGTGATCGCCGGGTTGCCGTCCACGATCCGCAGCTCCGGGAAGCGGCCGGTGTTGCCAGTGGTGTCCGGGGCGACAACCGGATTCCAGTCGGCGAGGTTGCTGCCGTCGCCGTCGGCGAGCTGGTAGGTCAGATCGAAGCTGCTCCCGCCAAGATAGGAAGCGATCGCCGGCCCGGCCACGGTCGCGGCCAGGCTCAGTTCCTGCCCGGTGTTGCCTGGCACGGTAAGGAAGGTCCAGTCCGCGGCATCCGCGCCGTCCAGGGTGCTGGATATGCCATAGCGCACCTCGGTGCCGATGATGCAGTAGGCAATCGCCGGGAAGCTGTCCACCAGGACCATGTCGCAGTGGTTCACGGCCGGGTTGCCATCCGGGTCATCGACGGTGATGACCTTCCAGCCGTGGGCGCTGATCAGAGTGCTGTCGCTGTCGGATGCGCCGTCGTCATCAGTGACCCTGACACTCACATTAAAGTCGCCGGGTGTATTGAAATCAATGTCGGAGGGCGCGGACATGCCGCGCGCCGTTTCCTCCTCAGTAGCGACTTCATTGAAGAGCCCGTCGCCGTCGAAGTCCCATTCATAGTCCTCGATCATGCCGCCGGGGTCAGTGCTCATCTCGGCGCTGAAGGAGACCGTGAAGGGCACGTTGCCATCCAGCGTACCGGCCTGGATCAAGGCATTCGGGCCGCTGTTGCTGACGCTGATCTGCACGCTGGCGGTGTCCTTGCCGCCGTCGTTGTCAGTCACGCGGACCGTTGCGTCAAAGCTGCCGACCACCGTGTAGCTCACATCCGTCGGGGTCGGATTGCCCTGGGCCGCGGCCTCGCCGTTGTCGGCCTCGTTGAAGTTGCTGTCGCCGTCAAAGTCCCATTCGTAGTCCGTCACCGTGCCGTCGGGGTCCATGCTGGCGGTGGCGTTGAAGCTCACCACCACGGGCTTGTCGCCAC
>JADZFO010000041.1 GCA_020849855.1 bacterium | reverse complement strand
GCTCAACACTCAGCTGAATGTTGTGCAGGTTCGCCTTGACTTCGGCTTCCTTCGCCTTTTCCTTGACCTTGATGTAGTTCGGCAGCGCGATCGCCGCCAGAATGCCAATAATGACGATAACCACCAGGAGCTCAATCAGGGTAAAGCCCTTGGCGAGATGGGTACGGGTCACTAGGACACCTCCGTGAATAATGTGGATGAATAAATCATCGCTGCAGCCTGCGCGCAAAAGCTGGGCCGGCCGTTACAGCCACGTTAAATGATAACCTCCGACAGGCCGGATGGCAAGCTGCCATCAGCCTTCCGGGACAAATTCCCGGCCGGAAGTGCAGTTTTCAAGCTGCTTGCGCCTCACCGGCGCGGCCTGGCTTACTTGATTACGTTAACCAGGTTGAAGATGGGCAGGTACAGGGACACGACGATGACACCGACGAGGCCGCCGACGACCACGATCATGATCGGCTCGATGAGCGAGGCCAGGGAACGGATGGTGGCATCGATTTCATCATCGTAGTAGTCACTGATCTTGAAGAGGATCTCTTCAAGGTTACCGGCTTCCTCGCCCACGCTGATCAGGTTGGTCACGATCGGCGGGAAGACCTTGGTGCGCTTCATCGGGCCGTGGATGGTCTCGCCTTCGCGGATCCGCTCACGGGTGTACTCGATGGCGCGCTTGATGACGTCGTTGGAGGCCGTGTTCTTCGCCACCTCGAGGGACTCGAGGATCGGCACGCCGCTCTGGGTCAGCACGCCGAAGGTGCGGGTGAAGCGGGTGATGGCGACCTTGCGGGCCAGGGGGCCGAAGATGGGGATACGCAGGACCAGGGGATCCAGCAGCTTGTGGCCCCACTTGGAGTTGCGGAACTTCCAGAAGATGATCAGGAAGATCGGGATGGTCAGCAGGTAGTACCAGTACTTCTGCAGCCAGTTGGAGATGTCGATCATCTTGCGGGTCAGGGCCGGAAGCTGGGCCTCGCCGCCGCTGAAGTCCGAGTAGAAAGCCGCGAACTGGGGCACGATGTACATCAGCATGAAGAGGCTGATGGCCAGGGCGAAGACGATAACCGTGACCGGGTACACCATCGCGCTCTTGACCTTGTTCTTCAGCTCCAGCTCCTTTTCATAGAACTGGGCCACGCGGTCAAGGATGGTGTCCAGCGCACCGCCGATCTCTCCTGAGTGCACCATGGAGCACATGAAGGTGGAGAAGGCGCGCGGATGCTTCTGCATCGCCTTGGTCAGGGTCTCGCCACCCTGGATGTCGATCTTGACCCGGTGCAGGATCTCCCGGAAGGAGTTGTTCTGCGTCTGCTCTTCGATGGTGTCAATCGCCTCTGACAGGGTCAGGCCGGCGTTGAGCAGCAGGGCGAACTGGCGGCTGAAGATAGTAAGCTCCTTCAGGCCGACCTTGAACATGCGCTCGATGAGCACGAAGGGGTTGAAGGGGCGGCGCTTCTCAACGATGCGCGTGACGAAGAAGCCTTCCTGGCGCAGCGCCTCGATTACTGCCTTGTGGCTGTCCGCCTCCACCTGGGAGGAGATGACCTTGCCACTTGCATCCTTCGCGGTATAAACGAACGTCTTCATTTGCTCTCCGCTGTCCTGACTCGGAGCCCGCACAGCACTGACTATGCGTCAGCAATAAACAAGATGCTAACCGGAAGGAAATGTTACAGGCTGGTAAACCCATCCCGCGAATTTCCCGCCAAAGCACATCTGCGCAGGATCCGGCTACCTAATATTCTACCCTGAAGAGGCCTGATTCTTACCTTTCGGCGCGGCTCATCGGGCAAAAGAGCGGCAGAAGGGCCTGGAGCGGCTGGCACAAAAGAGCAATAAAAAAAGAAGCCAGAGGCTGTGCCCCTGGCTCACTCTCTCTAGGTTCAAATGGATAGTCCGTCTTTCCCCCCCTGACGGCAGGGTCCCGGCAGTAAGGCAAGCAGCCCCGGCTCTAAGGCCACGGGGCTACTTGCACGTACTGCAGCCTCCACACTTGCTCTTGCAGCTGCCACATCCCTTGCCCTTGCACTTCTTGCAGTTGGACTTGGGGCAGCACTTCCGCTCGCATTCCTTACCCTTGACCGTCGCGGTAGAGACGGAGGGGCAGCCATTGCTGCAACCGCCATCGCAGTTCCAGCAGGCCATGCAGACCGGGAAGCTGTTCTGGCAGGCATCGCCTGCGCAGAGATAATCGCTGTACAGAGCGGTCCAGTTCTCGTAATCGAGGTCCTTGACCAGGCAGATCAGATCGTTGCCAATCATCCAGAGCTTTTCACCATAGGTGGCCAGATCCGCGTAGTTGCGCTCTTCGCCACGGCCAAGCTCTTTCTCGACGTTCTCCAGAACCTTCGTGCCCTCACCGGCCTTCTTGGCGATCTTCTCAACAATACTATCCTGGTTGGGATAGAAGTTATAAGTGCCGAGCTCTTCGGTAATGGTATTGATCTGGTCGATGGTCTGGTTCAGCATGTCAACATGCAGCTGCCAGGCCAGCGGGTCGATGATGTGCTCATTACTGCGGCCCAGTATCACCAGCTCCGCCTCGATGTTCTGCCGGATGCACGAATCGCTGAAAATCAGCCATTCGTAGTTGTGGCCATCGAGCTGAAGCGAGAGACCGTGGTCGCGGTACTGAGCCGCCAGGTCGCTCAGATTACGGATGTACTTGACCGCGCTGAACTGGTCGACCGCACTGCCGTTCGCGAAGGCCGGAACAGACATGCCGACAACCAGGACGGCGACCAGAAGCGTCATCCAGATTTTGCGCATATTTCGTATCACCTCCTCTTCGCGCTGGGTCGGGTCATTATAGGTATCGGCAAAGAACACTGTCAACCTCGCAAAAGCCTAGTCCAGGAGCAGGCCGAACTCCAGTTCGGCGCTTTCGCGGGCAAAATCCCAGTACACGCCCATCTCATAGCTCTTCTGCTGTTTGAAGGTGCCAAGCTGCAGGCGGTCAAACTCATCCTCCAGGGGGTCATAACTGCCCCGCAGCACATTGCGCCATGAGGGCAGGGTCTGGACACTGGTGGCGAAATCCAGCTGCTCGCGGCGCACCTCATCGAAGGTGAACAGGGCGTCGCCGCTGGTGTTGTTGTAGCGGTAAAGGATGAAATGGTCGAAGTCATCGCTGCGCAGGACCAGGCCGGCGCGGCCGCCGAGCACCTGGTAATCCTGGCCGCTCTCGTCATAGTGGATGAAGCGCGCCCGCGCGCCCAGAGTCAGGAAGAGCCGACCGCCAAGATCCAGCGGTTCAAGCTGCATGTCCATGTCCGCCATCATGCGCGTGTCCTCGGCCCGGCGGTCAGGGATGCCGGCGCCGGGGCGGCCGTCGACGCTTTCATGGATGTGGCCGTACTGCGCGCCAAGGTGCAGCTTCTGGATCGCGCCGCCAGGACTGAGCGACTGGCGGTAGATCAGGTTGTAGTCGTCCCGGCGCTGCACCGTGTTGCGGTCGATATTGCTCTGGGTTGAACGGCCAAGCTGCACGCCAAGCTGTGTATCGGTAACGGGCTCGATGTAGGCAAAGGCCTGGGCCAGCACCCCGTACTCCGGCGAGTAATCAATCAGCGCGTCAGTCTTGAACATGCCGAGGTCGACCGTGGCACCCTGCTTGACGGCCACGCCGAACTCCCGGTCAACCTGCAGCTGCGGCGTGTCAAAGCTGAAGGCGCTGGGGCTGCGCTTGAGGCTGCGGGTGATTTTCGGCCAGGAGATCCAGTCAAAGCCTGAGATGTTCAGCTCAATGCCCCGGAACTCCACCTGTTGCTCTTCCATCAGCTCCACTTCACGGGCGGTGATGAAGAGGTCCGGATCGGGATGCGAGCCAAGGCTGATCTTGACCTGCTGCAAGAGGAGCTGCGGCGCGCGGCTGCTCTGGGCGAAGTAGACCTCATCGCTGCTCAGCCGAATCTCACTGGGCGAGGAGGGCACCAGGTGGTTGCGGAAGTCGGTGCGCAGGGGCAGTTCCTTGACAGCCTCAGGCCCGAGCAGCTCTTCCAGGGAGAGATGCAAGCGCAGGCCGCGGACCTGCATTTCGCGCATAGTGGGGTCGACCCTTAGCCAGTCGCAGAGCAGCTCGAAACTGCCGCCCTGGGCGGACCTGTCGATGACCGCGCTGCGGTTGTAGCGCGGGTCGAAATCTGAGCCGGCTGAAGACCCTGATCCGCCCTCGCGCAGGCCCCCGGCATAGGCGGAGAAGTCCATGCCGGCCAGGCTGAGGCGCACATTGCCGGAAAGCTCGACCACGCCGGATTCCGTATCGTAGATCGCAGAGTCCGCCTCCACCATGGCCTCGCCCTCAGGCAAAACCGATCGCAGTGTGAGGCTGACGCCACCGCCCGCGTAGAGCAGGCCGCGCTTATCGGTGAAGACGGAGCCCGCGCTGAAGTTGTCCGGCAGGTCCGGCGAGTCGGCCTTCAGGCGGGTCAGATCCTCAATGCCGGGAAAGCGCGCCTTGATGGCTTCCAGCTCTGCCTGCGCGGCGTCCAGCACCTCGGTGGCCTGCTGCTGCAGCTCTTCTGCGCTGTCGGGAAGCTGCGCGTCCATTGCCGCAGCTTCGGCATCTGCCGGTGCCAACTCGCGGCTCTCGGCCTCGGGCTCCACTTCATGTGCTGCCGCGTCATCGCCTGCCGGGTCTGACTGGCCGGCACTTCCGGGCGCCGGCGCGGGCGGGTCCACCGGTGGCAGCGGCAGGCCGGCGGCATAAGAACCGCAGGGCTGCAGCAGCAGGCAGGCCAGCGCGAGCAGCAATGCAGTGGCTGGGCGTATTGCCGGCAGAGAGAAGCGGCCGTGCGCAAATGCCGCGGGGCCGTGAACCTCCCCGCCGCCTGCCCCGTGTATGTGCGCGTGCGCGCACGCGGGCGCCTTTCCGCCATGCCTCCTCAAGCCGGCTGATTCTAGCATCGCAGGTGGCGCAGGCCCGGCAAAGAAAAAGGGCGGCCGTGGCCGCCCTTGGATTCCCTAAGGATATGTGCTCTGGTTTCTAGAAGGGAGCGACAAGCTTGACCGTGCGGGTGAGCTTGCCCTTGGCCTGCGCCTGGTTCTTGGAACCGCCGGCGGCGCTCTTCTTCACCGTGATCTTGAACTCCAGGTCTTCCTTCACGATGGTGCACTGGTCTTCAATGCACATGCCGCACTGCAGCTCGGCGGGAATGCTGAGGGTGCCTTCGGCGGCTTTGGAAGTGAGGGTCACCGGCACTTCAAAGCTCTGGCTCGGCGGATCCTTGACCACACTGAAATCCCAGGTGGTCTTGTCCAGCTTGACCGGCAGCTTCTTGAGGTCCTCGGCGTCGAACTCGACGCGCAGCGGCAGGGCACTGTTGAGATGCCACTTCTCGGGGGCGCGGACATCCAGCACCAGTGTGACTTTGGCCCCGGGCTTGAAGCTCGGACTGTCAGCGACAGCCGCCGACAGGAGCAGCGGCGCAGCCGCCAGCAGAGCCGACAGTACCAGGGTACGCAGGACGCGCATTGTTGACCACCTCACCGTCACGGTAGAACTGCCACGACGCGGCTGGGGCCGGCCGTGTTCAGCTGGACAGTTTAGCTCAATCAGAGGAAAAAGGAAGGCCGGGGGACGGTGCCCCCGGCCGATGTCCGTATGAGATAGCGGACTAGAGTGTGCCTTCTCCGCCGCCGGGGTCCTCGCCCCCGCCGCCGTCAGCCGGAGGCGGAGGTGGAGGCAGCTGGCCGGGCAGGCCGAAGAAGTCCATGCGCGGGGCCACATGCTGGCCGTCGAGACGGATGCGGTGGATATCCGGCATGAAGATCATGCCCTCGGCGCCCGCCTTGCTGGTGTAATCACCGGGCTGGAGGCCGAAGAACTGATAAAGGCCCATTTCGTTGCTCTGGGTTCCCAGCAGCTCCGGCGTGCCGGGCTCGACACCCGCCGGCCAGAGGCCGACATGAATATTGCCCAGGGCGCGCAGGCCGCCGGTGCCGTCATCGCGGATCGGATCCCAGGTATAGGTGAAACCCCAGACATGCCCGAAGTGGCTGGCCGCAGTTCCGTTGAAGTTGATCAGGCGGGTCTCGCTGATGTGCAGGTCAGCAAAGGCGAAGGCGGGCTCAAACTCCAGCTCGGGGTTCTGCGCGCAGACCACATAGTGCAGGGGCGGCAGGTTGGCGAAGCGGTAGCGGCCCTCAGGACCGGTGACCGCGAAGAGAGGCTCCGGGCCCAGGCCGAGCAGTGAGACCACCACCCCGCCGCGGCCGGCGCCGTCCACGCTGACCTGGCCCTCGATGACGCAGTCGAAGAGACCGCGGTCGGCCCAGCCCAGGTCAATGTTGCTGAAGCCGCTGGGGCCGTGATTGTTGATAGCGCGGACGCGGTACTCGTAGAACTTGCCCGGCAGCACCAGATGATCGGTGAAGCGGTTGTCCTCAACCACTGCGATCAGGCGCCACTGCGGAGGCGGAGGAGCCTCGCCGCCCTCACCGTTATCGCCACCACCGTTGCCGCCATCGCCGGCATTGGGATCACCTGGCGGCGGGGTGCCGCTGCCCGGGTCACCGCCCTCAGGGGCGTTGTCGCCGGCCGGGGGCCGGGCGTCGCGGCGGAAGACCTCAAAGCGCTTGCGCTCATCGCCCTGCTGCCAGAGCAGCTCGACGCGGTGCAGGAAGGCGCCGTTGCTGGCCTCCAGCCTGAAGGGGCAGCCCGGAAGCTCGCCGTCACCGGCCGGGCCGGTCACCATCACGGTCTGTGTATGGGTGCAGCCGTTTGGCGCATGGCAGAGCAGCAGGAAATAGACATTGCCGGCCGCGCTGACAAAGCGGTGGTTATGGCCGGTGAGGTCCAGCTGGAACTCCGGGATGGAGACCGGGCCGAAGAACTTCCACTGCAGACTGGTGTAGTCCGCCACGGCGACCCAGTAGTTCTGGCTCAACCCGGCCGGCAGGGCCTGCACGTTCAGGCTTTTCGGCCGCTGGCCGGCGCCCGCGCTGGCCTTGTACATGGCGAAGGCCAGGTTCATGCCGCTGCCCTCTTCGCCGCCGGGGGCGGAGAGCACCAGGCTGTCACCATCGACACTGCCGTTGTGCTGCAGCAGGAAGTCCTTGCCCAGCACGACGACCTGGCCGCTGCCATTGTCGATGGCGCTGGCTGCCCGGCCTTCATCCGCGCTGTCCAGCGGGATGGCCGGCAGGGAAGCTGAGCTGCTCAGGCTTTCGGCAGCGGCCTGGGCAGTGTTATCTGTAGTTGTGTCTGTGGCCGCCGGATCCAGCGCGGCAGTGCCGCCGCAGGAATAAAGCCCCATGGAAAGCAGCAGGACACAGAGGAACAGCCAATGGGAAGGGTTGAACACAGCGCGTCCCATTTGCACCTCCCGAATGATGTAGGTGATTACCATCTCCTACGGACCAGCTTAGGAGCGGCGGGAAGCGCGGGGAGTTTCAGGGGCGGCGAAGACTGCAGATAAAAAAGAAGAGGGCGGTGGGCCCGCCCTCTCTAACCAAACCGTTTCGTGGGGCCAGCGTCGCTGGCCAGATAAGGAAGTTTACCACACTTTAACCAGGACGCAAGGCTGGAGCAGGAAAAAAAGGAAGGGCCCGCGGTTGTCCACCGCGGGCCCCTGTTGATCTGCAGTTGTGACTGCGAAGGCAGCCGGTTAAGAGCTTAGTTGCTCTTCCACCAGCCTTCATCCTCGTTGGTCCAGCAGAGTTCGCCGGCCTCGTTGTACTTCTTCACCTTGTAGATGTAGTGGTAGTTGCAGGCGCCGGTCTCATCCACAAAGCTGGTCTCTTCGGTCCAGCCGACCTTCTTGAAGCCGCTGGTGCCGCCCTTGAGCTTGCGGAAGATTTCGAAGGTGCCATCGCCGCAGCCGCCTTCCCAGGTGAGCAGGGTGCCGCAGTTGTAGGTACCGTCGCTGGCCACCAGGTCAGTGGGGCAGAAGTCGCAGCAGACGATCTTGCCGGGGACCTGGTTGCTGAGGCAGTCGCCCTCAGAGCTCCACTTCTTCACACGGTAGGTGTAATCGATGTTGCACTCGGCGGTGTCATCGCAGTAGGTCGTCTCGGTGGTCATGCCGAGGTCAACCCAGTTGCTGGTGCCGGACTTCTTGCGCTGGATCTTGAAGAAGCCGTCCGGAGGCAGCGGGCAGCCGCCGTTCCAGGTCAGCTCCACGCAGTCTTCGGTATCAGTGGTCGCGGTCAGCTCGGTGGGGCAGTAGTCGCAGCAGACCTTCTTGCCGGGGACCTGGTTACTGAGGCAGTCGCCCTGGCTGCTCCACTTCTTGACACGGTAGGTGTAGTCAATGTTGCACTCAGCCGTGGCATCGCAGTAGGTCAGCTCGGTGGTCATGCCGAGGTCGGTCCAGTTGCTGGTACCGGTCTTCTTGCGCTGGATCTTGAAGAAGCCATCCGGAGGC
>JADZFO010000040.1 GCA_020849855.1 bacterium | reverse complement strand
GCGCAGGCGTGGTTTTCGCTAAACTGTGTATGTTCATTCGGGTGCTCCGGCTTGACTGGTGTCTTCGCAACCAACAGTCTCTCAGCCGTCACCCGAGTGAACAACCTATTTAGCAACTACACCTAGGCCGTGCCCCGCCTGAAACCTCTGCGCCGGGCCTTAGAATCAGTTCAGCACTTGCAGCACAGGAGCTCCATGTCCGTCTCAGCAATTCCTGAAGGCTACGGCAGCGTCAACGTCTATCTGGTGGTCTCGGACGCCGCGGCCAGCGTCGAGTTCATCAAGCAGGCCTTCGGCGCCGAGGTGACGGAATACGTTACTGATTCCGCCGGCCGGCCGGTGCATGTCGCTCTGCGCATCGGCAGGACCCTTATCATGCTGGGCCAGGCCGGCGAGGGCCAGAGGCTGTCCCACACCACTCTCTTCATCTACACCGAGGACTGCGACAGCATGTTCGCCGCTGCGGTGGCAGCCGGCGGCAAGGTGATCCGCTACATGACGGACCAGCCCTATGGCGACCGCAACGGCGGGGTTGAAGACCGCGACGGCAACCGCTGGTACATCGGCACGCACAAGGAGCATGTCAGCGACGATGAAATCGAACGCCGCTACGCCGAGATGGAGGCCAAATGCAACGCTGAAGGCCTGAGCGAGCAGCAGTTCTAGGCCTGAAAGGGCAGGGCGCGCCCCGGCATCATTTGTTAATCCAGATTTGCCCGGGCCTACACCCGTTCTCTCCGCTGTGCTGCTATCTTCTGGCGGGGGATACTGTGCCACGGCCATGCATCAACACCGTCCTGCTTGCAGCACTGCTGCCGGTGCTTGGCTGCGGCGCGGCGGCTGACGCTCCAGTGGCAGACAAGCCGGCCCAGCAGCACTCTGGCGAGGTGTCTGTCCCTGCGGCGGGCCTGAGGGCCCTGCCTTCGCTGGCTGAACTCAGCGCCCTGAGCGGCGCCGGCAGCAGCCCTGTCCGCAGCAGCAGCCTGATTGAGGCCAAGGATGTCGAGTTTGCCCCGGACGAGAACATCGCCGCCCAGAGCTCCAGCACTGACTTCGACACCGAGCTCTCCATGATGCTCTATACGCCGCCCGCTGAGGGCCTGGCCTGGGTAATCTACGAGCGCCAGGGCATCGCCGAGGACTTCGCCACCGACAACTTCTGGGTTGTCAACAACGGCAAGCCGCACTACACCGCCGTGGCCAACTTTGAGAAGGGCTACTGGGAGCTCTATCCCGGGAAGAACGTCTACTACAGCGGCGGCACGCTGAAGGGTAACAAGACTTCCCTCAAGCATTCCTGGGAGTGGTACGTGAACCCGGCCGGCAGCATGTTCATCGCCGTGCTGAGCCAGGATGAGGATTTTCGCTCCGGCGCGATTGGCAACACCATCGAGTTTGAGCGCCTGCGCACCCCCAGCGGCCTGCACATCGACACCATCGCCGGCGGCACAGCCTCGCTGCTCTGGAACGAGTACAGCGACCCGCGCGATCTGCGCCTGGTCATCATCTACCCCCTGGCCAGCGGCCAGCTGCGCGAAAAGGTCCTGGCTGAAGACAGCACAAGCGCCCTGATCCCGCACTTTGAGGACTCCGAGTACTGCATCATGGCCCGCTGGCCGGAGAAGGGTGTCGACTCCGCACCCTCGGCCTGGGTCACTCCCTAACCTGCTTCCTCTGGCCAATCGCGCGCATCCTCCCGGCATTGTCGCCCCTTTGGGGCCCCTCTGCGATAACGGACATTGCAGATCGGTATTAGTAGTGCTGCTCAGGGAGGATGAAATGAAACGCTTCGTCCTGTTTAGCATCGGTCTAGCAATGCTGCTTGCCGCAGCCTGCAGTAGTCCAGAGACTCCGCAGCCGCAGGAAGAGCAGACTTTGCCGGTTTCAAGCTTCTTTGGCCCGCAGCCGCGCCCGGCCGGGGTAGATGCAGCGCTCTGGCGGCAGTTGGTCAGCGAGTTTGACCGCGTCCTGCAGGCGCAGGGGACAGCGCGGCGTGTTTCCGTTCCTCCCACCGGCAGCGGTTCAGAGGTTGGCGACCTCTGGGTCACGCCTGACGGCGGCGGCGGGGCGGATATGTCCTGGTCTTACCGCAACCAGGGTGACCTCAACCTTGACGGCACCGTCAGCATCGCTGACCTCACCCCCATTGGCGTGCACTATCTGAACAGCTCCACTGCCGGCGACTGGATCGAGCACCAGATTGCCGACGCCGACGCCAACGGTGTGGTGAGCATTACCGACCTGACGCCCATCGGCATCAACTACGGCGGCAAGGTGGCGGGCTATGAGATCCAGATGCGCTTCCTTTCCGCGACGGAATGGACACACGCCTCCTGGGTGCCCTTCATCAGCAGCGCCCCCGGAAGCACCCAGCCCCCGCGCTACAGCTTCCACCTGGCGGCGCCTTTGCCCAACCTGGTCTACCGCGTGGTGCCAACCGCCAATGCAGACGAGCCTTACCAGTACGGCGTCGCCTCGAACGGGGTGCTCTACAGCCTGGCCAGCGTGCCCTTCTGGAACCAGCAGCAGGGTGGGGATGCCCGCAACGGGCAGAGCAAAGTCGCCGGTCCCCTGACGGAAACAGTGGCCTGGACGCTCGAACTCGCCGGCACCGCAGCGCATGTCACTTCGCCAGTTGCAGACGCCTACGGTACTACCTACAGCTCTCTCGCCGCGCCGAACCCCGGCATGATGCAGCCCGGCCCGGGCACACTCTACGCCGTCAACCGCTTCGGCCAGCTTGAATGGAGCTACCGCTCTGGCAAGAGCCTCAGCCCGCCACTGCTGAGCGTGGACGAAAACGTCTATGTGCAGGAGGACGGCGGCAGTATCCTCTGCTTCAGCCGCGACGGCCACCTGCGCTGGAAGCGCGAACTTGCCGAGACCAGCCACGGCGCCTGGTGGCAGCCGGTGATCGCTGACAACGGCCTGCTTATCGCTCCGGACGCCGAGGATCGCCTGAATGCCATCGAGCCCGACGGCAGCCTGCGCTGGTCAGTTGCCCTGGCAGCAGCGCCGGCTGCTGCGCCGACCATCTTCGACCCAGTGCTGGTCCTGCCGCTGGAAGACCAGACCATCGGCGGCAACGCGCTGACTGACGGCACGGCGATGACCGCCTTTGCCTTTGATTCACGCTGGCCGGTGGTTTATGACGACGCGCTAACCTGCTCTTCACCGGCAGCAGCTTCAACGCTGTCGGCATTCTGCCGGTGATCTTCCCGATCTATCAGAGCTTCCTGCCGGCGCAGGGCAACATCCAGGCCCCGCCAATTGTCGTCAGCAATGAGAACTACGTTGTCTGCAGCGTTACCTCAACGGGGGCTAGCAGCTATACCAGCCGCATGTATGGCTTCAACGGCGACGGTACCGAGCTCTGGGACCGCGGCCTCTTTGCCGGTGTCTTTGCGCCGATGCTCGTCGACCCGCTGGGCAACATCTATCTCTCCGCCCTGACGGAAGGGGCTGACGCGGGCGTCTACTGCGTCAATGACGGCCACAACATCGTCTGGCACTACAGCACACCAGGCATGGTCCCCGGCGCGCCATGCCCGGCCTATACCAACCTGCTGGTGCTGCATGTCCGCGCGGACAGCCCGGACGCAGCCACTACGACACTGGCGGCCATTGGCGTTGTCGAGCCGGAGGGCAGCGTATAAGGCCAGCATCCGGCCCGGGCTCAGGCCGCCGCGGCTTCCTCGGCCTTCTTCTCCTTGCGCAGCTTGTTCATGCCCTTGACCAGCAGGAAGACGGCAAAGGCAGTGATGAAGAAGGTCAGGCAGATGTTGAGGAACACGCCGTAATTGATAGTCACCGCCCCGGCGGCCTTGGCAGCCTCGAGCGATTCGTAAGGCGCGCTGGCCGCTGCGCCCTCCTTGAGCATGATGTAGAGGTTCTTGAAGTCCACCTTGCCCAGCGCCAGGCCCAGCACCGGCATGATGATGTCGTTCACCAGGCTGCCGGCGATGGGTGTAAACACGCCGCCGATGATGATGCCGACAGCAGTGTCGACAACGTTGCCCTGTACCGCGAACTCGCGGAACTCCTTGAGCATGCTCATGCTGGACTCACTCCGTGTTAGAACTTCCGCGCGCAGCGCGCGAAAGCATCATACACGGCTGATTCCAACGGATGTCGGGATACCTGTTCGTCTCTGCTGGTTAGAAGTTGATGGCAAAGCGCAGGTCGCCGTCCGTGTCGTTGTAGTAGCTGATCGCAGGCTGGCCGTCGACTATCTTTAACGAAGTGAACTTTCCAGTGTAGCCAGCGCTATCGACAGTCACAGGAATGTCCCACACCGTGCCGTCCGCGTTTGCGGCCTGAACATAGCGCAGGGCGCCGCCGGCGAAGTCGAGATAGCTGATCGCCGGCCGGCCGTCGACCACTGCAAGTGAGGTGAACTGGCCAGTGTTTCCCAGGCCGTCAACGATCACTGGGGTGGACCAAACCACACCATCCGCGTCAGTGGCCCTGACATAGCACAGATCGCCGGCCGTGGCGTTGGTGTAGCTGATCGCCGGGTTGCCGTTGACCACGGCGAGCGAGGTGTAGTAGCCGACCGTGCCTATGCTGTCAAGAGTCTGTGGCGTAGCCCAAGCCGTAGCTTCGCTATCCGTTGCACGGATGTAACGTAGGTCGTCGCCGGTGAAGGCGTAGTAACTGATCGCCGCATGGCCGTTGACCTGGGCTAAGGAGGTCCATATGCCGGTGGAGCCTGCGTTGTCCAGTACCTGCGGCGCCGCCCATGTCGTTCCATCTGCGTCCGTAGCCCGGACAAAGCGAAGGACATTGCCCTGGCTCTCGAAGTAACTAATCGCCGGTTTGCCATTGATTAGGGCCAGGGATGTGAACATGCCATAGCCTAGGCTGTCAACGATTTGCGGGGCGGCCCAGGCTGTGCCATCCCCATCCGCAGCCCGGATAAAGCGCAGGCAATGATTGGTGTCGTCGGTATAGCTGATGGCCGCCTTGCCGTTGACTATGGCCAGAGAGCAATGCGAGCCGGTGATACCCTCGCTATCCAAGGTCTGTGGTGCTGCCCAGGCCGTGCCGTCGGCGTTCGTGGCTCGGACATAGCACAGGTCGAAGTTTGTTGAGTCTTGATAGCAGATGGCTGGATGGCCGGCGACCAGAGCCAGCGAGCTGCACACCCCGGTGTCGCCCATGCTGTCTGGGGTCGTCGTGATCCAGCCATGCACATGCAGCAGCGCGCTGTCCGTTGACGTCGCACCATCCTCATCGGTCACGCGCAGGTTGAGGGTGAAGGGTCCGGTGGTGTTCGCGATAACCTCGATCAGGCTGTCCGTCCCGCTGTTGGTCTCAAAGCTGCCATCTCCGTCCGTGTCCCACTCATAGAGCATGATGCTGCCGTCGTTGTCACTACTCAGCGAGGCATCCAGACTGAAGTTCTCGCCATTCTGGACATCATCTGGCAATAGCTGTAACACGGCCTGGGGAGGGCTGTTGACTGCGATGTCCACACTAGCGATCCCCTGCGCGCCCCTGTTGTCAGTCACGCGCAGCTTCGCCGCGTAGTTCCCGCCGGTGTTGAAGGTGAAGTCGATGACAGAGCCGGCATCGTAGAACTCGTAAATCCCGTCACCGTCCAGATCCCAGTCATAGCGGATGATGTTGCCGTCAAGATCCAGGCTGTCTACTGCATCGAATTGGACGGCCAGAGGCGCGCTGCCGGAAGCTGTGCTGCAGTTCAGCGATGGAATGGGTACGATGTTGCCGACAACATTGACCGAAACCTGTACGGTGGCTGTGTCGCGGGCAAAATGCTCGTCGGTCACACGCAGGCGGACATCAATGAGGCCGGGCTGGGTGAAGACATGCGTCAGCTACGGCTGGTCGCTAAACTGCTCATAGCCGCCGTCCGCGTCCCAGTCCCAGGCGTACTCGACGATTGTGCCGTCTGGGTCAGTGCTTGCACTGGCGTCAAAGTCAATGCTGAAGGGAATGAGGCCGATCAGGGAGCTGGCCTGCAGATCGGCCGTCGGCGCCTCATTGTTGGGGTTGATCGTGCGCACGCTCAGGGCGTTGACTGTAATGCTGCTGCCCTGCGGGCTCAGTACGGTGCAGTACAGGGTCCCCCCGGGGGAGAGGTACTTCGGATCGTCCAGCAGCAGGGTCTTCAGCGCTGTGTACGGACCATGCAGCTCCCAGCGGCCGCTGGCGTAATCCGCCAGCAGGATGTAGGCGCTGCTGCCCTCCGGCACATCCAGCTGCACCTGCAGGCTGTCCAGGTCATTTGATCCGCTGTCAAAGCCGTAGAGTGCCCACTCCGGCACACTGCCCAGGCGCGGCCCTCCGGCACTGGCGTCCAGAACGAGGGCGCTTCCCTGCTCCTGCGCCCCGGCGCTGCGCTGCAGGCTGAATTTGCCCCCGATCAGAGTCTCAACCAGCCCGCTGGCCTGGTGCAGTGCATCCAGTTCGCTTGGAGCGGGGAGGCTTGTGGGTGGCAGCGGCAGCCCTGGCTGCACGTTTGCAGTATTGTCGGACAGCTTGTCCGCACTTTGGCCGCCACAGGCCGTAGAGAACAGAATCACAGCGGCGAGGATGACAGCGCTGAGTGTCTTTGACATCGCTTTCCTCACCGTTTTGATGAAGTTAGAACATAGCATGTACTTGCAGAAGCGTGCAAGTTCGCCGCGGCTCTGCATCAGCGCCTGCGTGCGGTAGCTCCTCATCGCCGGCCTGTCCGCGATGAACAGTGCGATAATCCCGCGTGCCCCCATCCAGCCCCAGTTCTCCCCCGCACGCGCACATGAGCGCCGGCCAGTGGCTGCAGCTCTTCATCCTGGGCGCGATCTGGGGCGGCTCCTACTTCTTCATGAAGGTGGCGGTCGCCGAGATGGGCCCCTTCAGCATCGTCCTCGCGCGCTGCCTGCTTGGCGCGCTCGTCCTTTGCGCTGCACTGCTTATCTCTGGCCTGAAGTTCCCGACAGCCCCGCGCGACCTCTGGGACATCACGGTAATGGCCCTGCTTAACGCGCTGATCCCCTTCAGCCTGATCTGCTGGGCCGAGCAGTACATCTCCAGCGGCCTGGCCGCCGTGTTCAACGCCACCACGCCAGTCTTCGCCGCGCTCTGCCTGCACTTCATCACCCACGACCAGCGCCTGACCCCGGCGCGCATCACCGGCGTGGTTGCCGGCCTGGGCGGCGTGGCCGTGCTCATCGGCCCTGATGCGCTGCAGGGCCTCGGCGACAACCTGCTGGCCCAGCTCGCCGCCCTTGCCGCCGCCGCGCTTTACGCCATCTCGGCGATCTACAGCCGGCGCCTGAAGCACATTGAGCCGCTCAGCATCGCCAGCAGCCAGGTCATCGCCACCACGCTGCTCAGCCTGCCCCTCGTGCTGCTCTTCGACAAGCCCTGGCTGCGCCCGCTGCCCGGTCCCGCCAGCCTCTGGTCTATTCTCGCCCTGGGCGTGCTGTCCACCGCCCTGGCTTACATCATGTACTTCAAGCTCCTGGCCACCGCCGGTGCCGCTAACACGACACTCGTCACCTTCCTGATCCCCATTTCCGCCACCGTGCTGGGCGTGCTTGTCCTGCATGAACAGCTCTTCGCCCGCCACTACGCCGGCATGGCCCTCATCGGCGTCGGCCTGGTAGCCATTGACGGCCGCTTTGGCCGCTGGCTGGCGCAGAACTTCAACCGCCGCGCCTTCAGGTGGAACTGAGTTAACACTGCCGTCCTGGACTTGCTCCTGAACTCGTCAGATTCTGTTAAAGTGTTCTGGATACCAGGAGCTGGAATTGGGTTTAGCTTCTTCATACCTGCGGTTCATGGCAGCCATCGGCGCGGCTGCGCTTCTCCTGTTTGCCTGCTGGAGCCTTGCATCCTGCGGCGCAAAGGGTGGGGCTGCCTTCGCCCCGGAAAGCAGCGCAGCCGTCGATAAGATCAACACTGAGATTGAAGCCGAAGTAACGCACGGGACGCGCAGCGACGGAGTACTGCTGACCTGGCAGGCCGTTCCCTTTGCCACCCGGTACGAGATTGTTGATGACGAGCATTACAGGACGCTCGCCAAAGTCTCCGCCGAAGAGCTCAGCTGGTTGGATGTAAACCTTGCTTCCGGACACATCAGGCAGTACCGGATCCACGCCTATACAGGGCTGGAAAGGTATTCAACGAGCAGCGGATCGGATGTTTTGTTCGGCTGGACCAGCAATCCTCAGGGGGAAGGCAGCGGACGTGGCGGTCCCCTCAGCTGGAATGCCGCTGATGGAGATGTAGGCCGCAGCGGCAACAGCAGAGCGCTGTCTGTCCGTCGCCCGAATCTGCAATGGCAGCGCGGCCGCCAGCCTGGCGAGGACGGAAGAGGTGTAGACACGCTGATCGCGGACGACGGCACCATTTATGCGCAGTACGTGGACAGACTGATTGCGCTGGATGCAAGTGGACACGAGCGCTGGTCAAAGGAAATGGACTACACGAACATTCAACTACTGAATGACGGACGCATCCTGACCTGCTTTGATTATCACTTTGCGGCTTTCAACCCCGACGGTTCCGTCGCTTGGGCCAGGCGCCTGCCGGAGCAGTTTGAAGGTAAGGAACTTGGCTTTGCGCCTGATCAACTCCTTTACAACGGAAAAAACACTATCTTTGCCACCGTTGAGACAAGGAAGTACGAGCATCTGCTGTGCGGCCTGGACCTGGAAGGCGAACTGCTCTGGGTCAGTGCTTTGCCGGGCGTTAATCTCCTCAGGTCGGCGGTCGACGAATACGGCGAAATGATCTGCCACTCGGGTGATGATCTGATCAAGGTCAGCGCAGCAGGCCTTGAGCTCTGGCGCAGTCCGCCACAAAACCCGGAAGAGATGACTTACCCAAGTGTCTCACTTCTTGGCACATACATCCTGAGAGACACAATAGGTGGTGTCGATGTTCTAAACCACTCGGGGGCGGTAGTTTACAGGTACCGCAGCGCCGCTGGAGATCCATTCATGGGGCTCCATGGGACGGACGGCACAGGCAGGTTTGTTGTGTCTGAAAAGCTCCCTCCTGATCCCGAATCGGGAGATAGCGACGTGGTGATTCGTTGTCTGAATGTTGCTGCCCAGCCGCAGTGGACTTATCGTCTTGGCCCTGACAACTATCTTCGCGACTACGCCTATGCCCAGCCAGGGCAGTTTTACCTTCTGACTGAGGATGGACTGCTGTGCCTGGATGACAAGGGTCGGAAGCTGTGGGAACTTGACAGTCCTCATAGTTCCTCCGACAACCTGGCAGTCAGCCCTGCAGGAAGCCTGATAGTCAATTCAGAGAACCGTCTGCTTTGCTACTCTGCGGCCTCAGGGCCGCCACCTGCGCCCTCAGGCTTCTGGACCTCCGCCGGCAACTTCAGCGACTGTGCCCGCCTGGGCTGGGAAGCGGCGCCCGGCGCACTGGGCTATCAGATTTACCGCAACAGCAGCAGCGAGCCTTACACTGAGGTCGGCCAGGAAACAAGCTGGCTTGATACAGAAGTGCCGGCGAGAGGCGCACTCTACTGGGTCAGAGCTTTCAATGAGCATGGCGCAGGCCCCGAGACTCCACGGCTGCGCTGCGAACCAGATGAAGCAGGCGACGAGGTTGCACAATGGCTGAGCAGCCGCGCAGACCTCAACAACACTTCGCGAGCAAAAACTGGCGGTCCCGATTCCTATAGTCTGGCCTGGAAGCTGGCGCTCCCAGACTTTCTGCGGCTGGATCAGATTTCAATCGGACCGGGGGGCATCGTCCTCTTACAGTCAGAGTTTTCTCAGCCCGCGGCGGTTGACCCTGAAGGCCGCATTATCTGGAACTCCGCGCCATATCAGCCAGCACCTTTCCCGCAGCCAATGGGCCTCGACGGGCGGCTCTTCAACTCGGTTCAGATTACATATGATGACTGGTGGCGCGAGCATTCCTGGTCATTCAGCAGTTTGTCACTGGGTGGCATCCAGACTGAACTCGGCCATGGCGAGGGCGAAGTCAGCTTTGCCGGCCAGGATCGTGAGGGCCGCATCTACTTATCAGAGATTTACAACCCTGATCCTGATGATCGCTTTAGCTATCGAATGCGGGTGTCAGTGCTCGGACCCGACAACTCTCTGACCGAGGTCTTCGACCGTGAGCCCGGGACAGTACCGTTGCACTTCCGCCAGGACTCCAGCATCCTGATGCGCGATGAGACCTCCCGCTCTTACTACTACGACGACAAGGACTACGCCACCCATGACCTGGTCTGCCTGGACCCTTCGGGTGTTGAGCGCTGGCGGTTCTCACCCGCCAGCCGCGTCCCGGCCGTCGATGGACAATTTCTTGCGGCCTCGCTGAGTGATCGTCCAGTCACAGCCCCTGATGGTTCCATTTACATCAGCATGTATGTTCACTGGGTGCCGAACGTTGAGTGGTGGCTTAGGGGGGCCAGCAACCATCCTCCTGATTCGCAGTCGATCCCTTACCTCCTGTGCCTGAATCCTGACGGAACCCTGCGCTGGTATCAGAAGGGGCTGGACAGCGCCCTGCTGGCGCTTGGGCCGGACAACTCCATCATTGTCGGGCGGGGGGATAACTCGCTTGCGCGCCTGTCTTCTGACGGGGTTCAGCTCTGGCGCATGGAACTCGGCGATCTGCACGAAGTGGGCCGCCTAGACAGCATTGTCTCTGATAACACAGGCAGAGCCTACTGCAAGCTTCACGCGGAGTACAGCACTGGTGGCTCGCTGTATTGTCTTGCACCTGAAGGCGCTATCAGCTGGAGCTTCCACGGTACGGATGGCAGTATCGGAAGCAGCAACATGGCAATATCAGCGGACGGCCATTTGTATTACGCTGAGGAACCGGGCACACTAGTCTGCCTCGGGCCGGGACGCTGATTCGCCGCCGTCTCTTGGTCGTGTTCAGGTACTGATTGGGCAATTGCAGGTCGGGATCTAACATTGCGGTGCTGACCTGCGTCTGCAAAAGGTGCTGCCTGCACTATGGAGTCCGCCAAGATGCATTCAACACGCCGCCGGCTGCTTCGCGCTGTCATTGACGCCGCATGCCTTGGCGTCGCGCTGCTTGGCACAGTGGTCCTAAGCGCCGTTGTTGTTCCAGCGCAGGCCGCGCCGCTCGGGCAGAAGTCGGCCCGGCCGAATCAGCCTTCTGGCACCGCAGGCCCGGAGCGCCCGGACTACAGCGCGCTGCTGGCAGAGCTGGATGCCCACGGCAGTGCGGTGCATCAGCCCAGCGGCGTGCTGCTGAAGAACATGTCCTTCAGCCTGCCGGACCAGTCCATGGGAGGCAGCTTCAGGAATGTCGAAGCCGTGGCCTATGTCCCGGCCGGCTCCGGCCCCTGGCCCGGTCTTTTGCTGATCCCCGGCTATGGCATGTCAGCCCGCGACTGGGCCGACAACGGCATCCGCTTCTCCGCCGCAGGCTACTACTGCATCGCCGTCAGCCAGCCCGGCATGGGCGCCTCTGACGGCCCGGCGGACTTTGTCGGCCCCTGGACGATGGAGGTCCTCGGCGCGGCCTTTGACAAGCTCAAGGCCAGCCAGCATGTTGATGCGGCGCGCCTGGGTGTCGTCGGCTTTTCCCGCGGCGCCATCGCCGCTTCGCTGCTCGCCACCCGCCGCGGCGATATCAAAGCCGCGGTTTTTGGCGGCGGGATCTACGACCTTGAGCTGGCCTTCAAGGAGATCGACTCGCTGATGATCCGCCGCAACATGATGCTGGAGACGCTCTCGATGCTGCCGACTGACGCCCCGGCGCTGACCCCCGGCGCCAGTCCGGAGCAGATGGCCCTGACCGCCGCCGCCTGGAAGCTGGATCCCGTCGCCGCGCGCCAGCGCTCCAGCCTGCTGGACATGGGCCAGCTCAGCGCCCGCGTGCTGATCCTGCACGGCAGGGAAGACCTCAACGCGCCCATTAGCCAGGCCTATCTGCTCAGGGCCATGCTGCGCTCGCTGGGCAAACTGGAAGCGAAGAGCATGGCTGATTTCGGCCCCCTGCCCGGTGAGCAGATCGATACTCCCGGGGCCGCGCCATTCAGCGCGGCTGATTTTCTGCTGCTCAGCTTTGATGCCGCGCACGGCATCGGCCGTGATAACTTCCAGGGCAATACGCTGGACTTCCTGCAGCGGGTCCTGTAGGGTCCGCAGAGTGCGCCAAGTCTCCTGCGATGTGGCTGATAGGGGCGCAGGCAGCGCACTTTGTATGTCGAGTTGGGGGACTCACCATCTTCGCTCTAAGGTTCTGCAGAAGCAGTGCCCTTAGTCAGAGCTTCCATGGCGTAGGCAGCCAGTTCCTCGACAGTCATGCTCTCACCGCGCCGGCCCAGCGCTTCCAGCTCGGCACTGTCAAGCTCGCCGGCACTAAGGGCATAGTCCAGCGCGGCCTGAGTGGCTGCCAGCAGGCGCTGGCCATGGGGCCCAAGGTCGTATTCCAGCTCAAGGGCTAGTTTCTGTGCCCCATGCAAAAGGATGGCTGCGGCAGGAAAATCCTTGCGGCCAGCCAGCGCGCTGGCCATCCAGGGGCAGGAATCAACAATACCGCTGGCCGCGCCGAGTGCGCTGCGGATCGTCAGGGCCTTGGCATAGAGCTCGCAGGCCGCGCTGTAGCGGCCCTGCTCCAGCTCGCCGTTGGCCAGGATGTGCAGCGCCCGGGCCTCGCCGTGTTGGTCGCCCAGCTCCCGAAACAGCTCCAGTGACTGCTGCGCCAGCTCACGCGCCGCAGCGAAATGACCCTGGTCATGCTCCACAGCCGCCTGGTTGCTCTGCGTCAGGGCTATGCTGCGCCGGTCCCCCAGGTCGCGGAAAACTACCAGAGCCTGCGAGTAATGCTCGCTTGCCGCCGCGTAGTTGCACAGCTCGTTCTCAACCATCCCCAGGTTGCCCAGCGAGTTGGCTTCGCCCAGGCGCTCGCCGATCTCGCGGTAGATGCTCAGCGCCTGCGCGTGCAACAGCTTCGCGCCGGCGTAATCACTCTGCAGGTTGTCGACCAGGCCCAGGTTGTTCAGGCAGTTCGCCTCGCTGCGCCGGTCGCCGAGTTCGCGGAATATCCCCAGCGCCTGCTTCAAGAGCTCGCGCGCCTCTGCCAGTTCACCCTGGCTCAGCGCTGCTACCGCCATCTTATTCAGTGTGTTGGCTTCGCCCCAGCGGTTGCCGGTTTCGCGATGCAGCACAAGCGCCAGGGCATACTGCTCCCGCGCGGCATTGAAGTTCCCTTCGTAAGTCTCCACTGCACCAAGATGCTGCAACGAAGCTGCTTCGCTCCGGCGGTCGCAGAGCGTGACTGCAAGCTCCCTGGCTGCCGTGGCCTCCTCGCGCGCAGTGCCAAAGCTGCCAAGGCGCCAGTGCGCCTGGCTCAGACCCAGCAGCGCCAGCAGCGCCAGTCTGGGACTGTCCAGCCGCCGTGCTCCGTTCAGCAGCGCTTCATAGCGCGCCTGTGCCTCTGTAAAACGGCTCGACATATCCAGCAGGCTGGCCAGGTGGTCGGCGCAGGGCAGGAGGTAGTCCAAATCAGCCTCCTCCAGGGCCAGATTCAGCTCCTGGTAAATCTCTTGCAGCTTGGGGCGCAGCCTGCTCAAAGCGGCGAGTTGCGCGGCTCCCCCGTCCGCGCTCCCGCCGCCTCTGAGCAGGCCAAAGTCGCGCTGCAGCAGCTTGATGCGCTCGCGCTTGCTGAGCAGACCCCAGGTCCAGTCGCCGTTGTCGCGCATCAGCGCGCGCCGCGCGGCCAGCTCGTCGGCAATTGACCCATCGCCCGCGTCGCCCTTGCCGTCAGGGCCGGAGAATGCGGCGGCGGCCTGTTCCAGCAGGCGGCTGCGAAACTCGCTGCGGCCCATCCGGCCGGCCAGCTCGCCGTACATCTTCTGCGCCAGAAGTTCTATCGGAATATCCATCCACGGCTCTTTTGCTCCTGCAGGCGATGGCGGCGGCTGCGCCGCAGCCCTGACTGGCCCTCCTGCCGCTGCGCCCGGACCGCGGGCCGCCGGCCCTTTCCCGGGCCCGGAGTCCGGCTGCTCCTCGTCAAGCTGCAGCAGCTCCTTAAGGCTGCTGCCCACACGCTTCAGCGCCCGGGCCGGCATGTTGATGCTCACATCTGCCAGCAGGCAGATTTCGCCAGGCGAAAAGCCGCAGCCATGCAGCCAGGCCATGACCAGATCTTCAGTCTTGCAGCGGCCCTGCAAAGCCGCCAGCACTTCCCAGAGCCGCTGCTCCTCATCGGCTTCAGTTGCCTCAAGCAGCAGATCAGAAAGCCCGCTGCTGCGGGGCAGCGAGCCTGGCGCCCGCTCGGCATCCAGCTCCAGCGCGTCCCGCTGGCGCCTCACGATCTGCAAAAAGATCTTGTTGCACAGCCCCCAGAGATAGCGCGAAACCGATTCGGCCGTATGCTGGCCCGCTTCGTCCGGGCGGATGCGGCCCTCCTGCCAGGCGCGGATGAAGGCCACCGCCGCAAGCTGCTGCAGGTCATCCACGTCCTCGACGGGCTGTGCCCAGCTGCGCAGCTTCCGGGCGAAAGCCGGCGCCGCCCTGGCCCCCAGAGCCGCATAGAGCGCATTCGCCACCCGCTCGATCTGCGCATCCCTGTCCGCGCCAGCGGGACCGCGCGCAGTCCGCTGGTTCATCAGCTCCGCCAGTTGCTCTGCGGGATTGTTCATGGGCAAATCATCCACGGGCCAGCCGTTCGGCTCCATGTTTAAGCTACACAGCGCAAGTGTACTGGCGCGGGGCGGGTGATGTCCGCGCCCCGCGCCCTGCTATTGATGCTGAAAGCTGGCCTGGGCCTGCTAATGCACGGTCACTGTAAGTGAGGTTGTGCCGAACTTGCCGGCATCGTCATAGACGGTCACCCAGCAGGGGTAGGTCCCCGCCGCCTGGTAGACCAGGGTCGTGCTGGTCGTGCCGGAGCCATAGGTATAGGTCTGCCCGGCGCCCGGGAAGAAGGAATAGCCAGTTATGCCGCCGCCGCTGCTGGGCTCGCAGCCGGCCCAGCTGAAGGTGACGGCCAGGGGCGCCGCGCCGCTGGTTGCGCTGGCGGAAAGGCGCGCCACCGGGTTGGCAAAGCCGTCCGGTGTCGGTGCAAAGGCCGATGACCCGCAGCCTCCGCCGCTGCCTTCAGATGACGAGGACATGATCATGATGGTGCCGAAGAACGCAGCACACATGATGAGAAACTTCCGCATGCAGTCTACTCCCCCGAATAGGATTTACCGGCGCCCGGCGGCGTCGGCTAAGCAGTACTTCACTTTGCGCGGGGCAGATTCACACGCCCGGGGGAAAATTGTCTGCACTTTCTGGCGTGTGTCCCTGAAGGGCCGTTTATATGGCGTCATCACGCGGGTCCTGGCTGCGCGCGGGCCTTGCTCAAAGGGCGCTGCGAAGCTCGCCATACTACACACGCGTTAGCCCTTCCTGCGGTATACTCCCTGCATGCCCGTCTTCCGTACTTCCGGCACCGACAGCCTTAACGATCCGGCCTTCGCCTCCGCGCAGGTGGAGAAGGAGTTCTGGCAGCGCGAGGGCCGTTTTGAGCTGCAAAGCGACTACCAGCCCGCCGGCGACCAGCCCCAGGCCATCGAGGAGCTCGTCCGCGGCATCCACGCCGGGATGAAGATGCAGACCCTGCTTGGCGCCACCGGCACCGGCAAAACCTTCACCCTGGCCAATGTCATCCAGCGCGTCCAGAAGCCCACGCTGCTCATCTGCCACAACAAGACCCTCGCCGCCCAGCTCTGCGCCGAGCTGCGCTCCTTCTTCCCGGACAACCACGTCGAGTACTTCGTCAGCTACTACGACTACTACCAGCCGGAAGCCTATATCCCGACCACCGATACCTACATCGAGAAAGACAGCAACATCAACGAGGAGATCGACCGCCTGCGGCACAGCGCCACCGAGGCCCTCCTGACCCGCCGGGATGTGATCGTCGTCGCCTCGGTTTCCTGCATCTTCGGCCTCGGCAGCCCCGAGGACTATGAAAAACTCGCCCTGCGCATGCACCCCGGCTTCGTGGTCAAGCGCGATTCCCTGATCCGCCGCCTCGTCGACATGCAGTACATGCGCAACGCGATGAGCCTCGTGCGCGGCACCTTCCGGGTCAAGGGCGACGTGTTCGAGATCTACGCCGCCGACAAGGACGAGATTACCCGCCTCGAGTTTTTCGGCGATGAGCTGGAGAAGATCATCCGCGTCGATGCGACCACCGGCAACTACATCGAAACGCTGGAGTCCGCCTATATCTTCCCGGCCACGCACTATGTCCTGCTGCCCGACAAGCAGAAGCTGGCCATCCGCGGCATCCGCCAGGAGCTCGAGGAGCGCCTCGACTGGTTCAAGGCCGAGGGCAAGCTGCTGGAGCACCAGCGCCTCAAGGAGCGCGTCTCCTTCGACCTCGAAATGATCGAGTCCGTGGGCTACTGCAACGGCGTCGAGAACTACAGCCGCCACTTCGAAGGCCGCCTGCCCGGCGAGACGCCCAGCAACCTGATCGAGTACTTCCCCGACGACTTCCTGATGGTGATCGACGAGAGCCACGTCACCCTGCCGCAGCTGCGGGCGATGTACAACGGCGACCGCTCGCGCAAGCAGAACCTCGTCGACTACGGTTTCCGCCTGCCCAGCGCGCTGGACAACCGCCCCCTGCGCTTCGAGGAATGGGAACGCTATGTGCGCCAGGCCGTCTTCCTCTCCGCCACCCCGGGGCCCTACGAGCTGGAAAAGAGCGAGCACATAGCCGAGCAGGTCATCCGCCCCACGGGCCTCGTCGACCCGCAAATCATCATCAAGCCGACGAAGCACCAGGTCGACGACCTGGTGGAGCGTATCCGGGAGCGCATCGAGCGCGGCGAACGCACCCTGGTCACCACCCTGACAAAGCGCATGGCCGAGAACCTCGCCGAGTACCTGGCCCAGCAGGGCTTCCGCACCCAGTACCTGCACGCCGATGTCGACACAGTCGAGCGCATCCGCATCCTCAAGGACCTGCGCATTGGCACCTATGAAGTCCTGGTCGGCATCAACCTGCTACGCGAGGGCCTCGACCTGCCGGAGGTCAGCCTGATCGGCATCCTCGACGCCGACAAGGAAGGCTTCCTTAGAAGCGACCGCAGCCTGATCCAGATCATCGGCCGCGCCGCGCGCAACGTCGGCGGCGAGGTGGTGCTGTATGCCGATACGGTCACGCCCAGCATGCAGCGCGCCATCGACGAGACCAACCGCCGCCGCCTGAAGCAGACGGCCTATAACGCCGAGCACAACATCACGCCGCGGACGATTGAAAAGGTAATCCGCGACATTACGGAAGGCCTCGAGGAGCAGGGCCTGCGGCATGTGGTGCGCGGCCGCCCGGGCCAGGCGCCGGCCGGGACCGACGCGCTGTCCGGCCGCAGCGGGGTGCTGGCGGGCCTGCATGCCGGCGGCAGGGTGATCGAGACCTACGACGACATCGAGCGCCTGAGCATCGTCGAGCTGACCCTGCTGATCGGCGAGCTGGAGAGCCAGATGCTGAAGCTGGCCGAGCTGCTGGAGTTCGAAAAGGCCGCAGCCCTGAGGGACCAGACCGCGGAGCTGAACCGCCGCCTGCAAAAGAAGATGAAGGCGGAGGGGATTGGGACTAGGGGACGGGTGGGGTAGGTGTAGGGTGCAGGCATGCCTGCACCTTTTGTAGGGGCGCGTGGCGCGCGCCCGTCTTGCGCCGGAACGCCGGCTGCTGGGGAGCACAGGCTTTAGCCTGCATTCTCCTGTAGGGGCCGAGCATAGGTTGAGCCTGACTTCTGGTCTTAGAATCTCGGCCCTTCCATTTGCTAGGCTTCACAAGGGCGCCGAGGGCCGTTATACTCGTTGAGAATCTACGGGTCCTGCAGCTATGACGGAGAAGATGCCAGGAAGGCAAAGGGAGCGCGTAATGTCAAGTTCACGTTTGAGGATAGATGGACTACCAAGTTTGTTGCCAAGCTCTACAATCATAGCGCTGTGCAGGGACGACTCAAATAAGTTGTTTGTGAATGGGCAGTTTCACGATACTTGGATGTCTGACTCGAGGGAATTGCATTTGTACTTTAATGATGGGCTCTTGTTTGTAAACTCAATATACCGCAACGCCGAAGTTGAGCTGAAGTTTCAGAAGGTTGACGTGGAGTATCCAGGACTAGAGAACCTGGTGATGCTCCTAGGCTATGACGATCAGTACTATTACAAGAAATTCTTGGAAGACTATCTCTTCTTCAATAGACGGTTCAGTATCTTTCCTTACGTGCTTACAAACACCTCCTTGTACTATATCATTAAATCACTTCTGGAGAGATATGATGCACGATTTGGAGAATATTCTGCAATCAGCTCAGACAACAGGAATAAGAGCCATTCCCCAGACGAAAAGGCCCTAGCTGATGTATTAGCTACTTTTAACCACCTTGCGAATTTTCAAAGAAGTATGTATGAGTTTAGTTTGCATGGTGCAATCGAACTCAAGCTCAATCGCTTCTCCTGCATGACGCTTACTCAAGCGACAGATAGACAAACTATCTTGACTGTTATCGAAGAAGTGCTTAGCCGAATCGTAACAAATGAGCTAGAGATGCGAAAATATATCTATGACTCTTCGAAAGAGTCTGTTGAATTCTCTATTCTCAACTCAGTGTTAATGGAGGAGAACATTGGACGATTCATTTCCGACCTTCAGGAAGATCGGTACATTGTATCTAAATCAAACTTAGGAGACGTGCTATCGCTAACCGTTCTGGATAAGGAAAGCGATGCAGTGGTTTATTTGAGCATACCTCTTGGCACAAAGACATCCATGCAAGAGGAAGCTTACATTTTAACTAGTGAAATGGCACCCGCGGCCTTTGTTCGAGACACGTTAAATAGGATCAGTAAGTACTTAGGAAAGGGACTTTCAATTGAGTAGGCCACCTTTAACAGACGAGCAGAAGAAAAGACTACCTGCTGTAAAGGAATCCCTTGTTGCCGACTACGAACGTTATCGCCAAAGCAAGATGATTCTGGACAGCATCCAGGCTTGGTGGGAGTTAGTACCTGACTGTAGAGTCTTGCGTTGGGCTATCATCGGACAAACTGTCGCGCTAAGCAACGCCTGTACCTGTGATCTCCACATAGTCATAAACTCAATTGAACTTGCTGTTGAGTTTAAGAACGGGCTCGGCGGTCAGTCAGCAATAGATGATCTGATTGATGAGGCAAAGCGAATGATTGTTGCTGACCATATTGACGAGATAGGTAATGGTCAGGTGCGTCCGCTTGGAAGAGATTATATGCCGATTATTGTTGTGCATCCGCGGGAGGCAAACAGAGCAGAAGCATCATTAGTTTCTGAGTTCGGTGAGGTGCCTTGTCCTATATGGATCTCTGGCATTTACGTACAGGCTCATCTCACTCAAGTGACTTTGAATCACTTTAGGGGAGCTTACAGGGAGTCCTTTGCAACTCACATGAGTGGACCCTACTCACTTGAGCAGTGGTTTACTACTCAGGGGATGTCTATAAGTCCTGGTAGACTCCTGACAGTCAGTTCAAAGTTTTTCATCATCAACGATAGTGATAATGAGTGTTATCAAATCGAACAGGTCTTATGGTTTATGCTTCGCTTTACAAGATCAAAGAGAGTATCATTAGATCAAGAAGTTGATGAGGGTGAGTTCTTCCAGTATATTGATGAGATGGGACTACTTAGGCAAGACATTCATAAGTTGCGTATAGCCATGTCAAAGGCTCGAGATTTCGGATTTCTAGAGATTAATGATTCGCTACTGAGATGGAAAGTTGGACCGCCAAGTGATGGTGAGCTACTTGGTGATTTTGCCATGGACATTGTTGCGAGGCGAAGAATACTCCGTGAGGATCGTGCGGAACGACAGATGCAACGAGCTAGCCGATTCGAGGCTACGTCAGAAGATCCGCCTCGCAACACGCAGCTGACATTGCTGTGATGTTAGTACTTGCAATGTGAAGGTGGATCTTCTTCGCACCGTGTGGCTCAATTTGCGTCCTGACCGGCTGCATTCTTGGCAGGATGCCAGCCAAGGTCATGAATTGCATACCGCCGCTACTTCTTACTCTGTGAACCTCTGTTCACTCTGTAACTCTGTTGTGGATCTTCTTCCCGCCCCGTCCGCGCAAGATGCGGCCAGGGTGGCCGCGCTCCAATTGCAGGAAGCAGGGTGGCAGACATCCGTCTGCCCCTACAAAAAGGCCGGCATGCTGCCGGCCTTCTCCTGATACCTAATCCCTGATCCCTGATCCCTAGTCCCTGATCCCTGATCCCTGGTCCCTAATCCCTGTCCCCTGTAACCTGTCCCCTAGTTATTACTGATATTGCTGCGGGTCACCGGGGTGCTCTTGCCCTGCTGCGCCGAGCCTTCCAGGGTGGCAACGATCTCCTCCAGCTTCGCCAGCTCGCCCAGCAGGAACTCCAGGTCCGGGCTGCTGCTGTCCAGTTCCTTCCTTATGGAGACGTCGTTGAACTTCACATCGCCCCGGCGGCGGCTAAGTTCCGTGCTGACCTGCTGGGCCAGCTCCGGGTCCAGCAGCGCCGCAACCTGGTCGGTGAAGATCGAGCTGGCGCTGTCGATCTGGGCCAGCAGCTCTTCCGCCTCCGCGGCCTCTTCCTGCTCCAGGCTGAGGGCCTGCTCGCTCAGCGCCTGAAGCTCCTCAATGTTCTGGCGGATGGCGGCCAGGGGCGCGCTCAGTGAGTCCAGGCTGATCAGCACACCCTCCCACTTTTCAAACTCCTGCTCGGTAAGCTGCGCGCGCTTGCCCGTCGCCTGGCCGCTGGCGGGGTCGCGCGGGCTGTGCTGGCGCTTGCCGCTGGACTGGCCGCTGCCGGCCTCGTCGGCGGCGCTGGCCGCCTGCACTCCAAGCAGGCTCATGCTGAGGCAAAGCGCGAAGGCGCCAAGGCTGATGCTGATGCGCTGAGTAGTGCGGTCCATGATCTTCCCCCGGTTGACTGAATTGCGGTCGAAAATTCGACCAGCCTTTATACCCCGCCGGCAGGCCTGTAAACAAGGATTCCTTAACTTTCCATGTCTGGCAGTCTTGCAGCGGCCTCGAACTGTCAGCTCCTGCCCACCCGCAACCTGGACTGTACGCAGCAAAGGGCCGGGGTTGCCCCCGGCCCTGTTATTCCGATGTTGGCTTGTGACCCGCGGCCGCGGCTACTTGGTGTTCTCCTTGATGTTCCAGCCGGCCTTGATGGACTGCATCTCGCTCAGCGCCGCGCTAAGGGCTTCCTGCAGGGAGCTGAAGCTGCTGCTGAAGCCGGCGGAGGAATGGATCCAGCGCCAGTCGTGGTAGCGCAGGCCCTCGCCGGAGCTCTTGTCGTCCGAGTACTTCACTTCCATCTTGGCGAAGTTGATGCTCACCGCTTCGATGGTCGGCTGGTCCATGAAGGGCGCGACCTGCTCGTTGAAGACTCGCTTGGCCTCCTCAACCTGGGTCCTCATGTAGTCATGCTGCTCCTGGCCCTGCTTGCGCACGGCTTCCATCTGCTCGTCCAGCTCCACGATCTCGTCCTGGATCTGGCGCGCCTGGGAGAGCTGCTCCTGCACGCTGGCCAGCAGCGCCTCCAGCTCGCCGATCTTGGTGTCCATCTGCTCGTCCAGCACGGCGGACTCGCCTTTGACGCCGTCCAGTTCCAGCAGATAGTCGCTGGCGGCGCGGGCCGGGCTGCTCAGGCCCAGGGTGATGCAGGTGGCCAGCGCCGCGAAGGCACCAAGGCCGATCTTGCTGATTGCTGTGCGTGTCATCTTCTTTCCCCCGAAAGGTTTAGTATGGCTAACTTTGTAACCGGCTGTCATACCCCGGGGCGTATCAGCGTAAACACAAGGCAGTAGAAATTTCTGTGCAGTGACCCCTGCACAGTAGCGCCGCCCCCCGTGGCGGCGTCATGCAGGGGCCGCCATGCATTCCTCTGCGAAGCTCTTTTGTGGATCGGGACTATCCGCCAGATGCGGATCTGTGTTTTGCGCTTGAAGATCCTGCGCCGCCAGACTGTACTGACGCGCGCATTGGTCCATGCTGCAGCGGCTTAGCTCAGACCCCTGGCCTGCATTACTCTGTGAAACTCGGTTGACTCTGTAACTCTGTTGTGGATCGTAATCTCACAACGCCGCGCGGGATCAGTTATTACTGATGTTGCTGCGGGTCACCGGGGTGCTCTTGCCCTGCTGGGCGGCGCCCTCCAGGTCGCTGAGGCTGCCTTCCAGGGCGGCGATCGCATCACGCAGGAGCTGCAGGTTCTCATCCAGAGGATTACCGTTGCCGTCGCTGAGGTTTCCGGTAGCAGTCAGGCCCCGGCGGGTCAGGGCGATCTCCTGGCTGATCTGCACCGTCAGCTTCTCGTCCAGCAGCGGCGCCACCTGCTCATTGAAGATCTGCTCGGCGCTGTCAATCTGGGCCAGCCTGTCGGCCACCGCATCGGCCTCTTCCTCCGCGGCATCGCCAGCCTCCTGGTTCAGTCGCGCCAGTTCCTCGGCCTGGCCCGTGATGCGCAGCGCGGCCTCGCGCAGCAGCTTCAGCTCTGCCAGTATCGAGTCGTATTCGCCGCTGATCTGCTCCTGGATGTGCATGCGGCGGCCGGTGGGCAGGCCGCTGGCATGGTCGCGCGGGCTGGTGATCTCGCTCTTCACCCCGCCGCCATCAACTGTGCGGTCGGCTTCCTCGGCCAAGGCGGGCAGGGCCGCTCCGGCGGCCAGCAGCAGGGCGGCGGCGGCGATGGACAAACGCTTGCAGATCATGGCATTCCCCCGACTGTGTTTTGGTTCGAGTGAACCGCTTGCTATACCCGGTGCGGCGCAAGCATAACAGGCTGCGGGCTGATTTGGAGCACTTAGCTGGCGCGCGGCCTCAGGGCCAGGCCGGGCAGCGCCGGGGGATGGGGCTAACTGAGACAGCCACTGGAGGATGGGAACCTGGCCTGCCCGCCGGGGTCTTTAAGGGCATGATAACTGCACAGCGGTGATCTCACCAAAAGGCAGTATCAAGGCCCGGTCCGTCGAGATCGGGCTTCAAATTAGCTGATCAGTAGTGCCGCCTCACGAGGGCGGCACTCGGGTTTTCAAGGCCAGGCTGGGCCTGAACGGAGTCCCTTGCGCCGCCAGGCTGGAATAGCCACAGCCAACTCAGGCGATGTTGCCTCATTCTGTCTGCTGGTTACAATAATATTGTCTCCTGCGTGGTATCCCATTCAGATGCCGCAGCCTGCGGGCCCGTTTTGGCGCGCACTCATTCTGCCAAGGGGCGGGTGCAGGGCCGCTGGCAATGGAACCTGCAGCGTGGAGGCTGGTCTAATAATGCATAGCCACAGGATGGCAAGTGAAGATACCAGGTTAGAGTGACGAGCCGGCCTACAGGGCCGGCTTTTGTCGCGCCCCTGGGGCCAGGTTTAGGCTCGATACCGTGTGTAATTGGTTATGGCTGGAAAGGCCACAGGACGAACTAGTGAATAAATGTGCAGACAACATCCCCACGCGACCCGGAATCGGCTCTGCACGGCCGCGCTGTTCTCTGCAAAATGCAAATCGCAAAACGCAGTTTGCAAGAATTGCGCTGCGCTGTTTTCGGTGCTTTTGGGGCGGCAAAGGTTAAAACCGGGCCTCGCGGCGGTCCGCAGGAACGAATACACGTTGCCGGACGGGCCTGAAGGTTAAACCCCGGGCCATGGGGTTCAAGCCGCCTGGCAGTCCGTCAGCAGGACCCGGCTTGAAGATAGATGCAAGGGTCCTGCGGATGCCCTGCTGCTGTAAACTAGGCGGGATGCCGCTTGGGCACCCTTTTAATCGCGGACGGCGGGCCGATGGCTGAGCTGAGCGCCGGTGCGGGCCTGCTCGCCACCGAGGCCCTGAGGGCCGTGCTGGCCGGGAGCCGCAGCCTCGACGGCGGGCGCTACAGCGGAGCTGCCCTGGACGGCGCGCTGCTGTCGGGGGTGTGCTTCCAGCGGGTCAGCTTCGAGGCCTGCACTTTCAGCGGGGCCTACTTCAACGCCGCCGATCTGCGGGGCTGCAGCTTCAGCCGCTGCGACTTCAGCCGGGCCAGCCTGCGCAGCGCCGACCTGCGGGGCTGCAGCTTCAGCGAGTGCCGCCTGGAGCTTTGCGACCTCAGCTCGGCCCGCCTGGACGGGGCGCTGCTGAGCCGCAGCAGCCTGCGGGCCGCCCTGCTATCGGGCACCCGCTTCGGGGCCTTTGAGTTGCTGGAGGGCAGCGGCGGGCTGCGCTACAGCGATGTCAGCGTCACCCGCCTCGACCAGGTGGACCTGAGCTACGCCCTGCTGCAAGGCCTCGATTTCGAGGGCCTCAGCCTGGCCTCGGTGCGCGGCCTGCATGACGCGCTGCTGCTGGACTGCTCCCTCTCGGGCTGCGACCTGCCGGCCCTGCTGGAGCCCGGGCCGCTGCCGGCTGAACGCATCGCCGGCGGCATCCTGGGCGGCGGCATCCTCGGCGGCGACCGGCGGCTGTGGCAGGAGCTGCCGGCCCTGATGGCGCAGCACGGCGTGGACTTCTGGCAGCGGCTGGACCCGCCCTTTCTGAGCCTCTGCCCGCCGCTGTGGCGCTGGCCGCTCAGCCAGCTGGCGCTGCTCTTCTCGCCGCGTGAATACGGACGGGTGCTGAGGGCGCATCAGGCCTGGGGCTTTAGGGCCCGGCGCTCGCTGGCGGCGCTGAAGAACGCCTACCTGGAACAGTCGAATAACACCATGGCCAGCCGTCTGGCCTACAGCGAGAAGGAGCTCGACCGCCGCGCCCTGCTGCCGGCCAGCCTGGACTGCCTGCTGCGGCTGATCCGCTCCGGCCTGCTGCTGGGCCTGACCCTGCTGGCGCTGTACCTGCTGCTGCTGCGCCAGGACATCGCCGCAGTGTCGCTCGCCGCGCTGGGCCTGATCGCCATGCTGGCCCAGTGGCGGCAGATCGGGCCGGTAGTGCGGGAGCCGAAGAGTTGGCTGGCCAGGCTGCGACGCCTGCCGCTGTGGCTTATCGACCTGCCGCGGCGCAGCCGCCTGGGGCGGGTCTATGAAGCGCTGCAGAACCCTCAGGAGCGGCCCTCGGCGGTGGCCGACCTGCTGGGCGGACGGCATGAGCAGCCGCGCAGCCGGCTGGAGAAGATGGTGCTGCGGCTGGCCGGCGGCGGACCCCTGGCGTTGCTGCTGGCCCTGCTGCTGGCCCTGCCGGCGGCTGTCCTGACACTGCTCAGCGCCTCGGGTCAGCACTTTGCGCTCAGCCTGCTCGACCTGCTAATCGCCCTCGGACGCCTGCTCAGCGCATCATTCTGGATGCTCAGCTGCGGCTATGGCGAACGGCCGGGCAGGGTGGTGGCCACCGCCCTGGTCTCGATCCTGGCCTTTGCGGTGACTTATCTTTGCCTCGGCCTGCCGGTATACCAGGGCGGCCAGGAAGTGACGCGCTATGTCATGTCGACCAGCATCGAGGCCGAATCCGCCCAGCAGCTCGACCAGTTGCTGGACACAGCCATAGCCGGCTGGAAGCATGCCCTGCTGGTCTCGGCGCAGGCCTTCAGCGGCATGGGCTTCTCGATGCTGGGCGATCCGCGTTATGAGCTGCACAACGCCATCGGCGTCCTGGAATGCTTCTGGGGGCTCTTTCTATCAGCCATGCTGATCTGGTCGCTGGGCCGCAAAATCCAGGCCTACTAGATTGCTGGCAGCCCTTATAATGGAGCACCCCGGCATGTTGCAACTGCTGCGCGCTAACCCCTGGATCACCGTGGCTTTCGCCTCGTGGATTCTGGCCCAAGCTCTCAAGGTGATCCTCCACGCCGTCCGTACCAAGCGCATGGACTTTTCGCGCCTGGTGGACAGCGGCGGGATGCCTTCCAGCCACTCCGCCTTTACCCTGGGGCTGTCCACTGAGATTGGCCTGAGCGAAGGCTTCCGCAGTCCTGAGTTCGCCATAGCGCTCTGCTTCGCCATGGTGGTTGTCTATGACGCGACCAACCTGCGCCGCTCGGCCGGATACCACGCCCAGCTCCTCAACGAGATCGTGCCACAGCTCCTGCAGGGGAAGCTCCTCAGTGACAAGACCACCTATCGCAAGCTGCGCGAGCTGCTGGGCCACTCACCGATGGAAGTCTTTGTCGGCGCGCTGCTGGGCATACTGGTAGCCGCGCTGCTGCACGGGCCGCTGGTAGTAGCCGCGGTGCCGGAGGGCGCAGCAGCACTGCTGCCCTAGGCCGTCATGCAGCTCCTGGCATACCTGCTGGAGGCGGTCACTTCCGATGAACGCGTTGCCCGAGGACTGCTGTTGGCCGGCCGGGTACTCGTAAATGACAAGGCCCAGACCAGCGCGCACTTCGAGCTTTCCGAGGGGGCCAGCGTCAGGGTCAAGGGTCGCATTGAACAGCCTGTCAGCCGCGGGGCAGACAAACTGCGCCCGGTGCTGCAGGCCAGCGGCCTTGAGCCAGCCGGTCGCATCTGCCTCGACCTTGGCGCCTCAACCGGCGGCTTCACACAGGTACTGCTGGAAGCCGGCGCCCTGCGTGTCTACAGTGTCGATGTGGGTTATGGCCTCATCGTCGAAGCGCTGCGCCAGGATCCAAGGGTGATTCTTCTCGAACGCACCAATGCCCGCCTGCTCAGCAGCGCTGAGATCCCCGAGGCGGTCGAGGTGGTTGTGGGGGACCTGTCCTTCATTTCCTGGCGCGCCGTCCTGCCGGCAGTGGCCCCACTGCTGGCGGCTGAGGCTGAGCTGCTGCTGCTGGTCAAGCCGCAGTTCGAGCTGGCTGCCCTGGGGCGTCAGGCGGAGCTTGTCGGCGGTCTCGTCAGCTCTGTTGCAGCAATAAGAGATGTGCTGCTGGGTCTCTATAATGACTGGGTGCAGCAGCAGCTCCAGCCAGTGGCCGTTTACCCCGCCGCCGTCCGCGGCGCCAGTGGCAATCAGGAGTACTTCGTGGAGCTGCAGCGGCTGCCAGCCGGGGTTGCCGACTCCGCCGATGCTTATGCCGCCCGGGTGGAAGCTGCCCTCAGGGCTTCTGGCCCTGCACCCGGTGCGCCGGAGGTGCAGGCATGAAGATCTGCCTGCTTCTGCACCCCAGCCGCATCAGTGATGAGATGCTGAGCCAGCAGATCGAACCTCTCCTGCGCGGCCTGGGTATCGAGTTTCATACCCTCCGCCGCAATGACCTGGATGACGACATCGTCCTCCCGCCCGGCACCAGCCTGCTGGTGGCCCTCGGCGGGGATGGGACGTTCCTGGCCGGCGCGCACATTGCCGTGCGGCACCAGGTGCCCATCCTGGGCGTAATGGTCGGCCGCCTCGGTTTCCTGTGTATGGTGCCACTGGCCGAGCTCCGCCCGGCCCTGGAGCAGATACGCAGCGGCAGCATGCCGATTCAGGACCGCGGCGTGCTGCGTGGCAGAGTAATCGGGATCGACGGCAAGATCCGCGAGCGCCTGTCCATCAATGATGTCGTCGTCAGCAAGGGCGGCGACGACAAGATCCGCGACTTCCAGGCCCGGCACAAGGGCCGCCTGATCGCCAACTACCGCGCAGACGGCATCATCATCTCCAGCGCCACGGGCTCAACGGCCTATAACCTCAGCGCCGGCGGACCGCTCGTACACCCGGATGTCGATGTAACCATAATGACGCCGATCTGCGCGCACTCGCTTTTCACCAAGCCTCTAGTGCTGCCGGCCTGCGATGAGCTGGAGCTCTACAGCCTCCGCGAGCATGAGCTGGAAGTCTCCTACGACGGCATGCACCACGACCAAATGGTCTTTGGCGAGCGGATCCTGGTCAGCCGTGCTGAGCAGCGTTTGCACGTCTATAACCCCGACGGCCACGACTTCTTTGAAGTCCTGCGCCAGAAGTTCCAGCACGGTTACGTCTACGGTGAGGCCGATGCCTAGGTCTGCGCAGGCCAAGGCGCCGGCCACGGCTGCAAGCAATGCCGCAGCGCCCCTGCGCCTGCTGCACATTGAGCTGCGCGACTTCGCCCTGCTGCGCTCGGCGAGCGTTTCCTTCTCGCCCGGCCTGACTGTCATCACCGGCCCATCCGGCGCGGGCAAGTCCCTTCTCTTTGACGCGCTGGCCTTCGTGCTTGGCGGGCGTGCTCACCGCTCCCTGATTGCTTCCGGCGCTGCAGCCTGCGAGGTGCGCCTTCGCCTGGAGCTGGAAGATGCATTGGCGCGGAGCCTGGGACTGCCCTGGCAGGCCGGCGTAAACGAGCTTTACCGCAGCTTCAGCGCCAGTGGCCGCAGCAGGCTGGACCTCAATGGCAGCAGCGTCAAGGTCCAGGATCTGGCCGCCCTGGCTGAGCAGCAGTTCGAGTTCACCGGCCAGTTCGAAAGCCGCATACTTTTCGACCCCAAGTCCCACCTGCAGCTTGTTGAGGCCTTTGGCGATGCCACACTCATCCGCCTGCGTGATGACTACAGCGCCAGTTACCAGGCCTGGGCCGAGACCCGTCGCCGTCTGGCTACCATCCTTGAAGCGAGCGGGCAACTGGCGCAGGAGCTGGACTTCCTGCGCTTCCAGGTTGACGAGCTGGAGCAGGCGGCTGTGCGCCCCGGCGAGCTTGCCGAGCTGAGCTATGCGCTCAAACTGCAGCGCAGCGCCCAGCAGGTACTGGCCGCGGCAGAATCTGCCGCCCGCTACCTTTCTGGCGACGAAGACAGCCGCGGCGCCTATGACTTGGTCGCCTCGGCTGAGAAAGAGCTGGGTCTGCTGACCCAGCTGCTTGGCAATGATCAGACAGAGGGCCCTGAACAGATCCGCCAGCGAGCGGCAGCCCTGCTGGAAGAACTGCGGGAGCTGGGCGCTGAGTGCCATCACTTTGCCCAGAGCGTGCAGCATGACCCGCAGGAAGAGCTGCGCCTGGCGGAGCGCCTGGACGAGATCCTGCGCCTGGAGCGCAAGTACGGCCTCAGCGCAGATGAACTTGAGCCCCTGCTCCAAAGCAAGTCCGAGCGCCTGATGGTGCTGCAGGACAGCGGCTCATCACCCGAGAGCCTGCAGGTTGAGCTTGACCGTCTGCACCAGCAGACGATGCGGCTTGGGCAGCAGCTGGCGCAGCAGCGTCGCAAGGCCGCTGACAGGCTCTGCCAGCACAGCGAGGCCTATCTGCAGCGCCTGGACTTCCCAGCTGTGGATCTGCTGGCTGAGCAGCAGGAACTGGACCATGCCGGCCAGAGCGGCACCGAAAGCATTGAGCTCTTGATCTCGCTGAACCCTGGCGAGCCGGCGCGGCCTCTTGCCCAGGTGGCATCTGGCGGCGAAGCATCGCGCCTGCTGCTGGGCTTCAAGGCGGCGCTCGCCGGCCGGCTGGGCAGCAGTGTGGTCCTGCTGGACGAGATTGAGGCCGGGGTCGGCGCAGATGCAGCCCGCCGGATAGCTGAGGTCCTGCTTGAAATGGCAGGCGGACGCCAGCTTCTGGCCATCACGCACCTGCCGGTGGTTGCCGCCGCCGGCCAGGCGCACCTCAGCGTCCGCAAGGACAGCGCCGCGGCTGCCAGCAGCGTCAGGATCAGCGCGATCAGCTCCGAGGAGCGGGTGCTGGAGCTGATGCGCATGCTGGGAGGGCAGGGCAGCGCGGAGGAACGCGCCCTTGCCGAGCGCCTGCTGGTCGGATCCTGAGTCGCCTCGCATTTCCAAACGCCGAGGCCGCGCTTTCCGTCCTGCTGCTGGCGCGGGCTAGAATTAGGCGCCCCGAGGAGGCATGGAAAGGAAGGTCAGTCAAATCCGGCGGCAGCGCTGGGCGCCGCTGCTCGCGTTTCTGCGCAATCTGCTCATTACTGCGCTGCTTGTGGCCGCCTACATAGGCATCCGCTACATCTTCGAGCGCTCGGATGAGGAGATCGCCGCGATCAAGTCGCGGCCGGAAAGCGAGGTCTACCTTTCTGTGGACAAGCCCATCGCCATGACCGTCATCAACGATGAGGGTGAGCTGGCGATGAAGATAGAGGGCAGCTCCGTTACCCTGTCCAAGGACCAGGAGCAGGCCAGCTTCAAGGACGCGAAGGCCGAGTACTACGAGAACGGCGAGAGCTCACTGACATTTGAAGCCGGCACGGTCGAATACAACACCCGCACTGAAGACTTCACTATCTACGGCGGCTACAAGGGCGCCGACAGCTTCAAGATCGAAACCCGCGACGGCATGGCGGTTTCCGCCCCGCGCGTGGAGTGGCGCCGCTTTAAGGAGGCTGCCACACCAGCATCCCGCGAGAAGCGCGCGCCATCCTTCCGCTTTCCCAACGGGGTGGAGGTAACGAGCCGCGACGGTAACCGCCTCAGTTCGGCCTACATGCAGGCTGACCGCGAGCTTACCTATATGGAGTTCATTGGCAATGTCCGCGGCGATGTGGCGTCGCTGCAGGACACGCAGTTCATCACCGAGCGCGAACTGACGGACGTCGGAGAGCTGAAGCTTGAGGACTTCGAGAAGCTGGTCATCAGCGCCGAGGAAGTCATCTATGACAAGCAGAACCAGGTAGTCCTGGCCACCAGCCGCTACTACGACCGGGCTTTCAAGGTGAAGGACTTTGAAGGCCAGATCATCGACATTGGCAAGTATCAAACCACTCCGCAGCAGGTGAAGTTCTCCAAGGAGGATGTCACCGTTGCCACCGACCACCTCGAGGCGCATATCGCCAGGAAGTGGGCAGAGTGCTACGGCAACATCGGCATGGTCATCAAGCCCAGCCAGCCTAAGAAGTTCGGCGAGGACAAGGCCGTGCAGGCCATGCGCAAGTACGAAACGCGCATCCAGGCAGGTGACATTGAATACTTCTGGGGCCGCGACTGCGTGATCAGCCACAGCCGCGCTGCCGTGATCCAGGCCGACCGCCGCGCTGAAGCGGACAAGCTGACCTACTGGGGCGGCTCGGACAAGCCTGAGTATGCCGGCACGGAGTATGCCGAGAAGATGGTGCTGCTTGACGGCAACATCGTCATGGCCCAGGGTTCCGGCGACTGGCTTCTTGACGAGAACCTGATCGAGATTGGCGACCACGACCAGGCCCGCCTGATCGGCGCATACTCTGAGATGTATGCCGACAAAGCCGTGATGTACCTGAACAACAACGACTTCATCGCCTCAGGCAAGGTCTGGCTGCGCCAGGACAACCGCGAGATCAGCGCCCAGACCATCGTCTATCAGGACCAGATCAAGCGCCTGACCGCCAAGGAAGATGTGAAGTTCAAGGACAAGGACGGCCAGACCTTCCTTTGCGCCGCGCTGGTCTACAACAACGACTCGAAGTACATGGAGGTCGAAGGCGGCGCGTCAGCCACGATCAGGCTGCCGGCCAAGTATGCCAACGACATCAACCGCGCAGTGGCGGAATCCAGGGAAGAGCCTGTACCCGCTGAGATCAGCGACCCGGATGTTCCGCTTGAACCCACCCGCGACCCCAACAAGGAACGGCTGGTCGCTTCGCATGTCGACCCCGAGGAAGTCAAGGCCCCCGGCAAGGGCCTCGGCATACCGCCGATCAACAGCGGCGTGAAGCGCGACCCCGGCAGCGAGGATCTGTTTATTCCTGATGACCCGTCTGCGCCTGAAGAGGAATCCCGGCCGCAGGAGCTGATCCTGCGCCTGGGCGAGGACGGCGTGGAGATACCAGAAGGCATCGCGGGCGAGCCGCAGCCTCCGGAAGAGGGTGAGGAGTCGGGAGGCGAAGAGGAATGAGCACTCTTCGCCAGCAGCACCCTGCACCTGCGCGCCTGCTCGCGGCTCTTCTCACCGCAGTGCTCCTGTGCCTAAGCCTGCTTGTGCCAGGGCATCCCTGTGCCCAGGCGGATGCTGAGACTGACGGCGGCGAAAGCACGGAAGTCGCAGTTTCGCCGGATGACGCTGTTGATGCCGAAGGCGAAGATGCCAGCTCTGAAACTGAAGCAGAGGCTGACCCAGAAGTAGAAACCGAAAGCAAAGCGCCGCGAACTGATGCAAAGAGCCGCCTGAGAAAGGACTCCAAGGGCCGCGTGCTGCTGGCGCAGGCCGATGCATCCAAGGATGGGGCAATCAATACCGCAGAGGCCAAGGCCGAACCTTCGCTGCTTGAGAGGATCGCACCCGGCGCGCTGGAGAAGATCAACGAGCTGCTCGGCCGTAAGGATAAGGATAAAGAAGAAGCCGCAGCCGGCGAGGATGCTGCCCCGGGCCCCAAACTGCCGCCAGGACCCGGCCAGGAAGGAACAGATGCGGCCGCAGGCGGCGAGCGGCCCCTGTCGGGACAGCCGGGCTTCGTGCCCGATAAGCCAGGCGGTGGTGCGCCTCCGGCAGACGGTGGACGCGGCGGCTTCTCTGAAGAGGACCTGCAGAAGCTGCTTCCCGGCTTCGCCCAGGACCAGCCCGGCAGCATCGGCGAAGCGCCGGGGCAGGTGGTGGCCCAGCCCCCCGGCCCGGCAAGCCCAGTGGAGCCATTTGAGTCCCTGCTGGGCGATTCAATGCTGCCGGAAGGCAGCTCAGAGGAAGAGATCGCCAAGGATGCCCAGGACCCCTCAAGAGGTGTAGCCCAGAACTTCGCCCGCGTGGTCATACCCACAGGCAAGATCAGCGGCTCCACGGAAACCAAGCAGTTCCATATCGAGGGCGGCCTGCAGATCTACTACAACAAGGTGGTGATCTCAGCCGATACCGCCGACATTGACGAGCACAATGAAGTTGCGCACCTGTATGGCAATGTCTCGATCGATGACCCGCAGTACACCCTGAGCACGGACGACCTGCTGATCAACTTCAAGGAGAAGCGCTTCCAGGCTTCGGGATTTGTGCAGTTCCAGAAGAACGCCAAGGCCGGATCGAGCCAGCCCGACTTCAGCCAGGACAAGAAGAACCGTGTGCGCAACTACTTCGCCGGGCAGCAGTTCGAGCTCTTCTGCAAGACCCTCTTCTACAACTGGGAAAGCAAGGAGCTGAGCGCGATAGACAGTGTGCGCCTGGTGCACCCGAGCTTTAACGGCACTCTTGATCGCCTGGACTACAACGACAAGACGAAGGTCTATGCCATGAGCGGCACCGTCGTCCTGGAAGTTACTAACTATGAGTGGATCTTCGTCAACAAGCTTGTTGAGGGCGAGGACGAGAAGAAGGCCCGTGCGCTGACGGATGCGCCGACCAAGATCAACGCCGACCTGGTGCTTTACAGCGAGGAATCAGGCCTGGCACAGTTCTACGCCCAGCCCGGCAAGACTGTTGAGTTTCTCCAGGCCAAGCGCAACATCAAGGGCACCTACATCGAGGTCAACGACAAGACCAAGGACTTCTATGTCGAGGGCGACAGCAACCAGCGCGCGGTCTTCAGCCAGCAGGACGGCGACTGGCTGATCCAGGGCGGGCTGATCAAGGAAGGCCAGGTATCAGAAGACCTTAAGACCGCCCTGCTAAAGCCCCTGACCGCCGAAGCCGGCAGCATCACCTACAACTTCGACCGCAAGCGCATGGAACTGCGAGACGGAGTAAAGATCGTCTCGGAGCAGCAGAGTGTCGAAGCCGGCGAAGTGATCCAGGACGAAACGGCCAAATTCTTCCTGATGCGCCAGAATGTGGTGATCAAGCCGGACGCCGAGGGCTACATTTACGCTGCCCAGATCTATATGGACACGGAGAACGATGTCTTCACCTTTGTGGGCCTGGTGAACGGCAAGGTTAAGAGCGACGACATCCCAGACCTCACACCTCAGGCTGAGGATGTCAACGCCGGCGCAGACCTTGGCGGCGCCGGCCGCCAGACTGGCCCGGCCCAGGGCCTCTTCCAGAACACTGGCGGGGTGACCTTCAGCGGGTCAAACCGCACGACCAGCGCCGCGCAGGAGAAGCGCCGCCTGCTGGAAGAAGAAGAAGCGCGCAGGGCAGCACAGCAGCGCGAAGCCGCGCGCAGGGACGCCGCGCAGGTGGACGATATCGCACAGCTGGCCAGCCGCTCCGGCCTGCTGGACAAGGACGACGCCATTGCGGCTTTGAACGGCGAAGAGGAGGAGGCTGCAGCAGCGGCCGCGGCCAAGCCCGACAAGAAAGCCGCCGCCGCGCGTCCCACGGCCCGCAGCCGCGCCGAGGAAGAGGCCGAGCGCAAGGCTGAGAGACTGCGCAATGGCGACACCAACGTGGCTGACCGCGAATCCTGAACTGCTACAATCGGCCCGTGAGCTCCACCGCGCAGCTGCTTACCCGCATCCGGGGCTTTGGCCAGATCCGGGTGGGCGTACTTGGCGACCTGATGGTCGACCGCTTCATTTACGGCGATGTCCAGCGCATCAGCCCTGAGGCGCCGGTTCCGGTCGTACGCGTCCAGCGCCGCACAACGCAGCCCGGCGGCGCGGCCAACGTTGCCTGCAACGTGCTCAGCCTCGGCGGGCAGTGCTCACTCTTTGGCGCGCTGGGCGATGACGAAGCCGGCCGCGAGGTGCGCGGGCTGCTGTCGGGCGTGGACCTCAGCGGCGTCGTCAGTCCGTCGGCTTACCCCAGCACCGTGAAGACGCGCATCGTCGCCCGCAGCCAGCACATGCTGCGCATCGATGAGGAAGACACAGCGGTTCTGTCGGAGCAGTACAGGGCAGATCTGCTGGGCAAGCTTCAGGAAAGCCTGCCGGGCCTGCAGGTACTGGTTGTCAGCGACTACGCAAAGGGCGTGCTGAGCCCCGACTTTGCCGCGAAGCTGGTCAAGGCCTGCGCTGCGGCAGGTGTGGATGTGATCGTCGATCCCAAGCCGGAGAATGCCGCTGCCTTCGCCGGCGCGAGGGTAATGAAGCCGAATCTGGGCGAGGCTCTGCGCATTGCCGCTATGCCGTCCGTGGACTCCGCCGACAGCAAAGCCATGCGCGAAGTATGCGAGTTGGTCCGCGACAGGACGGGTGCGCAGGAGGTGCTGGTAACTGCCGGGGCCCGCGGGCTGTATGTGCTCTCCCGCGATGCCTTCGGGCATGTCCCCGGCCATCCGCGGGAAGTCTTCGACGTGGCTGGCGCCGGCGACAGCACGGTCGCCGCGATAGCCCTGGCACTGGGCAGCGGGTCCTCGCTGATGGAAGCGGCGGAGCTGGGCAACCTGGTCGGCAGCCTTGCCGTCGGCAAGCTGGGCGTGGCCGCCATCAGCGCAGATGAGCTGCGCCATGAGATCCTGCTGCTGGACAGCGAGGAGGCCGCCGCTGATGGCCAGACTTGAGGCTGAACTGGAGCAGAAGCTTGCCCAGTGGCGCAGCGAGGGCCGCCGCCTGGTTTTCACCAACGGCGTCTTTGACCTGCTGCACCCAGGCCACCTGCACCAGCTTGAGTCTGCCCGCGCAGAGGGTGACGTATTGATCGTCGGCCTCAACAGCGACAGCTCTGTCCGGCGCCAGGGCAAGGGCGCTGACAGGCCCATCCTTAGCGAGGACTACCGCAGCCGGATGCTGGCAGCCCTGCGCTGCGTGGATGCGGTTGCGCTCTTTGACGAGGACACACCGCTTGAGCTGATCCGCCTGATCCAGCCGGATGTACTCGTTAAGGGGGAGGACTACGCGGGGAAGGAAGTTGTCGGCCGCGAGGTGGTCGAAGCCCGCGGGGGCAGGGTGGTGCTGGTACCCTTCCTGCAGGGCTTCTCCACCACCAGCCTGCTGGCGCGCATCCGCAGCGCCGGCGACGGCAGCTGAGATGGACGGAGCGCTGGGCTCAGTTGCTTCGTGGCTGGCGCGACTGCTGATCCCCACCCGCTGCGTGCTCTGCCAGAGCCTGGGCGAACTGAGCCTCTGCCAGGACTGCGCGCCCCAGCTGCGCCTGATCAACTCAGCCTGCAGCCGCTGCGGACGTTTGCGTCAGACCAGCTTTGCCAGCCCTGACTGCGGGGAATGCCACGGCCGAACACTGGGCATAGAAAAGGCCCGCAGCCGTCTGGTCTATAACCCGGCCGGCCGGCGGCTGCTGGCGGAGTTCAAGTATCAGCGTCGCCAGGCCGCCGGTCAGGTGCTGGCCGAGCAGATGAAGCCCTGGCTGGCAGCCGGGGCGGATCAGCTCTTCCAGCAGCCCGGAATACAGCTCAGCGCAGTTGTGCCCGTTCCCATGTTTGCCTCCCGCCTGCGCCGCCGCCGCTTTAACCAGGCCGAGTTCCTGGCCCAGCGGATCGCAGTCGATCTGGGATTGCCCTGCAGGCCGGAACTGCTTGAGCGCACGCGCGATACTGACACACAGGTCGGCAAGAGCCTGAACCAGCGCCGCGAAAACGTGCGCGGTGCTTTCGCCGTTCCTGGCGCGATGGCTGAGGAAGTTAAGGGCAGGGCCGTGCTGCTGGTGGACGACCTGATGACTACTGGCTCGACTTTGCTCGCCTGCGCCAGGGCCTTGCGGCGCGCGGGCTGCAGCGCCTCCTACGCAATCACAGCATTCTCCACCGCCGGCCGCTATGAGCCGGATGACGATGTTCCGCCGCCGGTAGGTCTATAATCAGCCCATGCGTATCGCCCTGAGCATCCTGTTGTTCTGCCTCGTCCTGGCCTGCGCCAGTGGCTGCGACCTGATGGCCAAGAGCAAGCTGGAAGGCGCGGTCCTCAAGGCCCTGAAGGATGACCCGCGCACCAGCCAGTACAGCTTTGAGGTCAGTCTGCAGGAAAACGGCGTCGTGCTCATCACCGGCGAGATTCTCAAGGACGAGGATAAGGCCGCGATCAGCGAGATTGCGGAGGCTGTGCCTGGGGTGCAGTCCGTGATGAACAACTGCGCAGTGGCTGAGCCGCCCAGCGACATGATGCAGGACCCTGTGGTCAACACGCCTTATCTATAGGTGCAAAGCAGCCCGGTCGCTTACTTTATGAAGCTGGACAGGTTGCCGAAGATGTTTACTGCAAAGGTGTCCATCGTCCGCTGCATCCAGCCGGCCAGCAGAATCAACACCGCAGCCACGGCAAAGATCTTGGGAACGAAGCTCAGGGTCTGTTCCTGCACACTTGTGACTGCCTGCAGAATGCCCACCAGCACGCCCAGCACCAGCGATACGATCAGTACGGGCGTGGCCAGCAGCAGCGTGGTTGTGACCGCGCGGCTGGCTTCATCCAGAAAGGCCGATTCCATGCGATCATTCTAGGCCCTGCCGGTGGCAGCGCAAGGCGCCCGGCTTGCTTTGGCCGAGACTTAATCTGATCCGCAGCGGGCTCTGTGCAAAATCAGCTTGCAAAAGGCGGCTAACACGGTTATAGTATTTCCCCGCGCCGAAGTGGTGGAATGGCAGACACGCTAGGTTCAGGACCTAGTGCTCGCAAGGGCGTGGGGGTTCGAGTCCCCCCTTCGGCACCATCTACTTACTTTTGAACCCCAGGATTTCCAGGCCAGCGAAACCACGGCAAGGCGTCCTGCTTCACCCTTCTCCAATAGTGAAACATTTCACGATATCAGCTTGCCGCGACTTTCCTGAAAATCGTTCGGTTTACTGGATTTTCAGCTTGCAGGGTGTTATTCGACGATAGGGTCCTGTACCAGTAGTAACTGCGACGACGGCTGACAGGATCAACTTCTACAACATCAACAGACTGTACAAGGGGAATGCGATGAGGTTGTTCTACAGGGGACCGTGGGTCCTCTTCATGCTGCTGCTGGCAATGGCGGTGGGCAGCTCTATGGCTGCCCGGGCAGAGGAAGCAGCCGCCCAGTCCAATATCATCGGCTTTGAGAATAGTCCTCAGGGCCAGATGGAAATGGACCCCATGCGCATGCACTACGCGGCGGCGACCCGCGATGGCTCGGCCATCTATCCTGACTACAAAGACGCCACCGCGGCATACAAGTGGATCAACAACCTGCAGGAAGTCACGGCCACTGATGTTGAAAAGGTCACCAAGCTGGCGCGCCCGACGATTATTGCCCGTCAGATGATGATCGTCACCACGGCGATGTATGAAGCCTGGGCGGCCTACGACGAAAAGGCCGTCGGCACCCAGCTTGGCGGCAAGCTGCGTCGACCGGCCAGCGAGCGCACCGAGGCGAACAAGGCGGAGGCGATCTCCTACGCCGCGCACCACGCTATGCTTTATGTCTTCCCGCAGCCCGAACTGCAGGAGCTGATTCACGCCGAGCTGCGTGAGATGGGTTTTGACCCTGCCAACGAGTCGACTGATACCTCGACGCCTGCCGGCGTGGGCAACGTTGCCGCCGAAGCGGTGGTTGCCGCTTATCGCAATGATGGATCCAACCAGGCCGGCGATGTTCAGGGCAGCAATGGCAAACCCTACTCCGACTGGACCGGTTATGTCTGCAAGAACACCGCGGACGAGTGCAAAGACCCTAACCACTGGATGCCCAAGTGGTTCACCCTGATGGACGGCACCCGGATCGCTCCTGGCGGCCTGACCCCCCAGTGGGGCCGCGTGAAGACCGTGGCCCTGAATGGTGGTGACCAGTTCCGCCCGGGACCCCCTCCTGGCCTCGAGACCTCGCAGCTTAAGGCTGAGGTGGATGAGGTCATCCGCTACACGGCGACCCTGACCCCGATGCAGAAGGCCATTGTTGAGTTTATGCGTGACGGTCCGCGTTCCACGGGCCAGTCCGGCCACTGGCTGCGCTTCGCCCAGGACCTTTCCCGCCGCGACAAGTACAACCTGGATCAGGACGTCAAGCTCTTCTTTGCCGTCGGCGCTGTCTGCCACGATGCTTTCGTCGCCTGCTGGGATGCCAAGTATGTTTATGACAGTCCGCGCCCGCAGGCCCTGGTGAAGTACTACTACAAGGGCAAGATGCTGCCGGACTGGCTGGGCTATGGCAAGGGTGTCGGCATGGTGCCGGCTGAGGAGTGGAAGAACTACTCCCCCGACTACTTCGTCTGCCCGCCCTTCCCGTCCTATCCCTCCGGCCACAGCACCGTCAGCGCCGGTGCCTCCACCATCCTGAAGCTCTTCTCGGGCAGTGACTGGTTCGGCTTCTGCGCTCCGCGCGTGCCGGGCTCCATCACCCACGAGCCCATGGATGAGGCGATCCTGCTCGAGTTGCCGACCTTCACCGCTACGGCGGAGATGGCCGGAATCTCCCGCGTCATGGGCGGCTTCCACACCCAGTCCGACAATATCGTGGCGCTGGACCTCGGCCGCAAGGTCGCCAGTTACTCGTGGCCGATCTTCGAGAGCTACTTCAACGGCACCGCCAAGGTTCCCGCGAACTAAGCTGCGTTCAAACTGAGCCTGATGGGCCGCCTGGATCCTGCTTGCCGGGACCAGGCGGCCTTTTTGTCGTAAGATGCTTCTACGCTCAGCCACAGAGCGGCTGATGGAGGATGCCATGTGTCTCACATTGCTGCGGACTGCGACCTGCGTCCTGCTCTCTTGCCTTGCGCTTGCCGCCAGACCGGCGCTCTGCGCGCAGCCCGAAGAGGAGCTGAACATCGCCACCTTCTCAGTCTGCGCCTATGACCCGCGCACAGGCGAGGTGGGCGTTGCAGTGCAGAGCCGCTTCTTCGGCGTGGGCGTAGTGGTGCCCTGGTGCCAGGCCGGGGTGGGGGCGGTGGCCAGCCAGGCTTTTGGTAACCCGACCTTCGGGCCGCGGATCCTGGAGCTGATGGGCGATGGTTTCAGCGCCGAGGACGCACTGAAGCTCTGCATCAGCGCAGACAAGGACGCAGCTTCGCGCCAGATCGGCGTGGTCCGGGCCAACCCGCGGATTCAGGAGATGCAAAGCCAGGACGATCCGCTGCTGGCATTGAATCTAATCAGCCCCAGCGCGGGCGATGTTGCCCAGAGCTTCACCGGCAGCAAGTGCATGGCCTGGGCCGGCGGCCGAACCGGGATCAGCAAGGACGGCATCGTCTATGCCTGTCAGGGCAACATCCTCACCGGCTCGGAGGTAGTGGATGCCATGGCGCTGGCCATGGATGACCCGGCCAGTGTTTTGGCGCTCGAGCTGACGCAGACCCAGAGCAGCGCATACAACGGCGGCAAGGACCTGGCCGGACGGCTGCTGGGCGCGCTGTTGGCCGGTCAGGCGAAGGGTGGCGACAGCCGCGGCATGCAGAGCAGCGCGCTGAAGGTCAGCCAGGCCGGGGCAGGCTATGGCGGCTACAGCGATGTGAAGTACGACCTGCGGGTGGACGACGCCCCCGACCCCTTTGAGGAACTGGCCCGCCTGCTTAACATCGCCCGGCCCTGGGCGCTGACTACTGAAGGCTATAACAAGCTGAACAGCGGCAACATGCAGGAAGCGATACGTGTATTCACCGAGCTGACGCAGGTGCAGCCCGAAGAGCCGGGGCACCATTACAACCTGGCCTGCGCGCTGGCCCGCAGCGGCCGCGGGGATGAAGCCATGGCGGAGCTGCAGCTCAGCCTGAGCCTGGACAAGGACAACAGCTACCGCAGCTACCTTCCGGGTGACACAGACCTGACAAGCCTGCGCGATCGTGATGATTTCAAGGCGCTGCTGGCGCCTTAGCGCGTCGGCTGTGGGCAGCTAAACAAAAGGGCGGCCGTGGCCGCCCTTGTTCAGGTCAAAAAAAAAATCCTGGCGTTGTCCTACTTTCCCAAAGAGTTGCCCCTCCAGTATCATCGGCGCTGCGAGGCTTAACTGCCGGGTTCGGGATGGGACCGGGTGTACCCCTCGCGCTATTAACACCAGGACGGTAATCATACCGTCGGTGCTTAGCGCTGTCAAGGCTTCGGCGGAAAATTCCTGGCCGAAGTTAGGGGAAGGCCGGAAACCCGCCACTGCGCAGGCCTAGGCCGGCTTGTCCGCTCCGTTGGCCTCAGGCTTAGCATCGCCGCCCTGGGCCGCCGACTCGTCCTTCACAGCATCCTTGAACTCGCGGATGCCCTGGCCAAAGCCGCGCATGAGCTGTGGCACCTTGGTGGCGCCAAAGATGAGCAGCAGGATGCCGGCGATGATCAGCAGCTCCTGCGTGCCGATTCCGACTATCAGCGCGAGTGGCATGTCTGGAGTATAGCACTGCACGCAGTGTTAGACGTCAGTCTGGAAGGTATAGTTCTGTCTGCCATGTTTGCCCTCTCAGGCCGGATCTGGCCTACTTCCAGGTCACCTGGATGCTGTAGGTCAGCTCCTTCTCGCTGTCGGGGGGCAGGTTGACCATGAACTCCTTCGTCCAGGCGTCCTTGTCGATGGGATCGTGGTTGCTCGCGGTGATCTTCCACTCACCGTAGACCACCACCGGGACGGTTACGCTGACGGCTTCCTTCTCCTTACGGTTCTTAAGCTTGACCTTGTAGCTGGCCGTATAGCCGTTACCAAGGTCTTTGTACTCGGTCTGTGTCACTTCGCCCTTCACATCGAAGGCGTTGCCGATGAAGAGACGGATGTCTTCCTTGCGCGGGGTGTGCTTGATGTTGTTCTCGCCGATGAACTGCAGTTCGCCCTCGCTGTCAGCCTTCATCACCCGCATGGTCCCGGCCGGAAGCGGCATGCCAAGGCCATTCTCCTCGCCATTGTTGAACTCGACGTTGACCTTCACATCGCCGCCGTTCATGCCGTCGAAGACCATGACCTTCTTTACCGGGAAGTCGCTGGCGCTCAGCAGGCCAATCTGCTTCTGCTGGTTGTTCCTGATCGTGGTCTGCCGCTGCAGGTCATAGAGGTGGTACTCGAAGAGGGACTCTTCCTGGAAGCCGTCGGCCATGGAGGCCTCGGCCATCGGTGCTGCCGCGCCAGCCTTCATGGCATAGTCCATTTCGTCCCGGACGCGGTTGACCTCTCCGGCCACCAGCTTGAGGCTGGCGTTGTCATAGGTCGTGCCGCTGTAGTTACTCAGCGTGACCCAGCCCTCCAGGCTGCCGCGACTATCGTCAGCGCTCAGCACCATGACGTAGTCCGCGTTCCAGGACAGGCCGCCAGAGAGGTAGCTCACCGTAGCCCGGGTGCTGAGCGGGGCGGCGCTGGCCAGCTGCCAGGAAAGGGTGGGGCGCAGCAGAAGCTGGTCGGCGGCGCCGCTGGGCAGGATGATGCGGCCCGGCGGGTCCAGCAGCACCTGGCCGTCCACTTCAAGAATTATGCCGCTGCTGACAGACAGCAGGCGGCCGGTCATTTCTGTCTTGCTGTAGTCGTCGCGCAGCGTGATGGTCTTGCCGATGAAGCGCTGCAGCAGTTTGTCACGGCTGACCAGGTCATAGTCGAAGTTCTGTTCCAGCACGGCGACATTGCCGCCATTGGTGTCAAGGTGCACGGTCTCGGGCCGCAGTTGACCAGAGACGTTGTCCAGGACCACCAGCTGGGTGCCGGCGTCCAGCTGCAGACTGCGCTCTTCGCGGATCAGGGCAAGGTCGCTGTTATAAACCGTCAGCGATACGGCCTCCACCTCGCCGGCCTGGCCAGCGAGGGCCGAGCCGGCGGCGCTGAACGCGATCACGGTGGCCAGAATCAGGCTGCGCATGTATTCCTCCCAGTTGGAGCCCAGCGGGCACTGTACTTAGTCATCCAGGTCGTCATCCTGCGGCGGGGCCGCCGCCGGGTCCGGAACATTCTCCATCCGGACTGGCTCAGCCTCCAGGATGTTCTTGCTGATTTGCTCAATTGCCGTTGAACTGTCATGCTCCAGGCCAAGGTAGAGGTTGATGCCGGCGATAACCTCCCGCAGGAAGTCCGGCGCCTGGTCCTTGTCCATGTCGGCCCAGAGCGCGCCCGGGTGGCCCAGCACCTGCGGCAGGTTGCGCTCAGGGATGAAGTAGCGCACCGGCGGCACATGCGTGAGCTGCCAACGCGTCAGCAGCAGGAAATTGGCACGGCGCTTGTCCAGCAGCCGGACAGCGATGGCATAGGGCACGTTCTCACGCTTCATCAGCTCTTCAAGCAGGGCATACCAGGCCCGGCCCATCGCCTGAAGCTGCTGGGTGATCACCAGCACGCCGCCGACAAGCTGATACTGCGCCTGCGGCACTTCTTCAGCCGGCGGCAGTTTGCCCAGCACCCGCTCAGCCAGTGCCGGCTCCAGCTTTGCCCCGTCCGCGATGGCTTCCCAGAGGGGCCGCAGCGGGTATTCGCCGCGGTTGCGCAGCTCTCTTGGCGTCGGGCTGTACTGCAGGTGGCGCTGGTGATAGTCCTCCACGGCAGCGTGCAGGCTGGGGTAGCTGCTGGCGGGAAATGCGCTTTCGATCTCAGGCACCTTGTCGCTCAGTGCGCCCAGCGCCATGATCTCCAGCTCGGTCTGCTCCCAGCGCTTGCTGAGGCCGCAGCTGAAGACGTCCGTCAGCACCAGGTCGAGGTTCGGGTGCAGCATCTGCGGGGCCAGGATGAAGGTGTCAGGGTGGTGGTCAACCATGATCAGCCTGGACTGCTGGCTGTCTTCCAGGCGCGCCAGGGCCCGCAGAGTGTGCGCCGGCTTGCGGGAATGGACCGAGCAGTCGAGCATGATCACCGCCCGGATGCCGGCATCAAGGTCAAAGGTCTTCGGGACAGCGCGTTTCCAGAGCTTGCCGATATCGCCGGTCCATTCAAAGCTCATGGCGCAGGCCGGCTCGCTGATACCGATGCTGCGCAGGTAGCGCAGGGTCAGGGCCATCATGGACAGGCCATGCACGTCATAGTGCGCCAGCATTGCCGCGGCCTCGGGGGCGCTGTCCAGTAGATAGGGCTCCACCGGCAGGCCGCGCAGGGCCTCAAAGCCGGGCGGGACGGCACCTGCCAGGGCCAGGCCGTCTGTGGTGGCCCAGCCAAAAAGCCGGATCTGCTGCTGGCCGGGCTTGCCCACCCAGACCTGCAGGGAGCTGCGCTCGGGGGCGGCAGTTTGATGGATACGCGCCAGGTACTCGGCCAGGTCGGCCAGAAGGTATGACCACTGGCCCGGCCAGTCCGGCCCGGCCATGGAAGACAGCCGGCTCGAGAGCTGCTCGTGCCCCTGGTCCATAAAGGCCCGCAGGGTGTAATAGCTCAGGCCGGGCGGGTAGGCGACCTCATCCCCGTCCTGGGCGCAGCGGGCGGCAATCACCCTCCGGGCCAGGTCGGCGAAGACCCGCGCGAAGGCGAGTGCGGACTGGGTTTCGGGGGCATGTGTATCAGTGCTGCGGAGGAACTCATAAAGAGCAAAATCGCTCTGCTCACCGCTGCTTGCCACTCCCCGATTCTAACACGCGGCCTTCTGCAGATGCGCTTTGGCTCTGCCGATAAAAATCCTGTGAGTCCATCCCTCGGAGATCTGCTGCCCTACAACCAGCGCATGGTTGGCCGCCCGAGGATACTCGTCATCGCGGACAACAGCGCTGACGGGACCTTGATCCAGTCGCTGCTGGACATGTACAACTATGAAGTCGTCCACGCTGACGGCGCGATTGACGCCGTCTCTCAGGCCAACGAAGACCGTGTCGACGTCACAATCATCTGCTCACAGTGTATCGAGGACGTCAGCTCGCTGTGCGTCCAGGTGCGCGCGGCGTCGGCCTTTGAGGACGTCCCGGTGGTCTTTGTTCTGCACGAGGAAGTGGATGGCGCGGTGATGATGGAGGCGCAGTACTACGGCGCCCTGGCCTGTCTGAACTTCAGCGCCAGCGAGTACCAGCTGATGGCGCAGGTCTATAACCTCGTGCGGATCAAGTTCCTGCAGGACGAGCTCAAGCAGCGCATGGCCGACCTGGAGTACATGGCCAGCACCGACCCGCTGACCGGGCTGTACAACCGCCGCTTCTGCTTCCGCCGCCTTGAAGAGGAGCTGGCTCGCAGCGCCCGCGCGAATTCTGAACTGACTCTGATCTACCTGGATATTGATCACTTCAAGCCCTTCAACGACACCTACGGCCATGCCGCCGGTGACAAGATCCTCAAGTGCGTCTCGCAGACCATCAGCTCAACTCTGCGTCGAAGCGATGTCTTTGGACGCATTGGCGGCGAGGAGTTCCTAATCCTCCTGCCAGCCACCAGCGAGGATGTTGGGAAGATCATTGCCGAACGACTTCGCGAGAAGGTCTCAGAGTGCATGGTGGCCTTTGAGACACATGAGCTTCACTGCACCATCTCCTGCGGCGTTTACTGCTGTGACCATGCTGAAGCTCTCAACGTGGACCAGGCCGTGCACTGCGCGGATGTGGCGCTGTACCAGGCCAAGGAGCGCGGCCGCAACAGGGTAGTGGTCTACAGCCGCGGCATGCTGGCCAGCTAGAGCCGGCCCCGGCCTCTGACAGCAGCATCAACAGGGATAACGCCTGAAGCTGAGCCAGTTGCGGCCACTGCGGCTGTTCTCTTCCATCTCCGTGATCTGGATCCGTCCCTTCGTGCGATAGACCAGTTCGTCGCCCTGGCGTATCTGGGTCGTGCGCTGGTTGAGTGGCCGGAAGTTGCGAAAGACGAAGCCATATTCGATCGCCGTCTGTGCTTCGCCTCGGCTGACCTTGAAAAGTGAGGCGATCACGGCATCTGCGCGTAGGCTCGCGGCGGTCAGTCGTTCAGGCTGCACGCCTGGCAGCTCCGTCGCCGGGTCAGCAGCTTCAAGAGCAGGAATAAGGCCACGCACTGGTGCCTCCGGCAAGCTGGCCAACCAGCAGGAATCGCTGCCGACAATGATGTCGCCAACAGCCCATGCCGCTTCCCCGGCGTTGCGCCAGGCCTGCCGGATGGCTCGCGCGCTGCCCAGACCCTCAGGCAGGTCGCTGCGCCGGCAGGTCCAGATAATCAGAGCAGGCTGAGCCTCAAGGCTGCCGCGGCGATACTGGGCTGCCGGATGTCCGCCGTTAAGGCGCAGCTCAGGGTTGTCCAGCAGCACTGAGAACTGATGCGTGTCCAGAAAGCCGCTTGCCGCGCCATCGCTCAGGCCCCTCAGGGCCAGTAAGATCTCATCAGGCGCCAGATTGGACCAGTCAAACACCGAGCGATTGTAGGTCAGTCCCGCTACTGCTCAGGGTTGGTCACAACTTCATACCTGACACGGGCCTTGTAGTTCTTCGCCGCCAGTGCGACCTCCTGCATGTCCGCGGCGCTAAGGTCATAGCTGACGTGCTTCTCGAGCTCCTGGCAAAGCCCGGTCAGATAATCACGTTCCATGAACATGTAGTGCCGCTGGTGCATGAGCACCATCATGTGGTGTGGCGGGGCGCTGCTTGAGAAGCGGTCTTCGATCTCTGAGCTGTACTCAATCATCAGGGCGATGTAAGCCAGGCGCAGGCGCACCCGCCTGAGCTGCTCACGTGGATCGACGAAGGGCAGAAAGTAGAGCGCGAGGTCGAGCGGAAAGAAGGGGCGCGCCTGCGGGAAGATCAGCTCTGGCAGGTCTTCGCTGAAGGCCTTCTGGCCAAGCTCCGTAATCTCGTAGATGGAACGCTCGGGACGCCGGCCGACTTTCTCGACCGCGGTTTCCTTCACCAGACCCTGCTCGCGCAGTTTCTTGAGGGCATAATAAAGTGAGCCGGATGAAACATCGATCACGTGGCTCATGACATTATCGATGATCATTTTGATTTCGTAGCCGTAGCGCGGCTTCTCGTTCAGAAGGCCGAGCACGACGAGTTCCTGCATCTTGGTAGCTTTAGGCACGCGATTCCTCTTGACACCGTAGGCGTGTGACTTCAATCTGCTGCGAACATCCCAGCGTCCGCGGGGGTGCCTATTTTAAGATAAATGTAACGGCTAATCACAGGTCTTGTCGAAAGAATTTGATTCTCACATTAATTTAACCGGTCATCAAAATTGCGATATTGACCGGCGGGGTAGTTTGCTTTGCATAAAATCGTGCAACTATAGGGCTGCATCTGAGACACGAATGGCATGTTCTCTGGCGTTCTCGGCAACCCTGTCAACGTCAAAACCTGCAACCAAAAGAATGCACATAAGGCCAATTATCAGACTGCACCAGATTGTGAGCAGACGAGGCATAGCAAACTCCGATACTTGTTCAGATACGAAACTGTCCTTTTTTGCTGCCATTTCGCCCCTGGCAGGCCTTCCGAGCCCACAGCACGGTCGAATTTCAGCGAGCCTCACTGCCTTGTGACTGACAAACTGGCACAAAGGTTGCAGGAGCTGCCCTTCAAGAGCTGCCTTTGCTTCGTACTCCGCTGTTCTTCCGTGCTGCATTCCGGGCGTTATTCCCCTTTAGCGCCACTGCTAAACAACATAGCCCAGGCCTGATGCGATAGATTTGCCGCCGGCAGGTATAATTCAGCAGCAGATGCAAGATCAGCACCAAAGCCCGGAGCCCCCCCGGGAAGCACGTTCTCTTGACAGCCAGCTGCCTCAGACGCCGCTGCGCCGCCGCCGTGAGTTCGAGCAGGACCTGCTCAGGCTCAAGCTTTCCCCTGCGGATACAAAAGTTGACATTTTGGGCGTTCTGTCAGAGCTGCCTGACCTCAGCCTGGCGGAGAAGCGCCAGCTGCTGCTGAGCGTGGAACGCTATGTGCTGAATCCACGCTCTGAGGTACCTGCCCGTATTGGAGCTGTCCTGGAATCAGTGCTGCGGCTTAGCCGGGCAGAGCAGAACCGAGACTATGCTCTCAAGCTTTTCCGCATGGCGCTGGAGACCCTGCGCAAGGAAGATGTAGTCCGTCAGCTCCAGGAGCCCCTCGAAAAGCTGCTGCGGCTCTACCTGCCGCCAAACAGCCAGGCGCTGTTTTCCGCTGAGCTTTTCATGCGTGTCTCAAGGCGCCTGGAGCACAATCATGAGGATGAGTCGCTGATTGAACTGGCCACCCTGGGCCTGTTCTTCTTCCCCTTCCATGGTCCGCTGCGCGAACTGCGCGCGGACTACAACCTGGATAAGGGGGATGCAGCCCGGGCCCGTGGCGACTATGAGCGCCTGCTCGAGCAGTATCCTGATCAGCACGGCTATCTGCTGGACCGGGCTGAAGCCTGCCTCAAGATGGAAGATTACGAGGCAGCGCTGGACGACGTCGAGGCATTTCTGGATGAGTATCCGGACGATCCGCTGGCGCTCAAGAAGCAGTCGGAATGCCTCTTCCAGCTTAACCGCAATATTGACTCCCTGAAGGTGCTGGACCGCCTGGTCCAGCTTGAGCCGGCAAACCCTGAGCTCTTCCTCCAGCGCGCCAAGGTCAACGAGAGCCTCGACTACTTTGACGAGGCTATCAAGGATGCTGAGCGCGTGCTGGAACTGCAGCCCGGCAACCCTGAGGCTAAGCAGATCCGCCACAGCCTGATGCTGCACCGCCAGAGCTATGGCATGGAGGACGACATCTATACGGCCTTTGGCCGGGGTGACGAAGAGGCCGTGCTTGGCGAGGCCAAGATACCCGAGGCGCGTTTCAGCGACATCGGCGGACTCGACAAGGTCAAGCAGGCCATCCGCGAGACCATTGAGTACCCTTTGAAGTACCCTGAGATCAGCAGCCGTTATGGCAAGCGCGCCGGCGGAGGGATTCTGTTCTTCGGCCCTCCCGGCTGTGGCAAGACCCTGCTGGCCCGCGCGGCTGCTGGCGAGTGCCAGGTCTCTTTCATCAACGTCAACCTGGCCTCGGTGCTCGACAAGTGGGTTGGAAACTCCGAGAAGGCTGTGAGCATGATCTTCGCCACCGCCCGCAAGCGCGCCCCATCCATCGTCTTCCTGGACGAGGTGGACGCTATCGGCGGCAGCCGCAGCTCGATGCAGAGCGGCTGGGAGAAGAAGCTGATCAGCCAGCTGCTGATTGAGCTCGACGGCCTGACCAGTGACAACGACAAGGTCATGGTGCTGGGCGCAACTAACGCGCCCTGGGAAGTGGACTTCGCGCTGCGCCGCCCCGGCCGCCTGGGCCGCCTGATCTTCGTGCCGCCACCGGGCCCGGCCGAGCGCGCCGAGATTTTCAAGATTTACCTGAACCAGCGGCCCCTGGTCAGTGAGGACATCGACTGGTCCTGGCTGGCGCAGAACTCCAACAACTACAGCGCTGATGCCATCCGCCAGGTCGTCGAGAACGCCGCCACGATTCCGTGGCGCAGCGCTATCGAGACAGGCGAGCAGCGCGCCATTGGCATGAGCGACCTGAAGAGCGCCCTCGAGAGCACCTCGCCTGACCTTCTGGAATGGGAGAAGCTGGTGCGGCGCTATCAGGAGTTCGACCAGCAGACGCTCAAGCGCCCCGGAATCGGCTTCCGCAAAAGCAGTGAGCCGAGCGCCACTTAAGACGCCTGGCTCATTTCAGTTCACTGTATAGGTTCGGCGCGGCTTAGAACTGCCTGCCCTTGCCTGCGCGCAGCCGCTCCAGTGGCTGGCGCAGTCCGTCGTGCAGGCTGGCGCTGGTGCGGATGTAGTCGCCTTCGCCCGTGGCATCAGGCTGGCCGCTCTGCGGGGCGCTGTCACCGGCCGGAGTGGTCGGGGCTCCGGTATCGGCCGGAATGGTGCCGGTCATCTGCGCCGCCAGGGCCTGGTCTTCCTTGGTCTGGATGTTCACCGGCAGCATGAAGCCGTTGTAGATTACGTACTCCATCTGGTACTTGGCGTCGATCTTGTCGTCCGGCTTTTCCTTGTTGTCATCCTGGGCGCCCAGCTCCTGCGGGGCAGCCGGGTCGAAGGGCCGCGCCAGAGTGACAAGCAGCTCATTGTTCAGCGGCCACTCGATGATCTGATCCAGAATGGAATCCAGGTCGTGGTCCTTCACTTCAATGATCGGCCCCATGCCAAAGAGGTTGCGGCCCTTGCCGTTGATGTCAGACATGGAGATCAGGTCGCCGCCGCCATGCACCAGGATCATGGTCGAACCGCTGGGGAAGTCATCGGGAACCTTGATGCTGAACTCGCGGAAGATCGCGTCAGTGCGGAAAGGCTGCAGGCGCACGCGGACCTTGATCGTCTCCCCAGGGGCGAAGGTGGGGATATTGCCGCCCGGCATCATCCCGCCCGGGCCCATGATCGGCGGCGGGGTAGTGCTTTGCTGCTGGTTCGGGTTCGGATTAGGATTGGGGTTCGGCTGATCAGGATCCTGCTGCTGCAGCGGGACACCGCCATAAATGGCTGGCAGCTGCGAGCTGATCTGATTCAGCGGCAGCTTGCCGCCCGGCAGCACCATGCCTGAACCTGGCTGCGCAGGCTGTGCCGGCTGGCTGGGCGGGGTCTGCTCCGGCAGGACCTGGTGCATATCAGGAGTCTGCGGCATACCCGGGGCGGGCGTGGCCTTGTCAATCACCAGCTCCGCGTCGTCAATCGAGGCGTTGACGCGGTTGCGGGTGATCTCAAGCAGCACCTCAACCTTGCTGAGCTTCACATCGCGGTAGATGTTGGTGGTCAGCAGGTTGGCAATCGGGGCCAGTTCGTAGGCGCCCTGGCTGATCACATCCATGTCGTCGCTGTAGTAATTGACGCGGCGCAGCGGCTCCTTGAGGCCGATACCCTCAATGTGGTAGCTCATCTTCATGGTGCCGCCGCTCTGGCGGTCCAGGACCTTGCCGGCGGCCTGGCTCAGCGCCATCGCCATCAGCATGGGCGTGTAGTCGGGGTGCCGGATGACCGAGACGTTCATCACGCGCTCGCTGCCGTTATCGATGTCCTTGATCTTGATCTTGAAGGGAATCAGGTCCGGCTGGGTGTTTAGCTTTCCGCCGCAGGCGGCCAGCCGGTCCTGGGTCAGTGTGCCGAGGGTGTCAAGGCGCACGCCCTGCTTGAAAGCGCGCTCAATGCTGGTGAAGGTCCAGACCACATAGCCCTTGCCCATGGGCAGGTTGGTGCTGCCGCTGCCCAGCATGGGATGGCCGAAGATCAGCACGCGGCCATCGGCGTCGCTGTAGGTCACGGTGCCGATAGCGTTCAGTTCAATATCACCCTGCATCAGGGAGACAGCCACGGCATCTCCGCCCTTCAGCGCCGGGCCGGGCGTCTTGGGCGCGAAAAGCAGGCCCGGGGCCGCGCCGCCGCCCGCCGCCTGCATTTCCTGCTGCAGCTGGAGCAGGCCCGTATCGCCGCCGGCTCCGGCCGGGGCGGGGGCAAAGCTGAAGTTCGGGCCCAGCAGCTTCTGAAGCTGGGGCTGGTAGCGCGCCATAATCTGCGGGCTGATGCCGCTGTAGAGGATCGGGGTGGTGCAGGGCACGGCGGCGTAGCGCTTGATGCCTTCAGCACGCATGCTCTCGTTAAAGCGCAGAGCGGCAGCAGCATCAGAGGTATAAGCGATCTTCTCGCCACGCTCATCAATCGGGTTGCCCTCTTCATCGATGGGCGTGCCGCTGTGCTCAGTCTTTGGCAGGACAGTGTTGTTGGTATAGTCCGGTTCGGCGCCAGTGGGCATTGCAGCCAGCATCTGGCCGATCGGGGTAATACCGCCAATATGCGTATCGGTATATGGAATCGCCATGCTTACGGCGCCCAGCAGCTTGCTGCCAATATAGACCGGGCTGCCGGAGTATCCAGCCGCGATACCCTTGGAGTGCTCAACCACGGGGCCGCTGAATCTGGCCAGTACCATCGGGCCGCCATCAAAGCCGCCGTCCGGCACAAGCTCGAGGATCTCAACGTCAAAGGTCTCGACCTTGATGCCACGGATGACAGTGTGGCCCACGGCCTTCTGGCCCGGCTTGAGCTGGTCGAGGGGAAAAGCTTCAACCCCCTTGAGCTCAGCCGCCAGGCTGCATACACTCAGAGCCAGCCACAAGGCCAGCACCAGCGCGATGTATTTCACTCTTCGCCTCGCTTCAAGCCATACTTAAGGTCGCGTACAGCTGCAATCATACATTCAAAACCGCATGAATGCTGATAACTCATCGTCAGCAGACTGCCTGCAGCTAAACAATACCCGCGCTGGTCAGGCTTAAGTGCCGTGCGAGTAGCTCGCCAGGTACTTCTTCTGTTCAGCGCTGAGCTTGTCAATGCTCAGTCCGAGCGTCCCCAGCTTGAGACGGGCAACCCTTTCGTCCAGTTCCCGCGGCACGCTGTAAACACCCTTACTGAGTTTATGATGCTGCTTGACCAGATATTGTGCGGAAAGTGCCTGATTCGCGAAGCTCATATCCATAACCGCCGCCGGATGCCCCTCAGCCGCAGCCAGGTTGACGAGGCGGCCTTCCGCCAGCAGACGGACTTTCCGGCCGCTGGGCATTATGTACTCCACCACATTGTCGCGGGAGGCATTGGCCTTCTTCGCGGCAGCGCCCAGGCCGCCAACGTTGATCTCGACGTCAAAGTGCCCGCTGTTGCAGACGATGGCGCCGTCCTTCATCTTGAGCATGTGGGCCACATCGATGACGTTGATGTTGCCTGTCAGAGTGATGAACAGGTCCCCAAGCGGCGCCGCCTTGGACATCGGCATCACCTGGAAGCCGTCCAGGGCCGCTTCGAGCGCCTTGATTGGATCAATCTCGGTCACCACGACGATTGCGCCCATGCCGCGCGCCCGCATGGCCACGCCGCGGCCGCACCAGCCATAGCCGGCGACAACGACTGTGCGGCCCGCCAGCAGCAGGTTGGTGGCGCGCAGGATGCCGTCAATGGTGCTCTGCCCGGTTCCGTAGCGGTTATCGAAGAGGTGCTTGGTGTCAGCGTCATTTACCGCCACGATGGGGTAGGCGAGGGCACCGTCTGCCGCCATGGCGCGCAGCCGGATCACACCGGTGGTCGTCTCCTCCGTGCCGCCGATGATTCCCGGCAGCAGGTCACGGCGCTCGCAATGCAGAGTGTGCACCAGGTCGCAGCCGTCGTCCATGGTGATGGTGGGCTTGAAGTCGAGGACGGCATTGATCTGCTCGTAGTACTTCTTGCGGTCGGCGCCATAGGTGGCAAATGTCGATATGCCGTGGTCGCGGACCAGATGCGCCGCCACGTCATCCTGGGTGCTGAGCGGGTTGCTGCCGCAGAGACGAACTTCTGCACCGCCGGCCTTCAGCACCAGCATCAGGTTGGCGGTCTCAGTCGTGACATGCAGACAGGCTGCGATGCGCTGTCCCTTGAGAGGCTTGCTCTGCTTGAACTCATCAGTCAGCCTGGCAAGCACGGGCATCTCGCTCGCCGCCCATTCAGTGCGGCGCTTGCCCTCGTTGGCCAGGTTTATGTCGGCAATGTCCAGAGGGATGGACAAACGTTTCGCGCTCATTGAAGCCTCTCTGCGCCGGCAGCCCCGGCAGGATGTTTATCGGCGCGCGTATCTTACTCTCCGATTGCTGAGTCTTAAAGATGTCTCGAAATCGAAGCCTTGACCTCAAGTTCCTTTCAACTATGACATGCACACGCACCAGTCATCGCGAATCTGTATCTATTCCGGCAGAAGTACTTGCACTACTGCGGTTTATGTGATAACTTCAGCAAGTGAAACAAGAACAGTGTCTCACAATTGCGACGCTTAGCATCCAAAAGTTGATGGAACAGCGTCAGTGGCGCGTTCCGGCGCTGCATCAGGCCTTGCAGCGGGACGGCTTCGAGCTGAGCCGGGCCACCGTCTACCGGGTTTTGGAGGGCAAGAGCGCTCCGCCGGCGGACCTGGTGCTCTGGGCCATGGCCAGGCTGGGTCAGAGTGTTGATGAGCAGCTGGGCATCATCAGTTCAAGCACGGCAGGCCCCGGAAACGCGGCAATCTCTCCCGATCAGCTGGAGGATGCCCTGTACAGCGCCGGCCTGCGGGTAATGCGCCGTATGCTGGCCGGAGAGATTTCTACAGCTCACGAGACTGCCGCCTCAGGCCGGATTGGGACCAGTGCTGCTGCAGACTCAGAAACCCTGGCTGGTGGAAGACCGCTCTCAACACTAACGGCCTCAGACGAACACAGCTACGTTGTCAGCGAGGCGCGGCAGAAACTTAAGCAGCGCTCCCGGGAGATCCTGGACCAGATGGCCGGGGCTTCGGTTGAGGAGAGCTCTGGCTCCAGCGCTGAATCCGAGCCGCGTCCCAGTGCCGGTGAAGGCGGGCGCCGATGAGCGCCATTGCCGTCTCCGTGCCCAGCCCGCTGGAGTTCCTGGGCAAGCCCCAGCTCTGGTGGACCCGCCAGACACTCTATGGCGCCGAGGACATCCAGCGTCCCGAGCCGCTCATGGAAGCCGCTGCCTTCAGCCAGCTGGCTGGAGCACTTACCAGGGAAGCAGTCGGGGCCTGTAACCGCGACCGCTTTGACCAGGTAGCTGAGCTCCAGGGCCTGCTGGAGTGGACAGAGAAGTACTGCCAGCATGAACCGCTGGCCAGCGCCTATGACCGCGCGCTGTGCACCTTTGCCCTGCTTACAGCCTATGGCGCACTTTCGCGCCTCCAGCACGAGGAGGTTTATGAACAGGTTGAGCTGGTGCGCAGCCTGCTCGCCGAGGGCCAGCTGCGCCGGGCCAGGCATGGACTGGCCGTTGGCCTGGACAGCGAAATGCAGCTGCGCTGCCTTTCGCTGCTGGCTGAAGCCAAGTGGCTAGACAACGTCGCGGCCCGCGACAGGGTGCTGACCCCGCGGCAGATCGTTAACGAGTACCGCCGGGTTGCGGCTTACGTGCCGGGCTACCTGGCCAGTTTTGAATTCCCGAAGGACGAGCTGCCTGAGGTACTCCAAGACCATGGCTGGAACAGCCTGGCGATCCTCAAGGTGGCCCTGCGCTATCTGCCGTCCGAGCACTGGGCAGACGTGCTGGACGAGTTCAGGGCGGGTCATGGCTTGAGCCTGGACCCGCGTCCAAAGGAAGAACGGCTGGAGCCGGACCTCGCCGGCCATGAGCTTATCTGGTGGCTGGAATGGGAGATAGCCAAGCTGGCCTGCCAGTCGCAGCCCAGCCAGGCCCGGCTGGAGGCCCTGAACCGCCGGCGCATTGAGGTGGCCAGCGCCATGGGATACGGCGTCAACTTCATTCAGACCTGTGAACGGACCTTTGCAGCAATCTCGGCCGCCGGCTGGCGGGGCTCGCTGTGGTCTCTGGCGAAGTAGCTAAGAGGGTAGAGGGGAAGTAAGAGGACATCGTCAAGCAAAAAGCCTGAAAGCCAAAAGAGGCTGGCACTGGACGCAGTGGCCTGGAGATTCGCAGCCTTAGCCTGCAGGCGGGGGCTGAACATTGCCAGTGGGGGGAGCACGGCGATATCACTATAATGGCTCGCCTTGGCTAGCCGTGATCCCCGGCGCATCGTCATTATGGACTGGTCCATGATTGGCGATCTGGTAATGCTCAGCCCCTGCGTGCGGGCTGTCCGCAGCGCGTGGCCGGAAGCACATCTGGCTGTACTGGGCCAGCCGGCCTCCATTTCATCTTACCGCTTCGATCCGGCTGTCAATGAACTTATTCCTTACGATCGCTCGAAGGGTGACTGGAACATGGCCAGCTTCGGCGCGGCTGTCCAGGCGCTCAAGGCCGGCTCCTTCGACCTGGCCTTCATCTTCCACAACAGTTTCGGCTCCGCCCTGATGGCCCTGCTTGGCGGCGTGAAGGAGCGGGTCGGCTACCGCAGTGAGATGCGCGACCTGCTGCTTACGCGCAGTTTCAGCCGGCCCGACATGCGCGAGCACCTCATCGAGGAGAAGGCCTTCCTGCTGCAGAGCTACGGTGTGGAGGTCCGCGACTACAGCGAGAAGGTCTACATCGACGAGGAGCGGGCCAAGGTCTGGCTGAAGGACAAACTGGGCCCTAACTTCGGCCGCTCAAGGCCCATCGTCGCTCTCAGTGTCGGCGCCACCGTGGAGCACAAGCGCTGGCCGCTGGAGAGCTTCAACAAGCTGCTTAACCTCTTTCCTGTGAACTCTGTCGACTTCGTCTTCCTCGGCTCACCGGCCGAGCGGGTGCACTTCGAGGGCGTCTACAGCTACAACAACACGGTCGTGGACCTTGTCGGCCAGACCACCATCGAGGAGCTGAGCTGGGTGCTGGACAAGGCGGACCTCTTCATCGGCCCCGACAGCGGGCCGGTGCATCTGGCCGTCGGGCGCCAGCGCCCGGTGGTGGTGCTCTTCGGGCCCACTGACCCGGCGCGCTGCGGTCCCTTCCAGTACGCCAACTCCATCACGGTCCGCGCGGAGGGCATCTGCAGCCGCTGCGACGCCCGCTTCGGCAGCCAGCTCCACAACCGCACCTGCCTGCATACCATCGGCGCGCAGACGGTCTATGACGCCGCGGCCAGACTGCTGGCGGCGACCTGCCCGCGCTGGCGGCCCTGAGGTTTAACAGCGCCCCTGCCGCAGGCGAATCTAAACAGCGGGCGGCCTGTTTGCGTCCGCTATAATCGGCGGGCACGGGGTGGGTCCGTCGCCGCCCTGTGGGCTCGGAGGGACAGAGATTTTCATGATACGCCGGGGCTTTACAGCCTGCGCCGCCGCTGCAGTCGCCTTGATTCTGCACGTCTCTGGCGCGTCTGCACAACTTGATTCCGTACAGGACAGCGAACTCAGCCCGGAGGTCCGCGCCGCCCTTGAGCTGCGCTCGGAACTGGGCAGCATGGCCCCCGAGCTTTACGGCCTCGACATCAGCGGCACGCCGGTCTCGCTTGACGCCATGCGCGGCAAGTGGGTCTATGTCGACTTCTGGGCCACCTGGTGCGGCCCCTGCATGAAGGAACTTCCCGGCGTGGTCAAGATCAGCCGCGACATGGCTGAGCGCGAGGACTTCACTGTCATCGGGGTGTCGCTCGACAACGAGATGACCTATGGCAACCTGAAGAAGACCGTCTCCAAGGCCCGCATCGCTTACCCGGTCCTGTATGACGGGGACGATGGCAACGATGGCATCGCTAAAGCCTGGGGCGTGCAGCTCATTCCCTCCACTTTCCTGATTGATCCCCAGGGCCGCATCGCCGCCCGGGACCTGAGCCCCGGCTCGGTCAAGCAGTTCATCTCCATGTCCGGCAAGCAGGCCGACAGCGCCAAGGGCAGGACGCCGGCCAAGTCGAAGAGCAAAGGCAAGGACAAGGGCAAGGCGGGGGCCAAGACCTCCGGCGCAAAGGCTGACGAGAAGGTAAGCGGCAAGAGCCCGGGCAAGAACGCAGGCGCTGCGGCTGCCGGGGCCGGCAAGATCCTGCAGCCCGCCGCGCAGCTCGAGGCCGAGGTCTATGCCCCGCTGAGCATCCGCTCCAGCGAGCGCCTCTACAGCGAGTCGCCCTCCACCGGCCGCGGCGATCTGCGCGACCTGGTGATCCGCTTCTCGATGCCCAAGGGCAGCCGCCCGATCTATCGCTACCAGGTATTCATCTCGGCCAGCGCGGCGACAAAGGAAAACCCGGCCAGCCGCTTCAACTGGCTCTACGACATCGCGGTCAGCACCAGTAGCTCCTCGCGCCAGCCCTATGAGGTGAGCATCCGCGAGAGCTCCGGCAAGGGCTACAGCGAGGTGGTCAACATGGACCGCAGCGCCGCCCCCGGGGCGGACAGCGCGACGGCTGTGTCCGGCAAGCTGCTGTCCCAGAAGAGCGCTGACAGCCTGCGCGATCCCAGCGACATCATGGTGGCCCTCGACGATGAGAAGCGCGAGTACGAGATCATCGTGCCCGTGCCGGTCTCCACCAGCCAGCTGCGCTATGCGATCGCCGTCTATGACGAGCAGCTTGAGGAGTACATCCGCAACGGCCTGGTACAGGTCGCGCTGGACTAGGCCGCCGTGCGCCAGCCGCCCCCCGGCTATGACTACGAGAGCTCCGAGCGCGAGTTCCCGCGCCGCATCACAGCCGACTGGTACCGCGAGGCCCTGCTGTGGCTGGTGCTGGACGAGGAGGCCGCGCAGCCGCGCAGCCTGCCGGAAGTCACCCGCCTGGCCATCATGGGCGGCGTGGATGCCGTGCTCTGCCGCCTGAAGACCCAGAGCGCGGAGCAGGTCTATGCCCTGGCCCGCGAGGTCCGCGAGATCTGCCTTGAGATGGGCTGTCCCTTTGTCATGAGCCATCACGCGGCCCTGGCTGTGCATCTGGGCGCCGAGGGCCTGCAACTGGGCCGCGGGGACATCAGCCTTGCCGCCGCCCGCGAGCTGGCAGGGCAGGGGATCGCGCTGGGCTGGTCCAGCCACAGCCTGGCCGAGGCCAGGGCGGCCTTCGCCGCCGGCGCGGACTATGTCTTCCTGGGGCCGGTCTTCCACACCCCTTCCAAAGCCTCCTATGGCCCGCCACTGGGCCTCGAAGCCGTGCGCGAGGCCAGCTCTGCCGGCCTGCCCGGGCCGCTGGTCTGCATCGGCGGCATCGACTTCCAGAACCTGGATGAGCTGCTGGCGGCCGGCGCGCGCCAGGTCGCCGCGATCCGGGCCCTGCAGGCCACGGACGAGCCGGCCTCGGCCTGCTGGTCCATGCGCAGCCGCATAAAAATGGCCCTGCCGCCCGCAGGCTGACAGGGCCACCTTGCTTCAGTTCCGGGCGGGCGGCTACTTGCGCTTACGGGTCATATAGGCTGATCCGAAGCCGCTGTCGTGCAGCTTCTTGATCAGCGCGTTGGCGCTGGCCAGGTCCTCGGTCTGCATGATCAGCAGGCGGTGCCCGACCTCATCACTGATCACGGTGCCGGAGAGGCCGATGTTGGACAGGCTGCTCTTGGCCTTCTTGGCATCCTCCTCCGTGTGGAAGGAGCCGCCATAGACCAGCAGGATGGAGGCCTCACCGGCGCGCGGCTTGGCAGGCTTGTCCTGGCTGTCCTTGTCCTCAGTCTTGTCCTTCTTTTTGGCCTCGGCTTCGGCGCGCTTGCGCTCTTCCTCGCGGGCCTTTTCCTTAGCGGCCTTGTCCTTGGCAGCTTTATCCTTGGCGGCTTTATCCTTGGCGGCCTTGTCCTTCGCCGCTTTGTCCTTGGCCGCCTTGTCCTTGGCCACCTTGTCAGCAGTCGCCTTGTCCGCCGCTGTCCTGTCCGCCGCAGTCTTGTCGGCAGCCTGCTGCGGGTCGACGCGCTGGTACTTATCCGCCATCGAGCTGCTGTCGGCCACGGCTGCACCCGCCGCGTCCCTGGCGCCGCTGAGGTCAGTCACCGGGTCCGGGTCCACGCCGGAGCCAGTGGCCGCGACCTCTGCCGGGGGCAGCAGGGCAGGGTCGCTGATGCCGGCGGTTTCCTGGCCGGGCTGCTCTGTGCCGGCCGCATCCGCCGGTGCCGACACGGCCTCGAGGCCCACGGAAAGCTGCGGGAAGGAGGCGGCGTAGTCCAGCTCGTCCAGCTGCGGGGCAGCTGTGTCCTTGCCCGCGGCACCCAGGCCGGCCTGCACGGCCCACTGCTGGTCCGGCAGGTTCTCGATCTTGCTTTGCTGCTCCAGCTCCTGCTTCTCGCGCGCCAGTGCCGGCGCGTCCGTGCCGGCCTTGAGCGCGGCAAAGTGCTGGACCGCGAAGATGCTGATGGGAATACCAACAACGGCCAGAATCACAAGGACGGCAACACCGATGATTACGCGTCGCACACCCTGTTCACGCTGGCGTTTGCGCAGATAAGACTCTGGATAGTACCCAGACATGTTCAACCCTCTGTCTCAACCCCTGAATTCGTCCGCCGATCAGCGCTCCGGCTGACGCGCGATTTTACCATGACTTGACCCAATTGCAGCATTCGCAATAGCGCTCAGGCCGGCAGCCCGAAAGCTGCGCGGGCCTGCAGCTGTCCAAACTTTGCTGACAAGAGCCGCAGGAAGGGCTGAGGCAGCAGGACCGGGGGGCTATGAAGCGGCGGCCCGGGCAGGCTTTGCCGGCGCCTGGGGCCGCGAATCCGGGCCTGCGGCCGCCTCCTGCGCTACGTTTTTAACCTTGGAGGGCGAAAAAGCACCGGAATCCAGGCATTGCATTTCTTCCGCTGAACTTTGCGTTGTCGTTTCCGCGCTGGGCGCCGGGGCCGCAGCGGACTGCTGCGCCAGTGCCTGGGCCGGAACCTGCGGGGCCAAAGCGGGCGCCTCCAGCAGGCGGGCCTGGGCTTCCAGCAGGGCCTCAGCCTCGGCGCTGACCGGGCCGGCGCCATCGGCGCCTTCCATTTCGGCGCACTCCGCGGCTAGGCGGTCATTGAGCAGCTTCAGGCGCAGGCGGCGGCCGCGGCTTTCCTCGCGGCGCAGGTTGGCGTCCTCAATCCGCGCTGCGGCGAGCGCTGTACGGGCCTCCAGCTCCATTTCATACAGCTCCGGCTCGCGGCTCCAGTCCGGCAGCCGCGCCAGGGCCGTACTGGCCGCCCGCAGAAGCTTGGGATCCCGGGTGTACTGGGCCTCGGCCAGCAGGCTGCCGGCCAGACTGCGCGCCAGGCGCGCCAGGCAGCTCAGGGGCAGATCGCCCAGCTTCAGCTCCATCTGCATGCGCTTGAGGCGCTCACTGTAGACCTCGCGGACCAGCTCCGCATCGACCTCCTTGAGACCGATGATGGCCAGGACATCGGGATCGACGCGGCCGGTGAAGAGCATGCCCCAGAGCAGGGCCGCGGCGGCTGGGCCGCCGTAAAGGTCGCGCAGGTATTGCGCGCGGTCAGCAGGCTGATCAGGCATGAAAGCAGCTCCTGTGTATAGTATTCTGTGCGGTAGATGCTAACACAGAGCAAAGTAGATCACAAGATAACAGCACAGAATGTAACCGCATTATCCAAAGTGATGCCAGTCTGCGCCAGGGCGCTGCAGCCTGAAAGCGCAGCAGCATCCTGTAAGTGCCTGATTGAGAACTTTGAGCAGGGGCTGATCAGAGCGCAGAGCTTTGGCGGCTGAGTGCCTGGAGCCTGATGGAGATCGCTAAGCGGATGTGATGCTGGGCCGAGCGGGGCGATCAGGTAGAAGCCGGCTGAAGCCGGCGCGCCAGATGCCGCGTGTAAATGTGCTTTGCAGCGCACGAATGTCGCATAAGGTATATTATGTTGCATCGGTGACAAGACTCAGATGATGGGTCTTCAACGAACCAGATATTGCACGCGAACCGGATATGTGCACCACGAACTTTATGTGTCTACCGCAAACCTGATGTGAGCACCATGAACCTGATGAGACCACAACGAACCTGGTGTGTCTACCACAAAAACACAAAAGCACCAATCGCTGGAACCGGGATGGGAGCGCCAGACAGAGTCTGGCGCTCCAACTGTGGGCCCGCATGGCAATGCGGGCAAAGCACCCCCGCACTGCCGTGCGGGGGCAAATGGGCCAGCCCATGGCTGGCGCAGCAAGGGACTGGCCGAAGATGTACGGCCCCTGCGGGAAGGGATGCCGGCTAAAGCCGGCGTTCCGACAGGAGGCCGGCATGCTGCCGGCGTTCCGAGGCCAAGGACGGCGCTGAGGCTGGACCGCGGACGCTCCCGTCCGCATCTTCAGACGCCAGCCCATGGCTGGCGCTCCGGCTGTGGGCCCGCATGGCAATGCGGGCAAAGACCCCCGCACTGCCGTGCGGGGCCACATGGGCCAGCCCGTGCATGGCCATGCGGGCAAAGCCCCCGCACTGCCGTGCGGGGCCACATGAGCGAGACAGTGGCTGGCGGAGCAAGTGACGGCGGACAGGGCCGCGCTGCGTCCGTCCCATGGCGTCAAAGGCGTAGTTGACAGTATTGCCATTGCTGTCTTCAGGGCTGAGCAGGCGGTTGAGTTGGTCGTACTGGAGGATCCGAGGTGCCCTGGGCATCAGTGTAGACCGTCAGCTTGCTGCAGCAGCTGAAGGTGTAGGTTTCGTCGTTAGCGGAGCTGTTGCTGCCGTGGCCGGTCATGCGGTTGAGCATGTCGTAGGCGTAGTAGTGTGAGACAGCCTTGAAGTCCGTCGTCTTGGTGATGTTGCCATTGCCGTCGTAGTACATGGAGTGCGTGAAGGCCCCGCCGCCGGGGTTGGGCGTCACCAGGGTCAGCCGCCGGCCCATGGCGTCCCAGGAATTGCTCCAGGTGTTGCCGCGGCCGTCAACCGTCGTCAGGTTGCGGCCATTGTCCATGGTCAGTACCCGCCCGTTTGTGAAGAACAGTCGTCGATTCTTAGACTATACTATAGCTAACTCACTCGGCAAGGCAAGCGCCGGCATCTCTATTCTATACTGACTGTTAGCACATAACCACCTGAAAATACACCTACACAGTACAGTTGAGAGGCTGATGTAGCTGTTGGTGCCTTTAGTGGAACTGATATCGCGCTTGTAACATGAGCTGAATCAATTCGCCAATCTGATGAGGTAACCAATATTCCTTGAGTGTTCAACCATGGCTCCATTCTACCACGAGCAGTACTTGTATTTTCAATGACGTCAATTATGTGTTCTCTACGGCAGGTAGATGGGATCGGCGTATCATTCTTCCAAGCGTTCAGTATACAATTTCCAATACTGTCTGCCGAATCTAAGGAATCAGCAGAGACAACAAAGATAGTGGTTAGTTTAAACCCATTCAAACTAGTACCTCTTTTAGTTGTGACTAACAGAGTAGATCCCTTATTTTGCGCCCCAACCAATGAAGGCAAGGATTCTGTGCAAGATAGCAAAAATGTTAACAACAGCGCAATCATGACACCGTGCAATTGTATCTTTCGGAATACAATCATGAGAAAAACTCCAGGCTTATCAAGCCACAATCGCAACAGTTTAGCAGATCAGCTGCTAATGCATCAGCACTTAATGGACCCGAATGGGATAGGCCGCAGGAATGGCCAAACTCATGCAATAGAGCACCAGCAAACATGCAATCTCTGTCATGGGAAGTATAAACATCATTTGTTCCACCAAATATGTTCGCAAGAAAAGGACAGATCAAGATCTTTCCTGTAAGGCAGTTCTTCATCCATCTTGCGGATCCACAACAAAAAAGTCCCTGGTTTAGAGGAGGCTTTACCCCAAATGAATTGAAATAGCAACAACATCCGCCGTATTGGAATCTGCTGAGATCGGAGCTTCCATAAAGTTGAGATTGAACACACTTTAAAGTGTTTAGGTAGCTTCGCTCATCCATTGTTATGTTTGATTTCCCCTCTAGCTGTGCGATTCTCGCGTTGAGGCACTCTTGCGCTTTGAGTAGTCCTTGCATTACATATCGTGACACATCCCCTTTTAATGGATTAACATTTGTCACACAATCAAGTTCGCCACCAAACAGGATCACAGCTATTGTTCCACTCCCAGGCGGGGATGCAATGCCTCTTCCCTCGATTGGTCCGATGAACTTCTTCTCCTTTCCGCTTCCTGAGCCCGGCTTCGCATCACTCTCGATGCAGTTGCAGATTGAGCCCCTCGGTGGCATGCAGGTGCCGCCGTAGATCGCACAGCCTTGCAGCTCCCAGCACATGCAGTTGTCTTTGAACATGTCGCCCTGGCAGTCACACCCCTTAGCGATCTTGTTGCAGCATTCCAAGTGACTGAGCCCACTCATGCACAAGTCCTTCTCTTCCTTCAGGAACACAAGATTACTGCACTCATAAGAATCGCAGCCGCAGCATCCGCCTCCAATAGCACCTCCTGAACTGTGACTAACGCCTCCCCATCCGACTCCCCCGCCGCAGTTGGCACAACCGTTGTTGATACAGTTTCCTTGTCTGCCGCCCGTGTAAGAGGTTGCGGGCAGGAAGGGTGCGATCCTGTTGCCATTGACCATCCCGCCAACTAACGCCTGGCCGCCTCCTCTCCCCAGCGGGTTCACGTCCCTGCCAATGGCCTCATTGGTTACTCGCCCATATGATCCGCCATAGCTCAGCGCGCTGCCGAAGATGCCGACGCGGCCGGCTTCGCGGCTGTCGGTGGCGCGGCTCATGTCTGTCGCGGCGACGGTGCCGATGAAGCTGAAGCGGCCTGCGGAGAAAAGCTGCCGGCTGAGCTGGGAGGTGGGCATCTGGAGCGATTGTAACGCAGCGGGGAGAGAGGGATGCGGACAGGGTGTCCGCGCTCCAATTGAAGATGCAGACTAAGGTCTGCGCTCCGACAAGAGGCCGGCATGCTGCCGGCGTTCCGAGGCGAAGGACGGCGCGGCGGCTGTGGGCCCGCATGGCAATGCGGGCAAAGCCCCCCCGCACTGCCGTACGGGGCCACGTGGGCCAGACAGTGGCTGGCGCAGCAAGGGACGGGCTTGGCTTTCTTTGTGATTTTGTGTTTTGGTGGTAAGCCGGATTTCAACGCCGAAGCTCAGAAGCATGGAACAGGACGGGAGCGCGCGGCATGCCCTGGGATGGGTGGGGACAAGCCCCACCCCTACGGGAAAGATGGCGGCTGAATTCGGTTAAAGAATGCAGACTAAAGTCTGCGCTCCCAGTGAAGAATACCGAGTGCAACTCGGCGCTCCGAGAAATACGGGACACTGTCCCGCGCTCCAATTAAGAGGCCGGCTAAAGCCGGCGCTCCCAGTGAAGAGGCCGGCTAAAGCCGGCGCTTCCAGCTAGGAGGGCCAGCGCAGGACGCGCCAGAGAACCTTGTGGTCGTTGCTGATCCTAGCGCCGAGGCCGGCAAGCATGCCGAGGCTGGCCGTGTTGGTCTCGACCACGTGGCACTGGGCGATTCCGTCCCGGGCCAGCATGTGGTCAATCTGGAAGGCAGAGAGGCTGGTGCCATAGCCCTGGCGGCGGTGCTTTTCCGGCGTGTAGATCATGCCCATGCTGCCGTTGAGGTGCGTGCAGCTCCAGCTGACCGGCTCGCCGTTGACCTCGCAGACGAAGCTGGGGCCGGCGTTCAGGCAGGCCCGGACATAGCCGCCTTCGGGGTCATAGCCGACGCCCTGGCGCAGCAGCTCAAAGAGTTCCATGCCGCGGCCGAGTCGGCAGGAATGCTTGATATGGTTGCTGAGTTGCGGCCGCCCCAGCCAGTAAAGGATGTGCGCGCCGGTGAAATCGGGCTCAGTGCTGTCCTCCGGGAGGGCAGGCACAAAGCCGGCTTCAATGCCGGCGCGAAAGGAATCGACCGGGCAGGAATCCAGAAACAGGTATGGCCCCCTGCCCTCGCGGTGCTTCCAGGCGGCCGCCAGGGCCGGATCGGGCCAGCCTTCGTCCTGCTGGACCTCGCCGCGGAGCAGATGGCCCATCAGGCGCAGATAGTCGGCATAGCTGCCGGCCCTGAGCATGAAGGTTGAGTCATTGTGGGCGGCGAGCATGGTCGGCTTATCCGGGTCGTCGACCAGCAGGATCGCAGCGCGGCCATCCTTGTCGCGCCATCTGCAGGAGTTGCGCAGTGTAAAGCCAGCCGCCGGGTCGCTGGCGAAGGTGCTAAGCACCAGCTCCAGGTTGTGAGTCTGCTTGAGCATAAGACAGCCTAGGGCTTATAGGACTGCAGGCGGTTGAAGGTGATTTCGAGGTTGGTCTTCGCCGGGTCGTCCTTGCTTTTCTCGATGATGAAGTTCACCACCTGGTACTGGTCGGCGAAGTCCACGCCATAGCCGCCAGGGATGGAGATGTACATCTGCTGCGCCATGCCCTTGCCCAGAAGCAGTTCGTTATAGAACTCGTAGATCTTTTTGGGCTCATCGGGGGACCAGGAGTGCACGATCCAGCGGTCCATGGGCTCGCCTTCGCGGCTTTCGGTTGTGTCCTTGAGGGTCTCGGTGATGGTGGCCCCGGCATAAAGCGGCACTATCTCTGAGGGGAAGTCGCTGGGCAGGCCCTGCTTCTCATTGGCGCGCACGGCAGTCGCGCGTTTGGCCGCCGACTGGGCGCGGGTGAAGAGGAAGGTGCCAAGGCCGAGCGCCAGGATGAGCACGAAGATGATCGCGGGCAGAAACTCGCCCAGACGGGACCCGCTGCGTGCGGTCCCTTCGCTGCCCTTAGCGCTGCTGCCTTTGCTTGACACGTCCCCTAGCCCTCTGCGCGGCTTAAATTCCCTTCCTGGCTGCGTGAAGACCGGCTGAAGACCTTCGCCAGGGTGAGGAATATTATCTTAAGGTCCGAGCCAAGGCTCATGTTCCGCACATACTCGTAGTGGCAGCGGATCTTGTCGGGCATGATGTGCTCGATGTAATAGCGCTCGGGGTCTTCGACCGAGTCGAGGATCCGGCCCTCATCCTTGTATTTGACCGAGGCGAGGTCCGTGACCCCGGCGGGCACGATGCTGTGGATGGCGTGGTAGTGGTCGCGGAAGGCCTCGACATAGCCCAGGGTCTGGGGCCGCGGGCCGACAAAGCTCATCTCGCCCTTGAGCACGTTGATGTACTGCGGCAGCTCATCCAGCTTGGTCTTGCGCAGCAGGCGGCCGATGGGGGTGATGCGGCAGTCGTTCTTGCCGGTGATCTTGGCGCCAAGGCTCTCGGCATCCACCACCATGGTGCGGAACTTGATGATGCGGAAGACCCGCGGGCCGCGGCGGCCGCCGGTTAGGCGTTCCTGCAGGAAGAAGACCGGGCCGCGGTCCGACAGCCAGATCACGGCCGAAATAAGCAGCATCAGCGGGGCGAATAGTGTAAGTTGCAGCAGGGCGTTGACGATGTCAAAACCGCGCTTGAAGCGCAGGTAGGCATGCGGGACAGGCAGGGCGCGGATCTCCGCCGGGCTGATGGGCTGCTCCAGGCTGGCGGCCGGAACGGCAGGCGCGCCCGGGCGCCGCACATCTCTCTCCCCTGAAAACGCTGTGGACATCCTGTGGAAAGCATTCCCGCCGCCTTTTGTCAGCAGGCCTGCCAAACCCGATTATAGCTCAGCGCCCATCCCGCATTGGTACCGGCTTGCGCATTAAAGCAGGTTACCAGCCGTGCCCGCGGGGCGCCGGGGAGTTGCATGAAAGAGAAGCTTGGGGAAAGCACAGACAAGTGCTGTGCTAGAATTGAACCTTATCAACCAGTTATCCACGCGGTTGGTGCTATGCGGAAAAACGGACGGGCATGTAGGGGGCCACTGCCGCTGAAGCTGATGCTGGCAGTGCTCTGTCTGGGGCTGGGGCTGAGTGCGGCTTTGCCGCGCGCGGCCATGGCACAGGCTGAAGGCGTAAATATCTCCATTCTTTACACTGGAGATACACACGGGCATCTGGAGAGCTTCGCCGGCGACGGCGAGAAGCCCATGGGCGGCGTCGCCAAGCGGGCGATCTACTTCCAGGAAAAGCGCAGGCACAAGAAGATGACCTGGCTGACCCTGGACAGTGGCGACGCGCTGAGCGGCACCCCGCTTTCGGACGCCTTCCAGGGCTATCTGGATATTGAGGCGATGAACCGCCTGGGCTATGACGCCATGTGCCTGGGCGTGCACGACTTCGATTACGGCGTCGGCGTGCTGAAGCAGCGCATGAGCGAAGCGAAGTTCGCCGTTCTGAGCGCGAACATCATCAGCCGCGACACCGGCAGCAGCTTCGCCAAGCCTTACACGATCATCGAGCGCGACGGCCTGCGTATCGCCGTCTTCGGCCTGACGACCACCGAGATCGCCAGCCGGGCCGCGGCAAAGAACTTCGAGGGCCTGACAGTGCAGGACCCGGAGGAAGTCGCGAAGTCCCTGGTGCCGGAGCTGCGGGCCAAGGCGGATATCGTGGTGGCGCTGACACACATGGGCGTCAACGAGGACATCCGCCTGGCATCCAAGGTGCCGGGCATTGATGTGATCGTGGGCGGCATGAGCCACAGCGAGCTGCAGGTGCCGATGAAGGTCGGCCAGACCCTGGTGGTGCACGACGGCTTTTATGGCAAGAACGTCGGCCTGCTGAAGCTGTCCTTCAAGCCCGACAGCAACGGCCGCCTGACCCGCAGCTACTTCGATTCCTCCCTGGAGCCGATGGGCGGGCGCTATAAGGAAAATTCCGACTATCTGACCTGGCTGGCCAGCTATGCCCCCGGCCTCAACGAGCGCATGGCGGTGGTGATCGGCTCCAGCACGACGCGGATGGCCGCGGTGAAGGCCAAGAGCTCCGAGACCGACATGGGCAACTTCGTCTGCGACGTGCTGCGCGACTACTGCAGCGCGGATGTGGCGATCCTGCCCGCGGGCTTCTTCCGCGCCGGGCTGCCCGAAGGGCCGGTGACCCTGGGCGACCTTTTCACCGCCCTGCCCTTCGACCACTATGCAATGAAACTGACGGTCACCGGCGGCGAGCTGCAGGAGATCCTCAACGACGCGGCGGACCAGATCGGCCGCCCGGGCTTCCCGCAGATCAGCGGCCTGAAGATGGCGCTGTTCAACGGCAAGGCTTACTACATCAAGGTCAACAACGAGAACCTCGACCCCTTCGCGCGCTACAGCATCGCGACAAGCGACATGCTGGCCGAGGGCGGCAGCGGCTACAGCACCCTGGGCACGATCAAGGAGCGCAGCTATACCGGCCGCCTGGTGCGCGACATCATCAAGGAGCGCATCAAGAACGGCACGCCGGTGCAGTCCGGCGTGTTCAGCCGCATCACCTTCATGGCCGATGCGCCGGCCGGCGCCGATACCAGCGAGCCGGAAGTGCGGGATGAGGCACCGGTGGAGGAAGAGACCCTTGCCGATGAGAGCCCGGCGGCGGATGAGGAGATGGCCAGCGCGGATGAGCAGCCGGCGGCCGAGGAGGAGTTCATCCCCGACGAGACCGTCGACGAGGGCGTGAGCGACGAGCGCCTGGGCCGCGATGGCGAGCCCCTGAGCGATGAGACGGTCAGCGATGAGACCGTCACCGACGAGAGCATCAGTGAAGAGGCCGGCGAGATGGTCGACGAGAGCGTCGACGAGGCCGTGGATGAAGCCGGCGAGATGGTGGACGAAGGCGTCGATGAGGTCCTGGGTGAGGCCACCGAAGAAGCCGAAGGCGTGGTGCCCGAAGCCGACGGCCCGGGCAGCGAGGAGATCGGCGAGGACCTGCCCCCGGTGCTGGATGAAGAGGGCGTCGACGAGGGAAGCGAGACTTCCTCTGCCAGCAGCGGCGACATGTTCATCGGCTCCGCGACGGCCAATAACGGCGATGTGGACTATGAGTTCAGCGTGGAGCGTATGGGCGGCGAGTACATCTTCACCCTGCACGTGGTGAACAACGGCGACAAAACGGCCTCCATGAGCTACAGCGACGCGGCCTTCTTCGACTTCATGGTCTATGACGGCAACAACCTGCTGTGGAACTTTAACCACAACCGCTTCTTCATGCAGAAGCCGCGGGTGGAACCCCTGGGCCCCGGCGAGAGCCGCAACTTCAGCGGGCGCTGGAACGGCCGCAGCAATGCCGGCCAGAACCTGGCGCCGAAGGTCTACCGCTTTGAGGCGCTGCACCTGCTGAGCGAGGGCCAGCAGCGCGCCGGCTTCGAGGCCGAGATCTAGGCTGTGAACGAAGGCGCATCAGCAGCACAAGTGGTGCACTTCCTGGGCCTGAGCCTGCCGGCTCAGATCTTAAAGCCGATGCTGCTGGCCGGCGCGCTGCTGATGCTGATGAGCATCACCGACACCCTGGCCTACTGCGTCCGCACGGCCGGGGTGCTGACCCGCCGCCTGGCGATCAGCCTCTCGCTGTTCAACAGCGTGGTGGTCTTCTCGCGCATGGCGAACATGATCCAGACGCCGGTGCTGGGCAACTTCTCGGACCAGGTGGACAAGGGCGTTTACGACGCCGGCCAGGTGCTGACCGCGCTGCGCATCGACCTGCTCTTTGTGGCCCTGGGCGTGCTGATCGGCGCGGCCCTCAGCCCGACCTACATCAGCCTGGTGCGCCGCGGCATCGACGTGCTGGAAAGCAAGGGCAGCCTGCCGCGCACAGTCTGGTACGGCCTGCGGCGCTGCTGGCGCATCGCGCATTACATGCGCCCGCCGATCCCGGCCGGCATCGGCCAGCACTTCCGCGTCGCCGGCCTGCCGCGCAACGCGATTGTCTTCAACATCTTCGTGACCTGCTTTTACAGCATCGGGGTGATGAGCACGGTGCTGGCGGCGAGCTGGGACCACAGCCTGGCCGGCACCGCAACGAACCTCAGCGGCGTGGTCAACGGCATCGCCACCGTGCTGTTCTTTGTGCTGGTCGACCCGCCGGCGGCGATCGTCATCGACCAGTGCATCAACGGCAAGCGCCCGGAGAGCGACGCCAAGGCCCTGCACGTTATGCTGGTGGTGACGCGCTTCGCCGGCATCCTGATCGGCATTGTGCTGCTGCCGCTGATGGCGAAGTATGTGCTGACAGTGGCGCACTGGGTCAACGCGTTTTTGAGCAAGTAGGGGAAGGCCGGGCGCACTCTGTGCGCCCCTACCCCTGTGCCTGCCGCTAGCGCTTTTGCCGGGCGCACTCTGTGCGCCCCTACGAAGAACGCCGGGCGCACCTTGTGCGCCCCTACGCTTTTCGGGGGCGAATGGACAGAGTGTAGGGGGGCACATAGTGCGCCCGGCCCCATGCGTATACTTTTCAGCATGCAAGACGACAGCAGAGAGCGCAAGGTCGTTCGCCTGCCCTACTGGAACTATGCTGGCAGCGGCTACTACTTCCTGACCATCTGCTGCGATGCGCGGCGCAGGCTGCTCGGCAGGCTTGAGGCTGGCGCCGTCGAGCTCAGCCCCATCGGCCGCATTGCTCTCGAGGAGCTGCAGCGTTCCTTTGAGATCCGATCAGGCTGGCGGCTGGACAGTAGTGTGTTGATGCCAAACCACCTGCACTGCATTGTCGCGATCGATAAGGCGGCTGCGCAGCAGCAGCTGGGATATTCGCGGCAGCCCGGACACAGGGAAGCCCGCTCGGTCAGCAGCTTTGTCTCAGGCTTCAAGTCCGCTGTCACCAGCCGGGCCAGGAAGTTGCAGGGCAATCCCGAGCTGAAGCTCTGGCACCGCGGCTTTCACGAGCATGTCGTGCGCAGTGAGGAGTCGCTGCTGGCTCTGCGGCAGTATCAGATTGACAATCCACGCGCCTGGGAGCTGGACAGATACAACCCGGGTCGTAACGTCAGCGGCCCGCCAGACCCGTTGGATGCGATTCTGGCGGCGGACGTAGAGATAGCTGGGTGAGGGCCGGGCGCACTCTGTGCGCCCCTACCCCTGTGCCTGCGGCTAGCGCTATTGCCGGGCGCATATCCGTGCGCCTCTACGAAGAAGGCCGGGCGCACTCTGTGCGCCCCTACATGATTGAGTCTCGCAGCACCAGGGCGATATCGCGCACTGGCAGGGCCTTCTCGCCCTGGGCTTTGGCCGCGTCGTCGATCATCGTCATGCAGAAGGGGCAGGCCACCGCCACTTCGTCGGCGCCGCTCTCGGCCAGCTGGTCATAGCGGAACTCGTTGACGCGGCGGCCTTCGGTCTCTTCCATGAACATGCGCCCGCCGCCCGCGCCGCAGCAGAAGCCCTTGTCGCGGCAGAAGGGCGCCTCCACCAGCTCCACGCCGGGGACCGCAGCCAGGGTCTGGCGCGGCTGCTCGTAGACCTCGTTATAGCGGCCGAGGTAACAGGAGTCGTGGAAGACGATCTTCTTCTTCTTTGCCGGCGCTCCTGCCGAGGCGCCGTAGCTGCCCGTGCTGGCAGGCGTCAGCCTGCCGCTTTCCACCAGCTGCGCCAGCAGCTCACTGTGGTGGATCACCTCGTCAAACTTTACGCCATAGTTCTCGTAGTCCGTGCGGAAGGTGTTGTAGCAGTGCGGGCAGGCGGTGATCAGCTTGCGCGGCTTGACCTCGCGCAGGTTCTCGGCCAGCTGCTCTGAGAGCATGTGCGCGATGTACTCGTTGCCGCAGCGCCGGGCCGGATCGCCGTTGCAGCTCTCCGAGCGGCCCATCACGGCGTAGTTCACGCCGGCCTTGTTGAGCAGCTCCACCAGGGCCACCGTGGTGGGCTTGGAGCGCGAGTCGAAGGAGCCGAAGCAGCCGACGTAGTAGAGGTACTCCGCGTCGGGGTTGTCGTCCAGGGTGGGCACGTGCATGCCCTGGGCCCAGTCCATGCGGGTATGCGAGCCGAGGCCCCAGGGGTTGCCCTGGGTCTCGAGGCCCTTGAAGAGGATGTTCAGCTCCTTGGGATAGCGCCCGTCCTGGTCCAGCACCAGGTGCCGGCGCATCTGCAGGATCGGCACCACGTGGTCGATCACCACCGGGCAGTGGATGTCGCAGGCGCCGCAGGTGGTGCAGGCCCAGAGGGCCTCGTCGGTGTGGCGCTCGCCGACAAAGAGCGGCAGGTCCTCGGGCAGAACGGCATCGCCGCCGCTGGGCAGGCCGTTATGGCGCCCCTTCTCAGGGGGCTGGTTGCCGCGCAGGGCCGCCATGGTTGCGCTGCCCTCCCCTGCTGCCTCGGTCCCGGACAGCGCCGCGCCGGCCTCTGCCGTCTTTGCCCGGGCCAGCTCCAGCAGCAGCTTTGGCGTCATGGCATAGATCTGCTTGCGGGTGCCGGTGATGATGCGCTGCGGGCTGAGGCTCTTGCCGGTCTGGTTGGCCGGGCAGAAGCTGTCGCAGCGGCCGCACTCGGTGCAGTTGTAGCTGTCCAGCCAGTTCTTCCAGGTGAGCTGCCGCGGATCGGACACGCCGAACTGCTCGGCGTTCTCGTCCTCGAAGTCGATGGCGGGCGGGCGGGCCACGCCGTCGAGGGTGCGGAAGTAGACATTGAAGGGGCTGAGGAGCACGTGGAAGTGCTTGCTCAGCGGCAGCAGGTTCAGGAAGCTGATGAGTATCAGGAAGTGCGCCCACCAGTTGACCCAGTAGAGCCCGTTAAGCAGGCCGGCGTCCTGGCCCAGCATGGCGCGGCCGAGGCTGAGCTCGATGAAGCTCAGGCGGCCGGGCTCATGGTTGCCAAGGCCGACCTCGGCCGAGGCCATGAGCATGTCGGTCAGCATCAGGCCGCCGATGAAGCAGAGGATCAGGATGCCCTCGGAGCTGAGGGTCAGGCGCCGGGGCTTGACCACCAGGCGGCGCCAGAGGGCGTAAAGCACGGCGCCCAGCACCAGGCAGCTGAAGGTGTCGCGCAGCAGCAGGTAAACCTGGCCGAGGGCCTGGTGGCGGCCCAGCAGCGGCAGCTCCCAGCTGGCCTCCGGCGTGAAGCCGTGCAGCAGGAAGTAGCCGGTGTTGAAGAGCAGGATCACAAAGCCCCAGAAGATGAAGAAGTGCATCAGGCCGGCCTTGAAGTCGCCATGCAGCAGGCGAGCCTGGCCAAAGACGTCCAGCAGCACACCCTGGACCCGCGCGCCGACATCGCCGCGCATGTCGATGGACTTGGCGGCCTTCAGCACGGTCAGGCGGGTCAGGATGGAGCGGGTGAAGAGGCCGAGTCCGATCAGCAGCAGGACGCTGTAGACGGCCACGTGCACAATGCTGAACATCAGCTCTCCAGGGTCAGCCGCGGGGCAGCGGCGGGCTGGGGAGAATTATAGACCGCATGCCGGCGCAGGCGAAGCGCGGCCGCGCGGAGGCGCCGGCGCTAAAGTAGGCGCATGCGCTTCTTCATTGTTTACCGCCACAGCGGCGCGGACCTGATCCGGGCGCGGATCGCCCTGGAGCTGCTGCAGGCCGAGCTTCAGGCCCTGGGGCACAGCAGCTACTGCACCCTGATCGATGGCGCGGAGCTGGCCTGCGGCGGCAGTTCGCAGGCCGTGCTGGAGCTGGGGGTGCGGGAGCTCTGCGCCAGCGATGCCCTGCTGCTCTATGTGGAGTCCTCGCAGGCCAGCCTGGGCATGTACATTGAAGTTGGCGTGGCCATCGCCCGGCGGATGCCCGTCTATCTGCTGCGGCAGGAGCAGGCGCAGGCTCCTTACCTGGGGGAGCTGGCCGCCGCCAGCGCGCAGTTCGATGGCCAGGAGAGCCTGGCGCCCGCCCTAAAGCAGCTGCTGGCTGCGGTGTAGGGCTGTGCGGGAAGAAGATCCACAACAGAGTTAAGCGAGAGAACAGAGTTTCACAGAGGAATACGGGACGATGTCCCGCGCTCCAGGATCCAGGCCGGTCAAGACCGGCCCCTACATGAGCAAGGCGGGTCAAGACCCGCCACTACGGGATCCGGGCGGGTCAAGACCCGCCACTACGGTATCCAAAGCGCCGCGTGTTATAGTCTCAGCGCCGGAGTACGGGAAGGTGGTGCAAGACCACCGCGGTACCAGCCACTGTAAGGTGGAGGGCGACCCACTCAAGGGCCACTCGCGAAGCGGGGAAGGCCGGGAAGCCCGATGAAACCAAGCCAGGAAACCTGCCGGCGCCAGGAATTTCAATCCGCGCTTCTGGAGTTAGGCATGGGATACCCGGTCTTCTTCTTCTTGCTCCCGGCGCAGCGCCCGGAGCAGCAATGACACAGGCACAAAGGCTTGAGCTCTCCGCGCAGCCCCCGCACCCCGCCCTGCTTTGCAGCGGCCTGAGCGGCGGTTATGCCGGCGAGCAGATCATCAGCGCCTTCAGCTTTGAATTCCGCAGCGGGCGTGTTTACGGCCTGCTGGGCGCGAATGGTGCGGGCAAAAGCACCCTGCTGCGGCTGCTGAGCGCGGTCCTGCCCGCCCCTGCCAGCAGCATTGAGCTGGACGGCCGCAGCCTGCACAGCCTGGGCAGCCGCCAGCGCGCCCGGCTGCTGGCCATGGTGCCGCAAAGCGCCATGCCGGTGGAAGGGCTGACGGTGGCCGAGGCCCTGGGCCTCGCCCGCCTGCCTTACAGCGAACAGCAGGACCCGCAGGGCAGCGAGTGCATCGCCGCCGCCGCAGCGGCCCTGGGCCTGGAGCCGCATCTGTCCCAGGACTGCAGCCGCCTTTCCGGCGGCCAGTGGCGCCGCGTGCTGACCGCGCAGGGCCTGGCCCAGCTTGGGCCGCAGGGCGGCGTGCTGCTGCTGGACGAGCCGGGCGCCTTCCTTGACCCGCCCGCCCGCGCGCAGCTTTTCCGCCGGCTGCAGGCCGAGGCCCGCGAGCGCGGCCGCTGCGTGCTGGTGACCCTGCACGACCTGCCGGCCGCCGGCGAGCACTGCGACGAGCTGCTGCTGCTGAAGCAGGGCCGTCTGCTGGCCAGCGGCAGCCCGGAGGCCATGCTGCAGCCGGAGCTGCTGGCGGAGCTTTACAGCGAGGCAGGCGAGGCCGAAAAGCGGGAGGTGGCCTGATGCGCAGCCTGCTGATGCGTGGCTGGCCTGCAGCCTTCCTGCTGCTTAGCCTGCTGTTTACAGTGCAGTTTGCCAGCGCGGCTGAGCCCGCGCCGGGCTTCACCGACGGCAGCGGCCAGCGCGTGGACTATGGCCAGGGCGCCAGGCGCATCGTGTCGCTGGCGCCGAACGTGACCGAGATGCTGTGCTTCCTGGGCTACCAGAAGCGCATCGTCGGGCGAAGCTCATTTTGCAACTACCCGCCTGCGATCAGCAGCGTGCCCAGCGTGGGCGGCATGGTGGACACCAGCCTGGAGAGCATCCTGGCCCTGGACCCGCAGCTGGTGGTGGCTTACCAGGGCAACAGCCTGGAGCTGGTGCGGCAGCTGCGCGAGGCCGGGCTGAGCGTGGTGGCCTTCAAGGAGGCCGCCAGCCTGCCGGAGATCGGCAAGCAGATGCACCAGCTCTGGCGCGTCATCTCCACGCCCGGCAGCCCTGCGCCTGAGGCCCTGGAGAAATGGGACGCGCGCCTGGCGGCATACCAGCGCAAGAAGCTGGCCCCGGCGACGCAGCGGCCGGCGACTTACTATGGCTACCCCGGCGAGCTGAGCTACACCTGCGGGCCGGGGAGCTTTATCGACGACCTGATCAAGCTGGCCGGCGGGCGCAATGTGGTCAGCGACAAGAACAGCGAGCGCTGGCCGCAGGTGGGCGCAGAGTTCATCCTTGCGGCCCAGCCGCAGTGGATGCTCCTGGGGACAAGCTGTACCGGCGGCGAGAGCTTTGAGGACGAGGTGCGCGAGCTGCGCTCCTCGCTGCGCCACGACCCGGTCTGGAGCCAGCTGCCGGCTGTGAATGACGGCCATGTGGTCATCCTGGACAGCGATGTGCTGCTGCGCCCGGGCCCGCGCATCCTGGATGCACTGCAGGAGCTGCGGGCGGCGCTTGAGGCCGCGGGCAGCTGATGCGCCCCCCCGCAGCCCTGCAACAGCCCCGCAGCCTTGCGCTTGCGGCAGTCCTTGGCATCGCACTGCTGGCCCTGCTGGCCCTCGCGCTGTCGATCGGACCGGTGCGCATTGACTTTGGCGCGCTGCTTGGCGGCACCCTCGACCAGCAGCAGTCCACGGCCCTGTGGCTGCTGCGCCTGCCGCGGGCTGTGCTGGCCATCCTGGCCGGGGCGGCGCTGGGCCTCAGCGGCGCGCTGATGCAGACCTACTTCCGCAACCCCCTGGCCGAACCCTACATCACCGGCATCTCGGCGGGCGGCGCACTGGGCGCTGTGCTGGGCGAGACTGTCGGCCTGGCGGCAATGCTGAGCCCTCTGCTGAGCGGGCTGTTTGGCGCAGAGCTGGCCAGCCGCCTTGGCCCGGAGCTGGCGCACAGCGGCGCGGCCCTGGCCGGCGCGGCCCTGATCACCGCGGCGCTGTATGCCTTCGCCCTGCGCGGGCGCAGCCCGGGGGCGACCGCCACTCTGCTGCTGGGCATCGCGCTTGGCACCTTCTGCGGCGCGGTGGTCTGGTTCCTGCTGCTCCTGCAGGGGCCCGGCGGCGCGCAGTCGGCGATGGCCTGGCTGCTCGGCCGCGTCAGCACCATCGGCTGGTGGGATGTGCTGGCCCTGCTGCCGGCCCTGCTACTGGGCAGCGCGCTGGCCCTGTTCTACAGCCGCGACCTTGACGCCCTGCTGCTGGGGGATGAGAAGGCGGCCAGCCTGGGCGTGAACCTCTCCGCGGCGCGGCGCGGCATCCTGGCCGCTTCCACCCTGCTGGCCGCGGCCTGTGTGGCGGTCTGCGGCGTGATCGCCTTCGTGGGCCTGATGGTGCCGCATGTGGTGCGCTCGCTCAGCGGGGGCCTGCACCGGCGCCTGCTGCCACTCAGCGCGCTGGGCGGGGCGGTGCTGCTTTTGTTTACCGATATCGCTTCGCGCATGGTGCATCCGCCGGGCGAGGTGCCGCTGACGGTGCTGACCTCGCTGATTGGCGCGCCATTCTTCATCTGGATTCTGCTGCGGCGCCGGCCGGCCGAGGTCCTTACGATCTGCCTGCTCGGCGGCCTGCTGCTGAGTGCCGTGCCGGCGCGGGCGCAGGATGAGATTGACCTGGACAGCCTGGACGAGGACGCTGTTGAGGTGACCCTGACCGCGGACTCGGCGCAGGTCGAGCTGGGCCAGGCGAATGTTGAGGGCAGCTTCACGCCGCGCGAGCTGGCCGGCTCCGCCGCAGCGCTGACGCTGATCCGGCGCGAGGAGCTGGCCGGCAGCGCCAGCCTGGCCGAGGTGCTGGAGCGGGTGCCAGGGCTGGATGTACGCAGCGATGGCGGCTTTGGCCAGCTTTCGGTGGCCCAGCTGCGCGGCTCGCGGGCCCAGCAGCTGCTGGTCCTTTTGGACGGCCAGCCGCTTTCACCGGGCCAGGTCTCGGACCTCAGCACCATCCCGGCGGGCATGCTGGAGCGCGTTGAAGTGCTGCGCGGGCCCCAGGCGGCGCGCTATGGCAGCGGGGCGCTGGGCGGCGTGATTAACCTGGTCAGCAGCGGGGCGCAGAGCGGGAAAGCCAAGGCGCCCGCGCGCAAAAAAGGCTGCGAGTGCACAGACTGCAGCAGGCTGCAGACCCTGGCACTCTCGGCCGGCAGCCACGGCCTGGCGCGCGTGGACATCGCGCTGCAGAGCCGCGAGGAGAGCTGGTACTTCAGCCATCAGCAGGCGCGCAACAACTTCAGCTTTGAGCGCGGCGGGGGCGACAGCGCCCTGCGCCGCAACAATGACGCGCGGCAGGCCGTGCTGCACGGACGCTGGCGCAGCGGCGAGACCCAGTGGAGCGGCGGGCTGCGCCTGCTGCGCCGCGGAGTGCCGGGCGCCGCTGAGTTCCCCACTCTGCAGGCCAGCCTGGCCCGTGAGTCGCTGTGGCTGCAAGCCGGGCAGCGCGGCTGGCGCCAGGAGCTGCACTTCGAGCATAGCCGCTTTTCCGACCCGCAGCCTTATCTGGGCCAGAGCATTGAGCAGGAAGACAGCCGCCTGAGCGCGGCGCTGAACCTGGGCCGCATGGCCCAGGCGGATGAAGAATGGGGCCTGCGGCCGCGCTTGGACTATGTGGACAGCCGCAGCTATGGCCGACATGCCCGGGCCGGCCTGGACGCCTCATGGGCCTTTGCCAGCAGGCCGCGGCGCGGCTGGAGCTATGAACTGGAGCTGGGCGCCCTGGCCTCCAGCGACAGCGGGATCGACCCGGCACTGCGCGCCGGCGCGCGCTGGCAGATCGACATGCAGAACAGCCTTTACGCCAGCACGGGCTACAGCGTGCGCCTGCCGGACTTCAGCGAGCTGTATCTCAGCGGCGGCGGCAGCGTGCAGGGCAATCCCGAGCTGCAGCCCGAGCGGCTCTGGTCGGCGGAGCTGGGCGCGGAGATGAGCTTCCCCGACGCCAGGCTGAGCGCGGCGGCCTTTTACAGCGCCTATCGCGACTCGATACTTTTCCTGCCGGTCAGCAGCTATCTGGTGCGGGCCTCGAATACCGGGCCGGCGACGGTGGCGGGCGCGGAGGCCCTGCTGGACTGGCAGATCCGTGCCCCCGGCCGCAGCGCGAGCCTGCCACTAACGCGGCGCGAGTGCTGGCTGCGCAGCAGCTATACCTGGCTGCCGCTGGCCGAGTTTGAGAGCGGCACGCCGCTGAGCGCGCGGGCCGAGCACCACCTGAACGCGCGCCTTGAGTACAGCATTCTGGACGGCGCCAACCCCGCCGGCCCCGGCGAGCGCAGCTTTGGCCGCGGCTGGCACTGGGCGCTGGACTATGACTACAGCTCCGGCATGCCGGCGGACCTCTTCGGCAGCCTGGTGATCCGCCCGCGCAGCCTTTTCGGCGCTGAGCTGCGCCGCAGCCTGGGCCGCTGCGAGCTGGAGCTGGATCTGCGCAACATCTTTGACGTGAACACACGGGACAGCTGGAACTATCCACTTCCCGGCCGCGAGTACTACATCACCCTGAGGAGCGAACTATGAAGCGCCTGAACATTGCCGTTCTTGTTGTCCTGCTGCTGAGCCTGCTGGCCAGCGCCTGCGGAGGCGGCGGCAACAACGAGCCGGATCCGCAGCCCGGCGACTTCAGCATCGTCAGCGCCGCGAACGGGGCGCTGAGCATCAGCGGTCCTGCCGGCAGCGCAGACCCGGGGACGACCGTGAGCCTGCAGGCCCCGGCGAGCGGCAGCGGCACCGCCGCGGCGGATGGATCGGTGAGCTTCAGCGGCAACAGCGGCGGCGCGGCCAGCGTAGTGGTGATCCATGTGCGCGACGGCGTGACCCAGCAGGCCAGCGAGACGCCTGTCAGCCTGGCTTCGCGGGTCACCGCGCCGCTCTTCAGCACCGGCGCCGGCCCCAATGACCTGCTGCTGGCCAACGATTCGCTGTATGTGGCCAACTCACTGGACAACTCCGTGGTGCGGCATTCCCTGAGTGGCGCGCAGCAGGGCAGCCACAGCTTCCCGCTAGCCTCCAGCCCCAGCTATCTGGAGCTGGAAGGATTTGACGACACCCTCTGGGTGGCCTGCAACGGTGACAACCACATCACCGGCCTGGACCCCCTGAGCCTGGAGCCCGTCGCCGGCAGCGACTTTGTACTCGACCACACTGGCCTCGACAGCCTGGCCTTCATTGGCCCGGGCCGCCCGCAGGCATATGAGCAGCTTCTGGTGGTCCCCCTGGCGGCGATCAGCAGCTTTGGCAGCCCGACTGTCTACGACAGCGGCGGCATTGGCGCGACCCTGACCCGCGACGGCACGGAGAACTTCCGCTTCAATGACGATGCGCTGAACGGCCAGACCGTTGAGATCATCCCGACCACCAGCTTCTTTGCCATGGTCAGCGCGGGCTCGATCCAGTTTGACGATAACTTCGTCCCTTCGGCCGCCAGCAGCAGCTTCCTTACCATTGGATCCACCAGTGGCGGCGACGTGCATGCACCCGCTATCCGCTCCAGCCTGGACCTGGGCGCGATCGGAGCCTCTGAGATGGCCCTGACCCCCGACGGCCGCTTTGCCTACATCGCCGACCAGCTGGACGGCAAGCTCTACAAGGTGGACCTCAGTAATCTGGACCAGCCGCAGCTTGTGCGGGGCATTGCCAACCCCATCGTGCTGACGGAGGAGTTCACCTACATCTCCGACCTGGAGTTGACGCCGGACGGCAAGCTGCTGCTGGCGACCAGCTTCAACACGGATGAGCTTTTTGTGATTGACACCGCCAGCGATACAGTCAGCCCGGCGCCCTACCCCGGCCCCTTTGACGTCAGCCTTGACCCGGGCCTGCTGGCCGGCACGATTGGTGTGGAGACCGACGGCAGCCGGGCCTGGGTGCTGTATGCCATCGGCAACGCCGTCGGAGAGGTGGATCTGTTCTAAGCCGCGCGGGCGGCCTGCATAAAGAGGCTTCCGGCAGCTTTTGCCGGAAGCCGTTACGGGGTTAGCAGGGTGCTTAAAGCCGCAGGCATATCCCGTTATAATTCTGGCCCGCGTTCCCGTAGTACAACGGATAGTACGGCCGCCTCCTAAGCGGCAGATCTGGGTTCGATTCCCGGCGGGAACGTTTAGACGCCGGGCCGGAACTTAACGCGACTTGCCGCCTTCGGGCCGCTTCGAACCCGGCTGAGACTGCGGCCCGCCAGCGTCACTGCGCCGCGAGCCCTGAGGCTGCTGGGCGCCGATGGCACGGCTGCGCTCCTCCTGATTCATTGAGGCATTGTCCTGCTGCGGCTTGGCCGCCGGCATTCCCGCGCTGTCGCCTGGACTGGGACTGCTGCCAGGGATGCCCGAGCTGCGCCCGGCCGCCTTGCTGTTGCCGGCGTTCTTCTTGTCGTCTCTGGTCATATCTGCCTCCTTCTTACAGGTGCTGATACTGACCACAGCAGCAGGCGGCAGGGTTGCCTGATCTCATTTATTCAGGATCAGTCTTCAAGCTGCCAGTAGTAACCCAGCATCACATAGTTGCCATTTACGCCGCTGTTGGGGCGCTTGATGCTGGCGTTGCTCATGTGGCGCTGGCGCAGCTCCAGGGTCAAGGCGCTGTTCTCATCCAGGGCATAGCTCAGCCCGCCGCCGAAATAAGAGCCGAACTGGAACTTGGTGGACTCTTCCAGGGTGTCCTGGAAAGTCAGCATCGGCCCCGTGCCGCCGCGCAGGAAGGCGCGCCAGTTGCCGTCCGAGCCGTCGACCGGCGTGCTGAGCTTGAAGCCGAGGTGAAAGCCGATCTCCGCGCTGGTGCCGGGGGAGATGGTGGGGTCAATGAAGGGCTCAATGCAGTACTGCCAGGTGCCGTCAGGCCGGCTGCCCAGGACCTTCTCCAGCCAGGGCTCGGCGGAGTACCAGTATGAGGCATGCAGCGGAACGGTCTGGTAGTGGTCCTGGGGCGCTTCGATGTCGGATTCGGAGTAGCCGGTCTGGACCTCGATGGCCTCGGGTTCTGCGGCTGAGGCCAGTCCGCTTGTGACAAGCAGGATCAGGGCCGCAAGGAGAAGGCCGGCTGAAGCCGGCGCTCCCAGCATGAGACTACTTCTTTGGTTCGTCATAGCGCAGCACCGCCAGGAAGGCTTCCTGCGGGATCTCGACCCGGCCGATGGACTTCATGCGCGCCTTGCCTTCCTTCTGCTTCTCCAGCAGCTTGCGCTTGCGGCTGATGTCGCCGCCGTAGCACTTCGCCGTTACGTCCTTGCGCAGGGGGGCGATGTTCTGGCGCGAGATGACGTTGTTGCCCACGGCCGCCTGCAGGGGGATCTGGAACTGGTGGCGCGGAATGGTGCGCTGGAGCTGCTCCACCACCTTGCGCCCGCGATAGGCGCTCTCCGAGCGGTGGCAGATAAAGCTCAGCGCGTCAGCCTTGACGGCGTTGACCAGGATATCCACCTTGACCAGGTCGCTTTCCTGGTAGCCGGTGAAGTGGTAGTCAAAGCTGGCGTAGCCGCGGCTGAGGGTCTTGAGCTGGTCGTAGAAGTCAAAGAGGATCTCGGCCATCGGCAGGGTGAAGTGCAGGTTCAGCCTCTCGGCGCCAATGTATTCGCTGTTCACGAAGACACCGCGCTTCTTCTTGCACAGGTCGATGAGGCCGGAGAAGTACTTCTCGGGGCAGAGGATCTGGGCCGCGACCATCGGCTCTTCAATGCGGGCAATCTTCGTCGGGTCGGGGTAGCGCGCCGGGTTGTCCACCACCACTTCCTCACCGTTGTTGAGGTAGCAGTGGTAGACCACCGAGGGGCTGGTGGAAACGAGGTCAAGGTCGTACTCGCGCTCCAGGCGTTCCTGCACGATTTCCATGTGCAGGAGGCCGAGGAAGCCGCAGCGGAAGCCGAAGCCGAGGGCCTCGGAGCTTTCCTGCTCGAAGTGCAGGGCCGCATCGTTGAGCTTCAGCTTTTCCAGGGCGGCGCGCAGTTCGTCGATCTGCTCACTGTTGCTGGGGTAGAGGCTGCAGAAGACCAGGGGCTTGGGCTCGCGGTAGCCCGGGATGGGCTCCTTAACCCCATTGGTGGCGTTGGTGATGGTATCGCCGACGCGGGCCTCGGTGACGGTCTTGATGCCGGAGACCAGATAGCCGGTCTCGCCGGCCGAGAGCTGCTTCACAGCGCGCATCTCGGGGCTGAAGATGCCGACCTCCGCCACTTCATACTTGCGGTCGTTGCTCATCATCCGCACGTAGTCGTTGGCCTTGACCGTGCCGTCAAAAACGCGGCAATAGGTGATCACGCCGCGGTACTTGTCGAAATGGCTGTCGAAGACCAGCGCGCTGAGCGGGCCGGAGGGATCGCCCTTGGGCGGGGGGATCTGGCGCACGACGGATTCCAGCAGCTCCCGCACGCCCATACCGCTCTTGGCCGAGACCCGCAGCACGTCATCCTTGCTGCCGCCGATGATGTTGATAATCTCCTCGGCGATCTCGTCCGGGCGGGCCACGGGCAGGTCGATCTTGTTCATCACCGGGATGATCTCCAGCCCGGCTTCGATGGCAAGGTAAAGGTTGGCCAGGGTCTGGGCCTCGACGCCCTGCGCCGCGTCCACCAGGAGGATCGCGCCTTCGCAGGCCTTGAGGCTGCGGCTGACTTCGTAGGTGAAGTCAACGTGGCCGGGGGTGTCAATCAGGTTGAGCTGGTAGTCCTGCCCGTCGTCTGCCTTGTAGGCCATGCGGACAGCCTGCAGCTTGATGGTGATGCCGCGCTCCCGCTCCAGGTCCATGCGGTCCAGGACCTGGTCCTGCATCTTGCGCTCATCGATGGTCCCGCAGAGGTCGATCATGCGGTCGGCAAGCGTGGACTTGCCGTGGTCGATATGCGCCACGATACAGAAGTTGCGGATATGGGAAAGGGCGGGCATTGGGCCGACGATGATAGCAGATACCGCCCCCGCGCCCACTTTGCCCGGGCGGGAGCGCGAACTGCGAAGGCGCTGCCGCCGGGCGGCTGAGCGTGTTAACATAACCGCTGCCAATTAGTCTGAATTGGCTCAATTGCAAGGGGGCTGTAATGCCGATCGCCATTACCGGAAAGAATTTCGTCGTGCCTGAAGATGTCCGCGCCTATGTGCTGGAGAAGCTGGGCAAGCTGATGCGTGTGTATCGCCGCATCGAGCGCACAACGGTCACCCTGACCGAGAAGGCCAGCAAGACCAAGGCCAAGGCGAACAAGATTGAGATCGTCCTGCACATCCCGGGCGCCGACCTGCGCGGCGAGGAGGCAGGCGAGAACTTCCGCGCGGCGGTGGACGCCGTGGTTGAGAAGCTGATCCAGCAGCTTAAGAAGGCCAAGGGCCGCCTGCTGGACAAGCAGCAGCAGAACCACCAAAAGGTGAGCGAGAGCGCCGTGCTGGCCGCCCGCGGCGGAAACGGCCGCGGAGCCGGCAGTTCGGCCCGCACTGGCGGCAGTGGCCGCTCGGCAGCCGCCGGCGATCAGCCGCTGGTCTTTGTGGAGAAGTTCAGCCTCAAGCCGATGAGCACCCGCGACGCGCTGGCCCAGCTTAAGCACGCCAAGCGGGACTTCTATCTCTTCTTCAACGGCAGCGGCAATATCAACTGTGTTTATAAGCGCAGCGATGGAAACTTCGGGCTGGTTGTGCCCGAGAGCGAGCTGAGCGAATAAGGCTGACCGGCCGCCGGCCCGCGCCTGGAGGATCAAGTGTTAAACGTCTGTCCCGCCTGTAATGCCGAGAACCGCGACATTGCGCGCTTCTGCGACCAGTGCGGCTCCCCCATCGCGGAGGACGCCATCGCCGCGGCCAAGCCTGCGGCCAAGTCCGAGGAGCATAAGGCGGCAGCCGGGCCAAAGGTCAACTGGGCCGGCCTGGCCCTGCTGTTTGTGCTGCTTGGTGTGGGCGGCTTTCTGCTCTTCCCGGCCAAGAAGGACAACGCCGGCGCCCCGATGATGGGTGGCGCGGCCGGCGAGGAAGTGATGGGCAAGGTGCTGGAGCAGGTCGGCGCGCTGAAAAAGCGCATTGAGACCGACCCGACGGACACCAAGGCCCTGAACGAGGTTTACACCCTTTACCAGCAGGTTGGCAAGATCGAGAAGGCCCGCGAATACGTGCAGCTCTCGCTGGACGGCATTCAGAAGCAGATCGACGAGAAGAAGCTGGATACAGAGAAGGCCGTCTCGATCACCGCGGATGTGGCCCAGGCGGCGGTGATGGCCGGCGATGGCGAAGGCGCCATGATGGCGCTGGAGTTCTTCCACAAGCTTAAGCCGGATGATGTGCAGGTGCTGCCTTTCCTTGGCAACCTGGCCTATGACCTCGGCAAGACTGACGACGCCATCAAGTGGTACAGCCAATACCTGGAGCAGGCCGACCCGGCCACTTCCAGCGACTACTGGAACGTGCAGATCGACCGCTCGACTATGTACCTGCAGAAGGCCGACGACACCAAGGACGGCAGCTGGACCGACAAGGCCCGGGTGGAGCTGGAAGCGGTGGTGACGGCCAAGCCAGAGATGTTCAACGCCTGGTTCAACCTGGGCCAGGTGCATCTGCACAAGAAGGATAAGGTCAAGGCCCGCGAGATGTTCGCCAAGGCCCTGACCCTGTCCAGCGACGAGATCAGCAAGTACAAGGCTGAGAAGGAGATCGCGCTCATCGACGGCAAGGAGCCGCCGGCCATGCCCAACCCGCATGGCGAGGGCGGCAGCCTGGAAGAGATGGGCCTGGGCCCGGCCAAGCCTGGCGTGGAGAACCCGCACGGCGAGGGCTTCGGCAGCGGCGGCGGGATGAGCAACCCGCATGGCGAAGGCTTTGGCGATGTGGCGCCGGGGGTTGAGAACCCCCACGGCGAGGGCTTTGGCGATGCCGCGAGCCCGCACGGCGAGAATCCGCACGGCGAGGGCGGGGCCTAGCTTCAGCCCTATAATCTGCGCGTGAAAGTTCTTGGCATCATCCCCGCCCGCTACAGCGCGCAGCGCCTGCCGGGCAAACCGCTGGTGGATATCGGCGGCAAGACCCTGGTCCAGCGCGTCTGGGAGCAGGGCATGAAGTGCAGCAGCCTCAGCGCGGTGATCGTGGCCACCGACGACGAGCGCATCGCCGAGCATGTACGCGGCTTTGGCGGCACAGCGCTCATGACCAGCCCGGACTGCCCCAGCGGGACCGACCGCCTGGGCGAAGTGGCGCTGACCCAGGCTTATGACTACTACGTCAACATGCAGGGCGATGAGCCCCTGCTCAACCCGCGGGCGGTTGACGCCCTGGTCGGGCGCACGCTGCAGAGCCTGGCTCCGATGAGCACATTGATCACCCACATGCCCGCCGGGCACCCCGGGATCAGCGACCCGAACACGGTGAAGGTGGTGAAGGACCGCCGCGACTTCGCGCTTTACTTCAGCCGCAGCACCATCCCCTACCCCCGCAATGAAGCCGAGGCCGTGTACTTCCGGCATATCGGGATCTACATGTACAGCCGCGATACCCTGCTGAGCATCACCGATTTCCCGACGGCGATGGCCGAGCGCAGCGAGGGCCTGGAGCAGCTGCGGGCGATGTTCGCCGGCATCCGCATCCTGACCGTGGAATGCGAGTACCCGGGCATGGAAGTCAACACGCCTGAAGATGTGGACAAGGTGCTGGCCTATCTGGCCGCGCACGGTGAGGTCTGATGCCGCGCCCGGAGCAGCAGGGCGGACGGCCCGCGGGGCCGCGGCGCCGGCCGGAGGCTGATAGCGCAGTGCGGCGGCCCCCGCCGCAGCGCCAGCGTTTCGCGCTGCTGCTGGGAGGCAGCGCGCCGTCCGGGGAGATCAGCCTGATCGAGGCCGACGAGGCCCAGGTCCGCCACCGTTTCGTGCCCCTGGCCGATGCCACCATCGGCCGGGTGAACTTCTGCCTTGGCCTGATCCCGGTGCAGGATGACCGCCACCGCCTGCGACTGCGGGAAAGCGCCGCGCACCGTGGACGCGTCGGGGGCAAGAAGCCTGACCGCCTGCTTTTGCTGCAGGCGGCGCCCGAAGACTTCTCGGCCTGGCCGCGGGTGCGCCGCGAGGGCTTCTCGAAGGCCGCGGTGAACCAGGGCACAGCGCTGAGCGCTGAGCCGGAGGCCCGCGCGCCCTACTGGTGGCTGGCCCTTGAACTGGCCCGCACGGGCTTTGCCGATTCCGCGGAGTTCCGCGCCGAGTGCCTGCGTTTTGACTGCCCCAGCGCCATGCCGCCGGAAGAAGTGGTCAAGGCGCCGGGCCGGCTGGTCGCGCGGGATTACCTGCGCCGCTGCGCAGCTGAAGTATCGGCGCGGATGCAGCGCCTGCGCCGCAAGAACCCCTTTTGGAAGAATGCCGACCTGGCGCACATCCTGCAGTGGCAGCCCGGCCTGGACCCCCGTCTGGCCGCCCTGGTGCTGGAGGAGCTGAGCAGCCAGCCGCAGCCCGAGGGCAGCCTGCGCACCCCTGAGCGCCCGGTGCTGGAGACCGCCGGTTTCGTGCTGGACATGGTGGAGCGCGAAGAGCCGGTGCTGCTGCAGAAGCTGCAGGAGCAGATGCCAAGCGACCTGCATGTGCTGGCCTGGCTGACCGAGGCGCATGAGCTGCTGGTTTCGCCCTATGGCGTGCTTTTCAGCCGCAGCCAGCTGATGGGCTGGCTGCGCAGCCTGCCCAAGGCCAAGCCGGGGATCGAGAACGTGCCGGGCACCGGCGAGCTGCGGGCCCTGGGCCTGCCACGGCGCAAGGCCGAGGCCCTGCACGACATCCTGCTGGCCTGGCCCTGGCTGCTGCAGGAAGCGCAGCAGCAGCGCAAGCCAGCCCCAAAGCGCGCCGGCGCGGGAGCCAAGCCGCGGCCCAAGGCGCCCCCGCGGCCGAGGCCCGCGGATGGCTGATCCCGCGCCCCTGCTGCAGGTCGAGGCCCTGAGCAAGAACTTCGCGCTCAAGGGCGGGGCCGTGCTGCATGCCGTGCAGAATGTCAGCTTCAGCCTGCGGCGCGGACGGACCCTGGCCCTGGTGGGCGAGAGCGGCTGCGGCAAGAGCACCACCGGGCGCATGATCCTGCGCCTGATTGAGCCCAGCGCTGGCTCCATCCGTCTGGACGGCGAGGAGCTGACAGCGGCCACGGCCGCCCGGATGCAGGCCCTGCGCCGCCGCATCGGCATAGTCTTCCAGGACCCGATGGGCGCGCTGAACCCGCGCCGCACCGTGGGCGCATCGATCATTGAACCACTGCTGGTGCACCGCATCCCGGCCAGCGAGCACAGCGACCGCCTGGCCGGGCTGATGAAGGATGTGGAGCTGGACCCCGACTTCGCCCGGCGCTACCCCCATGAGCTTTCCGGCGGCCAGCGCCAGCGCGTCTGCATCGCCCGGGCCCTGGCGCTGCAGCCTGAACTGATCGTGGCTGACGAGCCCGTCAGCGCGCTTGACGCCTCGATCCAGGCCCAGGTGCTGGACCTTCTGCTGCGCCTGCAGGCCGAGCATGGCCTGAGTTACCTGTTTATCAGCCATGACCTGTCCGTGGTGCGCTTCCTGTCCGACGATGTGGCGGTGATGTACGCCGGGCGCATCGTGGAGCAGGGCCCCAAGGCGGCCATCTTCAGCCAGCCGGCGCATCCCTATACCCGGGCCCTGCTGGCGGCCATCCCCGTGCCGGAAGCCGGCGCAGCCCGCGTGCAGCCTTTGGAGGGCATCCTGCCCGACGCCACGCAGCTCCTGCCCGGCTGCGCCTTTGCTTCGCGCTGCCCCAGCGCAATGCCGCGCTGCCAGGCCTCTGCGCCGCCCCTGTTTGAGCTGCCCGGCGGGCAGCGCTCAGCCTGCTGGCTAAACGAATCCGCGCAGGAGGCGTCATAAAAGGCCGTGAAAGGAATCCGCCTGATTGTGTTCGCCTATTGCCTGCTGGGGGCCCTGGCCGGCAGCGCGACAACAGCCATCTTCGGCGCGCGCCTGAGCAATGAGAGCGCGCAGCTTGACGAGCTGGCCGCCGCGCTGAGTGCAGCGCAGGCCACGCACCAGACGGCCAAGGACGAGCTTTTGGCCCTGCGCGAAAAGCAGCGCGTGGAAAGGGATAACTACAACGCCCAGCAGGCCATCGAAGCCAGCGCCAATACGCAGGTGGCGATTGAAAAGGAAAGCCAGCTTCTGCAGGTGGTGGACGACCTGGAACGCCAGCACAGCACGGGGCGCCAGGATCTGCAGCAGCGCCAGACAAAGCTGGTCCCGCTGATTGCCCTGACCCTCTTCCACTTCCTGCTGATCCCCCTGACCTTCCGGCGCCGCGGACAGGGCTGAGACCCGGCTCCAGGGCCAGACTAAGACTCGGACTGCGCTGCGGCAGCGGCCAGGATGTTGCGCGCCTGGGCCTGCAGGCGGCCCAGACGCCGGCGCAGGAAGACTGTGCCACGGAAGTGCTGCTGAAACTGCGCCTCATCCATCTCCAGCGCCTGTTCCGCGCTGAGAGCGCGGGACCAGGGCCGCGGCGCAAAGGCCGCCTCGCTGCTGTCCGGCAGGCCCGCGTTGAAGGGGCAGACCTCCTGGCAGGTATCGCAGCCATAAAGCCAGCCGCTCAGCTTCTCATGCAGCGCAGTCTCTTCCCGGCGCTCGGTGGTGATATAGCTCACGCAGCGGCGCGAATCGAGGATCCCCGGCCCGCTGAGCGCCTCGGTGGGACAGGCGCGCAGGCAAAGCGTGCAGGTGCCGCAGTCGCGCTCGAGGGGCCCGTCCGCCTTCAGGGGCCAGCTAAGCAGCAGCAGGCCGATGAAGAAATAGGTCCCCAGGCGCGGGTGCAGTACTAGTGAGTTGCGGCCGTGCCAGCCCAGACCGGCCCTGAGGGCAAAGGCCTTCTCACTGAGGGGCGAGGTATCAACACAGACCTTCCAGCGCAGTTCGGGGTCATGCTGCTGCAGGCGCTGGCCGACGGCCGTCAGCTTAGCCCCGAGCACATCGTGGTAGTCGCTGCCCCAGGCATAGCGCGAAACCCGGCCAGTGCCGCCCGCGGGCTGGTAATCCCCGGCCTGGTAGTAGGAAAGAGCCCCGACCGCCACGCTGGCGCACTCCGGCAGCAGGCTGCCTGCGTCATAGCGCGCCTCTGGCTTGCGCTCCAGGTACCACATATCCGCCGCATTGCCGCGGGCGATCCACTTCAGGTGCTGGGCCATCGCCTCTGGATCAAGCTGGGGGGGAGCGATGCGGCAGTCGTCGAAGCCGGCTTCGCGCATGGCTGAGAGCAGCAGCTCACGCCGCGCGGGGGCCGGCTGAACTGCCTGCAGCGGGGCCTGCATCAGCGTCCGGGCCGCGCGTTGACCTCGACCATCTCGTCGACCCGCTTCTGGTTCTCGTCCGCCTTCTGGCCACTGATCGTGTTTCGGCCGCGCGGGTCCTTGCTTTCGTCGTAGAGGCCCAGGCTTTCTTCGTTCAGATAATTGTAGATGCGCTCGGCGATCTGCTCATTCATGAAGGAGCCGGGCTTGTCGACCATGCGCTTGACCACCGGGGCCCACTCGTCCGCCTTATAACGCGGGTTCCAGTTGGTCGTGCCGAAGTTGTCCATGTCAAAGGCGAACTTGAAGCCGCACTCATGGCAGTTCTGGCAGCGGTTCAGGGCGAGCTGGCGGTTTGTCACGTTGATCGCCGGGTCGAAGGGTTTCTCCTTCGACTCGTAAACCACGTTCCAGGTTAGGTCAAAGGTGCTGGAGGAGTCGTAGATCTTGTTCGGCGCAGCCATGTAGGTGTTGCTGGCCAGGGCCTGGTCATTCGCGTCTTCCGCGGCATTGTCATTGGCCGCCGGCGGGCAACCGGCCAGCAGCAACAGCCCGGCCAGCCAGAGAGCCAGCTCCATACGGGCGCTTTTAAACGAATTGCTGTGCATAGACGTCTTTCTGGACGTAAACCCCGGCTTTGAGTTTCAACAGCTCTGCCCGGGGTATCCAGATTGGTAGTTTAACCTGCGGAAGGCCGCCCCAGGCGGCCTGAAGCATATAATCGGGATGAGATGAGCACTATCCGAATAGTTCTGGTGACCATGCTGTGCACAATCGCCGGCCTCCTCGTGGGCTTTGGCATGAGCATCACTTCGCAGCGCGGCAACAGCGCCTCGGCCGCCCCCAGCGGAGACATGGAGCTGGCCAGCCTGGGCACTTCGGCTGACAGCAGCAGTCCTGAGCTTGGCGCGCTGCTGCCCGGCGACCATATCGGCCCCGGCGGCAGCTTTGTAACTTCGGTCTATAACAAGGTGGCGCCGGCGGTGGTCCACGTGACCAACCGCAAGGTCCAGATGAGCTTCTTCGGCCCCCAGGAAGCCGAGGCCACCGGCAGCGGCGTGATTGTTGACGAGAAGGGCTATATCCTGACCAACTTCCATGTGGTGGCCAATGCCACCGAGCTGCAGGTAGTGCTGAACGACGGCCGCCAGTTCCCCGCCAGCGTGGTGGGCATGGACTCCGGTACCGACCTGGCCCTGCTGCGCATCAGCGCTGACGGCAAGCTGCCGACGGCCAAGATGGGCAACAGCAGCAAGGTGACCGTGGGCGAATGGGTGGTGGCCATCGGGAACCCGCGCGGCCTGGACTGGACCGTCACGGCCGGCGTGGTCAGCGCTCTTGGCCGTGAGCTGAACAGCCCCAGCGGCGAGACCATCAATGGCCTGATCCAGACCGACGCCGCGATCAACCCCGGCAACAGTGGCGGCCCGCTGCTGAACGCCGCCGGCGAGATCATCGGCATCAACGAGCAGATCGCGTCTGTCGGCGGCGGCAGCGAGGGCCTGGGCTTCGCCATCCCGATTAACACCGCCAAGGACATCATCGGCGACCTGATCAAGTTCGGTCGCGTCCAGCGCCCCTGGCTGGGTATCGATGCCGGCAACTCGGTGACGAAGCGCATGGCGCAGTACATGAAGCTGCCCACGGACCACGGCGTGGTGGTCGGGCGCGTGGCCAAGTCCAGCCCCGCCGCCCGCGCCGGCCTGACCGGCCAGAGCCGCGCCGGCACCGACGTGATCACCAAGGTGAACGGCAAGGACATCAGCAGCTCCCAGCAGCTTCTGGACATCGTGCGCAACAGCAAGCCCGGCGACTCCCTGGAACTGGAGGTCTACCGCTTCGTCGGTGACAAGTACCAGGTGCTGAACGTGGCGATCCAGCTCAGCGAGGTGCCCGAGCAGGCCCAGATGATGGGCATCATCTAGCAGCCCAGGCTGCAGCCCAAAGCAGGATCAAAGCAGGATCAAAGCAGCCCGGCGGGGGCCCCGGTGAACATCAGGTTCAGCCTGAGGGGCCTTAGCCGGGCTTTGTGCTTCAAGCTTCAGCCCCAGCGGCCGATATACGCTGTCGATGGGGAGTGTCAGTTTCCTTGGACTGGCCAGCGGGACGGATTGGAACAACATCATCGGCCAGCTCACGCAGCTTGAGCGCCGTCCAATCACCCTGCTGGAACAGCAGCGTGACAAACTGCTCTTTGAGCAGTCCGCCACTACGCGCATCAATACGCAGCTTGGCAAGCTGAACACCGTGTTCAGCTCCCTGCGCTTTGAAAGCACCTTTCTGACGCGCAAGACCAGCAGCTCCAACCCGACGCGGCTGTCGGTCTCGGCTGAGCCCGGGGCTCCGACGGGGACGCACACGGTGGAGGTCAAGCGCCTCGCCTCCCCCAGCCGGGTCGCCTCAGGCAGCGATGGCCAGCTTTACAGCAAGGTGGCCAACCTCTCCACCAGCCAGACCATGGGCATCGGCAGCGTGCAGCCCTATGGCGACTTCCAGCCGACCCGCGCCCTGCCCTCGACCCTGATCAAGGACACACTGCAGGCCGGCAAGGGCGCGGCGCAGATCAACAAGGGCGATACCATCAGCATCGCGGGCCAGCTTAAGGACGGCTCGGCCGTCAGCGGCACCTTTACCTTCAACGGCGACAGCAGTGATACCCTGCAGCGCCTGGCCACTACGGTGGCCCAGGTCTTCCAGGGCCAGATCTCAGGCTCCATCGGCAGCAACGGCGAGCTGACCTTCATTGAAAGCAACCCGGCGATTGTGGGCGATGTGACCTTCAACACCATCGCGCCGAACGTGGGGCTGAAGTTCAACGACGCCGATTTCTCCGGCTCGACCCTCAGCTTTGGCATCGGCAACAACGTCGCCGGCAGCGGTGCGACCACCCGGCGCCTGGTATCTGAGCTGACCTTCACCAGCGCGGGGGTGACCCAGCTTAACGGGGCCACCGATCTGGCCACGCTGGACCAGGTGACCAGCGGCAGCCTGAACAACGGCGATGTCATCCGCATCAGCGGTAATGAGCAGAACGGCACGGCCATCGCACCGGTGAACTTCACTTATACCGGCGCGGCCGGCGGCCAGACCATTGACGATCTGGTGAACGCCATCTCCGGCGCCTTCGGCACGGCCAACGCGACCTACTCCAACGGCAAGATCATCGTTACCGGAACTGCCAGCGGCAGCTCCAGCCTGACCCTGGACCTGGAGTTCATCGACAGCCCGCTGAGCACCAGCTTTGCGCTGGGCGACTTTGCCGTGGCCGAGACCGGCCGCACTGCGGCGGCGCAGATGATCACCACGGGCTCCTTCACGGTGGAAGGCACGGGAGAGCATCTGCTCTCCGCCAGCGAGGGCAAGGCCGGCCGCGTGCGCGGCACCGTCACCCTGCTGGACCCCAGCAACAGCCTGAGCAGCTATGGCGTCACGGAGATGGACCTCTTCAGCATCGACGTGGACAGCCCCAGCGGCAGCCTCGGCCCGGTGACTCTCACCGGCCTGTCCGAGTACTCCACGCTGCAGGACTTTGTTGACGCGGTGAATACACAGGTGCCGGCGGTGACCGCGCAGCTGGTCAATACCGGCACGGATTACCGCCTGGAGCTGGTCTCCAACCAGGGCGGACGGAATATCCGCATCGACGATGTGCTGGGCGGGATCATGGACAAGCTGATCAAGCCGGCCGCGACGACTCTCTCCTCCAGCAGCAATGACCTGGCGAACACCTTCGCCGCCACGACGGCCAGCGACGACTACACCATCGTGGATGTCTTCCAGCCCTCCAACGGCGGGCCGGTGCAGCGCCGCATCGCCACCGGCGACGAAGGCAGCCCGGTGGCCGACCTGATCGGCGGCGTGGCCATCAACGGCGCCTTCCAAAGCGGCGTGGCCACCATGCTGACGGCCAACAGCGCGGAGCTGAACACGCAGCAGGACATGCGCAGCTACCTCTTTGGCAGCAGCAGTATCGCCGCCAGCCCGCCGGGATCGATCCCCTTCGTGCGGGCGGATGTGCCGCTGGCCCAGGCCGGCCTCGCCACGACGGCTCAGAACAGCGATACAAGCCCGCTCTTCCACACGGACGGCTTCTTCACCGTCAACGGGGTGCGGATCAACGTGGGCGATGTGAACACCACCAGCATCAATGATGTGCTGGCGGCGATCAACAGCTCCGGCGCCGGGGTGAGCGCATTCTTTGACAGCGCCAACTCCCGCGTTTACCTGCGCAACAACACGCCCGGCACGGCCGGGATCAGCCTGGGCGGGAATGGCGACACCAGCAACTTCCTGACCATCACCGGCCTGACCAGTGATGCCGGCGGCACCCTGATCGCGGGCCAGAACAAGGCCGGGATCAGCAAGGAGCTGCCCCTGGCCCAGGGCTCCTTCAGCCAGGGCGTCAGCAGCGGCATCTTCACCATCAACGGCGTGCACATCGTGGTGGACGCCGGCGTGGACAGCCTGACGGCGGTGATCCAGAAGATCAACCGCTCTGGCGCCGGCGTGGAGGCCAGCTATGACTCGGCGGCGGACCGCTTCGTGCTGACGCAGAAGCTGGACGGCAGCAGCCTGGCCCCGCGGATCAACCTGGGCGACAGCGGCGACACCAGCAACTTCCTGGAGGCGATGCAGCTGAGCCTGGACACCACGGTGTCGGCGGATGTGGGCAGTGTGCGCCAGAGCTCGCTGCTGAACGTGGACGGCATCGAGTACGAGCGCAGCGGCAACACGATCAAGGACATCCTGGAGCAGGTCAGCCTGACCCTGAACGCCATCACGGACGGGCCGGAGACCGTCAGCATCGTCTCGGACAATGACAAGATCAAGGGCTCGCTGATCGACTTCGTGGTGGAGTACAACACCACCATGGAGCTGCTTAACGCCCAGCCGCTGAGCCGGGAGGAGCGCAAGCAGACCGCCGAACTGACGGATGAGACGGCGGCCAACATGACCGGCGACGAGATCACGGTCTACCTGGAACGCCGCCAGACCCTGATGACCCGGGACTTCATTTCGCGTGACAACACCCTGCGCCAGACCACCCAGCAGCTGCAGAGCATGGTCACCGGCCCGGTGGCCTCGGGCGGCATCTTTGGCAGCCTGGCGCAGATCGGCCTGAGCACGGCCCCGGTGGGCGCCGGGCCCTCCGCGGTGATGGTGAACCAGGGCCGCCTGCTGGGGCCCACCAGCGACCGCGACGAGATCAGCGCGCTGGTGGATAGCAATGTCGAACTGCTCAGCGCCATCGCCGACAGCCCAGATGAGCTGTTCAAGCTCTTCTCCAACGCGATGGAGAGCCGCTATGACCATGTGGGCAGCCGCAACCTCTCGAGCGGCATCACGGTGAACACGCGCCTGCGCTTCAGCATCGACATCGGTGCGGGCTCCAGCCCGGTGAGCCTCAACTTCGGCCCCGGCGTATACAGCCAGGTTTCGCTTTTGAACCAGATCAACAGCCAGATCACCACGGCCGGCCTCGGCTCCAGCCTGCTGGCCTTTTTTGACGCCCAGAACCAGCTCAACCTGCGCAGCGCGCGCAGCGACAGCCAGGCCTTCCTGCAGCTGGTCGACCAGTCCGAGGGCAGCGACAGCGTGCAAGGCCTGCTTGGCCTCTCGACCGGCCTGTTCCAGGGCCCCGACCCCAGGGTGGCCGGCGGCGTGGCCCGCCGCGGCAAGTTCCTGATCGACCAGCTCAGCCGCACCGGCGGCGCCATCATGGAGCGCATCAAGGAAGGCGGCAGCTTTGACCGCCGCATCGACGGCCTGAGCAAGCAGATCAACACGATGGAAGAGCGGGTCACTGAACGCGAAGCGGCGCTGCGCGCCAAGTTCGCCCGCCTGGAGACGGCGCTTGGCCAGCTGCAGACGCAGCAGTCGGCAATTTCCAGCGCGGTCAGCCAGCTCAGCGGCGGCGGCTAGGGCCTGCAGGCAGGCCCGGCGATGTTATAATCAGCGGCCCTGGCTGGGTAGCTCAGCCGGTTAGAGCGAACGGCTCATAACCGTTAGGTCGAGGGTTCGAGTCCCTCCCCAGCCACTTTTCCCACACCGCCCCGCCTAGCTGCGGTCGATGTCGCGGTGCTGGACCACGCAGCGGATCCCCTCGGCGGAGAGCTGCTCAGCCAGCAGGTTCACCAGCGTCACCGAGCGGTGCCGCCCCCCCGTACAGCCCAGGGCCGCCACGGCATAGAGCTTGTGGACCTCGGTGTAGTGCGGGATCGCGGTGGAAAGCAGATGCCGCAGCGTGGCCAGGTATTCCTGGGCCACCGGGCTGTCCATCACATACTGCCGCACCTCGGCATCGTTGCCGCTCTGCGCGGAGAGCTTCTCGACATAAAAGGGGTTGGGCAGGAAGCGCGTGTCAAAGACAAAGTCCGCATCCGCCGGCAGGCCATACTTGAAGCCGAAGCTCAGCAGGGTCAGGGTGACCTTGCCCGCGCTCTTGCCGGGGGCGTAGAGCTGCAGGATGCGGTCCCTGAGCTGTCCGACCTTGAGCTCGGTGGTGTCGATCACCTGGGTGGCCAGCTCGCGGGCCGGGGCCAGCAGGCTGCGCTCCTGCGCCAGCGCGTCCACCAGGCGCATGCCCATGCCCAGCGGCGGGATGCGGCGGGCGGTCTCAAAGCGCGAGACCAGCACGTCGTGGTCGCAGTCGAAGTACAGCACCTCCGGCTGCAGGCCGTTGGAGCGCAGCAGGGCCAGCTCATCACGCAGGCGGGCGAAGAGATCGCCCGAGCGCAGGTCGCAGACCACGGCCACGCCGGTGTTGTGCTTGTCGGTCTGCTCGTAGAGGCTCAGGAAGGTGCCGATCAGGGTCGGCGGCAGGTTGTCGATGCAGTAGTAGCCCAGGTCCTCAAACATGCGCAGAGCGGTACTTTTGCCCGCGCCGGACATGCCGGTGAGTATGAGCAGCTGCTGAGGTCCTTCGGACACGGGCAGATTATAGAGGCGATGCCATGAAGCGCTGCTAAAGCACGCGCAAATGCGACCCGCAGAGCCGAAGTGCAGCAGCGGCATAGCAGCGGCGGCGCTTGATGGCGGCTGAGCGCCTTAGTGCTCCGGCGGGCCCATACCCGGTACGTGAGGCCCGCCACCATTGGCATGCGCTGACTTCTCGGGCTCGCCGACCGCGACTTCATCCGCCGTCTTGGCCTTGCCGGCCGGCCGGCTGGTCATGTGGTGGGCGATCTTCGGCCAGTAGGTCTTGAAGTCGAAGTGCGGGTCGTTGTCTTCGTCGTGGCAGGTCACGCAGGTGCTCTGCGTGGCCGGCAGCAGGCCGAACTTGTCGCGCCCGTCGGTGCTGAGCTTCTCGATCTTCTCGCCGGCCATGGCGCGGATATGCCATTCACCAGGCCCGTGGCAGTTCTCGCACTGCACGTCGCGGCGGTCCCATTCCTTGCCGGCGAACTGGCGCTCTTCCACGCTGTTCCAGCCGCCGGGCCGCATGTAGCCCACGCTGTGGCACTTCATGCAGGTGGTGAGCTGCTTGTCCTGCTCATGCAGGGTTTCATAGGCCATGTAGTGCTTGGTCTCGGCCAGCTGCTGGGCGATGTCGCTGTGGCAGGCCTGGCAGGACTGCCAGCCCATATAGCGCGGCACGTTGATCATCATCGCCGAGTTGTTGTGCTGCAGCAATTCCTGGTCATGGGCGAACTGCCAGTCCTCGATCTGCTTCTTGCAGTCCTTGAGGATGCCCATCACGGACTCCGGCGCCTCATAGGTGTCGTCCACGCGGGTCTTGATGGCATCCACCGTGGGGGCCTTGCCCTTCTCCTTGGGGAAGTAGACCTTGGTGATCAGCAGGTCCTTGCCCTTTTCCATGTTGCGCTCGACAAACTTCGGGAAGACCACCTCCACGGCGTTTTCCGGCTCCAGGGGATTATCCGCCCGGAAGCCGAAGACCAGCAGCACGTCCTTCTGCCCGCCAAGGCCGGTGAGGTCCATGGTCTTGCGGCTCATGGCCGAGGCCGTGATGAGCCAGAGATTGGCCTCCTGCTTGTGCTGGCTGAGGATCTGGGTCACGGCGTCATCGGCGGAGGTGACTTCATAGCCCTCGCGCTTGGTGATGCCGATGCTGAACTGGTTCGGGTCCAGGATGTGGATCACGCCGATGCGGTAGCCCTTGCCGCGGGTGATGATCTGGTAAGGCTTGACCAGAGCGCGCAGCTCGGCGCTGGCGTCGGCGTCCTTGGGCGGGGTGGTGAACTCCAGGTTGGCGGCGATGTAAGGCAGCTCGGCCTTCTGCAGCAGGGCCAGCAGGTCCTTCTGGCGCAGGCCCAGCTCCTTGGCCCCGATGCCGACGGCGTCGTACTTCAGCACGCCCATCATCTGGACGACGCAGCCGGAGAGGATGCGCTTCTCTTCCTCAAAGGGGTCGCTGAAGTCGCCGGTGTCGATCAGGATCTCAGCCACGCGGTCCGCGGAGCCGCCCTTTGGCACTTCAAGCGCCTTGGCGCGCTCGACTTCCAGGATCCGGGCCCGCCGCTGGACGCCGCCGGTCTGGCCCTGGCTGCAGCCGCAGTTCTCAAGGTAGCCGACCGTGTGGCCCGAGGTGAAGATGGTCAGGCGGTCTAGGCCGGGCTTCGCCGTGCTCTTGATGAAGATGAACAGCAGGAAGGACACCGCGGCCAGGCCGATGACAACGAAGAAGGCCTTGCTGCCCCCGCTGGCGCTCTGGCCGCCGAGGGGCACAGAGCCCTGCGGCGCGGCAGATCCGCCGCTGGAAGGCGCAGTGCCCGGCGGCCGGATCCCCTGCCCTTCTGCAGCCGGGCCGCCGCCGGCACCGTTGTTCTTCATCTTCTTCTTGCTCATAGCTCCACCGGTAGTTCTCGGTCTATGCTGATTCCACTTGTGCTGACCTTTGTGCGCAGCGCCACAAGCTTAACGCCGGCGGCGGCCGCACGGCGCAGTTCGGCGCCATAAGCCGGGTCGATATGATCCGCCGGCCGGAAGCGCTCGACATCGCTGCGCTGGACCAGGAAGATCTGGCAGGCTTCGTCCTCATCGGCCAGCACGGACTGCAGCTCCTGCAGGTGCCGGCGGCCGCGCAGGGTTACCGCGTCTGGGAAGAGCGCCACCCGGCCCTGCGCCATGGTCGTGGCCTTGACCTCGACCCAGCAGCGGCGCAGCATGTGGTCGGGGTGCACGCGGCAACACAGGTCCGCGCGGCTGGACGCGCCGTAAGGCACCTCCGCGAGGTACTCCCTGAAACCCGCCAGCTCTGCCATCCCGCCATTCCTGACGTAATCAATGACGAGCTGGTTCGGCAGGCCTGTGTCAACGCAGACCAGGCCCTTGCCGGCCTCCACCAGGGTCCAGATCAGGGCATAGCGGGGGTTCTTCTGGGTGCTCTGGCGCAGCCAGATCCGGCTGCCGGGCTCACTGCAGCCGGTGAGGCTGCCCGTGTTGCGCACCAGGGCGGTGAGCTCTTCACCGCTGTCCAGGCGCACGTCAGCCAGGAAGCGCTTGTAGCGCCGCAGCAGCACGCCGGGAATGAGGGCCGGGAAGTTCACGGCCAGGATTATATAGAAGGCCGGATCAGGCCGCCGCTGCCTTAAGCAGACGCAGCTCCAGGCCCGGCAGGATGATGGCCTTCAGGCGCTGCTGCCAGGTGTGATCGCGCAGCACGGCCTCATAGCCCCGCTGGGCGATCTGGGCCCGCTGGGTGGGGTGCGCCAGATAGTGTTGCACGGCCTCCAGCAGCTCTCCGACAGCATAGGACCCGGCCTGCTCCTGTCCGGCTTCCCAGAGGGACTCATGGCCCTGGCGCGGGTAAGCCAGAAGGAAGCTGCCGCTGGCCAGGCAGTCATGCACGCGGAAGCTGATGTAGTCATCCAGCTTGGTCGCCTCGTGCGGCAGATCCAGGTTGATCTTGCTGGCGTTGTAGATCGTGTTGACTTCGCTGAGGTAGTTCGCCGGGCCGCCATAGGAAACGCCAAGGGGCGTGCGCTCCCAGTTCTTGTCGCCAAAGATGCCAAGATTGACCCCGGCTTCCTGCAGAGGCAGGAGCAGGGCTTCACGCCCGGGGGTCCAGGTTCCGATGAAGCTGGCGTCGAAGCCGCGCGAGAGGCGCTGATCGTCCAGCAGCGGATAGGCGGCGTTCTCCGGCACCTGGTCGGTGGGATAGAACAGGCGTGTATTGGCCCCCGGCGGGCAGTAGGTGGCGTTGCGGTAGCCGGCAGCCAGCAGTGCTTCCACCACGATGCGGCTGGTGCAGGCCATGATGGTGTGGCGCCAGTCGCGGGCGCCGGTCTTCTCCAGGCGGTCCAGCAGGCTCTGGGTGTCGCGGCTGTGGACCAGCATCACGTTGGGGATGCCAGCCTCGTCAAGCAGGTTATGCACCTCATGCTTGCTGACGTCCTCCAGCATGCCGGAGAGGCCGACGCAGAAGCCGAAGTCCACCTGGCTGCGCTTCATCAGGTCCTGGAAGTAGAAACCAAAGATCTCATAGCAGGCGTGGCGCTGGTAGCGGTACTCCTGATACATCTGCACGATTGAGGCCAGGTTCAGCACGGTCGGCGTGTGGCCCAGCGACTGCAGGGCATCCATTACCGGCAGCGTGATCTCGGCCATCCGCTTCTGGCAGATATCAGGAATAACGACGTTGTAGCCATCCATTGCAAGTCCTTTTAGGGCCGCTCCCGGCCGGGGCTAAGATCCGTTTCAGGCTGGTTTTGCCACTGTTTCGTCGACCGAAGCGAATTCACCAAGCAGAGGCTTGACACCTTCGCCTTCGACTTTCTTTTCGGCTGTCTGTTCGCGCAGCTTGAGCAGCTCGTTCTGCTGGAAGGCTGCTTCGCGCGCGGCCTGGTGGGCTTCGCGGTCCTCGCGCGTCTCGATCTGGTCATAGACGACGCCATGCATCACGGCCCCGCTGAAGTCGGCGCCTTCAAAGTCAATGGTCATCAGGCGCGCCCGGGTCATGTTGGCGCGGGCGAAGCTGGTCTCCTGCAGGAAGCTCTGGCTGAGGTCAGCCTCCACCAGGGAGGCCTCATCCAGGGAGGTGCTGTGCAGCACGGCGTAAGTGAAGTCCGAGCCGTCCAGCTCCACACCGGCCAGGTTGGCGCCGCTGAGCGCGGCCAGACGGAAGATGGCGCGCGGGAGCTTCGAGCCGCTGAAGTCGCAGTTGCGCAGGTCGGCCTTGGTCCAGTAGGCGCGCTCACCGCTGAGGTCCCTGAATGGCACGCCCTCCGCCTCGGCGGCGGAAAAATCGGCATGGTCCATGCAGCAGCCGCTGAAGTCACTGCCGTAGAGCTTCTGCAGCAGCATCGAGACGCCGGACAGGTCGCCGCCGCTGAGGTTGCAGGAGATGATCTCACCGCGGGCGCAGTTGCTGCCCACCAGCTTGATGCCGCTCATGTCGCAGGAGCGGAAGCGGGCCAGACGCAGCAGGGAATCGCTGAAATCGCAGCCGGCCAGATTGCAGCCAAAGAACTCGCAATGGCACAGATCCATGTTGCTCAGATCCATGCCGCTGAGGTCGCAGTTCTGAAAGCGCATTCCTGTCAGCCGCGGGCGGCCATTGCCGGCGGCAAAATGCTCCGCACGCGCCCGGGCATAGCCCTCGCGGTCGCGGGTAAGCAGCTCATACCATTCGCTCGGAATCACCTATCTCCTCCTGAACAGGCAAGTTATCGGCCTGTTGGCGGAGGGTCTTGAGGCCGGCAGCGCGGCCGGCGGCAGGCCGCCCGGCGAGTGACCTATAATCCGCGCCGTGCCAGCCAGCTGGGGTCGTAATCTCCGAGCAGTGCCGGCCTGGCTAAGGCGCTTCGGGCCGCTGCGGCTGGTGCCCGTGCCCTTGCTTGACAAGGTAGTTCTGCACTACTACTTTTTGTCGGCCATGGTCGGCGCGCTGATGAACGGCGCCTTCAGCAACGGCAACATGGTGCTGAAGAAGACCCTCGGCGCGACGGATATCCACCTGGGCGTGCTGCACGCCATCGGCGCCGGCAGCCTGCTGCTGGGCATCATCGGCTCGGAGATGGTCTCGGGGCGCGACAAGCGGCCCTTCATTCTGCTGATGGGCATCCTCAGCCGCGGCATCTTCCTGGCCTTCCTGTTTGTTAACGATGTCCCGGGCTACATCATGCTCAGCGCGGTCTTCGTGGTCTGCAATTCCCTGCTGATCCCGGCCCAGACCTCGCTTTGGCATGCCAATATCGGCCAGAAGACCCGCAATGAGATGTGGGGCCTGAGCGTCTCGATCGGCACCTTCATCTCCATGGCCTCAGCCTTCGCCGTCGGCTGGCTGCTGGACCACAACCCTTATGCCTATCGCTATATCTTCCCGGTGGCCGGCGTCCTGGGCATCATCTCCACCCTGATCCTGATCCGCGCGCCGATCCGCCAGCGCTTCAAGATCAAGCTGGACCGGCGCAGGTTTGACGCCCGGCGCGTGCTGGTCCACCCGGTGCAGACCTTCCTGGCGCTGATGAAGCGCGACCCGCTGTATCTGCGCTTTGAGGCGGCCTTCTTCCTGTACGGCGTGGCCTTCATGATCACAGCGCCGCTGCTGCCGGGTTATCTCTCGGAAGTCGCGCACATGAACTTCAAACAGGCCAGCATCTGTGAGGGCGTGCTGTTCCAGGCCGGCTCGCTGCTGACACCGCTGTGGGGCCGGCTGATGGACCGCCGCACGCCCACGCAGCTCTGCGCCATTGTGTTCGCGCTGCTGGCCTGCTTCCCGGCCACTCTGCTGCTGGGCCCGCATATGACCCGGGCGCTGAATGTGCCGATCGCCTATGGCGCCTATCTGGCTTATGCCCTATATGGCCTGGCGATGGCCGGGCTGGGTGTGGCCTGGAACCTCGCCCCGATTGTCTTTGCCGGCAAGCAGGACTCCAGCAACTACACGGGTGCGCATGTGACGATCACCGGCATCCGCGGCGTCTTCGCGCCGATAGCGGGCGGGGCGCTGGGCGAAACCCTGGGCAGCCATGTGCCGGTCTTCTCAGCCTCGATTGTGCTCTTCCTTTGCGCGGCGGCGGGCATGCTGATGCTGGAGAAGCAGCTGCGGGCGCGCCTGAAGGCCGCGCAGGAAGAAGAGGCCCAGACGCCGGCGCCCGCGACAAGCGGCTGAGGCCGCGGGCCTGATCACCGGGTCAAAGCCGGGGGCTGCCCCTGCTAGAGCGAGCTGACGTAGAAGATCAGGTCGTCCATGAAGGGCGCGTTGCGGCTGAAGCCGCCGCTGCCGATACGCGTGGGCATCGTGATGCAGCGGTTGATCTGGTCGACGATAGCGTCGTCGGTGCCCAGGTTGTTGCCGGCCAGCTTCTGCTTGATGTCCTTGAGGATGACGGGCTTACCCTCGACATACTCCTGCATGTCGACCTTCTTGCCGTCCTCAGGGGTGAAGGCCGGGTCGTGGCACATCGCGCAGGAGCGGTAGGAATTCTCGCCCATCCAGCGCTTGGGGTCGTCAAAGACGGCTTTGCCGGCGTCCAGCTTCGGCTTGTTGACCGCTGTATCCTTGGCCGCGCCGAAGAGGCCCATTATGGGCTTCCAGAAGATCACCAGCAGCACGATGATCACCAGGGCGATCACCCAGCCGTAATCAATACTCCGCATCTTCGTCCTCCAGGATTTCAGCGCCCTCAAAGAGGCTCGCCGCTTCGTCAGCGCTCAGCAGCCGCGGTTGCTCGGGCTGGGGATCCGCTGGCAGGGCCGCGTCGATCTGCCGGTTCATCCGCTCGGCCTCGGACAGTCCCGCCGGCCCGCCCTGTCGCGGGTCAGCCGGGCCGCCGGCCGCGCCGGGGCCTTCCGGCTCGTCATCGCGCGCGGCTGAATCATACACAATCTCGTCAGGCAAGTCACCGGGGGGCAGCGGCGCCGGGCGCGCTCTGGCCTCCGTGGCCGCCCCCGCTTCCCGCAGCGTCAGCTGCGTGGCCTCCTCGCCCAGCACCGCGATGCGCAGGCCCACGGCATGGCCCAGCAGGCCGGCCGCGGTATCGACGATGGCCTGCACGTGCCGCGCTTCCTGCACCCAGGCATACTGCTGGCGCGCGCTCTGCGGGAAGCCAAGCTGCAGCTCGCGGCCGGCGAAGCGGCCGGAAACGCCCTGCCACAACAGGGCATAGGTGGTCAGTGAGACGCGCTCGAGTGCCGCCAGGAAGCGCTCCCAGAGCTCCAGGCTGGACTGGTTGTCAGAGCCTGTCGCCGCCAGTGCCGATTGCGGCGCAGCAGATGCGGCCGGCGGTGTGGACTGCGGCCTGGACTCAGGCACAGACTGGGGCGGCTGAGCAGTCGGCTGACGCTCCTGTGTCGCTGCCTGGGGTGATTCCCGCGGCGGATCCAGCGCATCCCGGGCTGGCGAACGCTGGATCTGCATGGCCGGGCGGGCGCCTGCCCCCTGCCCTGCCGCAGCACTCGGCGGCTGGCGCTCGGGCATCCGCGCCGGGCTGCGCTGCGGCTCTGCTTCCGGCGGCGGGCTTTGCGCTGCGCGCGCGCTGCCCTGCGGCGCCGCAGCCGGCGCAATCAGCGCCGCCTGCGCTTCCAGCAGGGTCAGCTCCACCAGCAGGGCCGGGAAGTTGTCGTACTTCAGCAGGTTCAGGCCCTTCCAGACCTGCTCCAGAGCATGGCGCCAGCGGCCGCCGGGCTGCTCCAGGTGCTTGTGCTTGAGCGCATCGGCCAGGTCCAGCAGGAAACGGCTGGCGTCCATGCCGGCCTGGGCCAGTTCCTCCCAGGAGCCCAGCAGGCGCTGGGGCTCACCGGAGGCGAGGTCCTCCAGCATGCGGCCCATCAAGGCCGGGTCGCCAAGCTGGAAGAGCTCGCGGATGTCCTTGAGGCTGATACGCCCGCTGCAGTAAACGGTCAGCTGGTCAAGCAGGCTGATGGCGTCGCGCGCCGAGCCCTCGGCCAGCTCCGCCAGCTCCAGCGCGGCGTCCTCATCCAGGCTCAGGCCTTCCTGCGCCGTGATGGCCTGCAGGTGCGCCGAGAGCTTCGCCGGTGCGATGCGGGTGAAGTCAAAACGGATGCAGCGCGACAGGATGGTCACCGGCAGCTTGTTGGCCTCGGTGGTGCACAGGCAGAAGACCACATGCGCCGGCGGCTCCTCCAGGGTCTTGAGCAGCGCGTTGAAGCCATGGGTGCTGATCATATGCACTTCGTCGATGATGTAGACCTTGTAGCGGAACTTCAGCGGGGCATAGCCGACCCGCTTGCGCAGGTCCTCGACGTCCTCCACGCTGCGGTTGGAGGCGGCGTCGATCTCGATCACATCCACCGCGTTGCCGCCGGCCACCGCCAGGCAGTGCTCGCAGACCCCGCAGGCATCCCCCTCGCGGGGGTTCAGACAGTTCAGCGCCTTGGCGAAGATGCGGGCGACGGAGGTCTTGCCCGTCCCGCGGGGGCCGCAGAAGAGATAGGCATGGCTGAGGCGCTGGCGCACGATGGCGTTGCGCAGGACCCGCACGACCGCATCCTGGCCGACCAGCTCGGCGAAGGTCTGGGAGCGGTATTTGCGGTAGAGGGTCTGGGACACGGGCTGAGTAGTTTAGCGCGGTGAACATGTAGGGGCGCGTGGAGCGCGCCCGCTTAGCCGATGACCTGGATGTAGTCGATTGCCAGTTTCCTGATCAATCGGCAAGGTGGTCGGTACTCGATACTGCCTCCGCGGGCGCGCTCCACGCGCCCCTACCCCTGTTTCCGCGTTACAATCCCTGTCCCATGAGCCAGCCAACAAAAAGCAAGCATGAGTCCGGCGCAGTTGCGCGCGAGGAAGACCTAAGCCCGATCCTGCCTGACGGCAGCCGGCGCCGCATCCTGACCGGCGACCGCACCACCGGCAAGCTGCACCTGGGGCACTACATCGGCAGCCTGAAGAACCGCGTGCGCCTGCAGGAAAGCTATGACACCTTCATCCTGCTGGCGGATGTGCAGGCCCTGACGACGCACTACGACCGCCCTGAGATGATCAAGCCCAGCGTGATGGATGTGGCCTTGGACTACCTCGCGGTGGGCATCGACCCGCAGAAGAGCACCATCGTGGTCCAGAGCATGGTGCCGAGCATCGCCGAGCTGACGGTGTTCTACGGCCTGCTGGTGCCAATGGCAAGTCTTCTAGACAATCCCACGACGAAGGCCGAGGCTGAGCAATTGGGGATTGGAAAGGATGACAAGTCGATACCTGCCGTGCTCAAACACCCAGCCTATGCTGACTTGGTCGCGCACGTGAAGTCATATTACGAGGAGCGATTTAGCGAGATTGGCGACTTACCAATTCACGCCTATTACGACGCGCTGACGAACTATTGGAAGGAACGCTACGAGTTTACTGCAATACCGGGACCTGACGGACAGCCATTAGATCCTTCAGAGCTTGACAACCATCTTCTTATGGACAGGTTTCCTGTATCAATTGAGATGAATCCATTTGAAATCTTGAACGACGTTATTCTCTTGCCACATCGTATACGGGACTTCCGCGCATACTTGATGCGATCAAAGAGAACTACGGGGCTTCGACAACTCTCATATGGCTTCCTCGGCTATCCAGTCTCGCAGGCAGCGGATATCACCTTCGTTGGTGGGCATCTGGTGCCCGTCGGGCCGGACCAGGTGCCGCTGATCGAGCTCTGCCGCGAGGTGGTGCACCGCTTCAACGCCCAGTACGGGCAGAAGGACAGCGAAGGCAACATCATTGACCCGATCCTGGTTGAGCCCCAGGCCCTGCTGGGCACTACAGAGCTGCTGCGCGGCCTGGACGGCAGCATCAAGATGGGCAAGAGTCTGGGCAACGCGGTCTATCTGAGCGACAGCACCGAGCAGGTCTGGAACCAGCTGCGCGGCGCGGTCACCGACCCCCAGCGCATCCGCAAGACCGACCCGGGCCGCCCGGAGGTCTGCAACATCTTCTCCTGGCACAAGACCTTCTGCGGCGCACACGAGCCGGTGATTAACGAGGCGGAGCTGGGCGTGGCGAGCGTGGATGAGGTGGCCGAGAACTGCCGGGGCGCGAAGTGGGGCTGCATCGACTGCAAGAAGAACCTGCACGCCAAGCTGGAGGCCCTGCTGGGCCCGATCCGCGAGCGCCGCGCCTACTGGGAGCAGCGTCCGGATGAGGTGATCGACATCCTCAAGCTGGGCACGCGCCGCGCCAACGAGGAGGGCCAGAAGACCCTGGCCCGGGTCAAGGCCGCCATGCACATTGACCACTTCGCGCTCTAGGCTGCCGGCGCGCCACAGAAACCTCGCGGTTTTTCCGAGCACTTAACACATGGCAGCATGAAACGTGGTAACAGCTTAAGCTCGCCAGAGTCCGGCCCGGCAAATTGCGGGACCGCATCTGGTTTTGACCGCGCAGCCGGGCTGCGCAGGGTCTAACGGAGATTCTGCGATAGAGCCCTGCGCTCTGCGGTAATCTCTCGAGCAGGAAGCGCGGAGGACCGCAAGGGCGGCGAAATCCGGGGCTTCCGGGGAGAATTCGGCTAATTTGCGCCAGAAGTATTGACTTCCACGGTGCCGATGCTAGAATTCCCATCCCCTGCCGCGACGGTTCGCCGAGCGCAGCGCGGGCAGCGGTCCCTGATCCGGTCCGCAAACAGGTACATTGAAAACTGCGTTTGGTGGAATGGGCGCGATGCATTTCCTCAAGATGCATCGCGTTTGATGACGCGACGTCCTTACGTCGCGTCGTGACTAGGCAACGAGATATTTGTATCTCGCAGCAATATCGCTCTTAAATGTATCAATTTCATCTCCCGCTCCTACTGGAGCGGCATCTTTCCAAGCGGGGTTCCCGCCACTTAAGGTGTCGAGACGAGGTGGAATGGCCAAGATACAAAGGGCGCACGGTGGATGCCTAGGCGCTGGAAGTCGATGAAGGACGTGGTCAGCTGCGATAAGCCTCGGGTAGGTGCGACAACCGTCGATCCGGGGATTTCCGAATGGGGCAACCCGGCAGGAGTAGTATCCTGTCACCCCTGGCCCAAGTGGGCAACCTAATAAGCCAGGGGGGAGAAGTCGGTGAACTGAAACATCTAAGTAGCCGAACAGAAAAAAGAAAACTCGATTCCCTTAGTAGTGGCGAGCGAAACGGGAACAGCCCAAACCGTCGGTCTTCGGATCGACGGGGTTGTAGGACCGGGTACAAAGCACTTGTAGGATTAGCGGAACGATCTGGAAAGATCGGCCATAGAGGGTGACAGCCCTGTACGCGAAAATCCGAACGTGCCGACCCGGCACCTGAGTAGCACGGGACACGTGAAACCCTGTGTGAATCTGCGGGGGCCATCCCGCAAGGCTAAACACTCTCCAGCGACCGATAGTGAACAAGTACCGTGAGGGAAAGGTGAAAAGCACCCCGGCGAGGGGAGTGAAATAGAACCTGAAACCGTGCGCTTACAAGCTGTTCGAGGGCTATACATGGAATTGCCTGAGAGCGTGCCTATTGAGTAATGAGCCAGCGAGTTAAGGTGACCGGCAAGGTTAAGGGGTGATACCCGGAGCCGCAGCGAAAGCGAGTCTGAACAGGGCGTGCAGTCGGTTGCCTTAGACCCGAAACCAAGTGAGCTACCCATGGGCAGGGTGAAGCGGAGGTAAAACTTCGTGGAGGTCCGAACTATCCTGCGTTGAAAAGCAGTTGGATGACCTGTGGGTAGGGGTGAAAAGCCAAACGAACTTGGAGATATCTGGTTCTCCCCGAAAGTTCTATCAGGAACGCGTCGTGTGCTGAGCCGCGGGGGTAAGCCTCTGGACGGGTGCGGGCGGGTAACACTGTACCAAACTCGACTAAAGTGAGAATACCGCGGTGTGAAACACGGCAGTGAGACAGTGGGGGCTAAGCTTCATTGTCGAGAGGGAAACAGCCCAGATCCACAGCTAAGGTCCCTAAATACGGTTGAGTGGCAAAGGAAGTGAGATCTCACAGACAACCAGGAGGTTGGCTTAGAAGCAGCCACCCTTAAAAGAAAGCGTAATAGCTCACTGGTCGAGAGGTCTTGCGCCGATAATGTAACGGGGCTAAACCGTATACCGAAGCTTGGAGTGTCTACATTAGTGGGCGCGGTAGGGGAGCGTTCCGGGAGAGCAAGCGTGACGGAAACGACACGTGTCGGCTCCTGGAAGTGAGAATGCTGGCATGAGTAGCGATAAGGGAAGTGAGAATCTTCCCCGCCGAAAGAGTGAGGGTTCCTGGGCCAGGCTCGTCCTCCCAGGGTTAGTCGGTCCTAAGCCGAGGCCGAAGGGCGTAGGCGATGGAAGACGGGTTAATATTCCCGTACCACCTATAAGTGTTGAAGCAGCAGGGACGCCTGGGGGTAGGCAAGAAGGTGATTGGTAGTGCCTATCCGTGACATAGACCTGGACGTAGTGCCAGGTTGAAGGAGAGCGGCGAGGGAAAGCGCGAGCGGACCCGAGTTGTTGACCCCCCGGGACGAGAAAATCTGTCTGTGGAGCTTATGGGTGACCGTACCGCAAACCGACACAGGTACTCGAGGAGAGAATCCTAAGGCGTGCGAGATAACTACCGCTAAGGAACTAGGCAAAATGACCCCGTAACTTCGGGATAAGGGGTGCCCCTGAGGGTGAGGCCATTTACTGGCGCAGCCTTTGGGGGCCGCAGAGAATCGGTTCCCGCGACTGTTTACCAAAAACACAGCACTCTGCAAAGGCGTAAGCCGAGGTATAGGGTGTGACGCGTGCCCGGTGCTGGAAGGTTAAGGAAGGGAGTCAGGCCGCAAGGTTGAAGCTCTCGACTGAAGCCCCAGTGAACGGCGGCCGTAACTATAACGGTCCTAAGGTAGCGAAATTCCTTGTCGGGTAAGTTCCGACCCGCACGAATCGCGTAACGAAGGGAACAGTGTCTCGGCGGTAGGCTCGGTGAAGTTGCATCGCCGGTGAAGATGCCGGCTGGTCACAGTAGGACGAAAAGACCCCGTGGAGCTTTACTACAATTTGCCCTTGGTCTTTGGTTCATTTTGTGCAGGATAGGTGGGACGCTTTGAAGCGGGGACGCCAGTCTCCGTGGAGCGGTCGTTGAGATACCACCCTGGATGGACTGGAGATCTAACCGTGAGCCATGAATCTGGCCACGGGACAGGGCCTGATGGGTAGTTTGACTGGGGCGGTCGCCTCCCAAAGAGTAACGGAGGCGCACAAAGGTTCCCTCAGCGCGAATGGAAACCGCGCACCGAGTGCAAACGGATAAGGGAGCTTGACTGCGAGACCTACAAGTCGAGCAGGTGGGAAACCAGGTGTTAGTGACCCGACGGTTCCTCATGGTAGGGCCGAAGCTCAACGGATAAAAGTTACCCCGGGGATAACAGGCTAGTCTTACCCAAGAGTTCATATCGACGGTAAGGTTCGGCACCTCGATGTCGGCTCGTCGCATCCTGGGGCTGGAGAAGGTCCCAAGGGTTGGGCTGTTCGCCCATTAAAGCGGTACGCGAGCTGGGTTCAGAACGTCGCGAGACAGTTCGGTCTCTATCCACTGTGACCGTAGGAGAATTGAGGAGGTCTGCCCTTAGTACGAGAGGACCGGGGTGGACCAGCCAATGGTGTACCAGTTGTCGTGCCTGCGGCATCGCTGGGTAGCTATGCTGGGTCTGTATAAGCGCTGAAAGCATCTAAGCACGAAGACAGCTCCAAGATGAATTCTCCCACTGGGTTAACCAGGTAAGACCCCCGGAAGATAACCGGGTAATAGGCTGGAGGTGTAGAGGCAGTAATGTCACAGCTGACCAGTACTAATCGGTCGAGGTCTTGGCCATTTCACCTCTTCTTTCTTACCCTGCCCCGCTGGTAAAGGCTAAGGCCGCTGCCAGGTGAGCCGCTGAAATGGGGACTTAGGGTGCTGCCGTCTGGCTGGACGGCGCAGTCCGGTGGACGCCCGTATGCGTAGCATATGGAGCATCTGGCGCCGGGGATTTACCGGAAGGAGAGGTTTCAAGATTCGCTACGAGATACGACTTGTTGCTTCTCGTTCCACCAAACGCAGTACCTGTTTACTTACTTCAAGCAAACAAACCCCTTTTTCCCCCCTGCCCTTTTGCACGCCTGCTCTTCTGCACGCCTGCTCTTCTGCACGCCTGTTCTCCCTTAGATGCTTTGGCTGGCAAATGCTGTGGCAGGGCGAGGCTTATGCCTGCCAGTCGCTGACAGGCAGGCCAGGACACCACAGCTCTTCCATGACCTTACGGTGGTGGCCAGGGGTGAGCGTGTGCGGTTCCGCAAGGAACATCAGCGCCTTAAATGCAGCGCTCAGGGTCCGGTCTATGCCTGCAGGTAGACTGCTTCGCGCATGGCACGCAAATCTTCAGATAGACCAATCCGCGCAGTGCTTGGCGAAGTGCTGCGTGGACGCTTTGAGGCTTTTGCCGAGATAGAAAGCAGCAGCGGGATCCTGCTGATGGCCTGCGCGCTGCTGGCGATGCTCTGGGCGAACTCGCCCTGGGCCGACAGCTATTTCGCCCTTTGGCATCACCATATCAGCATTGGCTTCAATTCCTACAGCCTCGACCTGGATCTGCACCACTGGATCAATGACGGTTTGATGGCGCTCTTCTTCTTCCTTGTCGGTCTGGAGATCAAACGCGAGATTCTGATCGGCGAGCTGTCAACGCTTAAGCAGGCCATGCTGCCCATTGTCGCCGCTCTTGGCGGCATGCTGGTTCCGGCGTTGATCTACTTTGCCTTCAACCAGCACAGCCCTGAAGCTACCGCCGGCTGGGGCATACCGATGGCGACCGATATCGCCTTCGCGCTGGGTGTGCTGGCGCTGGCCGGCCGCGGCGTGCCGGTCGCGCTGAAGGTCTTCCTCGCGGCCCTGGCGATCATCGATGACCTGGGAGCCGTGCTGGTTATCGCCATCTTCTACACTTCGGACCTCAACCTCTCCGCGCTGTGGATCGGGCTTGGCGCCTTCGGCCTGGCCGCGCTGGCCAACCTCGCGGGAATCCGCGCCCTGCCGGTGTATATGCTGCTGGGTCTTGTCCTGTGGCTGGCACTGTTTCAGAGCGGGATCCACGCTACCATCGCGGGTGTGCTCCTGGCGCTGACTATCCCAGCCCGCAGCCGTATCGGACTTGCGGACTTCGCAGACAAGGTAAGCCGAAGCCTGAGCCAGCTTAAGCTGGGACTGAAGAAGCTTGACCACAAGCACCAGTCCAAGGAGTTGCAGGAAGACTCCGTTATGGACCTTGAGAGCGCCTGTCAGCAGGTGGAGTCGCCCCTGGAGCACATGGAGCGCGCTCTGCATTCCCCAGTTGCCTACTTCATCATGCCTGTCTTCGCCTTTGCCAACGCCGGCATTGCGCTTGGCGGCAGCAACCTTGGAGCGCTGCTGCTCAGCCCGGTCACCCTGGGCACCCTCTTGGGCCTGTTCCTCGGAAAGCAGCTTGGCGTTTACAGCTTCAGCTGGCTGGCAGTACGGCTGAAGCTGGCTGAACTGCCGGCGAATGTGAGCTGGAAGCAGGTATATGCGGTCAGCCTGCTGTGCGGCATCGGCTTCACAATGTCGCTGTTCATATCCAACCTTGCCTTCAGCGGCGGCAGTGAATTGCTGGACCAGGCCAAAATTGGCGTACTGCTGGGTTCACTGATCAGCGGAACTGCCGGTTTCATGGCCATGCGCAGGACCACTGCATCAGCAGCCAAGGAAAGCAGCGCCTAGTCCGGATTACTAGCGGTTCAGTGCCTGCATGCTGCGCTCCGGGTAGCGCGTGCCCATGGCCCAGCCGGGAGGCGCGGCCTGGCTCAGGCGCTCCAGTTCTTCAACGCTCAAGCTGACGCTCAGCGCCCCGATGTTCTCGCCCAGGCGCTCGCGGCGCTTGGTGCCGGGGATGGGCAGCACTGTCGGCCGCAGGTCCGGCCCGCCGTTGCCGCTCTGCGCAAGCAGCCAGGCCAGCGCGCACTGCGCGGGTGTGCAGCCGTGGGCGCCGGCGATCGACTCGATGGCCTCGACCAGCTGCAGGTTGTGCTCAATCGCCTCGGAGCTGAAACGCGGGTGCAGGCGGCGGCTGTCGTTGAAGGCCAGGGTGTCGTCATCGCGGATCGTGCCGGTCAGGAAGCCGCGGCCCAGTGGGCTGTAGGCCACGAAGGTGATGCCCAGCTCAGCACAGACGCGCAGATGCTCCTGCTCGGGGTCGCGGGTCCACAGCGAGTACTCGGTCTGCAGAGCGGCGACAGGATGCACTGTGCAGGCCCGCCGCAGGGTATCCACGCCGGCCTCGCTGAGGCCAATGAATCGCACTTTGCCCTGCTGGACAAGCTGCGCCATCGCCCCGACGGTCTCCTCGATGGGTGTCGCCGGGTCGACACGGTGCTGGTAGTAGAGGTCTATGTGGTCAAGGCCCAGGCTGCGCAGGCTGCGCTCGCAGGCCATCCGCACATAGTCCGGGCTGCCGTTCACGCCCTGCCAGGAGCCGTCATCGCCGCGCACATTGCCGAACTTGGTGCAGACCACGGCGTCCTCGCGGCGCCCGCCGGCTTCCATGTGCTCCCGCAGGGCCCTGCCGACGAGCTGCTCGTTGTGCCCGTTGCCGTAAACGTCCGCGGTGTCGATGAAGTTCAGGCCCTCGCTGAGCGCCTGGCGGATGGTGGCCAGCGACTCCGCTTCGGTCTCGCTGCGGCGGCCCCAGTCGGCGTTCTCGCCGTAGAAGTCGCTCATCCCCATGCAGCCCAGGCCGATGGCCGAGACTGACAGACCCGTTTTCCCGAGGCTGACGTTACGCATGGGCTTATTGTAGGCTCTGGATGTAGGGGCCGACCTTGTGCCGGCCCAAGTCTTGTTGAGAACACATGTCCTGGGCCGACATAAGATCGGCCCCTGCAGGGGAAGTGCATGCGCATTGGACACACGGAGCTTTTCGTCAGCGACCCGCTGGCCAGCCGGGACTTTTACACTGGCGTGCTGGGCTTTGAGCTGGTGGCCGAGCAGGGCCCGCCCGAGGGGCCGCCGCGCTATATCTGGCTTTCCTGCGGCGAGCGCGAGATCCTGCTGCGCCCGGCTTCTGAAAGCCGGCCCGCCCCGGCGGCTACTTATCAGCAGGCGCACAGCGCCATAGTGCTGTATACCGATGCGCTGGAGGAATGCCTGGCCACGCTGCGCGCCCGCGGGCTGGCGCTAAACGGCGAGGACAGCGGCTGCCCCTGCTTCACGGACCCCGACGGGCACTGGTGGCAGATCGTCAACCCGGGAGAAGAACACTAGAGCAGCGCGCGTGAATGCGCCCTGTGTATCTTCGGCGGCACTGGCCAATGATGAGCGGAGCAATGCTCCGCGCTCCTCAAGGCTCAGTTAGAGGAACTTGTCCATCGGAACTACGGCCAGGATGTTCGCCACCTTGCGCTGACCGCCGCCGGTCGGCCCATTGACCACCGCATCGTTCACAAAGAGCGTGCTGCTGCCGCCGCCATCAAAGCCCATGCACTCGCTGAGGCCCAGCAGGTCGCGGCAGAGCACGGCCAGCTCATCCCAGGTCGCCCCGCCGGAGCCGCCGCCCTTGTCCACCACGATGACGCACATATCGCCAGCGGGCGAGGCGCCCACGGCCGTGCGGGCATTGGCCCCGGAGAAGTACTTGCCAAAGCCCTCGGTCTTGGCGTCCAGCACCACCTTGCCGCTGCGCAGCATCAGCGGCCCGCCGCCCAGCAGGTAGGGATAGCTCTCCCAGCCTTCCGGCACGTTGCTCTTAAGCTGCAGCTCCATGCCGAGGTAAAGCTGCTTGATCCACTCAAGCTGGTCCAGGGCCGGCTTGTGGATGCTCAGCACCACGCCGTCGTCAGGGATCGCCGTGTCGCTCTGGCTCACGCCGGTGATGATGTAGCGGTCGGGCTCCATCAGGATCAGCGGCGCCGGTACGTTCTCCGGGCTGATGCGGTGCAGGATCAGCTCAACGCCGAACTCGTTGGTGCGCGTCGCCGGGCCGTATTCCGGCGTGTAGACGATCAGCTCACCGGCCTTGCGTTTACGGTTGTAGCCAAAGACGGGGCTGCTGACGTCCAGCGCCGGGATATAGACCGAGCTGTGCAGGCGGAAGCGGTCGAAGTGCAGCGCGCCGTATTCATCAATGCCCAGCACGGCGCGGTTGAGGAACTGCTCGAAGATGATGCGGCGCTTGATCTTCACCAGGCCCACGGGCAGGCGGGTCTTGCCGGTGTCAAAGAAGCCGCCGTTGATCGCCGCGACGGCGCCGACCTTCTGCGCCAGCTTGTCCACATGGCTGACCGTGTTGAGCTGGTTGTTGGCGATTACCGGGCGCAGGGAATAGCGCGCCCCGGCCTTGATCCGCACAGCGTGCAGGTTCATCCCGCCGCGGCTGGTCTTGAGGTAGTACTTGTGGTAGTCCACCCCGTCAGCGGCTTTCTCGGTCTTCTCGTTCTCGATGCTCCAGTTAAAGGCGGCTGGAGCGCTGCCGGCCGGGCTGCTGAGGCGGCCCGCGGCGCGGGCAGGAACCGGCTGCAGCGAAAGGCCCAGCAGCACTGCAAGGGCCAGCACAAGCGGGACTGGATGCCTGGATGGCCACACCGTGGCCGCTGAGAGGAGCATGAGCCCAGCATAGCAGAGACCCCCGGGCTGCGGCCAGCATTTCTCAGCTCTCTCGGCCCTCGAACAAGCTACTATGCCCCATCGTCGCTTCTATCGGGAGGAGTGGCAGGCCATCAGGCCAGACCATCCTAAGGAGAAAAGATGAAAGGGTTACTTGTCTGGATTGGCAAAGGTCTGAAGTGGAAGTCAGCAATGCTGGCCGGCGCACTCTTCGCGCTGCCGCTGCTGGGCGCTACGGGCGCCCAGGCCGCCGAGGGCGGGGTCGCCTCGCTCGACGACAACGAACGCAGCGCCTCCCGCAGCCGCTGGCGGGACTACGACAGCGACGCTTACTACAGCCGCTACTGGGATGACAGCCCGACGCGGGTGGAGATCCGCTTTGACGATGTGCGCATCGGCGGCGGACACTTCATCAGCATCGGCCACGCGATGATCGAGATCGGCGACCGCGACCGCGACTGGGACCGCCTTAGCGATTTCCGCGTGCTGGACTTCGCCACCTACAACAGCCGCCGGGAGCGCATGATCGACGCCCGCGACGCCTGGTACCTGGTGGGCGCGGACTGGAACGACGGTCTGGACGGCGACCTGCCGATCCTGGCTTTCAAGTCCCGTAACATGGCCCGGCGCTATCAGCGCGAACTGGGCGGCGAGCTGACCGACTACTATGGCGCCTGGCAGGCGGCCCGCTGGTGGAGCGACGACCGCGACTGGTGGGATAAGGAGCGCTGGTATGACCACGACAGGAACGAGTGGTGCGGCCACGGGGACCACAACCATGGCTGGGACCGCCACGATAACCGCGGCTGGGACCGGGATGACCGCGACCGTGACCGTGGACGCGGCAAGGGCCGTGGCCGCGGGCGTGGCAACCGCCACTAAGGCTTCTTTCCCGGCTCTTGCCGGATTATGAAGCACAGCTCACTAATGCATACAACCTGAGAGATACGGCGGGCGCAAGCCCGCCGTTGCTTTACAATCAGCCGATGTGCTGCACTGCTGCATCCCCTCGGAGTCCGCTCTCGCTGCTGCTGCTGGGCCTGGCCCTCACAGCGCTGCTAACCGCGCCGGCTATTGCCGCCGAGGCACCCGGCAACTGGGTCGGCCCGGCGGACAGTTCCTACCGCCAGCTGAACGTCAAGGTCTTCTACTATGGCTGCGTGCTGGCGGACCAGGCGGATGAAAAGGGCGAGTACGCCGTGCCCCTGAACGGCGCAAATCCAGAAGCTGTGCACGCCAGTCTGCTCAACGAGCTGTCCGCCAGCGAGTTTGGCCGCCGCGAGCTGATGGAGAAAGAAGCCGAACGCGTGCGCCGGCAGATGGACGACTGCGCCGAGTTCTACTGGCGCAACAGCCGCTTCAACTGCGTGCTGAACTATGACTGGCAGCTGGAGTTCCGCCCTAGCCTGCGCAGCAGCATCGCGGCCAGCGATGCGCCTTACTTCGGCCCGGTGGAAGTGGAGCCTGTCGCCTCAGCCCGAGCGAAGTATGACGGCGTGGTCCAGATCCTGGTGCTTTACAGCTGGGACAAGGCCAGCGGACAGCTTAAGCGCGTGCGCGGCGGGGGCGGCTTTACCTGGGGCGCGGACGGTAAGAAACGCCTGGCGCCGGTGAGCTGGTGGGCCGCCCCGCCGGCCGAGCATGCCTGCGGCAGCGACTGGCTGATGTGCCATGAGTTCGGCCATGCCGTGGACAGCCTCTTCCATGTCAGCGGGATCCGCGAGCACTGGTTCAACCACCTGGCGCTCTCCGAGGGCAATATCGCGCGCTTTGGCGAGCACTTCGACTGCATGAGCTATATCCTGCGGCGCTGCAAGGAGCGCGACTGGGCTGATCTGCAGTGGGGCGAGCTGCGCCAGTGGGCCGATGCGGATGGCGATCTGGTGCCGGACTACAGCGATGAACTGCACGCCCTGGGCCTCAGCACCGATCCCGACAGCAGCAAGGCCGACAGCGACAGCGATGGCCTGAGCGACCGCCAGGAGATGCTGCTGGGCAACGGCAACCGCGAAGGCCATGGCGAGCGCCTGCATCAGTCACTGCGCTACTGCGACCCAAAGAACCCCGACACTGATGGCGATGGGCTGAGCGATGCACTGGACGAGTACCCCGCCCTGCCCTGGAGCGGAAAGATCGGCATGCAGTCCATCCCGCCTGGCTGGCTGGAAGACCACCCTGACGAGAGCGCCGTAGCCAACACCTTCACGCCTGACCCGCTGAGCGAGCTGTACATAGCGCCATCACTCGCAGCGCAGGCACCGGACTTCGCCGTGCAGATGGGCTATGAGCAGGACAAGGCCCTGACGATCCTGCTCTTGTGGCCGCGGGCCGACAAGATGCTGCGCCCGGGGCCGGACTGGGCCGATGCCGAGCTGCGCCTGAACTTCGATTTCGACAACGACGGCTGGTTCAGCGGGAACGACAACTACCGCATCGAGCTGAGCCGCGCCGGGATCACGAAGATCATCCGCAATGTGGCCGATGGCCACACCGAGGGGCCGCGGGAGGACCCGAACGCGGTGCGCGCCGAGCAGCTCGGCTTTGAGCTGCCCGGGCCGCAGGGCGTCTTCCAGCAGGGCGTGAAGCTGACACTGAGCCGCAGCGTCTTTCCGGAGCTTGACTGCAAGCCGGGTGAGGAGTTCGGCTGCAATATCGGAATTCGCCTGCCGGGACAGCCTCGCTATCAGATGATCGCCGACCCCAACGGCTTTGTGCTGCTTGAGCTGCGCTGAGAAGGCCCGAGTTTCAAATTGGTAAAGGCGGCGATTCTGCGCCGGAAATGCGCTAGTCTAGGGCTATGTCCATTGGGTGGATCGAGCTGGACCTTCCGGCTGCGTTCGCTGACCCGCGGGTCACTTTCTGGGCCATCCTCTTCGCCCTCAGTGCGCTGGTCTTCGCGCTCTGGGTGCTGGCGCGGAGCCTGCCCAAGTTTCAGCGCAGCCGCCATCTGACCTGGGACCACCACACCCAGTACATCGACATCCTGGATTTCTCCAACCGCAACATCCCGCTAAAGGTGACCTACAAGGGCACCGAGCCGCGCTGGCTCTGGGCGACTTACCTCTACCTGCGCAATACCGGCAGCGAGGACATCAGCGAAGCCGACATCCCCGACAAGCAGGGCTTTATCATCGGCGGCGCCAACTGCCGCTATATCGGCTTCAACAAGCTGCTCAGCCCCAAGGCCAAGGTCACGCTAAGCCCGCTATTCCGCGGGAACGATGTTTACTGCAAGGTGGACTTCGACCGCCTCGGGCCTGGCGATGAGATCGTCGTCTCCCTGCTTTTTGTCGCCGATGAGAAGCAGCACATGAGCGTGGAAGGCAGCCTCTTTGGCGCCAACGCCCGGGTTGTCGACGGCGCCCGTGAACGCATGCGCTCCTGGCGGGCTCTGTGGTGGCTTTTGATCCTGCTGATCCTCACCGGCACGGTGGCGGGCATCGTCATCTCCAGCCTCAGCCCCGGCGGGCCGGCGGTGTTCTATCAGCTCCTGATCCTGATGGTGCTCTACAGCATGGCCCTGGCCACCGCGGTGGTGCTGCTGCGCCCGATCCGCTATTACCAGCGCCTGCATGACCGCTTCGCCGAGCGTCAGGATGAAGTCCCGGGCGCCGGCCGCTGGCTGCGCTTCTTCATGGGCCTGAGCAAAGAGCCCTAGGGACTCGCAGGAGCTTCAGGAGCATGGACCTTGGCGGCGGCTCAGTCCGCAGCCTGGCGGATGTCGGCATTGAGCTGGGCGTCAAGCTGCGCCGCCGTATAGAACTGCCACTGCTGGCCGCGGAAGTAGGTGCGCTGGCGCTTGGCATACTGGCGGGTGCGCACAATGGTCTGCTGGATCGCATCCTGCGCGGCCGCGCGGTTATCCAGCACGGCAGCCGCCTCGCGATAGCCGATGCCATCGCTGACCACGCTGCACTCGCCATAGCCCATACCCCGCAGCCGCCGCACCTCGTCCGCCAGGCCGTGGGCAAACATCGCCGAAACACGCATCTCGATGTTGCGCAGCAGCTCATCGCGCCCGGGGTCGAGCACATAGCAGCCCCGGCAGCTCCAGCGCCGCAGCACGGCCCGCGAGCTTTCCCAAAGTTCCTCGCCGGGCTCGGATGACATCTCGGCCTCGTCGGCCTCATAGTCCGCGTGGGTCAGGCCGCAGCGCAGGTAGATCTTCAGTGCAGTGGCCGGATCGGCGCAGGCCTGCTCCGCCGCCCGCTGCACCCGCGCCGGGTTGTCGGGCTCCTTCAGCTCCAGGCCGAGCGACTCAGACACCACCCGCGCGCCCATGTACTTCAGGCGGTCCTGCAGCACCGTGCGCAGGCGCGTGCGCGGGGCCAGGCCCAGCTCAAGATCCGCCATCACCGCCCGCAGATAGAGGCCGGTGCCGCCGATGAACCAGATCTCGCGGCCGGCGTTCTGGGGGTCAGCCTCCAGCTCCTGCAGGACCTGCGCCGCGCGGATGACGTACTGGTAGACGCTGAAACTGTGCGGTGGGTCGAGTATATCAAGCAGGCGGTGCGGCGCGACCTGCTGCTCGGCCGCGCTGGCCTTGCCCGTGCCGATGTCCATGTGGCGGTAGATCTGGCGGGAATCGGCGGATAGCGCGAGAAGCGGGCGCTGACGACCGCGCTGGACCAGCCAGCTTGTTTTTCCACCCGCTGTTGGGCCCGTGAGGACCCGGTACTCTCCCAGCACTGCTGCAATGCTAGCACGGGGGCAAAAGCTGGCATCACTGTGCAAGCAAACTGCCAAAAACAGAGCCCCTGCACGAACGCGCTGGCGGGTGCTAAGGTCTAAACCGCGATGTGGCAATGCCAGAGCTGCCAGTACCTTAACGACGAATGGGACGCCGCCTGCGCCCGCTGCACAGCCCAGCGCGGCGCAAGCAGCGTGATCGCTGAACCAGGCGCGGAGGAGCCGCCTGCCGCTGACTCGCAGACAGCGCCTGTCGCCGAGCCTGCCGCGCAGGTCCCCGCCGCTGAGGAAGCCGGGCCTGGCGAGCAGGACCCGAGCGCCTTTGCCAGCGTGTCCAGCACAGGCGCTGTGCCCCAGGCAGACGCTGATCCCACTGTCAGCACGGGCATCGCCGCTGTGCCGCCAGCGCCTTCCCTGCCGCAGCCGCCTGCTGATGCGCCGGCACAGCCGGCGGGGACTAAGAAGCGCAGTGCGCTGGACTCGATACTGACAGTCGTCATCATTGTCCTGATCTTTGGACTTGTGCTGGTTGCCTGGCTCTTTGTGCAGCGCGGTTCCCAGGGAGAGGTCTTCAGCCTGGCGGGCGGGGAGAGCGAGGATTCGCAGCCGCAGCTGGCCCCGGACGGCAGCCTGCTGCCGCCGGACCCCCTGGACATGCTTAATGAACGCGGCGTGCCCGGGCTGAGGGATCTGAAGCCTTTCGCGGCAGTGCTGCGGGACGTGGATGAGATCAGCGCGGGGGTCAAGGTGACCGGCGCTGCTGAACCGGGCAGGCTGAGCGAGGAGACCATCGCGACGCTGGAAGGCCTCGTGCCGGCGGCAGAGGAGCTGGTGCAGAACTACGACAGCTTTGAGCAGCGCGTGGCGAAGTCCGGCGATGCCCGCCTCGAGCCCTATGCCGTGATGCTGCGGGAGCAGTTCGCCCTGCGCATGGCCAGCCTGCTGGAGCCTGTCGCCCAGGCGCGCAGCCGGGACCTGAGCGGCAACCTGAAGGCTTACCTCATCGGCGACAGCTTCAGCGCGGCCCTCGACCGCCACGCCAAGGTGGATTCCGCCCCGCTTAAGGACCGCTGGATCGAGGCGCTGCATGACCGCGACCAGCTGGGCCTGGACATCAGCAATGCCGAGGTCTACCGCCAGCTTGAAGCGCGGCTGGCTGTGCTGAGTGAGCTGCACAGCGACTACAGCCAGGCCTTCAGCGAGGCGCCGCCCTTCAAGGTGCGCAACGGCTATATCGATAAGACGGCGGGCAAGCTGCTGGAGCTTTACGACGAGCTGGCCACGAAGATCGAGCAGTTTGTGCTGGAGTTTGAGGAGTACCGCGCCGGGCTGGACCCGGCCCTGGACTCCGACCGCCGCCGCGAGTTGATCAAGCAGTTCATTGACCTGGCGCAGGAAGATCATGAGTACGCCTTTGCCGAAACCTACAAGATGTATGAGAAGGACCGCGAGCTCTCGCACCCGGCCTATGCCGCGCTCGCCGGGCACCTGGACTTCGTCAAGCAGCACTGGCCGGACCGCGAGTCGCGCTACCGCGTGATCTATACCCAGCATGAGCTGGGCTGGGACCGCCGCTGGAAGGATGCGCCTGGCACCAATGGCGCGCTGCCGCCCACGGACTGGGACCCCGGCGCGGGCACAGGCGGCCCCGCCCCTGATGAAGGGGCTGAAGATGGCGGCGCTGGAGATGGCGGAGCTGAAGACGGCGGCGGGGCGGAGGATGGCGGCTCGGGGGGTGCAGACGACGCTGGCGGCGGCGGAGGCGGCCGTTATGAACCACAACAGCCCTGAGGAAGAGAGCTTTGCGCAGGCCCGCAGCGCCATGGTGCGGGACCAGCTGCGCGGCAGCGGCATCCGTGACGAGCGGGTGCTGGCCGCGATGGCGCAGATACCGCGGGAGCTCTTCCTGCCGCCCGGGCTGCGCAGCCGGGCCTATGAGAACGGCCCGGTGCCGATCGGCCGCGGCCAGACCATCAGCCAGCCTTACATCGTCGCGCTGATGGCCGAGGCCCTGCTGCTGCAGGGCCATGAGCGCGTGCTGGAGGTCGGGCTCGGCAGCGGCTACAGCGCGGCTGTGCTCAGCCGCCTGGCCCGCCAGGTCTATTCGATCGAGCGCCATGCCGAGCTGGCCCGCCAGGCCGCGCAGACCCTGGCGAGCCTGGGCTGTGACAATGTGCAGACCCGCACTGGCAATGGCGCTCTCGGCTGGCCTGAGGAGGCGCCCTTCGCCGCGATCAGCGTGGCCGCCGCCGGGCCGGAGATACCGCCCGCGCTCAAGCAGCAGCTTGAGATCGGCGGCCGTCTTGTGCTGCCCTGTGGCCAGCCGGGCGAGCAACGCCTGCTGCGCCTCACCCGGCTTGGAGCGGAGGAGTATCGCACTGAGGACCTGGGCTGGGTGGCCTTCGTGCCACTGGTGGATTCCGGCGGCGAGGAGCCGCCTGATCCGCAGAGCTGAAGCGGCCGCCTTCCGTGCAGGGATTAACATAGAGCGGTGAGCCTTGCCCCCGCCCCCAGCGCCCAGCCTGCCGCCGCGGCCGCCTCCGCGCAGCCCGGGGCAGAACAGAAGCCCATCATCCACGTTTCCGGACTCTCCAAGATCTACAAGACCTATGACCGCCGCGAGGGTGTCGGCGGCGCGCTGCGCGACCTGTTCCAGCGCCGCCACAAGGAAGTCCGCGCGGTGGACAACATCGACTTTGACATCCGCCGCGGCGAGATTGTGGGCTACATCGGCTCCAACGGCGCGGGCAAGAGCACCACGATCAAGATGCTCACCGGCATCCTGGCGCCCAGCGCCGGCACCATCGAGGTCAACGGCCTGATCCCGGCGCGCGACCGCTATGCCCACGCCCACCAGATCGGCGTGGTCTTCGGCCAGCGCACCCAGCTCTGGTGGGACCTGGCGGTGATCGAGGCCTTCCGCCTGCTGCAAAAGATCTACCAGATCCCCGAGGCGCTGTACCAGGCCCGGCTGCAGCGCTTCATTGATGTGCTGGAGATCCAGGAGCAGCTTCACACGCCGGTGCGCAAGCTGAGCCTGGGCCAGCGCATGAAGTGCGATCTGGCGGCCAGCCTGCTGCACGGCCCGCCGATCCTCTTCCTCGACGAGCCGACCATCGGCCTCGACGTGGCGGTCAAGGAGCGCGTGCGGCGCTTCATCCGCCAGATCAACGCCGAGGAACAGACCACCATCATCCTCACCACCCACGACCTGACCGACATCGAGGAGCTCTGCGAGCGCATCATCATCATTGACGGCGGCAGGATCCTGTATGACGGCAGCCGCGAGGACCTGCTGGACCGCTTCGGCCGCCGGCGGCGCATCATCATTGAGCTGCGCCGCGACTATGTGCCGGACTATGCCCGGCTGCCGGCCAAGGGTGATGAGAGCCTGCTGGCCTTCTCCGCTGAGACCCTGGACGAGCCGGGCGCGCGGCCCTTCATGCTGGAGCTGCTGATGATCTCCATGGGCCCGGCGGCCCAGGAGGGCGCGGCCGGGCTGTCCACCCGCGACGGCAGCCCGCCGATCCGCATCCGCCGCCTGGCGCCCAGACACTTCCAGCTGGGCTTTGACCGCACGCTCTTCTCCGCCAGCGAGCTGATCGAGCGCCTGCTGGAGCGCTATGAGATCGAGGACATGAGCCTGCGTGAGCCGGAGCTGAGCGACATCGTGCGGGCGATCTATGAGGGCCGCAATGTGCTGTGAGCAGCGCATCGGCTTTTGAAAGCTGCCCGGGGCCCTGGGCCTCACTTGCACAGTCATGCAGCCTTGCTTCTCAGCCTCTGTCAGCGCCACTCAGCTGCAGGCCGCCCGCATTTAACTTCCAGGCCCTGAAATCTACGTGAGAAGCATTCTGCAGGGCCCGGTTTTAACCTTTGGCCCTCGGAAAGCACCGGGATTGCGGAATTGCAAAAGCTCTGTCTGACATTCATTCCTGTCGCGCGAATTGGTTGTAACTGATCCAGAGTAAGGCAGAGTTGCACCTTCATTGAGCTATGACCACTTTCACCATGGGCGCTGCTTTCCGCGACACTGCCCCTGGCCTGTGCCGGGAAGATCCTGCGGCGCAGCAGCCTAAAGACTACCCGCGGCCAAGGCTGTTTTGCCAGCCCGGCAGGCAGATAGCGGCGGTTTATCATTTGTGTGCCACCTGGCCCGCTCGACACTCAGAGCAGGTGCTAGACTGCAGTATGGACCGCCGTCCATCAGCAATAGCGAGGCTCGGACTGGCCGCAGTGATAGCAGCTGGCCTTCTGGGAGGTCTCGTGCTCGCTCTAAGGCAGCTGCACAGCAATCGTGACCGCATGCCGGTTAGTGCGATGACTTCTTTGAGAATCTATGCCATGCCCGGCGGCCGGATCAGAGTCGTCTGCGATGGCCACCAGCAGGCCGAAGGCCTGGCCGTGATTCAGCCCCTGGACGAGAAAAGCCACTGGGATTGGAGGGCTGAAGCAATCCTGGTTGACTATGAACGTGGCCTGCCTTATGTCACAGCCATTGACACCGTCCGAAACCGCGGTAAGGGGATCATTGTCTACTCTTCGCAGTTCAAAGGGTCTGATTCAGAATCAGGCAGAGGCGTCAGGCTGACACCCCAGCTGACTGAAGGAAGTCTAAGCTTCGAAGGGAATAAAACAACAATGGAGCTGGAGCTTCCAGCTGCAGCGCTGGACGATCTGGTCACCGGCGCCACGGTCATGGTCCTCTACAGCGGTACAGGTTACAGCGATGTTCGCGGACAGAACGTGGCGGTCTTTACGGCCTTGCCGGGAGTGGCCATTGAGGATCTCAGGGACTGACGCAGCTGACACACATTCCTACCGAGCGCTTGCTATTCGGCAGTAATCTTGACATATTCCATTACTGCCCCTGTGTTGCCAGTGTAAAGAAGAGCAGTGCCTGCCTTCAGCTTGGCTTTTATGTCCTCAGGAATGTACTTGCTTGGAATGCTGACCGTATGAGCGCCGCCTAATGGCGGAGCGCTGATTGGAAATCCGCGATCAACAATCCTGTTCTATTCAAGTTCTATTCAGGGCCGGGAGTGTTGCTGCGCGAAAGACATAAGAGGCGGATTTACAATCCGCGCCCCATCCTGAGCCGCCAGCCTAGGTAAAAGGCCGGCTCGGATACTCTCGCTGTGAATGTATGGCGGCTTAGGAGTTTGGCGGTCTATGCGAAGTTTGGCACTCGAATTGGCCACGCACCATCCTGGCTGGTCTGCCAACACTCCAAGTGGTAACGGGACGATGTCCCGCGCTCCAGTGACGGGACGATGTCCCGCGCTCCGGGAACGGGACGATGTCCCGCGCTCCGGGAACGGGACGATGTCCCGCGCTCCTTACAGCGTCCCGCGCTGCTTAGAGCCCCATGAGCTGCTTGACCATGTTGATGGGCAGGCTGCCGTGGCTGATGAACTCGTTGTGGAACTGGCGCAGGTTGAAGGCCGCGCCGCGCTTGGCCTTGTACTCGGCCAGCACGGCCAGCACCTGCTGCTTGCCCACCACATAGCTCATGGGCTGCGTCGGGGTACGGCAATAGCGCAGCACCTCCGCCTCGGCGTTGGGACGCTCGAGCTTGGCTTTCTCCACCAGGAAGTCGACAGCCTCTTCGCGGGTCATCTGGCCGGTGTGCAGCTTGCCGTCGATGATGACACGGCAGGCACGCCAGAGCTGGTCCTTGAGCTGCAGCAGGCGGGCGCGCAGGTCGTCATAGAAGCCCTGCTCCCACATCATCTGCTCGCAGTAGAGCGCCCAGCCCTCGTCAAAGACGCTGGTGCCCAAAAGCACGCGCAGCGGGCGGTTCTTGAGCTGGTTGGCCACGGTGAGCTGCAGGTGGTGGCCCGGATAGGCCTCGTGCAGCGCGGTGATGACGATGCCGTGCGTGCAGTGGTCGCGCAGCTGCTTCTCCATCTCCTCGGGGCTCATGTCGCGGTCCACCGGCGTGACCCAGAAGGTGCCACGCTGTTCGCGCTCAAAGGGCGCCGGCGGGACATAGGCGGCATAGGGGATCACCGGGCGGGCGAACTCCGGCGTCGGCACGACGTCGATCTTCTCGCCCTCGGGGATGTTGACCAGGGCGCGCTCGATGACGAAGCGCTTGGCGCGCTTCATCTCGTCGCTGTAGTACTGCACCAGCTCGGAGTTGGTCGGGTGGTCGCGCTTGACGATATCGACCCACTGCTCCCAGCTGAACTGCTTGGCGGCGCGCTTGTTGATCTGCGCGCAGATGAAGTCAAGCGAGGCAACAGTGGTCTCATACTCCTTCTGGCCGAAGGCGATGAGCTGGTCGACATCAAACTCAAGGTGGTGCTGCTTGGCGAGCATCAGGTTGAAGAGCTCGCGGCCGATGGCGAAGTCCTGGGTGGCGATGGGCAGGAGCTCGGTCTTGACCCACTTCATGTAGTCCTCGACCGCGTCCTCTGCCGCCTGCGCCGCTTCGCGCATGGACTGGCGGATCTTGCCTTCCTTGACGCGCTTGGCGAACTTGGCCACCGTGTCCTTGAAGAAGGCGATGGCGCCGGGCCCGGACATCAGGGCTACTTCGCAGTTGACCAGGGTCGGCCGGGTGACCAGCTTCCTGCCCTGCTGCAGCAGCCTGGGGATAGCGGTGAGGCGGTCCGTCATCTTGGCGGCGGCGATGGGGGCATCGCCGCACTCGCGGATGGTGATGGCGTAGCAGCCGTAAACACCGGTCTGCAGGAAGAGGCTGGGATCGCGCTCCTCGGAGGCCCAGTTCTTCTCCATCGCCAGCTGGACATCCAGATGGTCGATCATCAGGCGCCGCTCAATGCGGCTGTCGGCGTCGAGGCCGCGCTCATCGAGCTCGAAGAAGGCCTTGCGGAACTCGCGGAGCTTCTCGCGGCGCTCTTCCACCGACTTGGGGATGAATGAAGTCAGCTTGTTGTCGTTCTCATGCAGGCCCAGATAGGTCGCGGTTTCCGGGTACTGCTTGGCGATCCAGTCAAGGTAGCGCCGGGCCTGCTTCTCGAACTCGCCCTGCGCCGCCGCCACCTTCGCCGCGGTGGCCGGAGACATGCGGGAGGTAACTCCGCCGCCGGGGATCTTGACCGCCGGGGCCTTGGCCTCAACCTTCGGCGCAACCCTGGGCCTGTTCTCCGCGACTGACTGCTTCAGCGCGGTAGGACGGGCGGGCGGCGTCTTGCTTTCCACGGGCCTCGGCGCGGCAGTCTTTACCGCGATTTCCCTGGCCGGTGCCTTGACGGGCGCCGCTGTCTTTGCAGCTGTCTTCGCGGCGGTCTTCACGGCTGTCTTTGCAGCGGTCGTCTTGACCACGGGCGCTGTCTTCACGGCCGCAACTTTGGTCTTGCTGTTTTGTACTGTGGTCTTTGCGCCGCTGGCAGCCTTGGCTGGGGCGGAAGTGGAAGGCTTCGGCTTGCCTGTGCCTGCGGCCGGCCTGGGCGCAGCAGCGGGCGCGCTCTTCACGGCCTTGCTGGCAGGTGCTATTGTGCGTGAAGCTGTCCTGGCGGGAGCGGGTGCTTTCGCGGCGGGGGTCTTTACCGCAGGAGTCTTTGCAGCAGTTTTGGTAGTGCGCGCTGAGGAGGCCTTTTCCGCCCCCTTAGCCGTACCCGCCTGCGCAGTTTTTCCCCTTCCAGCACCCGGCCCATCCGCTGATTTAGCGCCCGGCGACTTCGCGCCTGCGCCTTTGGATGCCGGGGCGCCAGTCTTCTTATTCTGGCCTGCCACCTTAGCCACCTCAAGCTGCTGTGCGGCCTGAAGGCAGACCAGCCCAGCAAATAGCCCCTGATTGAGGCGCCTTATTGTACTCGATTAAGGGAATTGGTGCAAACTTTGTTAGTAACTTAGAATTGATATGGCCTTGTCACGTACAGGTTAACGGTTTTTTCTGTCACAACCTGTACATGTGACCGCTTCTACTCAGCCTCCGCCTACAATGGAGACCAGCTCAACCACGTCGCCGGCCTTAATCTCAGCGCTGCTGAAGGCGGATTTGGTCAGGGCTGAGCCGTTGTGCTCCACCACAAGGGGGGCATCCGCCAGGTTCAGCTGGCTCAGTAGCGCAGCCCCGGTGGCTGGCGTGCTGAGCTCGACAGTATTGCCGTTTACAAGAATTGTGATCATTTCCGGTTAGCTGGCAGGCCGAGGCAAAGGCCTAAAGGGTGTCGACCGTTTCATGCACGGTCCCGGCGCTGCGGGCATCGCCGTAGGTTGCCCGGCGCAGGAAGTCCTGGACCAGGCTGCGCAGGGGTTTGCGGGTGTTCAGGAAGGGCGAGATGCTGCAGAAGCCCAGCGCGCCGGACTCCAGCACTGAATGGCAGTTGTCCAGCGTCACGCCGCCGATGCCCACGACAGGGATCTGCACGGCGGTGACAACCTGCTGCAGGGTGCGCAGGCCCACGACCGTCACCGCTGGCTTGGTCGGGCTGCCGAAGAGCGCTCCGCAGGCAACATAATCCGCGCCCTGCTCCTGGGCCCGCAGCGCGTTCTGCGGCTTGCGCGCCGTCACACCCACCAGGAGCTGCGGGGCCAGGGAGCGGATATCCGGCAGCGGCGGGTCGTCGTCGCCGATATGCAGGCCATCGGCCTCGGCCAGCAGGGCGATATCCAGGCGGTCGTTGATGATCAGGATGCAGCCGCGCTCAGCGCAGAGCGGCTTCAGGCGCCGGGCCAGATCCAGCAGGCGCGCGCTGCTGAGCTGCTTGAAGCGCAGCTGCATGATCTGCACGCCGCCGGCCAGAGCGTCCATGGCCAGGCGCAGCGGGTCGCGGTTCTCACACAGGCTCTCGTCAAGGATGAAATAGAGCGGGCAGGAGACCAGGGCGGCGGAGACCCGGCGCGAACCGGAGGTCAGGCTGGCCGCAGGCCCGCGGCCGGCTGGGGCGCCGCTGCCGCTGCGGCCCAGGCTTTCCTGCTCCTTGGCCAGGGCGCTGAGGTCAAAGCGCAGCTTGCGGTAGATCTCCGCTTCTTCAGCGAGGCCAAAGGAGCGAAAGAAGTTCTCCAGCGCGCGGGCGGCCTCAACACAGGGCCGCAGCGCCGGGGAGTCCGGATCGACACCGGGCAGGGGCGAAGCCGTCCGGCCCTCCACGGCTGAGGCATCGGATACGGGCTCCAGGCTGAGCAGGCCCCGGCTGAAGCGGATGCGCAGGCGGCGCTCGGCCAGTTTGGCCCGCTTGTGCAGCTCAAGGAGCTGGCCGTGCAGTTCAAGCTGCAGGGGCTGCATTTCCAGCAGCTTGCAGATGCGGCCAAGATGCTCGGTCAGGAGCCGCAGGTTGGAATCCAGCACCAGGTTGACCGAGGCGTTATTCACCGGGGCTCCTCAGCGGCTGGCCCGCGCAGAGCTGCAGAGCTTCACCCTGCCCCGCCCGGCCGTTGCCGTTCTCCGGCGGCGGCAGGTGCATGCCCTCGGCCAGCAGGTCGCGGCCGAGCGCCATGCCATAGACGCGGATGTACTCCGGGATCACGGCTGAGATATCAAACTTCTCGACGGCAAGCTGCCGGGCGGCCTGCTGCATGGCAGCGAGGCGCTGAGGATCCGCGAGCAGCTCGCTGACGCGGGCCGCCATGGCCTCTGTATCGCCCAGCTCGCACTGGAAGCCCTGCACGCCGTCCTCGAAGACCTCGGGCAGGCCGCCAATGTTGCTGGAGACCACCGCGCAGCCGCAGGCCATCGCCTCAAGGGCGGAGAGGCCGAAGCTTTCCGATGAACTGGGCACAAGGACAATATCGCTGGAAGCCAGCAGATTGGCAACATCCTCGCGGTTGCCAAGGAAAGAGACCTTGTCCGCGATGCCAAGCTGGCGCGCGCGCTGGAGGGCGGTGCCCAGATCCGGCCCGTCGCCCACCATCAGCAAGCGGCAATCATGCTGCGTCAGCACCTTGGCGAAGATATCGACAGCATCCTGCGCGCGCTTTACCGGGCGGAAGTTCGAGACATGGATTAGCGTGGGGACATTGCCGGCGCAGAGGTGCCTGCCGGGCCAGGGGCTGGCGGCCTGCGGCGTGAAGAGCCGGCTGTCCACAAAGTTGCGCACCACCTCAACCTGGCGCTGGGGCCGGAACTCCTTGTCCGTCTCATCCTTGAGCCACTGTGAAACAGCGGTGACCACATCCGAGCGGTTGATCGCAAAGCGGGTGATCTTGTGCAGGGAGGGGTCCTGGCCGACGAGGGTGATATCCGTGCCATGCAGGGTGGTCACCACCCTGACCCGGCCCTCCAGCATCTCCTGCGCCAGATGGGCCGAGATGGCATGCGGGATGGCGTAGTGCACGTGCAGCAGGTCCAGGCCGTAGGTTTCCGCCACCTCGGCCATCTTGGCCGCCAGGGTCAGGGTATAGGGGCGGTCCTGGAAGAGGGCGTAGGTAAAGGTGTTTACCTCGTGGAAGGAGACATCGGCCATTGAATTCGTCTGCAGGCGAACGGGTATCCGGCTGGAGATGAAGTGCACCTCATGGCCGAGATCCGCCAGCGCCAGTCCGAGTTCCGTCGCAATCACACCGCTGCCGCCGAAGGTGGGATAGCAGGTGATGCCAATCTTGAGCCGCTCCACAGCTTGATACTACCACTGCCGGGGCTAAGTTGGGGTTAAGACTGGCGCTGAATAGCACCGCGAGGGCCCTGCGGCACTGCCGCGGGGGCCGGGCTATTCGTAGACGTTCTCGGCCTTGAGCACGATCTTGCAGATCAGGCTCCAGCGCCCCTCACCCAGGTGCTCCCCGACAAGGATGTTCTGGCGGCGGTCCAGCAGGACCTTGCCGCTGGCGCGGACCTTCAGGCGCGTGAGGTAAGCCAGCTGGGCAAAGCCGGTTTCGCCGGCATACCAGTGGTGCAGCACCTCAAAATCCATGCTGAGCAGCTCAAAGCGCTCGAAGTCCGAGAGCATCTTGGAGCGCAGGCCGGCCTTGTCCTCGCCCCACTCGGTGCCAAGGACAACAGAGCTGTAGCGCTCCGAGAAGCCGGCGAGGTAGTCCTCCAGGCGCCGCTCGGTATAAGCCTGCTGCGTGCGGGCCATGTGCTCGAGGAAGTGCTGGGAATAGGGATGGACAGACAGCATCAGTTATTCCTAAGCCTATTGCTCCGCCGGGGGCAGGTTGGCCTTGTCCTCGAAGTAGTCCTGGCTTTCCATGGCCTTGGTCTCATAGACGCGCTGCTCGATGTAATCCCGCACGGCGTGGTAGAGACGGCGGCGCACGTCGCCGGAGAGGCCGTCATAGACATTGAAATTCTTCAGGCACAGCGGGCAGGCGATGAACTGACGCCGCGAGGCATGCGCGGCCGGGATACTGAACTGGCCCTTGCAGCTTGGGCAGGCCAGCTCGAGTGTGCCGGGCAGCGTGACGTTGATGATGTTCTCGATCACCCTTCACTGCCCTCGCGGCCCAGAGGCCCGTCGGTGGCGCCCGGTTTCACATAGGGCCTGAAGTGGTCCATCAGGCGGTCCTTGAGCTGGTCCACGCTTTCATAGCGCACCAGGTCGTGCTCAAGGCGCCCGGGCAGCGGTACTTCCGTCAGGGCCATGTTCTTGAGCATGGCGATCCGGCGGCCGATGCCGTAGATGATGCCGGTCAGGAAGAGCGTGTTGGTGTCCCAGTCGTCCAGATTGATGATGGCGTAGTCGCTCTCCTGCACGTTCTCGCAGGAGCGGCACATCTCTTCCTCGCCGGCCTGCTCCTCGTCGATGCGGTAGGCCGTGAGGTGCATCTCCTTCAGGGCCGGCAGGATGGCGCGGGTGTAGAGCTCGTTGTTGCGCTCGTTGTTCTTCAGCACCACGGTGACCTTGCCGCGGGTATAGACCGGGAACTTGCGGCAGCGGCCCTCGGGGAAGCGCCAGCAGCGGATCGGCTGCGGCTCGGGGGCCTCGCTCTCGCGCACGCCGTATTCCAGGCGGATATCGCGGGCAATCTCCTCGATCAGGCTTTCGCGCATCGGCAGCTGGATCTCGGCCAGCTCGGCCTTGACGCGCATGACCTCGGCCAGGCTGTCCACCTCGCTGTAAAGCGGGCATTCCTCGCAGGTCTTGAGGCTGTAGAGCTTGATGTTGAGCGCGCGGCAGGCCATGGCGGTGACCAGGCGGCCCTCGCCACGGTAGGGCTTCAGCTCGGTGCCGAGGCTCAGATGGCGGCAGCGGGGCTCCGCGATGATCTTGGGGACCTCGCAGTTCATGCAGGTCAGGGGGTCGACCTCGGAGATGTGGCTGTCGGTGCTGACCGTGCAGTGTGCGCAGCCGAAGCTGACGCGCCTGAAGGGGCATGGCGGCGTGGAGAGGAAGTTTTCCACCGGCAGGTTGGCCACAGCAATGATCTATACCACAGTTCCCGGGCCCGCTGATTCATCGCGCGCCGATCCGCACTATACTCCGGCGATGTCGGTCGGTCCGCTGCGAGTCCAGCCACAGCCCAGCGCCGGAGGCCCGCAGGCCCCGGGCCGGCAGCTTGCGCAGCTCAGGCGGACCGTAAGGCGCATGCTGCCGCTGCTTGACCTCGCCGGCCTCGAGCCCGCAGAAACCGACAGGCTGAGGCTGTACTGCTATCAGCTATACGAGCGCCTGCGCAGCAGCGACCTGCTGGCCCGGCTGCAGGATGGGCCTGAGCTGCTGCCTGATATCCGCGAGCAGCTCCCGGACTGGCAGCGCCGCCTGCTGGAGCCCTTCTGGCCCCGGCGGCCGGAGGGCCTGCTGCGCCTGCTGGTGTGCTGCCTGGACTGGTACCTGCTTCCCGGCCGCAAGCCCAGTCTGGCCGCCATCTTCACGGCCATCTTCGGCCGTGTGCCCCTGGAACTGCTGATCCGCAGCCCGATCATGCTGCTTGTACTGGTCTGGATCCTCTTTGGCCTGAGCTCCGCTCTGTTCACCATGCCCGCGCTGCTGGTCGCCATCGCCTGGAGCTCGCTTGTGTCCCTGGAGCTCTCCCAGCGCAGCGGCCTGACCCGCTGCCACTGCCGCGTGCTGCTGACGCACCTTGAAGAACTGCAACTGCGTGAAGAGATTTAGTTTCCGCGATATAATTTCCGCCGCCTGCAACGCGGGAACGTCCTGGGGTAGCTCAGCTGGTTAGAGCGTCGGTCTGTGGAACCGAAGGTCGTGGGTTCGAGCCCCACTCCCAGGAGTTATCTCCCTGCCTCTTCCATCCGGATGCCAGTCCGCTAAAATACCCCATCGGCTATCGGCAATCCACGGAGTCGTCACCACTCGCCCCCGCACTGGCACGTGCCAGCCGTTTCCGCTGGCCGGTCTTCGCCGCCGTCTGCCTGATCCCCCTGCTGATGGGCTGCAACGGCCAGCCGATGAACGCCGGCACCCTGCTGGAGCAGCTCCTGATCGGCCTGATCCTGGGCTCGGTCTATGCCGTCATCGCCCTGGGCTACACCCTGGTCTACGGCGTGATCAAGCTGATCAACTTCGCCCACAGCGACGTTTACATGGTGGGCGCTTTCCTGGGCTATTACCTGCTGCGCTTCTTCATCCGCTGGCTGCACTTCGACCACGGCATCTCGCTGGTCTGGTGCTTCATCTTCAGCGTGCTGCTGTCCTCTGGCGCCTGCGCCGTGCTGTCGGTCGTGATCGAGCGCCTGGCCTACCGCCCACTGCGCAAGAGCACCCGCATCGCCGCGCTGATCACGGCGGTTGGCGTGTCCTTCTTCCTGGAGAACCTGGGCATCATTGCCTTTGGGGCCAACCCCAAGAGCTATGAGCCCAAGACCCTGCCTGTGTACCAGCTTCAGCTCAGCGCGGATGCCTCCTTCAGCTCCCCCGAGCAGTTTGAAGTGCGCGAGCTGAGCCAGAAGGAGTTCCCCGCCGCCCGCTTCGACAGCGTCACCTTCGCCAGGGTGCGCCTGCTCAGCCCGCGCGGCGAGTCGGACTGGGGGCCGGCCCTGGAAGTTGATCCCGGCCAGAATCAGGGCTTTGTGGAGCTGCCGGCTCAGGCCAAGCCGCCCGAGGGGGAAGGCAATACAGCCGCTGCGGGAGTCCCGGCGGCCCCGGCATCGATCGGCTTTTCGCGCAGCGGCGCTGAAGCAGAGCGCAAGCTGGTGCTGAGCTGGCGCGAAGGCGACCCGAAGGACGTGCAGCTCAACCCTGTCTTCAGCGACAGCGAGGGCAGGCAGCTGAGCATTCTGCTGCCGCTGCGCAATGCCGGCGGCGAGCAGGTGAAGATGCCGGTCTTCAGCCTGGTGATCCTGGGCGTCTCGATCGCCCTGCTTGGCGGGCTGAACTGGCTGATCCACCACAGCAACTTCGGCATCTGCATGCGGGCCCTGAGCCATGACCTGAACGCGGCCAAGCTGATGGGCGTGAACACGGATCTGGTCATCAGCCAGACCTTCGCCCTTGGCGGGGCCTGCGCCGCCGTGGCGGGGAACCTGGTGGGCCTTTACAACCAGACTATTGACCCCCTGATGGGCATCCTGCCCGGCCTGAAGGCCTTTATCGCCGCGGTCGTGGGCGGCATCGGCTCGATTCCCGGCGCGGCTGTCGGCGGGCTGATCATGGGCCTCAGCGAAGCTGCAGTCAAGACCTTCATCCCGCCGCAGTACAGCGCGCTGGCCGACGCGATGGCCTTCGCGATCCTGATTGTGGTACTGCTCTTCAAACCCTCGGGCCTCTTCGGACGGGCCATCAAGGAGAAGGTGTGAGGAGGCAGGCATGATCGACGGCTACTGGGAACTGCTGATCCTGCTCAGCCTGGTCAATGTGATCTTTGCCGTCTCGCTTAACCTGGTGCTGGGCTTTAACGGCCAGTTCAGCCTTGGGCACGCTGGCTTCCTGGCCATCGGCGCCTACGCCAGCGGCGTCGCCACCGCCAGCTATGACCTGCCATTGTGGGCCGGGATGCTGCTTGCGCTGCTGGTCAGCGGCGTGGCCTCGGTGATCATCGGCTATCCCTGTCTGCGCCTGCGCGGCGACTACCTGGCCATCGCGACACTTGGCTTCGCGGAGATCATCCGCATCGTGTTGACCACCCTGCCCCGCGACATCTTCGGCGGCCCGACGGGCATGGACAACATCAACAACATCAAGGACTACCTGAGCTTCCCGGAGAGCTTCAACGGCCCGGGCAATCTGATCTTTACCGTGATCTTCGCCATGCTGCTGCTGGGCTTGCTGGGTTTCAGCGCCTGGACCTTGTCGCGCCTGCTGGCCGCGCTGCTTTCCCGCCTGCTGCCCTGGAAGCACTGGCGCTGGCTGGTACTTGGCCTGCTGGCGGCCCTGCTGGTCTGGCGCTTTGAAAAAGCCAGCAACTTCTTCCTGGGCAAGTTCATGTTCTCGCAGGCCTTCAGCCCCAAGGCCATCGCGTCCAACCAGTGGGCGGCCTTCGCCGCCTGCGGCCTGATTGTGCTGCTGTGCCTCTGGCTTACCCGCAACTATCTGGCCTCGATGCACGGCCGCATGGCCATCGCCATCCGCGAGGACGAGGTTGCGGCTAACAACCTTGGCATCGACATCGCCTGGATGAAGCTGCAGAACTTCATCTTCGCCTCCATGCTGGCCGGCCTGGCTGGCGCGCTTACGGCGCATACCCTGCCGCTGATCCGCCCGCTGGGCTTTGGCTTCTTCAAGAGCGTTGAGGTGCTGCTGATGGTCGTCCTTGGCGGCATGGGCAGCCTGACCGGCTCGGTCTTCGGCGCGATCACCATCACGGTGCTGCCGGAGCTGCTGCGCTTCCTGGAGCAGTGGCGCATGGTGATCTACTCGCTGAGCCTGGTTCTGCTGATGCTCTTCCGCCCCGGCGGGCTGATGGGCACGCAGGAGATCGGCAACCTGATCAGGCTGCGCCTCTTCAAAGCACAGGAGCGCCCGGGTGCTTGAGATAGACAACATCAGCGTGGTCTTCGGCGGCCTGACGGCCGTCAGGGAGCTGAGCTTCAACGTCTATCCGCGTAAGATCGTCGGCCTGATCGGGCCCAATGGCGCCGGCAAGAGCACGGCCTTTAACGCCATCCTGGGCGTCTTTCCTCCCACCAGCGGCGAGGTGCGCCTGGAAGGCCGCCGCATCGACCGGCTGTCCACGCATGAGATCAGCCGCCTAGGCATCGGCCGCACCTTCCAGAACATCCGGCTCTTCAAGGGCATGAGCGTGCTGGACAACGTACGGGTGGCGCTGAACCGGCAGTTCCGCTACAGCTTCATCGAGGGCCTGCTGCGCCTGCCGCGCTGCGTGAAGATGGAGCGCGAGATTGAAAGCCGCGCGATGGAGATTCTGAGCTACTTCGGCCTGGCCGAGGTGGCCCAGAAGCAGGCCGGGGCCCTGCCCTACGGCCTGCAGAAGTACCTTGAGATCGCCCGGGCCTATGCCCTGCATCCAAAGTACCTGCTGCTGGATGAGCCGGCGGCCGGTCTGAACGACAGCGAGACCGAGGCCCTGACGGGGAAGATCCGCCAGCTCATGAACGAGACCGGCTGCGGCGTGCTGCTGATTGAGCACGACATGGGCCTTGTGATGGAGATCTGCGAGTACATCACGGTCATTGAGTATGGCGCGAAGATCAGCGAGGGCAGCCCGGAGCATGTGCGCCACGACCCCAAGGTGATCGAGGCCTATCTGGGCAAGCAGGAGGAGCAGGCATGAGCAGCGCCCCGCTTGACCACGGCAGCCAGCGCCTGCTGCAGAACACCGTTCAGGACGCGACTACCGTGCTGGAGGCCCGCGACCTGCATGTGGCCTATGGGGCGGTGAAGGCCCTGCACGGGATCAACTTCAGCGTCCGGCGCGGGGAGATCGTGACCCTGATCGGCGGCAACGGCGCCGGCAAGAGCACGACGATGAACACCGTGATGGGCCTTGTGAAGTGCCAGAGCGGCCAGGTGCTGCTGCGCGGCCAGGCGATCACGAACATGCATGCTTTTGAGATCGTGCGTAAGGGCGTCAGCCTGAGCCCGGAGGGCCGCCGGATCTTCCTGAACCTGAGCGTGCGCGAGAACCTGGAGATCGGCGCGCTGATCACGCGGGACAAGGCCAGGAAGGCCGCGCTGCTGGAAGAGGTCTATACGCTCTTCCCGCGGGTCAAGGAGAGGCTGTCACAGCTTGCCGGCACGCTCTCCGGCGGCGAGCAGCAGATGCTGGCCCTGGCGCGGGCCATGATGCAGAACCCGGAGATCCTGCTGCTGGACGAGCCCAGCCTGGGCCTGGCGCCGAACCTGGTGCAGGAGATATTCGAGAAGATCGTGCTGCTCAACAACGAAGGCAAGACCATCCTGCTGGTGGAGCAGAACGCCTACCAGGCGCTGAAGATCAGCCACCGGGCCTATGTGCTGCAGCTTGGCGAGATCGTCATGCAGGGCAGCGGCGCGGAGCTGCTGGCCGATGACAAGGTCAAGGCCGCTTATCTGGGCGGTTAGGCTCAGTCAAAGACCGCGACCCTCTCCGCCGGGTTCTTGCTGAGGACCGCATTGACGCCAACCCTGCGGTGCTCGGTCTGCATCAGGCGGTCGATCAGCGCAGCTTCCTCAGTCCCGATCTCATGGAAGCGCGAGAGCAGCTCTTCGTTGTCCAGGCCGCGCCAGCGCTCAATGAAATCCTGCACGCCGCTGACCGCCAGCGGGGCCAGGGGCTTGCCAAGCTTTGCCACCTCTGCCGCGGCCTTGCGGTTCAGGGCCTTGAGGCCCTCCGCATCCGCTGGGGCCAGTGCGGCGGCCTCGGCCGCGATCTGGTCGCGCAGAGCAGCATAGGCCTCATAGCGGCTGCGCCGGCGGATCTCCTCGTGCATCGCCTCGGGGCTCACCAGGTCCTGCGCCTGCGGGCGGTGCAGCTCGGCGCTGCAGGCCAGGGTCAGCGCCGCCAGCAGCAGCTCCGCCTGGCGCTGTGCGGCGTAGTGCTTCCAGGCCTGCGGGTATTCCTCGGGCGGGATCGCGGCCCGGTCGGGCGGGGCCGGGGCGTCAACGATGCCCTGGACAAAGCCGGCGCTGAACATCTGCTGGGCCGTCAGGGGATTGCCGGTGGCGCACATGTACTCGGCGTTCAGCGGGGTGCTGTGCAGCAGGGAGTTAAGGATGCCGTCCCAGCCCGGGACAATGCCCAGCTGCACCTCGCTGTACTGGATACGCGTGCGGCTGTCACAGACAGCCCACTGGGCGAACATGGGCCACTCGACGCTGCCGCCGAAGCGCTCGCCGCAGTAGACCCCCACTGTGCGCAGGCGCGGCCAGAGCTTTTTAATGCGCGTGTCGATATCCACACCGCGCAGCATGTGCTGGTGGATGGCGCTGTAGTCCGGGTCACCGGCGAACTCGGTGATGTCCGCGCCGGCGTGGACCGGGTCGTAGTCGCCATGGATGACGCAAAAGGAGGCCAGCTCATCCGCTTCGGGATGCGGCTCGCCACTGGCAACGGCGCTGGCCACCAGCGCGTCGCCGGCGGCCACAGTGCTTTCCAGCGCGGCCAGGGCCTCGGAGAGCTCCCGCATGCCCTGGCTGTCCACGGCGTGCAGTTTGCGCGGGTCAGGGTTGCGGTAGTGCAGCAGAAAGCCGCTGCGACCGCTGAAGCTGACCGGGGTCAGACTGGCATAGCCCTGCGGGCCAGTGTAGAGGGCTGGCCCGAACTCAGCGCCGGCGCTCAATGCTGATGCGTGCATGAGATCAGCATAGCAGCAGAGGCATCGAAACACGCTGTGACCAGTGCAGCTGATTTGACATCGCCGCCCGCCTGCTGTATTGTCTCCGTGCGGGGTGGAGCGGCTGGTAGCTCGTCGGGCTCATAACCCGAAGGTCGAGGGTTCAAATCCCTCCCCCGCAACCAGATCTCCTTCGCCCTCTACCCCTCCCCTACACGACTCTCTGCTCTGCTGCCTTTACGCGCCCACGCTCATCCCTGTCACGCGGTGATCGCGGTAGGCAGAGCAGGCACCGGCACAGCGGCGACAGGCTTCCGCGCAAATCTTGCAGTGCTGGTGCTGCTGCGCGTGCATCTCGCATTCATCGGCGCAGAGGCGGCAGGCGCGTTCGCAGGTGGCCAGCAGCTCTTCCTGCAGCAGGTTGTCGTTGACCGTGAGCCTGGACAGGAAGCGGCCGGTGGTCTGGCAGAGGTCGGCGCACACCTGGTTCAGCTCAATGCAGTGGCGCAGCGCCGCCACGTGCTCTTCACCCAGGCAGGCATCGGCGCAGACGTTGCAGTGCGCGGCGCAGACAAAACACTCATCAATGGTGTTGACCAGACGGCGGTCCTGCTCAACATAGAGCGGGTGGGTATGCAGCATGTTTTCGATTGACATGGCCTTCTCCGGCGGATGTATCCGCGCAGAGGCATATACCTGCCTGCCCGCGGGCATGTTCCCGCGCGGCCGCGCCCAGAGCTGAGAGCCGGCGGCAGCGCAGAAGCCACCGCCGGCTCCAATTGCAGCTTAGTCCGAGCCCTCGGCCTGTGGCTCGAGGGGCCGATTGCTGCGCTCGACGATGCGGTACAGCGCCGGCAGCACGATCAGGGTCAGCAGGGTGCTGGAGATGAGACCGCCGATGACCACGGTCGCCAGCGGCTTTTGCACCTCGGCACCGGTGCCGTGGGCCAGGGCCATCGGCACAAAGCCCAGCGAGGCCACCAGGGCGGTGATCATCACCGGACGCAGGCGGGTCAGCGCACCCTGGATGATCGCCTCATCCAAAGGCATGCCCTCGCGCCGAAGCTGGTTGATATAGCTCACCATCACCAGGCCGTTGAGGACCGCCACGCCGGACAGTGCGATGAAGCCCACCGCCGCTGTGATGCTGAAGGGCATCAGGCGCAGCCACAGCGCGAGGATTCCTCCGGAGAGGGCCAGGGGAATGGCGCTGAAGACCATCAGGGCATGGCGCAGCGTGCCAAAGGCCGTGTAGAGCAGCATCAGGATCAGCAGGAAGCAGACCGGCACAACGATGGAAAGGCGCTTGCGCGCTTCCACGAGGTTCTCGAACTGGCCGCCCCAGTCCAGCCAGTAGCCGCTGGGCAGCTCAAGGTCTTTGTCAATCGCCGCCTGGGCATCGGCAACGAAAGAGCCGATGTCGCGCCCGCGGACATTTGACTGCACCACGATGCGCCGCTTGCCGTTCTCACGGCTGATCTGGTTGGGTCCTTCGCTGATCTCAATGTCGGCCAGCTGGCCCAGGGCCAGATAACCGGGCCGGCCGGATATCTCGGTGTAGCCGGCGGGGGTCAGGCCCCCGCTGCCCTGCGCGGCCGGAAGCGGCACCGGCAGAGCTTCCAGCACCGCCTGATTCTCGCGCAGTGCTTCGGGCATCCTGACGATCAGCTCAAAGCGGCGGTCACCCTCAAAGACCTGCCCTGCCTCACGCCCGCCCACGGCGATGGCCAGCACGTCCTGGACATCCTGCACCGAGAGGCCATAGCGCGCGAGGGCCTGGCGGTCCGGCCGCACGGTCATAACGGGCAGGCCGGTGACCTGCTCAACCTTGACGTCGGCGGCTCCCGGGACCTCGCGCAGGATCCGCGCGATCTGGTTTGCGGACTTCAGCATCTGGTCCATATCCTCGCCATAGACCTTCACCGCAACATCGCTGCGCACGCCGGCGATGAGCTCGTTGAAGCGCATCTGGATCGGCTGGGTGAACTCGTAGTTGTTCCCCGGCAGCTGGACGAGGGCGTCCTCGATCCGCTCGACCAGCTCGGCCTTGGGTTCATCCGGGTTTGGCCACTCCTCGACGGGCCTGAAGATGACAAAGGTGTCCGATACGCTTGGCGGCATCGGGTCAAAGGCCATCTCCGCCGTGCCGGTCTTGGAGTAGACAAAGGCCACTTCTGGGAAGGCTGAGATGGTCTTCTCGACCTCGAACTGCATTGTTGTGGACTGGGTCACGCTGGTGGAGGGAATGCGCATGGCGTGGACCGCCAGGTCCTTCTCGTCCAGGGTGGGTATGAACTCCTGGCCCAGGCCCTGGAACATCCACAGGGCGCCAAGGAAGCTGGCGACGCCGATGCCCAGCACCGCATAGCGCCAGCGCAGGGCCCAGCGCAGCGTGGGTTCGTAGACCCTTTTCAGGGCGGCGACGGCGAAGTTCTCCTTTTCCACCACGCGGCCGCTGACGAAGATCGCGACCATGGCCGGCACGAAGGTGAGGCTGAGGATGAAGGCGGCAATGAGGGCGAAGATGACCGTATAGGCCATCGGCTGGAACATCTTGCCTTCAATGCCTGTGAGCGCCAGCAGCGGGAAGTAGACCGTGATGATGATCGCTTCGCCGAATGCGGTTGCCGAGCGCACCTGGGTGCTGGCCCGCAGCACCACCTTAAGTCGCTCCTGCAGGGTCAGGGTGCGGCCCAGCTCGTGCTGTTTTTCAGCCAGCAGGCGCAGACAGTTTTCGACGATGATCACCGCGCCATCGACGATCAGGCCGAAGTCGATGGCGCCAAGGCTCATCAGGTTGCCGCTGATCTTGCTGTGCACCATGCCGGAAACCGTCATCAGCATCGCGAGGGGGATTGCCATGGCGCAGATCAGCGCGGCGCGGAAGTTGCCGAGCAGCAGGAACAGCACCACGATGACCAGGATGGCGCCCTCGATGAGGTTGCGCTTGACCGTGTCGATGGTGGCATCCACCAGTTTGGTGCGGTTGAGCACAGTTTTGATGGCGATGTCCGGCGGCATCGTGGCGCGCACGGCCGGCATGGCGGCGTCCACGTCCTTCGCGACGGTCCGGCTGTTGGCACCCAGCAGCATGACCGCGGTGCCCACCACGACTTCCTCGCCATTCTCGCTGGCGCTGCCGGTGCGCAGTTCCTTGCCGATCCTGACCGTGGCCACGTCATGGATGTGCACAGGGGTGCCGTCGTGGCTGCCGATCACAATCTGCTCGATCTCGGGGATCGAGGCGATCCGCCCCTCCGCCCGGACCAGGTAGCTCTCGCCGGCGCGCTCGATGTAGCCCGCGCCGGTGCTGAGGTTGTTGCTCTCAAGGGCCTCCAGCAGATCGCCGAAGCTGAAGCCATAGCTGACCAGCTTCATGGGGTCCGGCTCGACGTGGTACTGCTTCACATAGCCGCCGATAGAGTCCACGCCGGCCAGGTTAGGGATCAGGCTCTTGAGCTGCGGCGAGATTACCCAGTCCTGCAGGGTGCGCAGGTAGGCGGCCAGCTCAACATCGCTTTGCAGCCGCTCGCCTTCCGGGGTGAGATAACTGCCATCCGGCTGCCAGCCGGGCTCGCCATCCCGGACCTCCGCGCCTTCCCCATGCGGATGCTCGTACTCGACCGTCCACATATAGACTTCGCCCAGGCCGGTGGCTATCGGCCCCATCAGGGGCTCAGCGCCCTCAGGCAGCGATTCCCGCGCTTCACTGAGGCGCTCACTGACCTGCTGGCGCGCAAAATAGATGCTGACCTTGTCCTCGAAGACGGCAGTCACCTGGGCAAAGGCATTGCGGGACAGGCTGCGCGTGTACTTGAGGCCGGGCACACCGGCAAGCGCGGTCTCGATGGGAAAGGTCACCTGCTTTTCGACTTCGTTCAGCGAGAGGCCGGGAACCTCAACATTGATCTGGATCTGGTTATTGGTGATATCCGGCACCGCGTCGATCGGCAGGCGCTGGAAGGCGAAGACGCCGTAGGCCGCGGCGCCCAGGACAAGCACAATGACCAGAATCCGCTGCTGGATTGAGAACTGGAGTATGCGCTCAAGCATGGGCAGGCCCCGAAGCGCTGCCGGCAGGTCCGCGCTTGTGGCTAGTGCCCATGGCTGGCCTCGCTCTTGCCGATCTCGGCCTTCACCATGAATGCCCCAGCGATAACAAAGCTCTCGCCGGCTTTCAGACCGGAAAGCACCTCGGCATGGGTGGCCGACTGGCGGCCGAGCGTTACCGTCCGCGGCTCAAAGCCGTGCGCGTCCTGCACGAACACAGTCTGCTGACCTTCGAACTTGATGATCGACTCCAGCGGCACCAGCACATCGACCGCGTCGCCGCCCACCGCCAGCAGCCCGGTGACGAACATCCCCGGCTTCCAGACGCCATCAGGGTTGTCCAGAACTATGCGGGCCTGCGCGCTGCGCGTGTCCTCGGACAGCAGGGCGTCGATGTAGTCGATCCTGCCTTCGGCATCCGGGATGCCGCTGTCTCCCGGGGGCAGGTCAGCGCCCTCGGCCATCGCGGTGGGGCTGAAACGGATGCGTACCTTCTGGCCTTCGCTGACCCGCGGCAGATCCTTCTGGCTGACGTTCAGGTTGACCCAGACAGTGCTGAGATCAGCCACCAGGAAGAGCTCTGAAGCGCTGTCAACCATTTCTCCGACGGACACGTGCTTTTCCAGCACACGGCCGGAACTGGGCGCGTGGACTTCATAGCGGGTCAGGCCGCTGTGGGGATCCTGCAGCAGCTTCTCCAGCTGGGCCTTGCTCAGCCCAAGGGCGGAGAGGGACTGCTCGGCGGCCCGGACCTCGATCTCGGTCTCCCGGACGTGGTTCTGGGCGTCGATATAGTCCTGCTCCGGGGAGATGCCCTTTTCAAACAGGCCGCGCTCGCGCTCGCTGGCGGCCTGGGCGATGCTCAGGCGCTCCTTTGCGGCGATGTAGTCTGCCTTGGCTTCGGCCAGCTCACGGCTTTCGATGACGGCCAGCAGCTGGCCTTTGCGCACCTGGTCGCCGATATTGGCATGCACGCTCTTAACCACGCCGGGCAGCTTGGGCAGCACATGGCCGACAGTGTCGGCATTCACCGCCGCCTCGCCCGGCAGGGTCAGGTACTGCTCCAGCCTGCCGCCGGAGGCGCTGGCGATCTTGACGCCATACTGCCGCAGCTGCTCGGGGCTGAGCTTCACCAGCTCCGCGTGGTCGTGGCCTTCATGGCCGCCTTCCTCGTCGCTGGCGCCGTGCTCATCATGCTCGGCATGTTCAGCATGCGCCGCATGCTCTTCAGCGCTCTCACCGCTGTGGCTGTCCTCGCCATGTTCCGCGCCGCCTTCGCTGTGCGCTGCATGCTCCTCAGCACTTTCCCCCGCATGCGGATCAGTGGCAGCCTTTTCCCGGGCCGGGCAGGCACACAGCAGGCAGCCGCTCAGCAGGTAGACGGCCAAAGCCGCCAGGCCATGTCGTGTCAGGATCACTTGCCTGCGCCCTCCCCACCCTCGGCTTCAGATCCGCCTTCCTCAGAGTGCCCGGCATGCTCCTCGGCGCTTTCGCCTTCGTGGGAATGCCCCTCGCCTTCCTGATGCTCGTCCTCGCTGTGGGAGGCATGCTCTTCTTCCGTCTCGCCCTCGTGGCCGTCCTCGCTGTGGGCGGCATGCTCCTCGGCAGTTTCGCCGGCGTGGCCATCCTCGCTGTGGGCCGCATGCTCCTCGGCAGTCTCGCCCTCGTGGCCATCCTCGCTGTGGGCAGCGTGCTCTTCAGCAGTCTCGCCCTCGTGGCCGTCCTCGCTGTGAGCCGCATGCTCCTCGGCAGTCTCGCCGGCGTGGCTGTCCGTGGCCTTCTTTTGCGTGAAGCGCTCGAAGCAGCCGCTGAAGACAAGCAGTCCGCAAAGGACGCTGAAGACAAGGAAGATGCGCAGAACACTGGTCATGATGACTCTCCTGTGGTTGTGATGGTTGTCTGAAGCTCTTCTTCGGCCGCGCCGGCCGAGGCCTCTAATTCCGCATCTGATCCGGCGCTTTCGTTCTGTGTTGTTGCCTGCGGCTGCAGCGCGTCGCCCAGGGGAGACGCAATCAGCCGCTCGATCTGCACCGAGGCGAGCTGGTACTCCGCCAGGGCTTCCAGGTGCTGGGCCTGGGCCTCGATCAGCACACGCTGGGCATCCAGGGCATCCAGCAGGGTGAACTTGCCATAGCGGTAGCCAAGCTGGGTCAGCTCAAAGCTCTCCAGCGCCACCGGCAGGATGTCCTGCTCGATGGAGCGGGCCAGCTCATGGGCATTCGCCAGACGGGCATACTGTTCTGTCAGAGCCTGGTACTGTCTCCGCAGGTCGGCCTGGCGCAGGCTCTCGACCTGGTTGAGGTATTCCTGGGCCTCCAGGATGGCGCCTTCGTTACGGTTGCGGCGCTTCAGCGGAAAGCTGATCCCAAGGCTGAAACCGAAACTGTCGGTCTCTTCATAGCGGGCCAGGCCGCCGCTGATGGTGTAGTCCTTGCGCGCTTCCGCGCTGGCCAGGGCCAGGCGGGCTGAGCGCAGTTCCTTTTCGGCATCCCAAAGCAGGGCATCCGGGCTCTGGTCCAGCAGGGCCTGTAGCTGCTCTGAGGCCGGAACCTCCTCGGGCAGCAGCAGGGCCCCGGCGACATGGCTGAACTCGCCGCCCTGCCCTCCCCACAACGAGCTGAGCCGCAGCATGGCGGCATCCAGCTCACGCTCGCGCTGCTGGCGCTGCAGCGCAGTGTTGCGCAGCTCAAGCTCTGAGCGCGTCAGCTCCAGGCGGGCCGCCTTGCCGCCTTCCACCTTGAGCGCCACTACCTCCTGCACCTGGGTCAGCAGCCCTTCCAGCTTCGCCGCCAGGGCCAGCCGCTGCTGGGCAATCAGGGCCGCGTAGTAGGCCTCGCTGACCTCCAGCAGAATGTCCAGGCGCCTGCGCTCAAGCTCGGCCAGGGCCAGCTGGCCCTCGCGCTCGGCGAGATCGCAGCGGGCAATGCGCTTGCAGCTGTGCTCGATGAGCTGCGAGATACCCACACCGCTGACCGCGCTGCGCAGGAAGCGCATCTCGGCGGTGCCCATGAACTCCGAGAGCTCGGCGGAGAACTCCGGGTTTGGCAGCAGGCCGGCCTGGACCTTGCGCCCATAGGCGGCCCGCTGTTCGTACTCCAGGGCTTCCAGCTCCGGGTTGCCCTCCAGGACGCGGCTGACCGCCTCGTCCAGCGACAGCGCAGGACCATCGAAGCTGTAATCCAGGGCCAGCAGCGCGGCGGCATCCGGCCCGGCCAGTTCGTCCGCCGACGGAGCAGCGGCGTCCTCGGGCTCGGCCGGGACCGCGCTGGGATCAGGCAGCTGCTGGGCCAGTCCACCGACTCCGCCAGCGTCATGCTGCGCCGCCGGTATCTCAACATAGTTTTCGTTATCGTCTGCATCAGCGCCGGCAGGCACCAGCGAAAGCAGGTGCACAGCTGCGGCTGCGATGAGCCCACACAGGGCCCGTAGACAGGGTGACATTCACCTTCCTCCAGAGTCAGACTGAGGAGTGCGCGGGTGCGCACCGGCCGGCATGGGCCGAGGTGTCTAGATGCGCAGAACTGTGGAAGCCCGTTGCAGACTTCGCTGCTTCTGGCAATGCTGCCATTCAAGTGAGGAAGCTGCCGGCGTAGGCAAATGCAGCGGGGCCGGCAGGCTGAGGGCAGCGGCTTCCAGCAGGCGCGGTGCGGCCAGGACATTTCCGCCCCAGCGCTGCTGGCGGCTGTCCGCCTGGACGATGGCGATATCTTCGCAGGGACCGTGGAGGTCTGCGGCCAGGAGCGGACCAGTTGGCGTCGCCTCGTCAGTGTGCTGGTGCTCATCCGCGCCGCAGCCCGGCCCGGCCAGGCCCAGGCAGCGTCCGCCGTGGGCCAGCTCCAGGGCGATGTCTCCGTCCTTCTGGCAGCACCAGACCAGTTCGCGCGGCATGCCCGCCTGGAGCGCGAGCACCAGAGCAAGCAGGCGGGCAAGCTGTCTGAGACAGAGTTTCATCGACGCGAACTTGAATATAGCATACAGCCTGGCGCCCTAGGGGACCGCGCTGTAGGCGATCTGGCCCAGGACCGTGTACCAGCTGCCGATCGCGCCAAGGATGAGGCACATGCCAAGGAAGGCATAGCGCACCGGCGTGACCTTGAACAGCAGGCTCAGGGCGCCAATCACCAGGCAGAGCTGCAGGAAGAGCCCGGCGCTGTCATAGCGCGCGTCGACCTCGTTGAGCGACGCGACCTTGGCCTTGTACTCCTCGGCGCCGATCACCTTGCCCATCTCGCCGTTGACGTCCTGGGCCCAGTTTTCCTGTCCCACAGTGGCTGAGCCGAGCAGGATCTCCTTCTTCTCCTTGCCATAGCGCTCGACGTCAGTCTCCAGCTCTGAGATCTGCTGCGAGATCTGCGGCTGGACCTGGGTGGTGAAGGACCCAGCCTCGTTGAGGCTGGAAAGCATGTTGAGCTGGTTCTCGGCCAGGCTTTCCTTGATGCTCTTGCTCTGGTACCAGGAATACTGGCTGGCCTGGGCGTTGTCGGCCAGGCCGCGGTCCTCATTGGCGTTGCCGCCACCGAGGTCGCTGAAGGCGAGCACCGCGGCGAAGATGGCCAACAGCGCGCCGCAGATGGTCTCGAAGCGCTGCTCGGCTTTTTCACTGTGCTCCGCTGCCGGGCTTTCCGCCGCGGGCTTTTCCTGTTCCGACATGCTTTCCTCCCCCGGAAATTCCACCTAAGCTTAGCAAAACCCGGCGGGCCGCGCGCCTATACTGCCAGAGGTGGAGAAGGAGCAGAGAAAGCCCTCAGCTACAGGTTTGCGATCCGGCGCGCGCCGGGTGCTGATTGCTGCCGCAGCGCTGGCGCTGCTTTTGGCTGCCGGCCTGGTTTTCCTGCTGCATGTCTCGGCCGCCAGACGCATCCTGCTGTGTGAGCACAACCTCTTTCAGGTCCAGCTGGCGCTGGAGCGCTACGCGCTTCACCAGCGCGACAGCACCTACCCGGCCGCCCTTTCCGAGCTGCTGGCCGAGGGCTACCTCACCCGCCTGCCTGGCAACCCGTTCAATCCTGGCGCCGGGGCCAGCGCTGCTCCTGGCAGTTCGCCCCTGCCAGGCCAGCTTATCTACTACCCAGGGCAGCACTCAGCAGAGCCGGCGCCTGATGGCTATGTGCTGCTGGCGCTGGGCCCGCCCTTCCGGGAAGCCACGCCGATAGTGGCAGAAATTCCAGGCGCCGGCCAATCCATCGAGCTCTGCGGGAGCACGGAATGCGACTATGCGCTGCTCTACTCGGGGCTGGACCGGCGCGAGGACTGGTATGAGCGGCTCTGGCAGGCCAACTGCCGCGGGCGCCTGCTGCCCGGAGCTGTTAGCATCGCCCGCCGACACCTTGAGCGCAGCGGGGAGCTGCGGCCACTAGTTGCGGAAGCGAAAGCTGAGACAGGCGCTGCCCGGCGCTAAAGTGTTTCAATGCTCAATCCTTCAAAGCTCCAGGCCGCCTGGCACTGCGTTCTGGCGACAACACTGCTGATGCTGATAGCTGCGCTGCTGCAGGCGGGGCCAGCCAGCGCCGCAGAGAATCAGCCCATGGATACGCACAGCAGCGGCGCGGAGATACACAGCGCGATCACAGTGCCGGCCCTCAGCATCAACTTCGAGCAAGCGGCGGACAAGGAGAACAGCGCGCTATCCGCGTGGGCGGAGCGCACACGCCTTGACCTTGAGGCGAACTACCCGCTGATTTATGCGCAGCTTGTCTCGCCGCGCGCGGCCCACCCAGAGAGCATCGAGCTGGTCTTCTACCGCAGGGAGGACGGCTCAATCGCCTACGCGGCGGGAGGCAGGATCCACATCAACTGCGACTATGTTGAGGATCACCTGGACGACATCGGCATGCCGATCCACGAGCTGGTGCACATCATCCAGGCTTACAGCGGCGGGGACTGCCCGGGATGGCTGACCGAGGGCATCGCGGACTGGGTCCGCTATTTCTGGTACGAGAAGAAGACCCTGGCCGATTATGCCGGCCATGACCCCGGAAACTACGACTCCGGTTATGGGCAGTCCGCCCGCTTCCTGGAATGGCTGCGCCTGAACCGCAACCCGCAGATCGTGCCGCTGCTGAACAGCGCGCTGCGGGAGCAGAGCTATGGCCCTGACACGATCAAGAGCCTCTGCGGGGCGGATGTTGAGACGCTCTGGAAGGACTACCTGGACAGCCTGGCCCCCGGGGCTTAGCTGCAGGCTCAGGCCTGCGCCTCCCTGGCCAGCCCGATGCTGAGCCTGCCGTCGCTTCCGACATCGACCAGCACGGTATCGCCCGCCTTGAACTCGCCCAGAATCACCTTTTCGCTGAGCGGGTTGACAACCTCGCGCATGATGGCGCGGCGCATCGGCCTTGCGCCAAAGCTGGCGTCGTAGCCGGCCTGGGCCAGGTGCGCATAGGCCGCGTCGCTGACCAGCAGCTTGATGCCATGCTCGGCCAGGCGCTGCGCCGGGGCCCGCATCTGCAGGCGCGCGATCTCCGCCACCTGGCTTTGCGTGAGCGTGTGGAAGACCACGAGCTCATCGATGCGGTTGAGGAACTCCGGCTTCAGGTGCTGCCTCAGGCGCTCGAGGACCATCGCATTCAGGCTGGGCCAGGCAAGCTGCAGCATCATTTCGTCCTTGCCCTGTGTGAAGTCGGCAATCTCATGGGCCGCGATGTTGCTGGTCATCACGACGAGGGTGTTACTGAAGTCGACTGTCACGCCCTTGGAGTCGGTCAGGCGGCCGTCGTCCAGCAGCTGCAGCAGCACGTTCAGCACATCCGGGTGCGCCTTTTCCAGCTCATCCAGCAGCACAATGCTGTAGGGCCGCCGGCGCACAGCTTCGGTCAGCTGGCCGCCTTCTTCATAGCCCACATAGCCCGGCGGTGAGCCGATCAGGCGGGTCACGCTGAACTTCTCCGTGTACTCGCCCATGTCGATCCTGACGATGGCCTCGCGGCTGCCGAAGAGGAACTCCGCCAGCACCTTCACCATCTCAGTCTTGCCCACGCCGGTGGGGCCGCAGAAGAGGAAGGAGCCGATGGGGCGGCCCGGTTCAGACAAGCCGGCCTTGTTGCGGCGGATGGTTTCCGAGACGGCCTTCACCGCGGGCTCCTGGCCGATCAGCTGCTGGTGCAGCACCTGCTCCAGCTCCAGATAACGCCGCGCTTCCTCCAGGCTGAGCTTGCTGACCGGCACACCGCTCCAGCGGGAAATGATCGCCGCCACGTCTTCTGCTGTGACTGTGACGGCCTTCTCCTCCTGCCCAACGCGCTGCCGCTCGGCGCTCAGGCGCTGCTCAAGCTGGGCCTCCTGCTGCTTCAGGCGCGCGGCCCGCTCATAGTCCCCGGCGCTGAAAGCCTCCTGCTCCTCCTGGCGGCTGCGCTCAAGCTGGTCTTCAAGTTCGCGCAGCTGTGAGACCTGGCCCATGTTCTCGATGCGGACCCGGCTGGCGGCCTCGTCGATCACGTCAATCGCCTTGTCCGGCAGGAAGCGCCCGCTGATGTAGCGCACTGAGAGATCCACGGCCGCATCGATGGCGGCATCGCTGATCGCGATGCCATGGTGCTGCTCATAGTTGCTCCGCAGGCCGCGCAGGATGGCCTTAGCCTGTTCGGGAGTGGGCTCGCCGACATAGATCGGCTGGAAGCGCCGCTCGAGTGCGGCGTCCTTCTCAATGTACTTGCGGTACTCCTTGATCGTGGTGGCCCCGATGCACTGCAGCTCCCCGCGCGCCAGCGCCGGCTTCAGCAGGTTGCTGGCGTCCATCGCGCCCTCGGCCGCACCTGCGCCGACCACTGTATGCAGTTCATCGATAAAGAGGATCACGCCGCGGCGCTGGCCCTTCACTTCATCCAGCACAGCTTTGAGACGCTCTTCGAACTCGCCGCGGAACTTTGATCCGGCGATCAGCGCCCCCATGTCCAGGCTGAGCACGCGCTTGTCGCGGATCACCTCGGGCACCGTCCCTTCGGCGATCTTGAGGGCCAGGCCTTCCACTATCGCCGTCTTGCCCACACCGGGCTCGCCGATGAGGACAGGGTTGTTCTTTGAGCGCCGGCTGAGGATCTGCACCGCGCGCTCAATCTCTTCGTCGCGGCCGATGATGGGGTCGATGCGGCCCTGGCGGGCGCGCTCGGTCAGGTCGATGGCGTACTTCTGCAGGGCCTGATACTGCTCCTCGCCGGACTCGCTGTCCAGGCTGCGGCTGCCGCGCAGCGCCTTGAGCGCCAGCAGGACCTTGTCATGGCTCAGGCCGAGCTTCTCCAGCAGCCCGGCGGCCCGGCCGCGCCGCTGCGAGATCAGGGCCAGCAGGATGTGCTCTGTGCCGATGTACTTGTCCCCCAGCTGCTCCATCTCGGTCTCGGCCTGCCGCAGCACGGCGGCGCTGTCCGGGGTGAGGTAGATCTGCGCCGTATCGGCATCCGCCCGGGCGCTGTCGTCCAGCACCTGGCCGCCAAGCACCGCCTGACGGATCCGCTGGCGGAAGTCCTCCGGCTGCCGGGCCGCGCCTTCGGCGCAGTGCTGGAGGATGCCCTCCATCAGGCTGCCTTCGACGAAGGTGATGCCATAAAGCAGGTGCTCGGTATCCAGCTGGGTTTGCTTAAGCTGGAGCAGTGCGCCCTGGGCTGTTTCCAGGGCTTCCCGGGCCTTTTGGGTAAAACGGTCAAACTTGATCATGGCTGGTCTCGCGGGCGGAGATCCGCTAACTTAGATACCTGCCACGCACGCTCTTATTGCAGCGCAGACCAAGCGACTCGGCGGTTTCCTCCGCCTAGCCGGTCTTTTTCCCGGCGCTGCTGCCGCCTTTGCTGCTCCTCTTAGCGCTGCTCTTGCCGGAGTCAGACTTGCGCTCTGCAGCACTGCTGCCGCTTTTGCGGGACCGCGCCGCGCTTTTGGCAGTGGCACTCTTATCTGCTGCCGGGCCGCGCCCCTGGCCAGACTTGATCCCGCCGCCGGACTGCTTGTTCACCGTAGCCCAGCCGATCTGCTCTGCCCGTTCCTGAGAATAGCCGCGCTCCTTCGCGCTTTCTTCTATGTGCGCTGCCTGCCGTTTCTGCTTTTCGGTATAGGCTGACTTGTCGCCTCGTGGCACTGTGCAGCTCCTTCGGCCGCCTGGCCGCTGCAGCGCAGCCCTTGCAGAAGCAAGGCTGCGCTTTGGGTTCCGGCAAGCTCACTCGCCGGGCTTGACCTTGATCTCCGAGCGGGACGCCGGGGCCTGGTCTGACTTGGGGTCCTCGGGTGCCTTCTCGTGGCCGCCGGTGTTGTCGCCCATGACCTCACCTACCCGCTCCTTGCGCTGCCCGGGGTTCTGCTCCGGCATCTCGACCGGCCTCTGGGCAGGGTAAGGATCCCTGGGGTTGTTGAGCTTGTCACGGTCGTCTGAGTCTTTTCAAGTTGACATTACTTCCTCCTGATTAACGTCCGCCCCTGTCTCTTGCGCAGGCGGCGTATGCAGGGCTTAGACCAGTCTTGAATTCGATGGTTCCTGCAGCGGCGGGGCTGAAACAAGCTGCGTAGCAGAATCGTCTGCTCAAGTGGAAGTGGAGGTGGAAATGCTGACAGCAATCCAGCAGATGTACGACTTTGACGCCTGGGCCATGGGCCGGCTGCTCAGTGACCTCAGGCTGCTGAAGCCGGAGGAGTATGCCGGCGTGGAGGCCAGCGGGCACGGAACGATCCGGGACACCATGGCGCATCTCTTATCGGTGCAGTGGTGCTGGTTCAGCTGGTTCAGCGGCAGCCAGAAGCCCGAAGAGGCCATGCAGCTGCGCATCGCGCCCGAGCAGGTAAGCACCCTTGAGCAGGCCGCCTCGCGCTGGGTCGCCGTGCGCGAGCAGACCGAGCGGACGATCAAGGGCCTGTCGCAGGAGGCCGTGGTGGTCGAATGGCCCATCAATGTGCCCGGGGTGACTGTCTCTGCCCTGCCGCTGTGGAAGCTGCTGCTGCACGTGGCCAATCACGGCACGCACACCAGGGCGCAGCTTATTGCAGCCATCCGGCGCTGCGGCCATGCGCCCCAGGGTGAAGACCTGATTCACCTGCTGCTGGGACGCTGATCCGGCGGGTCCATTGCGGATACTGATGCAGTGACAATTGATGCAACGGCTGCGCAGAAATGCCGGCTGAGCCCTGAGGCCCAGCCGGCGCTCCTTTGACCAGACACCTGCTAGCGGATGGGTTCGACGTTCGCGTCGTCCTCCGGGCTGCGGGGCGGACGGTTCTCTTCATGATCAGGATCTGTGCTGTCCGGGACGGGCCGCTCATCCGGCGCGCCGGCATCGCCATCCCAGTCCTCGTCGTCTGCGGGCACATGGTCTGGGTCGTCCTCGTCCTCACCGGGCCTGGGCGGCAGGTCCATGCTGGCGAAGCAGCGGGCCTGCAGCAGCATTTCCTCCCGGGCATAGAAGGCCTCTGCGAGGTCTTCGATTGAAAACGGCTTCACGATGGCGTCAGTTATGTTCCTGGGGGTCATCTGAGCCTCCTTTACAAGCTTAGTTCTGTCACATAAGTAAAACCGCCCGCGGCAGGCTGATGTTCCAGCTCAGCGACTTTTGAGCGACATCAGTCAGTAACCTGCTGCAATATCCACAAGACTGAGGAAATCCCGGCGTCCCTGGCAGGCCCGGCGGAGGTTCTCCACCACATCATCCCAGCGCGAGGGCTCCTCCAGCGGCGAGGCGGCGCGGTGCGGACTGAGGAGCAGATTAGGCAGTTCATGGAAGGGATGGGCCTGGGCGTCATATGGATACAGGCGGTCCTGGGCATCCGCCTCAGGGCGGTAGTTGTACCAGACATCTATCGCAGCGCCGGCGATAGTGCCCTCGCGCAGTGCGTGGTACAGCGCGGCCTCCTGCAGCACACTGCCCCGCCCCAGATTCACCAGCAGGCCCTGCGGCCCCAGGGCCGCCAGCTGCGCCTCTCCGATCAGCCCTTCAGTGGCCGGCGTGGCCGGCAGTGTGCAGACGATGATGTCGCTGGCGCTGCAGAACTGCAGCAGCTCCGCACTGTCGTAGCGCCGGGAAAGAGGCCGCAGGCCGGCCGTGTCCCCAGCATCAGCGGTCTCAACGCGCCACTCGCGCTTCAGGGCGATGAAGTCCAGCTCAAAGCCGCTCAGAAAGCGATGAATGTGCTGGCCCAGATGGCCATAGCCCAGCAGACCGAGTGTCCTGCCGCGCAGAGGGGTGCTGGGCCAGTCGTCTTTCCACAGCCGCCACTCTCCTCGCCGCATGGCGCTGTCGTGCCGGGCGAGCTGGTTGCACAGCGCGAGGGTCAGCGCCGCCCCATGCTGGGCGGTCTGGTAGGCATTGCCGTGGCTGTTGGCCAGCAGCAGGGGCCGGCCCTGCGCGGCCTCCCAGTCTGCCCTGACCTGCTGGAAACTGCCGACGATCTGCTGCACGCCGGCCCAGGGGTTGATCCAGAGCTGCAGGCGCTGACACTGCATAAGCTGCTCCGGCGTCACCTTAGGCCCGAGGATCACATCCGCCAGCGGAAGCTGCGCCGCCAGGGCTTCATCGCTGCCCGGCCAGTCATGCAGCTCCCAGCCCTCAAAGCCGCTCAGTTCAGCGCTGAGCCGCGCGCGGAACTGCGCCAGGGTGGCCGGCGCCATCTCGTAGGCCAGGAGGATACGCACTGCTGCATTGTCGCAGGCGCCCGGCGGGACTGCTATGGCCCCAGGCGGCGGGAAGGGCAAGGATGCAGGTCAATCCGGCAAAGTATCACTTTGCGGCGCGCGGGCCTAGCCACCCTTCAGCATAGCCGCACCAAGCTGGCCGCAGGCGGCGGCGACGTCCTGGCCGCGGCTGTGGCGCACTGTTACCGGGATGCCGGCATCGCGCAGGATGCGGGCGAACTCGTCGATGCGGCTCTCGGAGGTGGGCAGGTACTGCTTCGCGCTGGGGATCGGGTTGTAAGCGATCAGGTTGACGTGCAGCGGCAGGGCCTGCTGGTGCGGCGGTGCGGGGCGGGCGTCAGCGCGCGCGACCAGTTCCGAGTCCTTGCGCACCAGGCCCAGGCGGGCAAAGCGGATCAGGCGCTGGGCATCGGCATCCGTGTCGTTGATGTCCTTCATCAGCGCGTACTCAATGGTGACCTTGCCGCCGTTGATCTGGCGGTAGTAGTAGAGCGCTTCCGCCAGCTCGGTGACGTCGCTGTCGGCCTGCGGCATGTGCTGTTTGCGGGCGTCGTTGGTGGTGAAATGCAGGCTCAGCGCCAGGTTCACCCGCGGGAAGGTGTCCGCCATCTTGAGGATGGGCTGGACCAGGCCGACGGTGCTGACGGTGATGCGCCGCGGGCTCCAGCCCCGGCCGAACTCCCGCGCGGCCCGGCCGCAGAGCTGGCCGATCACGCGGCGGATGGCGCGCAGGTTCAGCAGCGGCTCGCCCATGCCCATGAAGACAATGCGGTCAACCGCCACGCCGCTGTCCGCCTCAGCCTGGTAGAGCTGCTGCAGGATCATGCCGGCGGAGAGGTAGCTGCGCAGGCCCATATAGCCAGTCTCGCAGAACTTGCAGGCCATGCCGCAGCCGCTCTGGCTGCTGACGCAGATCGCGGTGCCGTACTTGAAGCCCGGCATGACCACGGCTTCCACCGGGTCGCCTTCCGGCGTCATCCAGCCGTACTTGATGCTGCCGTCGGAGCTTTTGACCTTGGCGCTGAGGCGCATCGGCCAGACCACGCAGCGCGCGGCCAGTTCCTCGCGCAGGGTCCTGGGCAGGTCGGTCATCTGCTCCAGGCTGCCGGCATTGCGCAGGTGCAGCCAGCGGAAGATCTGGCCCGCCCGGTAGGCCGGCTGGCCGACATCAGCCAGCAGGGACTGCAGGCGCGCCAGTGGCAGGTCGACTAAGACCTCGCGCTGGATCCCGGGTGTCGGCTCACTTTGCTGCAAGGCCGGGGTTTACCATTCCTCAGGGCTCTCTGGCAGGGGAAACTGCACGTCAAAGGTCTCGGCGAAATGCTTCAGATAGCCGGCGTGACGGCGCTGGACAATGTCCTTGATGTTGTTCTTGCGCGAACCGCTGCGCTCGACATCCTCCACACCGGAGACGTCCAGCCGCTTAACATCAGTGATCAGCTTGCGGTCATAGAGCTCCTGCGCGGTATCGCGATACTGCGCGAAGAGATAGCGGGCCTCCTCGGCCAGCTTGCGGCGCTCTTCAGCATTGTCCTTCTGCTGCTCCATGATGATGTCCATCACGCGCTGCTGCATGTGGAAGTAGCTGCTGTCAAAGGGCTCGGTCCGGCCCACCGCATAGGCAAAGTACATCACCTCGGCGATCTCCTGCTTCTGCTCGGGCCACTGCAGCGAGGTGGTCATGGTGTCCACCAGCGAGCGCACGGCGCTGACGGGGTACTCGCCGAACTGGTGCCAGTGGTCATAGAAGATGGCCTCGGTCTCCGTCCCCCAGAGCACAGCGACGCGCGCGCTCTGGCTGTAAGGCAGCAGCGGCGGGGGGAAGAAGAAGAAGTTGCGGCTCTTCTGGTTGCCCGCGCGGAGCTCGCGCAGCAGGGCGTCCTTGATGCTGTCAAACTGCGCCGGATCGGTGAAGCGGTAGAGCGTCAGCGCATGGTGGTAGTTGATGTAGGCGTTGTTCGGGTCGTACTTTTCTGCGGTGGCGAAAAGCTGCTCAATGTCCGGCAGTGCCGCGTTCACCGCGAGCTTGTCGTCCACGCCGGCGCGGAGCCAGTCGCCGCAGTAGTTCGGCGCATAGATGATCCAGGCCTTCTGCAGATAGAAGCGGCTCTCATCAGGCCACAGCTCGATGGCCTTGTCGATGTTCTTCAGCGCATCCGGGTAGGCGTTAACAAAGCCGCCTTCCTTGATGTACTTGCGCGGCTTGAGCCACATGGCATAGCTGGCATAGTTCAGCGCGTTGTCCGGCTCGGCCTTGATGGCGTCCTCGAAGAGCTGCTTGACCTCGTCATTGACCCCAAAGACGTTGCGGTCAATCTCCTGCTCGACGGCCTTGCGCTGCTCGCCCGTTGCACTGCGCCACTTGTCCTGGACGACAAAGTAGGCCGTTTCGGTGAGGAACCAGGCCTGCTGAGCGGACTTGTGGATGTTCTTGTAGGGCCGCGTATCCCAGAGAACCGGATAGTCCGGGGCCTTATCCGAGTTCAGGCTCTCTTCAAGCCCGCGGCCGCTGGCCAGCCCCTTCTTGCCTGTGCCGGCCTGCTCCTTGCCCTTGCAGCCAGGCAGGGCGAAAACAGCGAGCATGGCGACCAGGGCCAGAATGGCGCGCAGCAGTGTGTGAGTCGTCTTCGGACGCATGCTTGACCTGCACCTCTTATTGTCAGCCGGTAAAACTGAGCTGCCAAGTATAGCCTGCGCCTTGACGTCAGCGCGGCAGGCTGCGTTCAAGAAAGGCCCACCAGTTGGCGCCGCAGAAGCCGGCTATCGAGGCCTCCGTCCAGCCCCGGGACAGCAGTTCATCGGCCAGCAGGGGCAGGTCTGAAACGGTGTCGATCCCTTCCGGGGTGTTCTCGGGGGTCAGGCCGCCGTCAAGGTCGCTGCCCAGCCCGACCTTGTCCGCGCCACAGAGGCGGGCCAGGTGGTCCAGATGGTCCACGGCTTCGCGCAGCTCAGGCAGCCGCATGTCGGGGCGCCAGCCGGTCTGGACGAAGGTGGCCAGCAGGTTCAGGCCAATAACCCCGCCGCGGGCTGCAATTTCCTCAGCCTGCTGGTCGGTGAGGTTCCTTTCATGCTGGCAGAGCATCCTGGAGTTGGAATGCGAGGCGCAGACGGGGACCTTCGCATGGCCCAGGGCATCGCTGGTGCCGGCGTCGTTCAGGTGCGAGAAGTCCAGGATAAGGCCCAGGTCGGCGAAGGCATCCAGCAGCTCAAAGCCGGCCGGCTTGAGCCCCAGGCCGTCGCTGAAGCAGCCGCTGGCGAAGCTGTTGCTGCCGTTCCAGGTCAGGCTGGCCATCCGCAGGCCGCGCGAGTGCCACAGCTCCAGGTCCGCCGGCCCGCTGAGCAGGTCGCAGCCCTCCATGAGCAGCAGCATGCCAAGCGGATAGGCCAGCTCGCCTTCCTGCACCAGGTTGCTGGCTTCCTCGCCGGGGTTGGCCCGCGGGATTTCCACCGGCTCAGCCTGTGCAAGCAGCTCCAGGTCCGCGCTGCTCTTGACCAGCCGCAAGGCCTGCGGATAGCTCTCCAGCCAGCGCTGATAGATGCGGTACTGGTCCTCAAGCAGGGCCTTGCGGGAATCCAGGCTGCCGGTGTGCGGGACAAAGAGAGTGGCGCAGACCAGCCGGACGCCCATGCGCATCAGCCGCGGCAGGGTGATCATCGCCCTGACGATGCCGGGATCCACCAGCTCGCGCTGGTACTCCTGGCAGTGGCAGGCCAGGTCCTCATGGGCGTCGACCCAGAACAGACCGGGCGGCAGCATGGCTCAGGCTTCCTCGCCCTCTTCAAGGGCGGCCAGGGCTTCATTGGTCTGGGCCTCGCTGCCCTCGCTGACCTCAAAGCTGACCGTGTTGACCAGGTGCTCCAGGACCTTGGCCCGGATGATCTGGTAGGTGGTCTCGTTGATGAACTCGCGGTTGCGGGCCAGCTGGCGGATCTGGTCCTGGCTGACATTCTCCCGCTGCATCAGCAGGTACATGTACTGCATCAGGTCGTCCTGAGTGGCGCGGATGCCTTCCTGCTCGGCGATCGTCTTGACTGCCAGGAAGGTGCGGATCCTGCGCTCGGCCAGGTCACGGCGCTCATCGCGGAACTCCGCCAGGCTCTTGCCGGACTGCTGCAGATAGGCGTCCAGGCTGAGGCCGTGCTGGCGCAGCTCACGGTCGTGCTCGGTGACAATGCCATCCAGCTCATCGCTGATCATGTCTTCAGAGATCTCGGCGCTGAGCTGCTCGGCCACCTGCTGCAGCGCCTTGTCCCGCTTGAGGGACTCAAACTGCTGCTCACTCTCGCGGGTCAGGCTGCTCTGCATGAACTCCTCGAACTGCTGCAGGCCCTCAAGCTGGAGCTTCTCCTTGACGAAGTCCTCGCTCAGCTCCGGCACCAGGGTGTCGTGGACAGCGCTGACGTTCAGCTCGATCAGCAGCTCCTTGCCCGCCACCCGCGTGTCCGCGAAGTCGCCGGGCATTACATAGCTGAACTCCTGCTTGTCGCCGGCCTTTGCGCCGCTGAGCTTCTCATCCCAGCCCGGCAGGTTGCCCTCCTCGCCGATCTTGTAGACCATGCTGTGGCTGTGGAAGGGCGACTCCTCGCCGTTCTCGGCGAACTTGCTGTGAACGTCCATGATCAGCATCGAAGCGGCCGCAGCACCGTCCTCGCGGGCGGGATACTCGGTGAAGCGCTCAATGATGCGGTCGCGATAGCGCTTCTTCATCAGCTCCGTGACCTGCAGACGGGTCACCGGGATGCTGAAGGCCTTGTAATCAGGCAGGCTGACATCCGGCAGCACCGGCAGGGTGAACTGGTAGACGGCCTCCGTCCCGGCCTGCGGCTCAGCTTCCTCGTCGAAACTGGGCCGGCCGACGCGCGGTGTCAGCTTCAGCTCCTCCAGGGCCAGCTCGATGGCCTGGTCGCGGAGCCGGTCGGACACTTCAGAGTTGACGGCCTCGGCGCCGACGCGCTGGCGCAGGACATTCGGCGGGATCTTGCCCTTGCGGAAGCCGGGCACGTTGATCTGGTTGGCCAGAATGCGGTAGACCTCACGGAAGGTCTTGTCGACGGTCTCGCCGTCGAGCACGACCTTGATGCGCGCAATGTTGTTCTCGCGGGAAAGCAGTTCTGCTGATGACATTAATTGAGCCCCAGGCGCCCCTGAAAATCAAAGCCGTGAACTGCGGCTTATGGGCGGAGCAGGATTTTACCACCGCCCCTCAGACTGACCAGTGCCGCAGGCGGAAGTCCCGGTCGATGACGCGCAGGCCAATCCGTCCGCTGGCGGGGAAGCGCTGCGCGGGCTGGTCCGGCTGCCGCAGCTCGAAATGCAGCCAGGCGATCTGGCCAAACTGCAGCCCTTCGGCGCCCAGAGGCAGCGCGCATTCCAGGAAGTCCCGCAGGGCGCAGCGCAGCGGCCGCGCGCCATTGGCGGGCCAGATCTGCCAGACCTGCGGGCCATCCTCCTGCTCGCAGTAAAGCTCAAGCTTCAGCAGGCCCGAGCGCAGCAGCTCCAGAAGCTGCGGCTCCGGGTCCAGCCTGAGCAGCAGTTCGCTGGCGCTGAAGCCATAGTGCAGGGCGGCAAAGGGCGCCTTGCTGGCCAGGGCCATGCTGCCATACTGGCCGCCGGTGGCCAGCTTCACTGCGTCCCGCCATTCCAGCCAGTGGCTCAGCCTGCCGTCGATGTCCACGTCCAGAAGCGTCTCGGCCTCCGGGAGCTGCTGCTCAAGGCAAACCCTGCAGATCGGCTCCAGAAGCTCCGGCGGGGGGCTGAGACCCGCCCGGCTATAGGCGCTGAGCAGCCGGGAACGGAAGAGCTGGTCAAAAAGCTCCTGGCCACTGGCGACGAAGTCATCGCCATACCACCAGAACCAGTCGCTGGCCTCAGCGGCGAGCAGGTCGTCCAGCACGCCTTCGAGCTCCAGATAAGGGCTCAGGGTTTCCCTGGCCCGGGCCAGCTGGCGCCAGGCGCTGCGTGTCTCGGCATGCCGCGACCAGATCCTGAAGTTGCCGCCGATCCAGGAGCCGGCGTGGATCGAGTCGATCACACCAGAGTTGCCCGCAGTGGCCGCCAGCTCAGCGGGGAGCACAGATCGCAGCTCGGGGTGCTCAGCCAGGCGCTCAAAGAGCAGGCCAAGAAAGGCCTCTCCGCCATCCGGGTAGTTCTCCCAGGGGTTCTCGCCGTCGAGGATAACGCTGACTACCGGGCTGGCCAGCCCGCTGCTGTGGGCGGTTGAGGCCACCATCTGCAGGAAATGCTCCACCGCCTCCCGCGGCTGCCAGTGCGAGTAGACAAAACCGATGTTGTCCGAGAGCCGGGTGTCGCGAAAGAAGACGGCGATCTCCTGCCCCTGCTGCTGCCAGCGCCAGGGCTGCGCATGGGCCAGATTGCCCTGCGCCGGCAGGTTCGCCTGGTCAGTGGCGCACCAGCTCAGCCTTGCCCCGGCCAGAAGCCCCAGGACCTCATTGCTTACGCTGCCCTCGGCCGGCCAGACTCCTCTGGCCGCGCTGCCGAAGTGGCGATGATACTCCGCCTGGCCCCGCTGGATGTGCCGCAGGGCATCGTCCGCGTGGCGGAACTGCGGCAGCGGGTCATCCGCGTCCGGGTGGGCATAGGCCGCCAGGTCGCAAAGCAGCGGCAGGATGGGATGCTGGCCGGGGGTGAAGCTGATCTCGATCTGCCCGGCGTCCTGCAGCCCTGCATAGGCGCTCAGGATGCCTGCTGTGAGCTGTCCGTGCAGACGCAGGACCTGTCCAATCTGTGCCTGGACATAGCCGCTGCCCTGCTGCCGAAGCTGCTGGACCTCCGGCAGGCGCTGGCCGGAGAAACCGATCCAGGCCAGGTTGAAGAGCAGCGCCAGGTCTGTGTAATCGGCCGGGCTGAACTTCTCGCAGGCCTCCTGCGGCTCGTAGTCGCGCTCGAGCTGCTGCTTCCTTTGCAGCAGCTCCCAGTAGCGCGGCAGGGGGCGGATCAGGTTTTCGCCGTGGGCTGAAAAGAAGTGCCTGAAGGCAAAGAGGCGCTCTGTGCTGTCCCACAGCTCAGCGTCCTTCAGGCTCAGGGCCGCCCAGCTGTCCACGGCCGTGATACCCGAGGCGAAGAGCCCCTGCAAATAGTCCAGCTGCTCAAGCAGAACGCAGCTAAAGTTCACGCAGCATCGGGCCCTGGGGTTGCTTTCCAGCACCCGCAGCAGGTCAAGGTAGCCGCGCACCGCGTGCAGCCGCACCCAGGGCAGCAGGGGCAGGCCGCCATCCGGCATGCGGTAGTCGGGCTGATGCAGGTGCAAAAGCAGGTGCAGGCCGGCTGACACTAAACCGCAACCTCTGCGGCTCGCAGCGCCGCGGCGGCTTCCTCCGGCGGCACGGGGTTGATGTGCATGCCCGTGCCCCACTCAAAGCCCGCGCTGGTGGTCAGGCGGGGGAACATCTCGAGGTGCCAGCAGAAGAAGGACTCATAGCCGGGGAACTCCTCCTCCGGCGCGGCCAGGCTGGCGGCGTTCGGCGCGGTATGCAGCATGAAGTTCCAGGCGCCATCGCCAAGTGCTGAGCGCCACATGGCCAGAACAGTCTTAAGCGCTTCAGCCACGGCCTCAAGCTGGGCCGGGCTGGCCTTGCGGAAGTCCGCGCTCTGGACGCGGGGGATCAGCATCACCTCAAAGGGCGAGTAGCCGGCATAAGGGCAGAAGGCCACCACATGCTCGTTCTCGAAGACAAGCCGCTCGCGCATGCGCAGCTCTTCGCTGAGGATATCCATGAAGAGGCTGCGCCGCTTCAGCCGCCAGTGCTGCAGGCAGGAGTTCAGCTCCTCCCGCAGGCGCAGTGGCAGCATCGGAGTGGCGATGATCTGGCTGTGGCTGTACTGCTGCGTCGCCCCGGCCTCACGGCCATGGTTCTTGAAGACCAGCACATGCGCCAGGCGGATATCGCGGTAGAGATCGTCGATGCGCTGGCGGTAGGCCTCCAGCACCCTGCTGATCTGGCTCAGGCTGAAATCGGCAAATGCCAGCTTCGAATCCGGGGTCTCGATGACAACCTCATGCGCGCCCACCCCGTTCATGCGGTCATAGAGGCCATAGCTGGCAGGGTCAAGCTCGCCCTCCACCCGCAGGGCCGGATAGCGGTTGGGTACCACGCGCAGCTGCCAGCCCGGCCCGTTGGGGACGGATCCGGCAGAGCGCAGCGCATAGACCTCCGAGGGTGTGAAGCGCTCGTTGCCCTCAGAAAAGGGGTCGTCAGCCGGAGCCAGCGGCTCTTCGCTGTTCTCAAAGCGCAGGCTGGCCGGTCTCTCGCCGCGCTCGCGGGCAACGATTACCCAGCGGCCCAGGAGCGGATCTTTGCGGAACTCTGGCACGCGGCCAGTATAGCCGGGCAGACTTGGCCAGAGAAGCGGCTGATGCCGCTAAAATTCTGTCGCGGCCCGGGGCCGCGGAGGATCTGCGGATGCATGTTCAGATCAAGTTCGGCACTGACGGCTGGCGCGGGCACATTGCCGACGACTTTACCTTCGGCAATGTGGCGCTGGTTGGCAGCGCGATCCGCCTGTATCTGCAGGAGACCGGCATGGCGGAGAAGCCGCTGCTGATCGGCTATGACCGGCGCTTCGCCGCCGAGGCCTACAGCGCGCATCTGGCCTGCCACCTGCAGTCCCTGGGCCAGGCAGTGCAGGTCTTCAGCCACGCCTGCCCCACCCCCGTGGTGGCCTATGCGGTCAGCCACCTGCAGGCCGCCGGCGCGGTGATGCTTACCGCCAGCCACAACCCTTACCACTATCAGGGCCTGAAGTTCATTCCCTGGTTCGCCGGCCCGGCGATGCCGGAGACCACCGACCGCATCACAGAGCTGCTGCGGGAGCTGCAGCCGGACTTTGTTGAACCGCGCCTGCACCTGGAATGGCACGGCGAGAGCCTGGACCTGCGCGAAGAGTATTTCCAGCACCTCGACTCACTGCTGAACAACAGCGCGCTGGGCACCAGCGGACTGCGGATCCTGTACACAGCCATGCATGGCTGCGGCGCGGGCTATGTGGACGAATACCTGCGCCGTTGCGGGATGGAGGTCGAGGCCCTGGGCCTGGAGCGCGATGTCTACTTTGGCGGCGGGCTGCCCGACCCCAGCGCCTCACGCCTGGCGCCCCTGGCCCAGCGGGCGCGGGATGGCGAGTTTGACCTTGTCTTTGGCACTGATGGCGACGCCGACCGCTTCGGCCTGCTGGACCCCCAGGGCCGCTGGTTTGGCGCCAACCAGGCCCTGCCCCTGCTGGCCGACTACCTGATGGCGGACCTCGGCCGCAAGGGCGCGCTGATCCGCACCGTGGCCACCAGCCACCTGCTGGATGGCGTGGCCCGGCTGCATGGGGCTGAGTTGATCGAGACAGCCGTGGGTTTCAAGTATGTTGGTGACGAGATGCGCAAGGGTGCGCTGATCGGCGGCGAGGAAAGCGGCGGCCTCTCGATCCAGGGGCACGTGCCGGAGAAGGATGGCATCCTCGCCACCCTGCTGATGCTGGAGATGCTCGCGCTGCGCGGACAGAGCCTGGAGACCCTGCTGGAGGAGCTGATGTCGCGGGCCGGCCAGGTGGCTTATCACCGGATCGATGCGCACCTGACGGAAGCCCAGAAAAGCAGGCTGCTCTCAACACTGAAGGACTGGGACGCCGATGTGCTTGCCGGGCGCCTGATTATCAGCCGCAACAACATCGACGGCTACAAGTTTGTCTTCAGCGATGGCAGCTGGGCCATGTTCCGGGCCAGCGGCACTGAGCCGCTGGTGCGGGTTTATGTCGAGACTTCCACTCAGGCAGAGCTGGAGCAGAGCTGCCGCGAGATTGAGGCCGAGATGCGCCGCCTGGCCGGTGACTAGGCGCGCTGCTGCAGCTGCAGCAGGCTAGAAGCCGGGCTGCCGGACGGCGATACGGATCTCAGAGCTGCTGCCGTTGTACTGCTCAAAGGCGATGATGAGCCGTCCGCTGGGCAGCACGAACATGCCCGGCGGCTCGACAGCGAGGTCAAGGCCGATGCGCTGGTGGTCGCCCTGCGCCGGCATGGGCTCCTCGTTCACATCTTCAACCTGCCAGCTTCCCGCGCGCATGATGGCAAAGCGGATGCCGACATTCGTGCCGTCGCAGTAGCTGTAGGCGATGCAGGGCGTGCCGTCCACCTGGTACTCAATCTGGCTGACGCCGCCGATCCAGCTCCCGGAGCCGCTGATGCTGTCGACCTCGTCTTCTACGCCGATCAGGCTGTCGGCAAAGGCGGCGCTGTAAAGCGTGCCTCCTGAGGCATTGTTGCGGGCGTAGGTGTTGCCAAAGACTGTACTGACTGAGGCCGTCGCCGGGACGAAGGACAGGCTGCCCCAGGGCTCGGTGCCGGTCTCTTCATAGGCGAAGAGGTACTGGTCGGCGGGCTCCTCGTAGATCACGGTACCGCCGGCCGCGGCATAGGCCTCGCGGCCGTCGAGGCTGTAGCGCATGTGCGGGTAGCGCAGGCCTTCACCAAAGGACTTCACCACGCTGACATCCACTGGCTGGATGTTCAGCAGCTGCTGGATGTCAAACTCGCGCCGCTCGATGTCGTACTCCCCGGAGCCGGGCGAATTGGCGTTCAGCGCGCTGGAGGTGATGGAATACAGGCCGCTGGCCGGGCTTCTGGCGATGCTTGTGTACTCGCCGCTATCCACGCCGCTGAGCTCGATGGAGAGCCACTCAAGCTGGTTCTGGGCGTTGAGCCGGGCCGCGGTGAGGCCCAGGGCCGGCGTCTTGCCGCTGGCCGAGTTTTCCTTGTTCAGCAGCAGGCTGGCCCGGGGGAAGCCGATCACGGGGTCAATCAGCAGGTCCAGGTCAAAGCCGCTGGCGTCCTGCAAGTTGTACATCGCCTGCTGCGGGTTGGGCCAGTCCTCGGACTGGTTGAAGTCGGAGGTCGGGTCCGGCTGCAACAGGTAAGCCTTGCCGTCGCTGTTGTTGATATATGCCGCCATCGGAACGCCGGAAAGCGAGATGGCCGCGGCGGGGGAAAGGCCGTGGTCGGCGCTGATGTTCGGGTCCACCACATACCAGGGCTTGACCACATCCTCCCTTTGCTGGCGCACAAACTCTACGCGCATGCTCTGGCCGGGCGGGAGGATCACCGCCAGGTACATCACTCCCAGCGGGTCAACCAGGTCCTGCGTGATGCCTATCGAATGCTGATAGGTCTCGGCCTGGGTCAGGTTCAGCAGATCCCAGCGCTGACGGTTGAAGTCCGCGACCGCGGCGTAGTAGCCGCCGCCCTCAGAAAAGAGCGCATTACTGACCCTGACGCTCAGGCGGGCGACGAACTGGTCTTCAGTAGAGATTGCCGGCATGGAAAAGAGGGCCCAGGCTGCCTCAGTAGCCGTGGAAACCAGCTCCACCGTCTCGCCCACTGCATCAGAACCGGGCGAGGCCTGGCTGAAGTCCTTGCCAAAGACAGTCACCAGCTCTGTATCCGAAGTGCTCTTCAGGCCGCTGCTGCGCCTCAGGCCAAGGCTTTGAGGGGCAGGCAGCATCTGGGTCAGGCTGGCGGAGGCTGAGCGCTGGGCGGAGGGGATGAAGGCGCGCAGGTCCAGGCCTTGTGCCGCGTCCACCCTGATTGCCGCGGGGCTGATGCGCTCTTCAAAGCGTCTGACTTCACGTACGCCCGGCTGCGGGGCCGGGGTCGTATCCGGTTGCGGATTGCCCGAGCTTCCGCCGCAGGCACACAGCCCAGCAGTCAGACTGAGAGCGGCCGCGCCCAGCAGCAGTCCGGTCAAGTTCTTCATCTTGTTCATTTCAGCCATTCTCAGGACACTAGAGACCCGCTGCCAGTTCAATTCCGCTGCGCAGCGGCGCTGCGGCCAGCGGAGCCCCCATTTCAGTCCCGTACATCTTATGCCCAATGCTGCGGCCCCAGTACACGAAGGGGGTATCGCTGACCGAAACAATGACCTTAATCAGGTAGGTCGTCCACCAGACGGTCAGCACAGTGGACCAGCTTTCAAAGCCCGGGACGACCGCCCAGGAGGCGAAGCCCGGCGTATCCTTCAGGGCGTGCAGCGGGGTGAAGGCCAGCAGCGTGAAGACGGTGGTGTCGATCGCCTGGCTGACCAGGGCGGCTGCGTTGTTGCGCAGCCAGAGCATCGGCCGGCCGGTGTACTTGCGGATCAGGGTAAAGGCCCAGAGGTCGTGCATCTGGCTGCAGAGGTAGGCTGTCAGGCTGGCCACGGTGATGCGCGGGAGAACGTTGAAGATCGCCTCCAGGTGCGGCTGGGCGGCATCAAAGGCGGAGGGCTTGAGCCAGATCGCGTACTTCATGTAGACGGTGAAAAGCAGCATCGCCGCGAAGCCCAGCCAGACGGCCTTCTGGGCCTCCTTCTTTCCGTGGACCTCCACCATGATGTCAGTGGTCAGGAAGATGGAGCCGTAGAGGATGTTGCCCAGCGTGACGGCATAAGGGCCGATGTCCACCAGCTTGACTACCTGAATATTGCAGGCGATGACCGCCAGCACGACATAGCCGTACAGGCCCTGCTTGCCAAACCAGCGGTAGAGCAGGACTACAAAGGCCATGTCGAAGATCAGGAAGCCGATGAAGAGGAGGACGTTGGGGAGGTGCACGCCTGGATTCTAGCCTAGGGCCGGCCCGCCGCAGCGCCGCTGGCGGCCTGCTCCTCCCGGCCGGCACCGGCCTCTTCGCTCTTCCTGCCGGGAAGGAAATGCAGCAGAAGCAGGGCTGTGGCCAGGGCGGCCAGACCGACGGCATAGGTGAGGAAGTTGAACTGCGTCAGCAGCGCCAGGACCGTCAGCAGCCCGAGCGCGGCCGGCAGAGGAAAGCGGCCGATACTGAGCGGGATGCGAAAGGGCCGCTCAAGCTGCGGATGCGAATAGCGCAGCCGGATAGCCGCGGCATTGACGGCCCCGAAGGCGATCAGCGCCGCGAAGGAGGAGAAGCTGGCGGTCGTCGCAGCCTTGCCAAAAGGCAGGAAAAGCAGCGCCAGCGCGAAGACCACAATCGAGGCCAGCCAGGGAGTCCTGCGCCGCGCTGCCAGCCGCGAAAGAGCAGCCGGGGCGGCACCGCTGCGCGCCATGGAAAAGAGCATGCGCGCGCTGATGATGCTGGCGATCAGGGCTGTGTTGGCAGTGGACACCAGGGCGATGATGCCCACCCAGCCCCGCAGGCCCGGCTGCTCAGCCGCCACCGCGGCTGCCAGCGGGGACTGGCTTTGCGCAAGCTCTGCGGGGCTCAGCAGGTTTACCACCGCGAGCGCCACCAGCACATAAAGCACGCTGGTGACCGCGAGGGCCACAAGTATCGCCCGTGGCAGATCGCGGCCCGGCTCGCGGGCCTCCTCCGATAGGTTGGCGATATCCTCAAAGCCCAGGTAGACAAAGAAGATCAGCGCCGCCCCGGCGAAGATCCCCGGGTGCAGCTCAGCGCTGATCGAAGCGCTGAAGGCAGGCAGGTCCCAGCCCACGACGACAACCATGAACAGACCCGCCAGCTCGGTGAGGGTCAGAATGGCGTTGACCCAGGTTGAGTGCTTGATGCCCCAGATACTGATCAGCCCGCACAGGATCAGCAAGCCTGCCGCACTGAGCCAGGCCGGCAGGCTGCTGAAGAGCTGCATATAGCCGGCGAAGGCCAGAGCCACGGTCGCGGCCGTGGCACAGGTTGAGAAGACCAGCAGGTAGCCGACCGCCCCGCCAAGCAAGGGATAAGACGGCGCCGCCATGCGCAGATAGGTGAACTCGGCGCCGGTACGGGGTATGGCGGTGGAGAGCTCAGCATAGGAAAGCCCGGTGAGCAGTGCGGCGAAGGCGCCGGCCAGGAAGCTCAGCCACAGCCCGTCAAGGGCCTCGCCGGCGGCGGCGCCGATGATGGAGTAGACGCCCGCGCCAATGATCATGCCGATGCCGAAAAGGGCCAGACTGAAGAAGCCCAGTGACTTGCTGAGCCCGCCCTTTCCGCCCTTCCCGGCGCTGTCTGTGGCCTGATCCGCTGCCTGGCTGTCCATCAGCCTTTTGACACGCCCTCGCCCGCCGGGTTCCGTGGCTTGCTAAACTACTCGCCCCCGGATGTACCTGGCTATCGAAAGCAGCTTTGATGAGAGCGGCATTGCGGTCTGCGACGCGCAGGGCCGCAGTGTCTTTGCGCTGCTCAGCAGCCAGATCGAGCTGCACGCGCCCTATGGCGGCTGCGTGCCCGAGCTGGCCGCGCGCCTGCACCTGAGCCAGTTGCCGCAGCTCTGGCGGCAGATCCCGGCCGAGATGCTGAAGGAGCTGCGGGCCATCGGCGTCACCGCCGGACCGGGCCTGCCGGGCTGCCTGCTGGCCGGCGTCAACTTCGCCCGCGGCGCTGCGCAGGCCCTGGGCCTGCCGGTCTATGGCCTGAACCACCTGTCGGGGCATCTCTTCAGCGCCTTCATGCCGGCGGCCGCGGAGCCAGGATCGGCGACAGAGCCTGTGTACCCGCATCTGGCCCTGCTGGTCTCCGGCGGGCACACCGAGCTCTACCTTGTGCGCTCGCTGACGGACATCGAGCTGCTGGGCCAGACCCTGGATGATGCCGTGGGCGAGCTGCTGGACAAGGTCTCCGCCATGATGGGCCTGGGCTATCCCGGCGGAGCCAGGCTGGAGCGCCTGGCCCGCGAGTATCCCGGTATTGACGCGGCCGGCCGTTACGGCGGATCTTTGCGCCTGCCGGTACCGATGCGCGACAGCGGCGATCTGAACTTCAGCTACAGCGGGCTTAAGACCGCGGTGGTGAAGCGGGTGCGGGGCCAGGAAGGTGCAGCCGCAGCGCCGGAGGAATACCCGGAGCTGGCGGCGGCCCTGTTTTCCGTGGTGCTGGACTCACTATGGATCAAGGTTGAGCAGGCCCTGAAGGAGCACGACTGCGCGCTGCTGAGCGTATCTGGCGGTGTGGCCATCAACGGCTTCCTGCGCCAGCGCTTTGCCGGGCTCTGCGACCGGCGCGGCATCCGCCTGGCCCTCCCAGCGCCGCAGCATTGCCTGGATAACGCTGAGATGCTGGCCTTCCTGCTGAAGCTCTATGTCGACGCAGGCCTGCCGCCGGCCGGCTTCGACAGCCAGAGCAACTGGAATCCCGGCCTGGCGCAGGGTGTCTATGCCTCCGGGCCCGCGGGCCTTGACCAGGACTCACTTCATGCATTGGCCGCATCCCGGCCAGGAGCGCACTCATGAGCACGCGTCCCGACCTGCAGCGTCTGCGGCTGCATTACCGCAAGGACGAAGTGCTGATGTTCATCGGGCACCTGGACCTGATGCGCTTCATGTTCCGCTGTTTCCGCCGGGCCGGCTTTCCTTATGCCGTCGCCGGCGCCTTTTCGCCCAAGCCCTGCGTCACCTTCTGCCCCACAGCGCCTCTTGGTGTCCTGGCCGATGCTGAGGTGGTGGATGTTGAGCTGAAGGAGGGTGTGCGCCTGCAGCCCCAGGACTATGCCCACTGGCTTGGCAAACTGGCGGAGGCGAGTGCCCCGCGCGACTTTATCTACAGCTTTCAGGAGCTGGATGCGGCCGTGCCGCTGATCTCGCGGCAGGCGGTAAACGCCCGTTACCAGCTGCGCCTTGCCGATGCCGCGCCCGAAGGCATCCGTGAACTGCTGAGCGCTGACATGCCGGTGACGGACAAGCTGGGCAAGAGCCGCGATCTGGCGCTGAGCCTGCGCAGCTGGGAGCTGGAGGGCGACACCCTGACACTTGTTGGCGGCTGCAGCGGGGATCAGCACCTGAACATCATGCTGCTGGGCGGCCTGCTGGAATCGCGCAATTGCGGCCACGTGCTGGAGCGCCGCCGCCTGGGCCTGCTGGACCGCGAGGGGAACGCGCTCTAGCTGCCTACTGCAGCATCACGCCGCTGTTGCCCCACTCCACCAGAAGCTGCGGCAGCACGCCAAAGAGGATCGTCAGCACGACACTGACCACCGCCGTGATGGCGTAGGCGGCAGGCATGGAGCCGGCTTCGAGCGGCGCGGTACCCGGCACCCGGGGCTGCATGTACATGGCCCGCAGGAAGCGCAGGTAGAAATAGAAGCTGACGACGCTGTTGAGGACCGCGAAGATGACCAGGCCGTGCAGGCCGGCGGCCCAGGCATCCCTGAAGACCAGCAGCTTGCCGATGAACCCGGCCGTCATGGGCAGGCCGCCCATGCTGAGCACCAGGATCGCCAGCGCGGCCGAGGCGGCCGGATAACGCTGGCTGAGGTCGTGCAGCTCATCGAAGTAGACATCGTCCTGGCCCGGGCGGGACAGGTAGGCCACCAGCATGAAGGCGCCGATGCTGGCGATACAGTAGGCCGCGAGGTAGATCAGCAGGCTCTGGGCGGCGGCCGGGCCGCCGGCACAGAGCGCCACGGCCAGGTAACCCGTATGGGTGATCGCACTGTAGGCCAGCAGGCGCTTGACGCTGCTCTGATGCAGGGCAAAGAGGTTGCCGATGATCATGCTCAGGATGGCAAAGACGGCCAGCGCATCGCGCCAGTACTGGGCATCCAAACCCACCAGGCTGTCGTTCACCAGGCGGATCGCGGCGGCGAACATGGCCACCTTGACCCCGCTGGCCATGAAGGCCGTCACCGGTGTCGGCGCGCCCTGGTACACATCGGGCACCCAGGCATGGAAGGGCACCAGGGCCAGCTTGAAGGCTATGCCCACGCCGACCAGGGACAGGCCGGCGAGCAGTACGTTGCTGACGTCAGGGTTGCTGCTGAGGTAGAAGGCGATCGCCTTGTAGTTCAGATGGCCCACGGCGCCGTAAACCAGCGAAGCGCCATAGATCAGGAAGCCGGAGGCGAAGGCGCCCAGCAGAAAGTACTTCAGGCTGGATTCGCGGCTGGCCGAGCTCTTGTCGCTCAGGCCGCAAAGGACATACAGCGGCAGGCTGAGCAGCTCAATGGCGATAAAGGTGTTCAGCAGGTCGCGGCTGAAGCCCAGAAGCAGCATGCCGATGGTGGACAGCACCAGCAGCTGGAAGAGCTCAGCGCGGAAGAGGCGCCGGCTCTGCAGGTAAGGCAGCATGATCAGGCTGACGGCAATCAGGATCAGGCAGCCCAGCAGGGCCACATAGAGCCCGAAGCTGTCGATGGCCAGCGCGCCGGCCTCCCAGGCATGGCGGCCGGTGGCATCCGGGAAGCCGCGGGCGATGAAGAGCTCCGCCAGCGCTGTGCCGCCGCCGGCGCGCAGGCGGCCCAGCAGGTAAAAAATGTCGGCAATGGCGGCAGTTGCGCCGATCAGCGTGATGACCAGGTTCGGCATCAGGCCCATGCCCGCGGGGTCGTCGTGCTCGACATCCCCCGGCTTGACGTGGCGGCTGAAGGCGCGCCAGATGCAGTCGGCCAGGATCAGCACCAGGACCGTCAGGGTGAGGATGATCACCGGACCCAGGGCATAGATCTGGTCGTAGCCGATAACGTCCCTGTCAATCAAAGTGCACCACCTGAGCTTTCAATGGCCAGCAGGGCGCCGTCGGCGGCACCCTCCGGCCCGGGCAAGATCTTTACAGCGCTGCTGTCCGGCGGCAGTGAGTTGCTCTCCAGCTCCTGCAGCCTTTCAACCACCGGCGTACTGTCAGGCGTGATCCGGGCTAGGAAGACCGTGGGGAAGATACCCATGAAGAAGGCCATCAGCACGAGCGGCATGATGCTCGCCAGCTCCAGGCGGCCCAGGTCCTTGAGGCCCTTGTTCTCTTCATGCGTGACCTCGCCGAAGAAGACGCGGCGGAACATGTAGAGCAGATACACAGCGGCCAGGATCACACCACTGGTGGCCAGCACCGTCATCAGCCAGTTGGCCTTCCAGCTGCCCAGCAGGATCAGGAACTCGCCGACAAAGCCGTTAAGCGCCGGCAGGCCGACCGAGCTGAGCATGATAATCAGGAAGATGTTGTAGTAGACCGGCATCACGGCAGCCAGGCCGCCGAAGTCGACAATCGCCCTGGTATGCCGGCGCTCATAGATGAAGCCGACCAGCATGAAGAGCCCGCCGGTGGAGATGCCGTGCGCCACCATCTGCAGGATCGCGCCGTCCACGGCCTGCTGGGTCATGGCGAAGAGGCCGAGCATGACGAAGCCCAGGTGAGCGATCGAGCTGTAGGCCACCAGACGCTTCACATCCGTCTGGACCGCCGCCACCAGGGCGCCATAGATGATGCCGATCACGCTGAGGGCCATCACCAGGTCCCTTAGCGTGAAGCTGACCGGGCCGATGCTGAACTGGTGGAACAGCGCCTCAGGGAAGAGCGGCATCGCCACCCTGATGAAGCCGTAGGTACCCATCTTCAGCAGCACACCGGCCAGAATGATCGAGCCGGCGGTTGGCGCCTCGGTATGGGCATCCGGCAGCCAGGTGTGGAAGGGGAAGAGCGGCACCTTGATGGCGAAGGCCAGGAAGAAGGCCAGGAAACACCACAGCTTGACCTGCTCCGGCATTGGCAGGCCGGCCAGCTGCGGGATGGCCAGGGTGGCGCCCGACACCGCGCTGAAGCCGCCGCTGTAAAGATATGTCGCGATCAGCGCGGCCAGCATGAGCATCGAGCCGACCATCGTGTAGAGGACAAACTTGGTAGTGGCATAAAGCCGGTTCTTGCCGCCCCAGATGCCGATCAGGAAGTACATCGGGATCAGCACTGCTTCCCAGAAGAAGAAGAAGAGCAGCAGGTCCTGGGCCAGGAACACGCCAGTGATGGCGCCCTCAAGCAGCAGCAGAAGGAAGTAGTACATCTTTTCCTTCTTGCTGATCACGCCGATGCTGGAAAGGATCGCCAGCGGGAAGAGGAAGGTGTTCAGCAGGACAAGCCAGAGCGAAACACCATCCAGGGCCATGAAGTACTCGGAATGCAGGGCCGGAATCCAGGGCAGGCGGATCACAAACTGCAGCCCCTCGCCGGCCAGGAACTTGAAGGGGATCAGCAGGCTGAGCAGGAAGGTCACCACACTGATGCCAAAGGAACCCCAGCGGAACAGGCCCTGATTAGAGCTGTTCTCCGGGATCGCCAGCAGCACCAGCGCCCCTACCACAGGCAGGAAGGTGATCAGCGACAAAATGTTGGCTTCCAGCACTTCCCAGCTCCCCTACTTCAGCAGGCTCAGCGCCAGATAGACGACTGCGCCCAGCAGCAGATACATCGCATAGTTGCGGACGAAGCCGGTCTGGAAGGGGCGGACGCCGTGGCCCAGCCACCCCAGAACGTTGCCAACGCCGTTGACTATGCCGTCGATGAACTTCATGTCGAACACGCGCCAGCAGCCATAGGCCAGGGCGGTGCCAGGGATCACGATCAGGTAGTGGTAAAGCTCGTCGATGTACCACTTGTTCAGGCTCAGCCGGTAAAGCGGGCCGAGGCTTGTGTGCAGCTTCTCCGTGGCCCCGAAGCGCTTCGTGTAAAGCGGCATGGCGAGGCCCAGCAGGGCGAAGGCCGCCAGGGCCACACTGACCAGGGCGAAGATGATCTCCGTGGTCTCGGTGCTGCCAAAGCTGACAAAGGCCTCGTGATGCGCGGCAGCGTCCTCCGCATGCCCGGCTGCTGCGCCATGATCGTCATGCGCCGCAGTGCCGTGATCGTCATGCGCTGCGCTGCCATGCTCTTCCAGGCCGATGCGGCCGACGATGTTCAGCTGCTCCTCGCCGCCGGTGCTGGCGGCCAGCCAGGGCTCCAGGAAGTTCGGCGCGTGCGTGAAGTGCGGCAGGCCCATGAAGCCGCCGATGGCGGCCAGCGTGGCCAGCACCACCAGCGGGAAGGTCATGCTGCGCGGGGACTCGTGCGGGTGGTGATGGTGCTCCACATAATGTTTGGTCCAGCGCGGCTTGCCCAGGAAGGTCTTGAAGAAAACCCGGCCCATATAGAACGCGGTCATGAAGGCCGTGGCGATCGCGACAAACCAGAGGATCATCGGCGCGCTGCCGAACTGGGTCTGCCAGGTCGCGACCCGCCATAGGATCTCGTCCTTGCTGAAGAAGCCTGAGAGCGGCACGATGCCGGCGATGGCCAGGGTGCTGATCAGGAAGGTCCAGTAGGTCAGCGGCATGTATTTCGCCAGGCCGCCCATCACCCGGGTGTCCTGCTCCTCATGCATGGCATGGATCACGGAACCGGAGCCGAGGAAGAGGCAGGCCTTGAAGAAGGCGTGGGTCAGCACATGGAACATCGCCACCCAGTAGGCGCCGACACCGCAGGCCAGGAACATGAAGCCCAGCTGGCTGACCGTGGAATAGGCCAGCACCTTCTTGATGTCGTTCTGGGTCAGGGCGATGGTTGCAGCAATGAAGGCCGTGGCCGCGCCCACACAGGCGATGATGAAGCCCGCCGTCGGCGCCGCGGTGAAGACCGGGTTCAGGCGGCAGACCATGTATACACCGGCGGTGACCATGGTGGCGGCGTGGATGAGGGCCGAGACCGGCGTCGGGCCGGCCATGGCGTCGGGCAGCCAGATATGCAGCGGGAGCTGTGCGCTCTTGCCGGTGGCCCCGAGGAAGAGCAGCAGCGCTGCGGCCAGCGGGACCCAGGACTCGATGGTCGCGCTGTTCATCACCGAGCTGAAGTTGCCAAAGAGCTCGGTGAAGCTGAGGGTGTTGAAGTTCCAGAAGAGGATGAAGGCGCCCAGGAGCACACCGAAGTCGCCGATGCGGTTGACCACGAAGGCCTTCATGCCGCACTTGGCGTTATACATGTCCTGATACCAGAAGCCGATCAGCAGATAGCTGCACAGGCCCACGCCTTCCCAGCCGACGAACATCAGCGCCAGGTTGTTGCCCAGCACGAGGATGAGCATCATGGCGATGAAGAGGTTCAGGTAGACAAAGAAGCGGCTGTAGCCCTTGTCGTGGCTCATGTAGCCCGTGCTGTAGAGGTGGATCAGGAAGCCCACCCCGGTGATCAGCAGCATCATGGTCGTGCTGAGCGGGTCGATCAGCAGGGCCGCGTCGATCTGCAGCTGGCCGACGTGGATCCAGGGCCACAGGGTCAGCTCAAAGTAGGGGCTGTCAGAGCCCGCCGCCCAGGACTTGTAGCTGAAGTAGCTCGCCAGGGCGGTCAGGAAGCTGAGGAAGACCATGGCGCTGCCCAGCGTCCCGGAGGCCTTCTTGCTCATCCGCTGGCCAAAAAGGCCGTTGACCAGCGCCCCGACCAGCGGGAAGGCGATAGTCAGCCAGACGTACTGTAACAAGGTCTCCTACCTCTAATTCCTGAGCTGGTTGACTTCATCGACGTCAACCCTGGCTCGACGCTTGAACAGCGAAACGATGATTGCGAGGCCCACAGCCACTTCCGCGGCAGCGATGGCGATGACCATGAAGGCATAGACCTGGCCGTCCACCGCGTGCCAGTTCTCGGCATAGTGCTGCTTGTTGAAGGCCACCAGCGAAAGGTTGGCGGCATTGAGCATCAGCTCCACGCACATGAAGATCATCACCGGGTGGCGGTGAATCATCACGCCGACCACCCCGATGGTGAAGAGCACGGCGCTGAGGATCAGTGAGTTGCTGACCAGCGGGATCATGCCTGTCCCTCCGCCTTGGCCGTAACCTCAGCATCCGCGCCGGCCGCTGTGGCCGCGCCTGCTGCAGGTTTGAGGGGCCGGATTACACGCTTGCGGGTCACAACCGCGGCATAACGCTTGAAGTTGCCGATACCCTCTTCCAGTTCGTCGCGGGCCACCATCAGGGCGCCCAGCAGGGCCGCCAGCAGGACCAGCGAGGTCAGGGTGAAGGGCAGGACGTGATAGCTGAACATGAAGGTGCCCACCTGCCGCGGGTGGCCCATGGGCAGCTCTTCCAGCGGGGTGCTGGCAGTGTCCTCCGGGCGGGTCAGGTTCATCGCCTCGTTGACACTCTGGCCGGGCTCAGCGGGAAGCAGCTCGCCAAAGGACATGTTGCTGCCGCCGGTGAAGGCCGCATAGGCCAGCAGGCCCAGCAGCAGGACGGAGAGCACGCCGCCAAAGAGCAGCTGTGATCGCAGCGGCGGCCGCATGAACTGGCGCGCGCGCGGCGACATGAAGAACCAGACCACAAAGAGGAAAAGCACCATGATGGCGCCGGCATAGACGATGAGCTGGACCGCAAAGAGCATCGGCGCCGACAGGACCAGGTAGATCATGGCGAGCCCGATGAAGTTGACCACCAGCCACAGCGCGCTGTGCACCGGGTTCTTGCTTGTGACCATGCCAGCGGCAGCAGCCACTGCCAGCGCGGCCATGACCCACCAGATTATGCTCTCGCCACTCATCGGCTTACCAGTCCATCCCTCTAGGTGCGCACTGCGCGCACCCTGTATCCCATGCGCGGGCGCAGCTCCTGCGCCCCGGTGCCTCTACCAGTGGAAAGGCCTGTCCAGCAGGTCTTCCTTATGGTAGATGAACTTGTTGGGCAGCCGGCGGCTGTCGTCCGCCAGCTCATAGTCGTGCTTCATCACAATGGCCTCCGTGGGGCAGGCCTCGGTGCACATGCCGCAGAAGATGCAGCGCAGCATGTCCATGTCATAAACCTTGGCATAGCGCTCACCGGGGCTGTAGCGCTCGTCGTCCGTGTTCTCCGCCGCGACGACGGTGATCACCTCGGCCGGGCAGGCCGCCGCGCAGAGCGCGCAGCCGATGCACTTCTCCAGACCCTTGTAGGGGCCTTCCGTATGCCGCTCCAGGCGGTGCAGGCCGCGAAAACGCTCCTGCATGCGCTTCTTGCGCAGGGGGTACTGCACGGTCACGGTGTTGCGGCCGCCGAAGCTGCCCATGAACTGGGCGAAGGTGATCTTCAGGCCGCCGAGGATGGCTGTCGGGCTGAGACTACCGCGATGCATATACATCCTCCACTTCGACCACCGGCTGCGGCCGGCTGCCGTAGTCGTCTTCAGCCTCGCTGCCTGCCGGCGGCGCGAAGACCACCAGCACGCTGGTCAGGAAGACCAGCACCAGGCCCACCGGCAGCATAAGCTTCCAGCCAAAGCGCATAAGCTGGTCATAACGCATGCGGGGCAGCGTCGCGCGCACCCACATGAAGGTCAGGATCAGGATGGCCATCTTGGCCAGGAAGGTCAGCGTGGTGCTCAGGCCCGCGGGGCTGAGGCTCAGGCTGGCCCAGTAAGGCTCCGGCACCAGCCACTTGGGCGGTCCCCAGGGCGGGGCCAGTGCTCCGCTGAGCCCGATTTTATCCACCAGCAGGCCGACCCAGTTGCTGATGTTGATCCAGGGCTGGGTCAGGTCGATGCTGCTTGGGATGTACAGGTGGTAGCCGCCAAGGAACATGTGCACCGCGATGGCGCTGAAGGCGGTCATCGCGATGTACTCGCCCATCGGGAACATGGCGTACTTCATCGAGCTGTACTCGGTGTGGTAACCGGCGACGATCTCCGCCTCGCACTCCGGCAGGTCAAAGGGGACGCGGCCGGTTTCGGCGCAGGCGGCGACAAGGAAGAGCAGGCCCGCCGGCAGCAGCACCAGCAGGTACAGGGGGTTCCAGTGCGGGCCCCAGTAGATATTGCCGATGTCGTTGAAGCTCAGGCTGCCGGTGATGATCACCGGCACCAGCAGGGTCAGGCCCAGCGCCAGCTCATAGCTGATCACCTGGGCGCAGGTGCGCAGGCTGCCCAGGAAGGGATAACGCGACTGGCTGCTCCAGCCGGCCAGGATCAGGCCATAGGCGCCCAGGCTGGAGAGACCCAGCAGCAGCAGCACCGCCACTGGGACATTGCTCATCCAGACGCCCTCACCCACCGGGATCAGGCCGAACATGCCAAAGCAGGCCGCGAAGGCGATGACCGGGCTCATCATATAGAGCACCTTGTCCGCCTTCATTGGCACCATTTCCTGCTTGAGGATGGTCTTGACGCCATCCGCCACCGGCTGGAAAAGGCCCCAGGGGCCGACGCGGTTCGGGCCGACACGCCAGGTAAAGAAGGCCAGCATGCGGCGCTCGATGAATGTCAGATAGGCAAAGGCGGTCAGCAGGCAGAGCGTGAAGATGCCGCCTCGAACAATGATGGTGAGTAACTCGGGGCTCATTACTCAGCACCTCCACTGCTGGCCAGCGCAGCTTCCCCGGCCTTGGCGGGCTGGGCCTTGCGCGGCCGCACCCGCACCGGGTCGAAGCCGGCCAGCACATTAACCGGGGCCGCGATGCAGTAGTCGTTGATCACCACGCTGCCCGGGCGGACCCAGGACGCTGACTGGATCGGCAGCGTGCTGCTGCCCTTGTCGTCCTGAAGCTCCACCTGGTCGCCAGCGGCAAGGTTGTAGACCTTCATGTCCTGCGGGTTCATGAAGGCGTGGAAGGGCTTGGCAACCTGGTCAAAGACGGGGCTGCAGCGGATCTCCGCACGGTCGTTGTAAAGGAAACGCTTGGGAACCAGCACCAGGGGGAAGTCCGCCGAGCCCTTGAACTCCGCGGGCAGCTCCGAGCGCTGGGCCGGCGCCGCTTCCGCAAGCTGCGGCTTCATCCGGCGGCCCTCGTAGGGGAAGTCAACAAAGGCCTCGCGGGGGTACTGCGGCAGGCGTTCGCAGAGCTCCAGATACAGGCCCTGCATGGTGTCCGCTACTGCCGCGCCCTGCATCGCCGTCGTCAGACCGTTCAGCACCTCGGCGACATCTGCAGCCGCGATCTCAAGCACAGCCGCCTCGCGCTTTTGCACGCGCCACTCCATGGAGACGACCGTGCCTTCGCGCTGGGCGAAGCTGCCAAGCGGCAGCTGGATATGCGCCGCCTCGCTAGTCGGGTTCTCGAAGGGGCCGCAGTAGACCACCAGACCGACACTGTCCAGAGCCTTGCGCACCAGTGCGCGGTCGGGGTAGGTGCTCAAAATGTCGTAGTCAAAGATCACCAGCGCCCGCAGCTTGCCGCTGGCGGCCGCTTCGAGCAGAGTCTTCAGTCCGCCAGCCGCCGGCTTGAGCTCGCTGCCCGCGGACACACCAAAGGCAGACAGGTTGCCCAGCAGCAGGGCCCCGGCGCTGTTGACACCCGGGAAGACCGGACTCAGCCACACGGGCTTGCCGCCGTTGGCGGCCGCGATCGCGCTGCGCAAGGCGGAGAGGGCCTCGATCAGCTCAGCCGGAGCGGCGTTCTGCCAGACTTCCTGGCCATAGACGACCGCGCAGTCATCACCGATGCTGCGCAGCTGCTCCGCCAGGGGCTTGAACTCCTCGGGGCACTCGCCAGCGCCGCTGAGCGCATTGCTCAGGCCGCGCACCAGGCGCAGCAGGTTGTGGTAGCCGTAGTTGACAAACAGGGTTGCGAAGCGGTCGGCATCGCTGCGGTGGCTGCGCGCCGAAAGCAGCTTGAGCTTCTTGCGGCGGGCGGCGATGTCAACCCGCAGGCCCAGGGCCGGCGCCTCTTCAAAGAGGTCGCAGCCAAGGCTGAGCACCGTTGAGGCATTCACGATCTCGTCGATGCCAGGGTGTTCATGTACAAAGCTGGAAAGCGCGGCCGCGGAAGGCGCCGCGCCGGCGAAGAGGCTCTCGCCAAAGTGGTAGTAACCGCTGCCAAGCACGCTGCCGCACCACTTGGCCAGGGCCAGATACTCCTCGCTGTTCAGGCCGGAGCCGGCAAGCACGCCGATGCTGTCCGGCCCGTGCTCGCCCAGCACCGCCGCCAGGCGGCGACCGGCCTCGGATTCACCGCGGCCCTGGCTGACCTGCTCGCTGCCGCCCTGGCTGCGCAGGGTGGCCCGGCTCAGCAGGCGCGGGTCATTAACACATTCGTAGGCAAAACGGGTGACGTCGTCGATCAGGCCGAACTCGACCTGGTCGTTGTCGTGCGGGATGACGCGCGCCATCTCGCCGAGGCGGGAGCACAGCCAGATGTTGGCCCCCACGCTGTCAAAGCTGCCCACGCTGTGGCGCAGCTCCTGCTCCCAGGGGCGGCCCATGAAGCGGTAGCTGCGGGCGGTGATCGCGCCCACCGGGCAGATATCAATCAGGTTGCCGGAGAAGCGCGGGGCTTCGCCGGGCTCGGGGTAGCTCTCGATACGGGTCTCGGCGCCGCGCTTGACGAACTTCATCAGGTTCGCGCCGTCGATGTTCTCACCGTAATGAACACAGCGCTTGCAGTGGAAGCAGCGCTTGTAGTTCATCCGCATGTAGTCGTTCAGGATGGCATCCGGGCGGATGCGCTTCTCTTCGATATAGCGGCCTGCGGACACGCCGTGGTCCATGCTCTGGTCCTGCAGCATGCACTCGCCGCCCTTGTCGCAGACCGGGCACTCCAGGGGGTGGTTAAGCAGGTGGAACTCCAGCTCTTCCTTGCGCGCCTGAACCACCGGCTCGGTCTTGAGATAGACCTTCATCCCTTCGCTGGGCAGGGTGCTGCAGCTGGTCTGCAGCTTGGGCCACATCTTGCCGCCGGTCTCGATCTGGACCATGCACATGCGGCAGCCGGCGAAGGGAGGATCCAGCCACTTGTGCGCGCAGAAATGCGGCACGTCGTAGTAGGCCTCGCGCAGACTCCAGAGCAGATAGCGGTCCTTGCGCACGCGCAGGGGGACGCCGTCCACCTCGATATTCACCCACTCTATTTCATGCTTCGCCATGTTTCACTCTTGCTGGCACCGGATATCAATGCGCCGTCACGGCTGCTGTTTCTCCGGCCGCCCGGGCCTCCATGCTGCGGCGGATATGGGCCTCGTAATCCTCACGGAACCTTGTTACTGCACTGCGCACCGGCCAGGCCGCGGCATCGCCCAGGGGGCAGAAGCTCTTGGTCTCGATGCCGTCGCAGATATCGATAAGCGTATCCAGGTCTTCCATCCGGCCGCCGCCGGCCACGATGCGGTCGTGGATCTGGCGGAACCAGCGGGTACCTTCGCGGCAGGGTGTGCACTTGCCGCAGCTCTCATGGGCATAAAAGTGGCTGATGCTGCCCATCGCCTTGACGATGTCCACGCTGTCGTCCAGCACGATCATCGCGGCGCAGCCCAGCATCGAGCCCGCTGCCTGTACATCTTCATAAGTGAACTTCACCGGCGGGCAGTCGCTCTTCATCAGCGGGCAGGAGCTGCCGCCGGGGATCAGGGCCTTGAGCTTGCGCCCGGGCCGCAGGCCGCCGGCCATGTCCAGCAGCTCGCCGATGGTGATGCCGTACTCGACCTCCCACCAGCCGGGGTTGCGCACGCAGCCGCTGACCGAGACCAGCTTGATGCCGGGGCTCTTCTCCGAGCCGCGGGCGGTGAACCACTCCGGGCCGGCGTCGAAAACCGCCGGCACTCCGGCGATGGTCTCGACGTTGTTGATGATGGTCGGCTTCTTAAAGACGCCTTCGACCGCCGGATAGGGCGGCTTCAGCTTGGGGTGCCCGCGCTCGCCTTCCAGGCTGGACAGCAGCGCGGTCTCTTCGCCGCAGATATAAGCGCCGGCGCCGCTGTGCACCGCGAAGTGCACGGGGTAGTCGGTGCCGAAGGGGCTGTCGCCAAGGTAGCCCTTGGCATAGGCTTCGTTGACGGCGTCCTTCAGCAGGCGGATCGAGTCAAAGAACTCGCCGCGGATATAGGTGTAGACCTGGTGCGCGCCCATCGCCTTGGCGGCGATGATGCAGCCTTCGATCAGGCGGTGCGGGCAGTCCTCAAGGATGAAACGGTCCTTGAAGGTGCCGGGCTCGGACTCGTCGCCGTTGATCACCAGATACTTCGGCCCCGGGTTGTCCTTGGGCACAAAGCTCCACTTCAGGCCGGTGGGGAAGCCTGCCCCACCCTTGCCGCGGATGCCGCTGGCCTTGACCGCGTTGATGATGTCGTCGGCGGTCATGCCGCTTTGCAGCACCTTTTTAGCCGCGCGGTAGCCGCCCGGAGCACCCTCCGGCACGTAGCGCGCGATCTTCTCGTAGTCTTCGATATGGCGGATGCCGTGTTCGTTGTCGAGCGTGGTCACCGGAGTGATCCACTCGCTCTTCACGCCATTCTGCAGGATCGGGTTACCCTTGGCCATCGCTACTTCCTGAGCCCCTCCTGGATCTCCTTCCACAGGAAGGGATTGCGCTCCTTCAGTCCGGCCAGCTTGCCGTAACCGTCGTCAACATGGAACTCGCCGTCCTTCTGCTCGACCACCACGGGGTACTGGCAGTTGGTCGTAACCAGCCAGCACCAGCGGCGATTGTCCGGCGGGTTCTCCTTCTCGACAATCCGCACCAGGCGCTCGGCCAGGGGGTCAAAGCCCTCAGGGGTCTTGATCTTGCCGCTCAGCTCATCCAGGATGCGGTCAAAGAGCTCGAGTGTGACGTTGTTCACCCAGTAGGGCTTGAACTCGGTCTGGTTGCCGGCGCCCTGCCCGGCCTTGAGCCACTGGATGCTTGGCGCGTTGTGGCAGTCGCAGAGGCACTCAACTTCATAGGCCATGAAGTTGCCGTCCGCGGTGACCTCCGTGGCCTCCACGCCGTACTTGTGCTCAAAGTGATGCAGAAGCTCCAGCGCGCCTTCCAGCGCGCAGTTCAGGGTACGGCAGACGCCGATGATGTAGCGGCCGGTCGGCTTGGTGTGCAGCATGGTGTAGAAGCTGATGCAGCTCTGCACCTCGCCATAGGGCACATCCAACAGTTTCGCCACTCCCATCGCCACTTCGGGGCTGATCCAGCCGTAGTGCTTCTGGCACTCCATCAGCAGGGGAATCAGCAGCGCGCGGGAGGTAGGGTAATGCCGGCGCATGGATTCCGCCAGGCTGGTTACCACCTCGGGCAGCGGCGCGGCTTCAATCTCAAACACAGTCATCTTAGCGGTCCACCTCGCCCAGCACGATGTCAATGCTGCCGATGACGGCAACGACATCGGCGATCAGGTGCCCTTCGCACATGGCGCCCAGGGCGGCAAGGTTCACAAAGCTGGGGCCGCGGACCTTGACCCGCACAGGCTTGGCGCTGCCGTCGCTGACCACATAGAAGCCAAGTTCACCCTTGGAGCTCTCGATGCTGGCATAGGCTTCGCCGGCCGGCGGCTTCATGCCCTCGGTCCAGTACTTGAAGTGGTGGATCAGGTTCTCGATGTCGGCATAGATGTCCTGGCGCTTCGGCGGCGCGAACTCATCGCTGGCCCACATTACCGGCATGCCGCGGGTCTCCCGCAGCTTCTGCAGGCCCTGGGCCACGATTTTGTGGCTCTCGCGCAGCTCGCGCATCCTGACCCGGTAGCGGGCGTAAACATCGCCTTCGTACTCCACCGGCACTTCGAAGTCAAACTCTTCATAGCGGCAGTAAGGCTCGTCGCGGCGCACATCCTGCGGCACGCCGGCGGCGCGCAGCAGCGGCCCCATCAGGCCATAGCTGATCACGGTGTCCTGGTCCAGCACACCGACGCCCTGCGTGCGCTCCTTCCAGATCGGGTTCTCGTTAAGCAGGCCCTCGATCATGTCCATGAAGGGCATGAAATCACCCAGCCAGGCCTCTAGTCCCTCCTCGAATCCCTCCGGCGTGTCGTCCTTAACACCGCCGACACGGATATAGGAGGTCATCATGCGCTGGCCGCCGATCATCTCGTAAAGCTCGATGATCTTCTCGCGCTCGGTCGCGCAGTAGAAGAAGACGCTGGACGCGCCCATGTCCAGGGCGTGCGTGCCCAGCCAGATCATGTGGCTGATCACGCGGGTCAGCTCGCTCATGATCACGCGGATATAGCTGGCCCGGGCGGGGATCTCGCCGCCGATCAGTTTCTCCACCGCCAGACAGTAGGCCAGCTCGTTATTCATCGGGCTGAGGTAGTCCATGCGGCAGTAGTGGGTGATGTTCTTGATGTAGTTGTGGTACTCGCTGAGCTTCTCGATGCCCGTGTGGAGGTAACCGATATGCGGCACGCAGCGCACCACGGTCTCGCCGTCAAGTTCAAGGACCACGCGGAGCACTCCGTGCGTGCTGGGGTGCTGCGGGCCCATGTTGACGATGATGTGCCCTGCTCCTCGCTCTTCCACGGTCATGTTTGGCGCCAGTAGTGTGCTCATGTCTTGCTATAGCCCCAGGTGGCTGTCGGCCTGGACAGCGTCCTCAAGCGTCGTGCCGAGGCGCCAGGCCCGCTTGCCATCGAAGGGATACTCCTTGCGCAGCGGGTAGCCATCCCAGCGGTCGGGCAGAAGGATCCGCCGCAGGTCCGGGTGGCCGGTAAAGTCAATGCCGAACAGGTCGTAGCACTCACGCTCGTGCCAGTTGGCGGTCAGGTAGATGTCACTCACAGTGTCAATCGCGGGCAGGACTTCGTCAGAACCGGTGTCCTGCAGGAAGGCCTTGACCCTGACGCGGTGCCTGTAGATGTGGCTGAAAAGCTCGTAGACGACGGCGAAACGCGGTTCGCCGGCGGCGATGCGCTCGCGCTGCAGCTTTGCGTAAAGGTCGCTGCCTGCATCAATCGCCTGGCTGGCCATCGGGCCGGGGCCCATGGGCAGCAGGTCCACGGCCGTCATGTGGGTCATCACGGTCAGCTGCAGGCCGTCGGTATCGCGCAGGGCTTCCAGGGCCGCGCGGATGTTCTCCGGGCGGACATGGGCAATCAGGGCGCCGTTCTCGATATGGCTGGCCTCCAGCAGGCTGCCAAGGCCGCTGCCAAGCTTGACCTGCAGCGCCTCCAGGTCGACGGGTGTAAACGGAACCCGCACCTGGCCGATTGTGCTGCCGCTGCTGGACGCGCCCTTTTCCTCGTGCATGCTCATTAGTGGCCGTCCATCCTTCCACTGGGCTCAGCGAAGGGGTTCATGGCCCGGCCGCTGCGGATCTTGTTCTGCAGCTTGATCAGGCCGTCCTGCAGCGCCTCGGGGCGCGGCGGGCAGCCGGGGATGTAAATATCCACCGGCACAATGCAGTCGACGCCGGGGACGATGCTGTAGGTCTGGAAGACACCGCCGCAGGAGGCGCAGGCGCCCATGCTGATGGCCCACTTGGGGTGCGGCATCTGCTCCCAGAGCTCACGGATCACCGGCGCCATCTTCCAGCTCAGGCGGCCGGGGATGATCATCAGGTCAGCCTGGCGCGGGGTGGCCCGGAAGACCTCCATGCCAAAGCGGGCCTGGTCGAAGCGCGGGGCGGTCGAAGCCATCATCTCGATGGCGCAGCAGGCCAGGCCGAAGGCCATGGGCCAGAGGCTGTTGGTCTGCGCCAGGCGCAGCATCTTGTCAAGGTTGGTCAGCAGGACGTTGCCGTCACCGGGCTTCCAGTTATCGATGTACGGACGGAAGTCGTCCATCGAAGGGGCATTGATGGGCCTAAGCCGCGGATCTGTCATGTTCAGGCACCTCCGCTGCCACCATATTGGGACGCTTGGTGCCCCAGTTGAAGACACCCCGCTGGACCAGGTAGACATAGCCCACCAGCAGGATGACGAGGAAGATCAGCATTTCGACAAACCAGAAGCCGGCGAAGTCGGCGGCCCTGAAGCTGGTGCCCGCAACGGCCCAGGGTACAAAGAAGACCGTTTCAACATCGAATATGACAAACAGGATGCCGACCAGGTAATAGTGGACCGGATAGCGGTCCAGCCGCAGGCCCTCGGTGCGCAGTCCGCACTCATAAGGCCGCGTCCAGTCGTATTTGTCGCTCTTGACCTTGATTGCCGCCAGATGGCTGACGATGATCATCAGCGCACCCGTGCCGGCCATCATGGCAAAGAAGATGAAAAATCCAGCGTAGTCCTGCAACATGTCTAATCCCTGCGCCGACGGCGCCATGGCAGGAAGCAGAACCCGAGCGGCAGCACAACTGCCTCCTTCCTGCCTCGAAAAGCCTCGCGACGGCCTGAGCCGGCCGCCGGAAGATTATAGATTAGCGCAGGGCGGTTTAGTCTCCTTGGTGATCCAAATTGTGCCTGAATTCACGAAAGAGCGCTGGGGCAGTCAGAAGGGGCAAACAGCGGTGCGAAAGTAGAGACCACACGGGTCTTAGCCTTGCGGCAGGCCTCAGCCACCTGGAGAGCAGCTTGGCAGACAGCCCTGGAAGCCGGAGGAGCCGGAGTCGCTGCGGGCCGCCGCGAAGGTCGAGTTGACGCGCTGAACCTTCTCAGACCCGCACAGCTCGCAGCTGACGGAATCAGCCTTGCTGAAGCTGACCAGGGCCTCAAAATCGGCGCCGCAGGCCTCGCAGTGGTACTCATACAGTGGCATAGTCTTTCACCGACAACATCTACCTGACTTGGCCTCGGTCTAGCTTAGCCCGGCAGAAAATCAGCCGGCACTCAGCTGCCAGTGCCCCAGAGCCCTGGTGCCCTAGAAGGGGCCGGCGACATCAAAGCTGGCTGAGCTTTCCATGATGAAACGTGGATTAGTGCTGAGGATATCCCAGTCATCCGGCTCCGCGCTGAGGTTCATCCTGATGATGCCGTAGCGCTCGCGCTTGGCCGGCGGCTTGGTTCCGGGCGGCGGGCCCTTGGTCTTTTCGGCGTCAATCGCGGGAGTCTCCTTGCTGCCCTTGGGCCGCGCGGCCTCCAGCAGGGTCTGCAGGCGGTTGCGCGAGGCGTAGGAAAGCAGCATGTCTCCGTTCCCGGACAGCCGCGCTATCGGCGAGAACAGCCCGGTGGTATCGCTGATGGAGGTCATCTCATAGTCGCCGGCGCTGTTCATCCGCCCGTACATCAGGTCCTGCTCATCGCCCTTCTTGTAGGCGAAGGCCACAGCGTTGCCTTCGGCTGAGACCGAGAGGTTATAGCGGCGGCCGCCTTCACCGGTGAGGTCCTTTTCCTTGCCGTCCTCCAGGCGCATGCGGGTGATGCGCTGGTTGGTGCCGACGTAGAACAGCTCCTTGCCGTCGGCCGTCAGCGCCGCCTCGTACAGCTTGGGCAGCGACTTGGGATCGGAGTACCAGCCGGAGGCGACATCAAGGTTGATGTAAAAGGCGTTCTCCAGCTTGGCCTCCAGCCCGCTGGCCGGGCTGCCGAGACCGTTCTTGAACACAGCGACTGAGCCGTCCGCACTGGCGTCAAGCAGCATGCCTTCAGCCACCAACAGCGGATCCGTATAGGGCCGCACCAGATAGCTCAGCAGCCCGTCGGCGCACTCCACGGTGCACAGCAGGCCGTCGCAGTCCAGCACCCGCAGGGCCTTGATGCTGCCCACGGCCGGCAGGAAGCTGATCAGCGGCAGGCCATCGGCGACCTGCTTGACCAGCACCCCCTCGCGCGTGACCATGCCGATGCGCTGGCCGTCGGGCGAGAGGTCAACAAGCTGGACCGGTCCCTCAACACTGGTGTTGGACAGGGGCTGCGGGAAAGCCGCGTCAAAGTCCGTCACGCTGGCGCGCGTACTGCCGGCAACATCCTCCACCACGGCCAGGGGCATGCGGTACTGGGCTGTGCCCTCGCGCACCCTGACCTTGACCACCGGCGAGTCGTAGGGCTGGTCAAAGCGGTCCTTCACCTTCAGCTTCACCTCATACTCGCCGGGCAGGCTGAAGGTGTAGAAGGTGCTGGGGTCGGAGCGCTTGGCATCGCCAAAGAGCCACTCATACTTCAGCGGCTCCTCGCCCCGGGTAACGATGGTGTCCCACTGCATCCTGAATGGAGCCGGCCCCTCCAGATAGAAGGGGCTCTGGATGGCCACCGCGGTCTTCTTGTCGCTGATCGGCAGCCAGATGCGGTGCCGCCAGCGCTGGATCCCGTCCGAGGCGCTCAGGCGGACCTCATACACGCCATCCCGGGCAAAGGTATGGGTAGGCTTGTCTTCGGTGCTGAAGGTGCCGTCGCCAAAGTCCCAGTTGAAAGCCAGGTTCTTCACAGTGTCCGGCGTCTCCTGGGGATAGAAGCGCACAGTCCGGTTGCTGGCCTCGGTGTAATCGAACTCGATATGCATCGCGTGCCCGAAGCTGAAGGGATCCATGCCAGCGTCAGGGGTGCTGGGCGTGAAGTCCCGGGCCTGGGTTGGCGAGATGGCATGGATGGTCGCAAAAGTGCTGGCCGTCTTTAGGTCGGCGTCCGTCGCCACTACCTTCAGCAGGTAGAAGCCGGAGTTGGTATAGGTATGCTCGAAGGTGGGGTTGTCCGTCACGAACTCAGCTTCGCCGGGAGATTCGTCGCCAAAGAGCACGCGGTAGGTGATCGGCAGGGTGGCGCGCTCGGACTCAATTGTGAACTGGCTGGTCAGCGGCGCCTGGCCGCGGTCCGAGCCGGGGGTGATGTCCAGGGTCATGCGCGGCAGAGGTTCTGCCAGGCTGTCCGGCTCGCAGGAAACCACCGAGAGGCTGCCATTAAGGGTCTCGCCCTCAAGGTCAGTGACGCAGAAATCAACGCTGTGCGTGCCGGCGTCCGGATAGGTGGTGAAGGGGTTTGGCAGGTTGCTCTGGCTGCCGTCGGAGAAGATCCAGGAATAGCTGTAGGGCGGGACACCGCCGGTGATGGTGCTGGCGAAATGCACTGTCAGCGGGCAGCTGCCAAAGGGCGGGTAAGCGGCGATGTTCGCGCTCAGGGAACTGGGGGTGGCGTCCTTGTTGCGGATCTCCACCACCTGGGTGCCGAAAGCGGTCTGCGCATAGCGGCCGTCGTCGGTAACCTTCAGGGTCACCGTGTAGTCGCCGCTGTAGCGGAAGGTGTGCTTGGCATAGGGCCCGACGTGGCTGGTGAAATCAAAGATGCCGTCGGAGTCGAAGTCCCAGTCGTACTGCACGATCCGTCCATCCGGGTCGCGGCTGGTGGAGGCGTTGAAGTAGATCGTGGTGCCGGCTGCATCCTGCTCGGGCCGCGCATCCTTGTCGGCCGTTTCCTTCTTTGCACCCTCGCCTGCCGTCTCAGCAGTGGCGTCAACTTCGTCCTTTGTCCCACCACCACCGCCGCCTTCGGCGACGTTGCTGGCTCCATCCTGTTCGCTCTCGCGCCGCGGGTCTGCCGGTGCTTCCGCCTGGGCAGGCTTCTTCTCCGGGTCGCCGGGACCGGCGATAAAGCGGCGCTCGCGGATCAGGCCCGGCGGCACTGAACTGACCTGGGTTGCCTCGCCCTCCTGCTCACCCGTTCCCGCATCCTGGATCTTCGGCGAGCCATCCGGGTTCAGCTCGCCTGCGTCCCCGCTGCCGGCGTCCGCAGGCGGTGCCTTGGGCTGCTTCTTCAGCGCTTCCTCCGGTGTGTCAGCATCGGCGCCTTTAATCGGGTCGTAAGGCTTGCCGCTGTACTCAAAGAGCGCCACGGGGGGCTGGTTCATGGTCCGCGGGTCTATCTCCCGCACCTGCAGCGCGTAAAGCCCCAGGTAGCGGACCGGGGCGTCAAGGCTGTTGTTGTGGGTATGCAGCCGGAAGTTCGGCACTTCAACCCACACGCCGTCAATGTTATGCACCAGGATGATGTCTTCTTCAGTGCGGCCCTTGGGGATGTCCTCGTCGTAGTAGCCCAGCTCCAGCAGGGCATCCTTGTTCAGCTCAAAGCCGTTGGGGCTGATCTGGTAGGCCGTGTCGGGGAGGATCTCGTCCCCCGGGGGCTCTGACGGTATGCCGACCTCAATAAACACTGTCTCGCTGACGGCACCCACCGGCAGCGTGATCCGGGCCAGCCGGAACTTCAGCTCGCCGCCGCTGGTGTTGATCGGGGCGCGGTTGCTGACATCGCCTTCACCCGGCAGACCCTCGCTGGTACCGGCGGCTTCGCGCGAGCGCGGGCGGGGCCCGCCGGCCGGACCGCTGCCCTGGCAGCCGCAAAAGAGCAGCATTGCAGCCAGTCCAATCAGATAGCGCGCAAAAAGTGATGACTTTGTCGCAGACAGGATCAAAACACCGCCTTCCTCACGGCTGGCCTGCAGAGGGCCGCAGCAGCCGGACGAGGATTATAGCAACGCAGTTCAGGCCCCGACGCAACACACAGGGCTAACATGAGGTACATACATTGATTGTTCAGGGAGGCAGCAAGTGCAGCAGATCAGGCCAAGCGTGGATTTCATCGAGCTCTTTGAGACCGTCCGCACGATAGCCGTGGTGGGCTACAGCGACAAAAAGGAGCGCGCGGGCCACTTCGTCCCGGCATATATGGCCCAGCATGGCTATCAGATCATCGCGGTCAACCCCAGGCTGGGAGACAAGGTTGACGGCTTCCCCTGCTACCCCAGTCTGGCCGAGATTCCGGCGGGCACCCAGGTGGACGTGGTGGATGTATTCAGGGCGCCTGAGTACGTTGAGGCTATCGCCGAGGAGACGCTGCGCATGGAGCCGCGGCCGCGCTACTTCTGGATGCAGCCAGGCGCGGAGAACGAAGCTGCTGCCGCAAGGCTGGCCGCCGAGGGCGTGCTGGTAATCATGGACGACTGCATGCTGGCGCGGCATCGCGCACTCTTCTCACGCTGACAGATCTCGCAGACAGGCAGCGCTAAGGGTCAGGGGCAGCTCAGCCTCTCGGGGGCTTTATTCCCCGAGGCTCACGGCCCAGGTGCCGGTCGTTGTAGAGATACCGCCGCTGTCGGTGTAGGAGAAGCTCCCTGAGGCGGCGTCATTGCTGAAGCTGCCCTGGAAAGGACCAAAGCCCAGGTTGGTGGCCTGCACATTGCCGCTGATCTGATTCCCGCTGACCGCGCCGCTGATTGCCGCCACCACAGTCTGGTCATTGTGCGTGAAGCGGGCAGTACCGCCGAGCTGGCCGTTGATGACCGTAAAGCTCAGGTTGCCGTCAGAGGAGCCGTTAACGGTGAACACACCGTCGTAGGGTCCGGGGTCCGGAGTGAAACCACTGCCCCCGCAGGAAACCATGCCGGCCAGCAGCAGCGCCGCCAGCACCGCAATCATTGATCTGCTTCGCATCCTAACCTCCCCGCTTGAGCTTAGTTTACCCCCGATAGCGAAAAAACAGCGGCCCCGGGATGACCGGGGCCGCGTTACTCGACGCCTTGTGGCGCTTGCTTCGCCGGAGCTCTAACCTAGTGCGAAGCGTGTTGAGCCTTGTTTAGCGCTCGCGCATGCCGCTGGAGTCAAGCTCCTCCAGCACGACGCTGACGTTCTCCTGTTCCTCGCCGCCCTGGCGCGCGACCTTGAGGGTCACGCGGTCGCCAACCCGGTGGTTGGTGACTTCGCGAACGAAGTCGTTGGCTGTGTTCACTTCCTTGCCGTCCACGCTGATGATGACGTCGCCGGCCTTGATTCCAGCCTTGTCGGCGGGGCCGCCGACCACGGTGCTGTGGATAAAGACGCCCTTGTTGATCTTGAGCTGCGGCTCCTTGTCATAGCGCGCCTTGTAGTCCTCGATATAGTCCGAAAGGGTGGCGACCTTGGCGGAGATGCCGGGATAGGCGATCTTGCCGTGCTCAACGATCTGCTGGATCGAGCTCTTCACTTCGTTGATCGGGATGGCAAAGCCCACACCCTCGATCGGCACCATGCCGCCGGAGGTCAGCGCTGTCATGCTGTTGGGGTCCCAGCGCGTGATGGCCTGGTTAACGCCGATCACCTCGCCATGGGCATTGAAGAGCGGGCCGCCGCTGTTGCCGCGGTTGATCGCGGCGTCAGTCTGCAGGTAGTTCTGCGGCATGCGGATGTCATCCTGGTTGGTGATATCCGTCAGCTTGCGCTGATTGGTGGACAGGATGCCGCTGGTCACGGTCGCCTTATAGCCCAGGGGGCTGCCGATGGCGACCACGGGCTCGCCGATCCGGGTGGCGTCGCTGTCGCCCAGCTGGACCGGGGTCAGGCCGCTCTTATCCACCTTGATGACGGCGATGTCCTTGAACTCGTCGATACCGACCAGCTTGGCCGGGGCGGTGGTTCCGTCGTTGAAGGTGACAGTGAAAGTATCCCCGCCGTCAACAACGTGGGCATTGGTCACGATATAGCCGTCTTCGCGGATGATGAAGCCGCTGCCTTCGCCCAGCTCCATAGGCTCATCCAGGTTCGGCTGCATGAACTGGTGGTGCTGGTCATTGGGCATTTCGAAGTCCGGCAGGCCCGGCATCAGCTGCTGCCACTGCTCAAGCAGGCCTTCTGGCATCTGCTGCCCGCCTTCACCGCTGTTCGCGTGCTCGGCCTTGAGCTTCTCCGGCGAGGCCTCGCTCTGGATGTTCACCACCGTGGGCAGGGCGCCCTCGGCCAGATCAGCGATCCAGAAGGGATTGCTGGAGGCATCGATCGCCTTGCCGCCGCTGGAGCGGTCCATGGAGGCAAGCTGAGCAGTTCCGCGCTTGGGGCTCTGATAGAAAGCGGGACGGCTGCTGCGGCCCTGCCACATCATGAGCGCGACCAGAGCAGTGAGGGCAAAAAGCAGTACAAGCGACAGCACTTTCCAGAAAGTGTCTGCGCGGCGAGTTTCGGTCATCTCTTCCTAGCTCCTTGGTCCTGGTGTAACAGGCTGCAAATTCGACGATTTCTTATACCGCCTTGTTCGCACCTTATTCTAGTTTTCGCTCCCCCGGCCCCCGCGGCGAACAGTCGGCCCGGCCGGGCGTCTGAAAACTGGCTGCGCTTGGCAAGGCCTGCAATGCAGGCTATTATTGCCCCGGCTGCCAATTTTGCCTCGGTAGGGTTCAGAGATGAAGTTCATCGGCCTCAGTCGCCTCTCCCTTGCATGCATCTGCGCTTTGGCGCTGGCTGCGCTGCCTTTTGCCGCGCAGGCGGCCAAGCCCTCGCAGGTGGCCAAGATCCCCGGCGAAGCCTGGATCGTACGTGCGGCGGACTCCAACTGGCTGTCCTGCTGGTCCAAGCAGTCAAATGGCAAGTACAAGCTCTATGTGATCAAGTCCGACAAGGGTGATCCCAAGGAAATTGCCAGCTCTGACGACCCGGGCGGCATGTGCTGGCTGCTTGGCCGCAACCGCCTCCTCTACACGACTGCCAAGGCGGTGGACAACTCTGTCGAGAAGTACCACGATGTCACTTACTTCATCTATGACCCGGCCAGCGGTGAGTCCAAGCGCCTGAACATGGTCAAGGACGTGCTGGAGACCTACCGCTTCGACCCCATCTCCAGCGACGACGGCTCCCGCGCCTTCCACATGACCGTTGGCACGCGCAAGCTGCCCAGCTTCAACCTCTACTTCTCCGACGGCGGCCAGCTGCTGCCGCGGGATGTGATGGCGAACATCGGCGCGGACTATGACCTCAGCAGCGATGGCTCCACGCTGTACTGGACCCTCGAGGACGCCGCGGGCAAGAGCCGCAGCATCGTGGGCTGGAGCTTTGACGCCAACACCTACTCCGAGCTCTACCAGTTCCCGCTGGCCAAGGACCCCGCTGAGTCCAGCGGCCTGATCAAGGTCAACTCCCCGCGCAAGCAGGCGGCGATGATGGCCTTCAGTGAGAAGGACCCGACCCTCAAGCTTTGCATTTACAACTATGCCGACCCCAAGAAGCTCAGCGTCAGCACGGTCAACCTGGCCGCCGAGGCAGACATCCTGAGCTATGACTGGAAGGGCCGCAGCGGCGTCCTCTATATCCTCTACGTCACCAGCGACGGCACGCGCAAGCTGATTGAATGGGATGTCGCCACCCGCAAGGCCACCGCTTTGCTTGAGACCCGCGACAGCGTCGAATCCGTTGAGTACTCCGTGCCGGCCCAGACCTACTACTACAGCGTGGTCGCCGGCGGGAAGGGCAAGGCCTACACCAGCCTGATCATACGCCTGAAGTAGCCTTCGCGGCAAAGGCCAGCCCTTGCTCAAAAGCCCGGCGCAGCGCGCCCGCCGTCTCCATGGCAGAAAAACTCTGCTGATACAGCAGCCCGGCGCTGGATAGCTGCTGCCAGTACTCCGCGTCGGCGGCCAGGGCCTGCATCTCGGCAGCCAACGCGCCGGCGTCTCCCGGATCGACGAACGCAGTGGGCCGCCCTGCCGGCGCGCTGTGGCTCAGCCTGGCCGGATCGTCATACACGGCCCGATGGCAGGGGATATCAGACAGCACAACCGGCAGGCCCAGGCTCTGCGCCTCCTGCGGCGGCATGCCATAGCCCTCGTAGCGGCTGACGAAAAGCAGTGCTGTCGCGCCCAGCATCTGCCGGACCAGCTCGCGCCGCTCGGCATAGCCGATGAACTCCACCTGCTGCGCCACGCCGGCGCGGCGGGCGAAGTCCTGCAGCTCGGCCGTGTGCGCGCTCTCGCCGCCGATGATCCGCAGCCGGGCCGCCGGGACACGCGTCCGAAGCAAGCTTAGCGCTTCAATAGCCAGAGCGAAGTTCTTGCGCAGCTCATGTGAACCCAGGCACAGGAAGAGCGGTTCTGGTGGCGTCCTGCGCCGCATCCAGCCGGGCTGCATCTCGTCGGCCAGGGCGGCCAGCTGCGGATCGGGGTAGTAGGGCACTACATGTATGCGCTCAGCGGGATAACCCAGGTGGGTGCTGACTTCGCGGACCAGCCAGCTGTTGCTGACCGTCAGGGCAGCGCAGCGGCGCCATCCGCCGGGCAGCATCTTCTTCCAGTACCAGCCGGCCCAGCCGCTGAACTGCTGCGGGAATCGCAGGGGGATGAGGTCGTGGACATGGGCCATGCGCGGCACAGGACAGCTCAGCGGCACGCCCAGCGCCGGGCTGTAAAGCAGCTCAGGCTGCGCCTCGGCACCCGGCTTTCTGATCGCTGCGCGCAAGGCTGAGGGCAGGCGCAGCTGCTCCCAGAGCAGGCGGTCCCTCACGCTGGACAGCGGGCTGTTGGTGTTGTTGGGTGGCAGGCCGAGGAAGCCGACGCCGGGCTCATACTCGCGAAAGGCATCCAGCAAGAGGCGCACCGACTGGCCCAGCCCGGTTGGCCGGGGGCCGGTGACCGCCTGCAGGTCCCATGCGATGCGCACGGCCTATTCTAAGGCCGCAGGCCAGGCGCTGACTGGCTGGCCGTGCCATGATAAGCTATACATATGAATACCCTGCCCTTCGTGTTCATCCTGCTGGCGCTGCTGGCCGGCGCAGCGCTTGGCGCGGGCCTGGTCTTCTGGCTGCTGCGCGGCCGCGCCGACGGCGAGAAGCAGCAGGCGGTCCAGCTCGCCGAGGAGCGCATCCGGCATGAGACCAGCGCGGAGATAGCCTCTCTGCATGAGCGGCTCAACTCGCGCACGCAGGACACAGCGCGGCTGGACAACGAGCTGGAGAAGGCTGAGGCGCGGCAGCGCGAGGCGGTCGAGGCCGTGCGCACTGAGCACGAAGAGCGAATCGCACAGATGGACGAAAGGCTGCAGCAGCTTACCCGGGAGAATGCCGAGTACCGGGCGGCGATACGCGAGACCGAGATGGAACTGCGCAAGGAGCGCGAGGCCGCGGCCGAGAAGCTGAAGCTGCTGGATGAAGCCCAGCAGAAGCTGGCCGCCAGCTTTGAGGCCCTGTCGCGCAAGGCCCTGGATTCCAACAACCAGTCCTTCCTGGACCTGGCGCGGACGCAGCTGGGCAGCCTGCATGAGCAGGCCAAGAGCGAGCTGGAGAAGCGCGAGAAGGCAGTTGAGTCGCTGGTCAAACCCATCAATGAAAGGCTGGAGACCTTCGGCAAGGCGGTACAGGCAATTGAGGTAAAGCGCGAGGGCGCTTACCAGTCGCTGACTGAGCAGATCCGCCAGCTGCAGGAGGCCGAGAAGAGCCTGCATGGCACGGCCCAGGAGCTGACCTCGGCGCTGAAGGGCAAGAGCCAGCGCTGGGGTTCCTGGGGCGAAATGCAGCTGCGCCGCGTGGTCGAGATGGCCGACATGATCAAGTATGTCGACTTCAGCGAGCAGCAGGTGGCTGAAGGCGGGCGCGACCGCCCGGACCTGATCGTCAACCTGCCAGGCCAGCGCCGCATCATCGTGGACAGCAAGGCGGTCACCGAGGCCTATATGCCGGTCGTGGAGGCTGCTACCGAAGAGCTGCGCGCCGCAGCGGCGACGGCCTATGCCCAGAAGGTGCGCCGGCGTCTGCAGGAGCTGTCCACCAAGAGCTACTGGGAGCAGTTTGAAGGCAGCGCCGAGTTTGTGATCATGTTCCTGCCGGGCGAGTCCTTCTTCAGCGCGGCGCTGGAGGCCGACCCGGGGCTGATTGAGTTCGGTGCCAGCAACCGTGTGATCCTGGCCACGCCGACCACGCTGATCGCCCTGCTGCGCACCGTGGCCCTCGGGTGGCGCCAGGAGCAGATCGCAGAGAACGCCCGCGAGATCAGCGATCTGGGCCGGGAGCTCTTTAACCGTATCCGCACCATGGCGGAGCACCTGCAGGCCGTGGGCAAGAATCTTGGCCAGGCGACGGATGCCTATAACCGCGCTGTTGGTTCGCTGGAGACCCGGGTGCTGCCGCAGGCCAGGAAGTTCTCCGCGCTGGGCGCCGGCGGGAAGGACGACATCCCGGAGCTGCAGGCCCTGGAAAGCGCGCCGCGGGCCCTGAGCCATCCGGACCATCTCTTTGAGGCCGCTGCTGACGGGGAGGCCTGATGGCAGGCGGGCAGTGCGCGGCAAAAGGCGCATGCTGTGGTGTGGGGGATTGGTGTCTGAACCGGCCCTGAAAAAACACCGGTCCGGGTACTCATGGGCAGGTTCCGGAACCGCTAACCCCATGATTCCCCGGACATCTGATTATACCCAGACAACCCGGATTTCGCAGGGAAGATATGGAAAAATCCCTGAAAAAGCGCGTGCGGCCCTATAATCATCGGCCCCGTGAACCCAGATCCCGAGCAGCAGGATGAGATGCAGGAGCAGTGGCCTCCTCTGGCCGGGACACAGATGCCTGCTGAACCGGGCCCTGACGACAATGATTCCTCCATTGACTCAGCCTCCCTTGCTGACGCTGAGACGCCGCTCGCCCCCGAATCCACTCCGGCTGACGCCTCCTCTGCTGCCGCCGGCCAGTTCTCCGCCCAGACTGTCGGCGTCTTCGACAGCGGCGTCGGCGGCTTCACCGTGGCCCAGGCCATCCTCAGCCTGCGGCCGGAGCTGAACCTGGTCTACTTCGGCGACAGCCTGAATCTGCCCTATGGTGAGAAGAGCCCCCAGCAGCTGCACCGTTTGAGCCATGGCAACATTGACTTTCTGATCGGCCGGGGCTGCGACCTGGTGGCCATCGGCTGCCAGACCTCCAACAGCATCCTGCGGCAGGAAGAGCTGGACAGCTATCCCGTGCCGGTGCTGGACCTTGTCGGCACGACGATTCAGTGGCTGCGGGAGCAGGCACAGCGGCCTCAGCGCATCGCCATCCTGGCCACGCCGGCCACCATCCGGGCCCGCTACTGGGAACGCCAGCTGGAGAACGCCTTCACCGGCATCCGTGTGCGCCCGGTGGCCTGCCCTGAGCTGGTGCCGCTGATCGAGGCCCAGGTGCACGACCGCCAGCGCATCCTGCGCGCCCTGCAGGGCTATCTTGAGCCCCTGATCGACGACGGGATCAGTGACATCATCCTGGGCTGCACCCACTACCCGCTCCTGCTGGACTATATCTATGAGATCGACCCCGGCCTGAACTGCATCGACCCCTCGCAGTGCCTGGCCCGGCGCCTGGCGGCCAGCCTGCCCGCAGCGCCATCCGGCGGGCGGGGCCAGCGGCACTTCTATTCCAGCCGCCCCGGCGAGCGTTTCTATGTGATGGGCCAGCGGGTCTTCGGCGAGGACATCCGCCCCCAGACCCGCATGTGTATCGTGAACCTGTACGAGGATTAGCAACCCATGTTCAATCGCAACGACGGCCGTCAGCCCTCTGACATGCGCCCGATTGTCATCGAGCCGGACCACTTCCGCCGCAATGACGTGCTGGTGCGCTATGGCAACACCACAGTGCTGTGCTATGCCTCCATCGAGGAGCGCGTGCCGCAGTGGCTGCTGGGCAGCGGCACCGGCTGGCTGACCGCGGAGTACAACATGCTGCCGACGGCCTCCGAGCCGCGCCAGAACCGCGAGAAGACGGCCCAGAGCGGGCGGACCCAGGAGATCCAGCGCCTGATCGGCCGCAGCCTGCGCGCCGCGCTGCGCCTTGAGATGCTGCCGCAGCTGACCCTGCGCATCGACTGCGATGTCATCGTTGCCGATGGCGGCACCCGCACCGCCAGCATCACCGGCGCTATGGTGGCCCTGTGCAACCTGATCCACAACAACCGCGGCCGCCTCAACCCCGCGGTGGTCTACAGCCTGGTCGGCGCCATCAGTGCGGGCATCGTCCGCGGCACGCCCCTGCTGGACCTGAACTACCTTGAGGACTCCGACGCCGGCGTGGACGCCAACTTCGTCGGCCTCAGCGTGGGCGGCTTCGCCGAGGTTCAGGCCACCGGCGAGCACGCTACCTTCCAGCGCGCCGAGATGGACGCCCTGCTGGACCTGGCCGGCCCGGCCCTGCAGAAGATCTATAACCTGCAGAGCGAGCACATCCGCCTGGATCTCTCGGGCATGGGCTGATCCTTCAGCCTGAGTGCAATAGTCAGTCCTGAGAGCGACTGGATGATGACCGGCTTGCAGCCGCGGATTTAACCTGCAGCGCCGATTTCGCACGTGAAACACGAGTTGCACAGCGCCGCTGGCGGACTTTTTAACCTTCGGGTGGCCTTTCGCACCGGAAAACAGCCTTCGCACTTTCGTCATTGCTCTGCGCTGTAATTTGCCTAGGATTATCGACAATTGCAGATCCCTGCATGCATCGCACTTGGAGTATGGGCCAATATCTGCGGAGCTTGCCGTCAACATATCAGATACCCTCACACTGCTCTTTTTATCGTATTTTCTGTACATACAGAAGAAACCCTAGGCTAGAATCTCTCTGTGTCCTGCCCTCATTTTCGAGTGACAGTGAGCGGCCCTGACGGCTCCCGCCGGCGCCTGGCCCTGCTGGCGCTTGTCAGCCTGCTGCTGGCTGTGCTGCTGCCGGCGCCCGGTCTGTGCCAGGGCGGGGAAGCGACGGATGTGGCGGAGCTGCTGAGCGAGGAGTTCACCTACGCCTACCTGGCTGCGGGAGTTGGCCTGCCGCTGCTGCGCGACAGCGGGCAGACCGGGCGGCAGCAGGCCCTGCGCAGCGCCGACGCCCTGGGCGTCAGCCTGGCCTGCTGCGAGCTGCTGAAGCGCGGCTTCAATGAGCAGCGGCCTGACGGTCGCGGGAACGACAGCTTCCCCTCCATGCATGCCACGGCGGCCTTCAGCATCGCGGCGATGCAGGCCGAGTTCTATCCTGATGCCGCGCCATACTGGTACGCCGGGGCGGGAGCTATCGCCTGGAGCCGGGTGGAGCTGAAGCGCCACCGGGTTAAGGATGTTGTCGCCGGGGCCGCCCTGGGCTATGGCCTGGCGCAGCTGGAGCTGCAGCTCCCCCACGGCTATGTCCTGCAGCCCTGGATCGAGGACGACAGCAGCGGCCTGGGTGTCAGCTGGAGCTGGTGACGGCGAGAGCGCGACTACAGGACCGGAGCGCAGACAGTTCCAGCGAGACGCGACTACAGAACCGGAGCGCAGACATCTATGTCTGCATTCGTCTTCAGCGCACCCCGCGAGACGCAGAGCTGGTCGCACTAAGCGAGACGCAGCTACAGGACCGGAGCGCAGACAGCTTCAGCGAGACGCAGCTACAGGACCGGAGCGCAGACATCCATGTCTGCATTCCCTGCACACGCATCAGACCGGAATCCTGCCGCGATATCTGGCGCTGCTGTAGGGCCAGTCGACTTCCCTGGCGGCAAGCCTGGCCCTGACCGGGTTGTACTCGATGTAACGGATCGCGTTGTGCAGGTGCGTCTCGTCGCGCACCTTCCTGTCGTGATACTCCACCATCCAGAACTGCCCCGTCCGGTCCAGGATCTTATTGGCCTGGCTGGCGCTGTAGCCCTTCCAGGAGTGCATGACCTTGCTAACAGGGTGGTCGGCAAAGGTTTCGATTACCACATGCACGTGGTTAGGCATCACCACCCAGGCCAGCAGCCGGTAGCGCTCGCTGTCAAAGTGCATCAGGGTCCCCTGCATCAAGTCGGCAATCTCGGGCCTCGCCAGCCAGCATGCACCTTTGCCGCTGTCCAGATAGTCGTCGAGCAGCTGATAATGCCTCGCCTTCTCTTCTGGGCTCAGCCCTTCCAGCCGCCGGAAGAGCAGCTCACGCGGCAGGGAGTCAGCAAGGCGGAAGGTGAGGGCCTGGACCGCACCGGCCTCGTCAAAGTGCGGCAGGTAGCCTCGGGATCGCCACGGCGCGAGTGTGGGTGTCGTGTCCATTGACTAATGGTAACAAAAAGACATGCTCAGTGCAATATAAATCGCTGCAATCTCTGTTCTGCCTACGGCTTTGAAGAATGCAGACATGGATGTCTGCGCTCCGGTTCTCCAGCGGCTGCTCGGAGAGGCTTTCTGCGCTCCGGTTCTCCAGCTGCTGCTCGGAAAGGCTCTCTGCGCTCCGGTCCTGTAGCTGCGTCTCGCTTAGTGCGAAGCGTGGCCGGTCTTCTTCGTCACCTCGGCGGCGATGGAGGCCGGAACCTCGGCGTAGCGCTTAAACTCCATGGTGTAGGTCGCGCGGCCCTGGGTCTTGTTGCGGATGTCGGTTGAATAGCCGAACATCATCGCCAGGGGCACCTCGGCCGTGATCACCTGGTAGCCCGCCTCGCCGTCGGCGATGCCGGTCACCAGGCCGCGGCGGCCGGAGATGTCGCCGTGCACCGCGCCGGTGAACTCGTTGGGCACCACGACTTCGACGCGCATCATCGGCTCCAGCAGCTTGGGCTGGCACTTGCGCATCGCTTCCTGGATCGCCATGCTGCCGGCGGCGCGGAAGGCCATTTCCGAGGAGTCAACGGGGTGGAAGGAGCCATGCACCAGGTCCACCTCGACGCCCAGCACCTGGAAGCCCGAGAGCACACCGCTCTTCAGGGCGTCCTTGATGCCGTGCTCGACGGCCGGGATGTACTGGGTCGGGATGATGCCGCCGGTGATCAGGTTGTTGAAGTTGAAGGTCTTGCCCTCGTGCTTCTCGGGGTCCAGGGGGCGCACGTCGATGACGACGTGGGCGAACTGGCCCTTACCACCGGTCTGCTTCACATAACGGTGCTCAAGGCGGTCGATCGAGCCGGTGATCGTCTCACGGTAGGCCACCTGCGGCTTGCCGACCTTGGCCTCCACCTTGTATTCGCGGAAGAGGCGGTCAACGATGATCTCAAGGTGCAGCTCGCCCATGCCGGAGATGATGACCTGGCCGGTCTCATCGTTGTAGCTGAAGCGGAAGGTCGGGTCCTCGTCCGCCAGCTTAAGCAGCGAGTCGGTCATCTTCTCGCTGTCCTGCTTGGTCTTGGGCTCGATGGCCACATCCAGGACGGTGTCGGGGATGTGGATGCTCTCCAGCAGGACCTTGGCGTCCTTGGTGGCGATGGTGTCGCCGGTGGTGGCGCTCTTCAGGCCCACCAGGGCGACGATGTCGCCGGCCTGGCAGCTTTCAAGGTCCTCGCGGTTGTTCGCATGCATGCGCAGGATGCGGCTGATGCGCTCGGTCTGGTCCTTGGAGACGTTGTAGACCTGGTCACCCTTCTTGAGGGTGCCGGAGTAGATGCGGGTGAAGGTGATGCGGCCGACATGCGGGTCGCCGGCGATCTTGAAGCTCAGCGCGGCCAGCGGGCCCTTGGGGTCGCAGGGGCGCTCCAGCTCTTCCTCGGTGTCGGGATGCACACCCTTGATGGCGTGCACGTCCAGCGGGCTGGGCAGGAAGCGGGTCACGGCGTCAAGCAGGTTCTGGATACCCTTGTTCTTGAAGGCGGTGCCGCAGAAGACGGGCACCAGGCCGTGATGGATCACGCCGCGGCGCATGGCGGCCTGCAGGTCCTCGGTGGTGACGGACTCTTCGTCCTCGAGGTACTTCTCGAGCAGCTCGTCATCCTTCTCCACGATGGCGTCGATCAGCTCGCGGCGGTACTTCCTGTAGTTATCCATGTGCTCCGCGGGGATCTCGGCCACGCGGTAGGTCTCGCCCAGCTTGTCGGAGTCATAGAAATAAGCCTTGCCTTCCAGCAGGTCGATGACGCCGGCGAAATCGCTCTCCTGGCCGATGGGGATCTGGGCCGCCACTGCGCGGGCCATCAGGCGCGAGCGCAGGCTGGACACGACGTTGTAGAAGTTCGCGCCCGTGCGGTCCATCTTGTTGCTGAAGGCGATGCGGGGCACGCGGTAGCGGTTGGCCTGGCGCCAGACGGTCTCAGACTGCGGCTGGACCGCGGCGACCGAGCAAAGCACGAAGACCAGGCCGTCCAGCACGCGCATCGAGCGCTCGACCTCGATGGTGAAGTCCACGTGGCCGGGGGTGTCGATGATGTTGACGGTGTGATCGTCCCAGGTGGCATAGGTGGCCGCGGAGGTGATGGTGATGCCGCGCTCGCGCTCCTGCTCCATCCAGTCCATCGTCGCCGCGCCCTCATGGACCTCGCCCATCTTGTGCTGGCGGCCGGTGTAGAAGAGGACACGCTCGGTCAGCGTGGTCTTACCCGCGTCAATGTGGGCGGCGATGCCGATATTACGTACTTTCTGCAGATCACTAGCCATGACAACCCTCCGGTTCGGCAGGAAGCGGCCATTGCCGCCGGTGCCGCTCTGACCCTCGCGGCCGGGAAATTGAAACTAAACCCTGAAGCTGAAGCCCTGATAAAGCCGGCCTCCCGCTTCACAAACGAAGGGTACTACCCCCTTGCGGGCGTAGTACCCCTTTAATTCCGCAGTTGTTCTTTCTATACCCGCCTTACCAGCGGAAGGTGGCGAAGGCCTTGTTGGCCTCAGCCATCTTGTGGCTGTCGTCGCGCTTCTTGATCGCGCTGCCCATTCCATTGGCGGCGTCCATCAGCTCGGCGCTCAGCTTGTGAACGAAAGTCTTGCCACCGCGGGAGCGGGCCGCGTTCAGCAGCCAGCGCATCGCGAGGGCATAACGGCGCTCGGGGCGGACTTCGATCGGCACCTGGTAGGTCGCACCACCCACGCGGCGGCTCTTGACCTCCACGGTGGGCAGGGCGTTCTGGATCGCCTTCTCGAAGACCTTGATCGGCTCGGAGCCGACCTTCGCCTCGATGTTCGCCAGGGTGTGGTAGAAGATCCGCTGGGCGGTGCTCTTCTTGCCACGGCGCATGATGTTGTTGATGAACTTGCTCACCAGGGTCGAGCCGTACACGGGATCCGGCATCGGGGTGCGCTTCTGGACCTTTCTTGAATCACGAGGCATGGGTCAATATCTCCGTTATCGTCTCTGTGATGCTTACTTCTTGCCGGTGGCCGCAGCCTTGCCGCGCTTGGTGCCGTACTTACTGCGGCCCTGCTTGCGGTTGGCGGTACCGGCGGCGTCGAGAGTACCGCGAATGATGTGGTAGCGCACGCCCGGCAGGTCCGGAACGCGGCCGCCACGGATCAGCACCACACTGTGCTCGGCCAGGTTGTGGCCAATACCGGGGATGTAGGCAGTGACTTCATAACCCGAGGTCAGCTTCACACGGGCCACCTTGCGCAGCGCGGAGTTCGGCTTCTTCGGCGTCACGGTCCAGACGCGCGTGCAGACGCCGCGGCGCTGCGGGCAGGCCTTGAGGGCCGGGCTCTTGCTCTTCTTAACGACCGGAGAGCGGCCCTTGCGGATCAACTGGTTAATCGTCGGCATTAGCTAGACAAACCCCGGAATGAATTGTCGGCCAGCAGCCATGCCCCGGCTGCCGGGCCAGAAGGGAAAAGATAGCACATACCGCTGCCCTATGCAAGGTAAAGCGGCAACAATTTTGCCTCCGGGCCATGCGCTCTGCGGGAAGCGCAAGGCAGGGAGGGGGTCCCACCGGCCGCAAGCACGAGCTCTACCGGTTGCTCTGGGCATTAACACTTCAGCCGGACGGGAGCCCCGCTCCCCAATACTGCAACGTCCAACTGCCGCCACCTCGCGATCACTGTACAGCGGCCCGTGAACGCATGCTGCTAGCTTACCAGAATTCCGACATCCTGCCACGGCTTTTGCCAGAACTTGGCCGGCGCGCTGCGGCCCCGCCGGATGGCGGCGGCGCTGTGCTCTGCGCCTGCGGTGTAAACTGCGCGGGTGAGCAGATGCCTGCCAGTGCTGAGCGCAGCCCAGATGCGCGAGCTGGACCGCCATACTATAGAAGTATGCGGCATCAGCGGTCGCGAGCTGATGGGGAACGCCGCAGCGGCGGTGCTGGAGCAACTGGGCCTGGAGTACCCCTGGCGCAGCCGCCTGCTGATCCTCTGCGGGCCGGGTAATAACGGCGGCGACGGCCTGGCCCTGGCGCTGCTGGCTCGCCAGGCGGGGCAGGAGGCGGATGTGCTGCTGGCCGACCCCCGGGGCGAGGCAGCCTACGCGCCGGGCAGCGACCCGCACTATTACCTCCAGGAGGCCCGCAGCGCCGGCCTGCGCATTGAACAGTCCGGCCTTTCGGCCGCGCTGGAGCGCCTGCGCCCGGAGCACAACAATCTGCTGCTGGTGGATGCGCTCTTTGGCACCGGGCTGGACCGCGAGCTGAGCCCGCAGTACGCCGAACTGCTGGCCACCCTGAACCAGGCTTCGAGAGAGCTAGAGATACCCCTGATCGCGCTTGACATCCCCTCCGGGCTGAGCGCGGACAGCGGCCTGCCCCTGGGAGCCGCGGTGCAGGCCGGGCTGACGGTCAGCTTCGGCCATGCCAAGCTGGGCTTCTACCACCCGGGGGCGCAGCGCTACTGCGGCCAGGTGGAAGTCGCCGACATCGGCCTGAGCCGCGACTATGCCGCTGATCCGCCCTGGAGCAGTTTTGACTGCGGCGGGCAGCTGCCCCTGGCCGCGCTGCGCCGGCGGCGGCCGGATACGCACAAGGGCGACTATGGCAAGGTGCTGATCATCGCCGGGCACCGGCGCTATCCCGGCGCTCCGCGCCTGGCGGCCGAGGGCTGCGCCCGCATGGGCGCCGGGCTGATCCGCCTGGTTGTGCCGGACCCGATCTACAGCGTCTCCTGCAGCAACCCCGGGATCATGGTCGACGGCCACCCGGAGGACGGCTTTGGCGGTTTCGCCGCCGCGCCCTCCAGCGCGCTGCTGGAGTACCTCGACTGGGCCGACAGCGTGGTGCTGGGCCCGGGTCTTGGCAGCGGCGAGGCCGGCCAGGTGCTGGTGAAAAAGCTACTTGGCCTGGCGAAACAGCCCGTAGTGCTGGACGCCGACGCCCTGCGCGCCCTGCCCTGCCAGCAAGCCTCCGAGGCCCTGGTGCTTACGCCGCACGCCGGCGAGCTGGCCCGGCTGCTGGGCGTCAGCACGGAGGAGCTGCTGCCGCGCTGGTTTGAGCTCAGCCGCGAGGCCAGCAGCCGCTTCAACGCCTTAGTGCTGGCCAAGAGCAACCAGTGCGCGCTGGCCGCCCCGGATGGCACGCTGCGCTTCCCGCGCCGCGGGCACCCGGCGATGGCCGTTGGTGGCAGCGGTGATGTGCTGGCCGGGATGATCGGCGCGCTGCTGGCCCAGAGGCGGGACTATGGCAGCATCGAGGAGGCTGTCTGCGCCGCGGTGAACATGCACTCGGCGGCGGCGCGGCTGTATGCGCAGCGGCGCGGCGAGACCGGCATGAGCCCCCTGGAGCTGGCGCGTTTCGTCCCGCGGGCGATCCAGGCCGAGCGTGAAGCGCGCTGGGAATTGCGCTTATAATCCCCCGCGATGCAGTCCCGTCCAGGCACCTTTCGTGAGACTACTTACACGCCCAAGCTCGCCGGCCTTGACGACCTTGGCTCCAGCCTGATCAACCTCGAGATCGACGTCAGCCGCTACCGCGCCAACCTGCGCGCCATCCGCGATTTCGTCGCCCCCGCGCGGGTCATCGCCGTGCTGAAGGCCAATGCCTACGGCTTCGGCGTCGCCGGCCTGCTGCCGATCCTGGCCGAGTTCGAGGACATGTCCGCCGCGGTGGCCACACCGGACGAGGCCCTGGAGCTGCGCGCCCTGGGCTATCCCGGGCGCATCATCCTGCTGGGCTATACCCACCCGAAGTGCTACTACCAGATCCTGCACAGCGGCTGCCAGCTCTCGGCCTACCGCCCGGAGAACATCGCCCCCCTGGCCGAGGCGGCGCTGGAGCTTAAGCGCCCGCTGGAGCTGCACGTCAAGGTCGACACCGGCATGACGCGCCTTGGCGTCAGCGTCGATGCGCTGGCCGGCTTTCTCAGCGAAATCGGCCGCCATCCGCAGCTGGCGGTGGTGGGCCTCTTCAGCCACTTCGCCGACAGCGGGGTGCCCGACGCGCGGATCAACGAGCTGCAGATCAGCCGCTTCCAGCGCGCCATCGAGATCGCCAGCGCCGAGCTGGGCTACCGCCCCGAATGCCACCTGGCCAACTCCGGCGCGGTGCTGAACTTCCCCGCCGCGCACCTGGACAGCGTGCGGGTGGGCCTGCTGCCCATGGGCATCTACCCGCCGGGGGATTATGAGACGCGCATCGCCATCGAGCCCTGCTGCCGCCTGAGCAGCGAGGTGATCGACATCCACCGCATTAAGCCCGGCGAGGGCGTCAGCTACTGCCACAGCTTTATCTCCGAGCGCGAGACGAGCATCGCCACCCTGCCCTATGGCTATGCCGACGGCAACCCACGCCGCCTGAGCAACCACAGCGCGGTGCTGATCGGCGGGCGGCGCTTCCCGCTGGTGGGCAATATCGCGATGGACTATGTGATGGCCGACGTGGGCGACTATGACGTGCGTCTGGGCGACGAGGCGGTCTACATCGGCGCCCAGCGCGGCCCCTGGGGCGAGGACAGCATCAGCATCTATGAAGTCGCCGAGGCCGCCGACACCGTGAGCTATGAGATCACCTGCGCCTGGGGCCGCCGTGTGCGCCGGGTATACACGGAAAGCTGAGCCCGCATCTGACGCGTCGCCAGCCTGACCGTCTCTTACGGAGCGACGAGTTGTACTCGGCATTCTCCTCGGAACGCCGGCTGCAAGCCGGCCTCAAGCTGGGGAGCGCAGGCCTTAGCCTGCATCTCTTCTTGTCGGAGCGCTGGCACCCTGCCCGCATTCCTGGTAGCCATCCGCAGTTCCGCTCTACACCCGATCTTCCTTCGTGTCTTTGTGTCTTGGTGGTTCAGAATTTCTAACCACTAAGGCACAAAGGCACTAAGAAGACCTGAGAGGCCGCCGACCTGACCCGGAACGCCGGCTGCAAGCCGGCCCCCTGCTGGGGAACGCAGGCTTCAGCTTGCATCCCGGGTGCGCCAGGTTACTAATGAATGCGGCTGCGCCGCAGCTTTTGCCGTAGGGGCCGAACATGTTCGGCCCGTCCCCAGGAGCGCCAGCCTTGGGCTGGCGTCGGGATCACGCCAGACTCTGTCTGGCGCCCCCAGCATGGGGCTCCATGGCATTGGGTCTCTTGCTCATTTTGGGCGGGTTTGGTTGATCCAGATTTCCCAGAATTCGTAGTAAGAGTGAGTATCGTTGGATCGGCCCTTAAGTAGGGTTACTTCCATGATGCCGCTTTTGGAAGTGAAAATGGCTACCTTGCTTCGTTGCTCGTTCTTAGTGAATCGTCCCGGGTTTTCCGGAGGCTACATTTACGAGGAGAATGTAGCCATGGGAAAAGCAAATCCGCGTTACAGCCCTGAGTTCAAGGATCGGGCAGTCAGGCTGGTGCTGGAAAGCCACGGG